>NZ_CP168522.1:6067500-6974647 GCF_047324915.1 Pseudomonas sp. Pseusp16 | reverse complement strand
GCTTTCATCTCAACCGAGGTGCGCATTCTACAGAACTCCCCCTAACACAACACCCTTAAAAGTCTCTGATTTTTTAATAAAATCAATCACTTAAGCCAAGATCAACATCAAGCTGCTCGCTAGCGGGAGGCGAATACTACAGCATTAAAATACGTGGTCAACCCCCCTCTAAAAATTCTTTTCCTTACCGTGACGCCTAGGTTGCCACTATGAAAACTTCCAAGGTCCATACAAGGCATCAGGGCAGCAGAGAACCCAGACCACGTCGTAATTGAAGCCCCCCTTATTTCGTGGAAGCTGACTAACTGTCGCTACCGTCAGCTCTGGGTCGACATCTGCCCGCTACGATTGGCTGCGAATGGCCAGACGCTGACGCTCGCCTGTATCTGGTGGCCATCTAACTCGTCAGGTCTGACCCTGCGACGCGTTACTACAGAGTCCGGCCATGCTGATAGAATCGCTCACGTTATACATAACGCCCTACTGAGAAATGGTATGAATGCAGAATTGACGGAAGAAGAGATGCGCCGGGCGCTATTCGGTGGTTCTGAGCCCCATGCGCCGGCAATTAACTCACACGTGCAAAACACCGTCCCGGATGTCGTAATCGTGCAACCGGTAAAGGCTGCGAAGAAAAAGGAAGTCTCAAAAGGCTTCACGCCTAGGCTGAGAGTAACGCTGCGGGTGGGTAATGAATTTGAAGGCGAGACGCACGAGATGGTACATGAGGCCGATACGCTGAGTTCCCTAGTTGCAGAGCAAGAAGCTACTAAGAAGGCCAGAAAAAAATTCAGGTTTGTGGAAGTGGTGTCGGTCAAGTCGATGTAAGTTGGCACTCTCACTTGGCATTGAACAACCTTCGGTTACCGCGGGTCACTCGACTGACCGGTCGTGTCGATTGAGGCCTCAAACCTCAGAGTGCGGTAGTAGTATCGCGGACTGACTCTAACACTATCGCTCCATTCAAAATCTCATTGCTTAACTGATCACCAGTCCTAGGACTCGTAGCTGACGGTGGCGATAGGCAGAAAGCGGCCAATAGCGGCCCTTCATGATCGACTGCTATCGGGCTTAACCGTTACAAAACTTTCCTGATTCCCTCCTTCTCGGCGTCCTGCTGACCGTTAAAAATTCTTCCTGTAACTCAATGCTACGCTAACCTCATTACCGAGGATTCGCCACGCCAAACTCTGACCTGCTCCCTTCACTGCTGTTCAAGATCAACGAAAACCAACTCGCCCTCGAAGCCGCCATCATGGAGCTGTCAAATTGGGTCGAGCAGTACGGCTCGACTGAGGTTGCCGACAACGTGCGCGGAGCCCTGGAAGCGATCGATAAAAATGAAGAGTTCATCAAGATGACGCTCGCGGTGATGATGGCGCCGGAGTGACGACTATCGGCCATAAGCGGTCGAGGCTGCATCGCATCGAGTAGAGGTCAGATATGTCCAGCAACTCCATTCGAGCACTGCTCGCCACAATCTTGGTCACGGCCTCCTGCTTATCAGGCGCCACCGAGTCCGACGCAGCGAAAAGTACAGGAGAGAACGATATGTCCCACCCTTCGACATTGTCCTATGAAGTACTCGTTACTGCTGGGGTAACTCGGGCGAGCGACAAACGCCTGCCCAATGGTGATCGCATCGTTTCATCGCCGATCACCTCAACCCTGATCCTCGGGAAAACCGACGCTGTGCTGATCGATCCGCCAATGAGCCGTGAGCAAACGCAGCAGGTCAGCGACTGGATCGCGCAATCCGGTAAACACTTGAAATACATCTACGTGACCCACGGACATGGCGATCACTGGTTCGGTACTGAACAGATCCTCGAGCGGTTTCCAGGGGCGACTGTATATGCCACCGAAGGCACGATCCGGCTCATGCACCAGCAGGCCACTGTCGGACGTGAAAAGGTATATGACAAGGACTTTCCCGGGCTCATTGGAAAGACCGATGTTATTGCTCAACCGATACCCGCTGAAGGCTTCACGCTTGAAGGCAATACCCTCCAGGCTATAGAAGTCGGTCATTCAGATACTGACGACACCACCGTGCTGTATGTACCGTCCATGGGACTGGTGGTGGCCGGCGACATTGCCTATAACGGCGTACACCAATATCTCCTCGAAGGCGGCAACGGGGGGCTCCAAGCTTGGATCAAGGCGATTGACCAAGTAGAAACTTTGAAACCGCGCATCGTTATTGCTGGGCACAAACAGAAAAATCGTGCCGATGATCCAGTCATTCTGGAGCAGACCCGCCAATACCTGTTGGATGCCATAGAACTACTCGCCGAGAAGCCGACCCCACTTGAGTTCTTCGACAAGATGATCGAACTCCACCCCGACCGCATCAATCAAGGACCGCTCTGGTACAGCGCTGTCGGACTGCTCGGAGCCCCGACTGCATCTTCGGACGATGCCCCCAAGCCCAAGAATTAAACTTTTACCCGTCTAGCTGAGTATCCCCCATGCCTACTTTTTTGACCCGTATAGTCCTTCTCGCAAGCCTGGTTGCAGCCCCGTATCTCGCGTCTGCGGCTGAAGAAAAAGTCACCTTTTCCGTTGAGGGAATGAACGTCGTCGGCACTCTGAACCTACCCGACGGCGTTAAGAAGCCCCCGGTAATTCTGTTACTTCACAGTTTCGGGGGCAGTAGGGATGAGGGGATCATTCCGGCCGTCAATGAAGGTATCTATGCCCGTGCCGCACGTCTTTGGGCCGAACAAGGCATTGCCAGCCTCCGCATCGATTACCGTTTTGACGGCGACAGTGAGGGTGCCAAGACCGACGGCACACTCGATACGTATGTTGTAGATGGGCTGGCTGCGCTCGACTTTCTGGCCAAGTCCAGGCGCGTCGATGCCAGCCGCATGGCTCTTGTTGGATGGAGCATGGGCGGAGCAGTTGGTGCTGCTGTAGCAGGACGGACCCCGCATAAACTCGACGCGGTCGCACTCTGGAACCCCGCAACCAATATGGGAGCCGCTTTCCCGTTGCTGTGGGGCGCCGAGAAGATCAAGGAAGCGTTGCACAGCGGTGACACCCCCGTCGCACTAGCACTACCTAGTGGTGGCGAGGTCAAGCTTAAATCCGCGTTCTTTATCAGCTTGATGACCCTCGATGCCGCCGCCGAGATCACCCGTTACAAGGGGCCGCTGCTCGTCGCCGTCGGCACTAACGACGATATCGTTTCTCCGCAGCCAACCCTCGGCAAAAGCTTTATCAGCTATCACCCTGGAAAACATGAGTTGCTTGTCCGGCCCATGGATCACTTCTTCAACATGAAAAAAGACGAGAAGCAGATCGACGAGCTGATCTCGACGACAGCTACCTTCGTCAAGAAACACACCCACTGATCCCGGTATCCCCGACTATTTCAAGTTGCTTGAAACGAGTCCCTTGCCGTTGATTAATGACTGGCAAGGGGCCTAGTCGCTGGAGCCGCATCACGTGACTGTGTTCGGCGAATGAGTGAGCGTCAACACGAAGACCACGCAACGGCATCTGGACTCTGACGTTGACTAGAAAAGAACCGTTCCGTGTCTCAATCGAATCAACAAAAGCAGCCGTTTTCTGCCCTTCACGACTGACTGCTTTGGGACTGCTGCCCTGCGTGACAGGCAGCGAACGGCCAGAAGCAATCAGTCACTTTTTGGAGCTACGCTGGCTCTGTATGTTGCATTCGTCGAAAAGCGCGCCCTTAAAACTGCATTTTCATTACAATTCAATGACAGGCGTTTCAGGCCAGAAGATGAGAGTCAGAGCTACAGTCATATGCGAGAGAGATAGGGAAATCTTGTTCGTTCGCAAACCGAGATCAAAATGGTCTTTGCCTGGTGGCAAGGTAGAGGCTGGCGAAGCTATCGCGGAAGCTGCAGCGCGAGAACTCCAAGAGGAAACCGGGCTAAACGCTGATCAGCTCCTGTACATTTTTGAGCTCGATGCAGGAAGCACACGCCACCATGTTTTTGAGGCCTCTGTTCCAGATGCCGAAAACGCCACACCTCAAAACGAGATCACTGAGTGCATCTGGCATTCCTTGAGTACGTTTCATGACCTAGACACAAGCGAAGCTACGAAGTCTATTGTCAGATCATTTCTACGGCGCCTTTAGTCCCTCCTGAATCATCCTGTCGCATTGTTTCGAGCGACCACTTCACGCCCTTCGTGACAGGCAGCCAAAAGCAGGCGTTCGAAAGCCTCTAAGAGACCGAGAGCGAATTGACTAGTCCGATTGCGTACGTGGGCGATACATGTAGTGCGCCACCATCACAATAAGAAGTTTGCTGACGACGAAGCTGCTTATTGGCGTACATCGCGGCATCGGCACCGGCGAGCAGCTCACCCAGAGGCTTCAGCTCCTTCGGCGAGCAACGAACAGCGCCGATACTTAAGCCGACAGGATAACGGCAACGATCACTACCATTGAACTCATCGACCAGTGTTTGCACACGAGCAGAGAGAGCATCGACCGACTCCCTCACGTCGACAGCCAAGACTACAAACTCATCCCCCCCGATCCTAGCAACAACATCGCTAACTCTAAACGCTGCCTTAAGCACCTGCGCCGCAGCTATGATCGCCAAGTCGCCCGCCTCATGGCCATGGACATCATTAAGTTTTTTCAGGCCGTCGAGATCAATAAAAAATAGCGCGCAGGGTTGATCGTTACGGCGAGCTGAGCGTAATAGCTGGTCAGCCAAAAGGAAAAAACTGCGGCGATTGTGCAAGCCAGTCAGTTCATCCGTCAGCGACAGTTGGCGCACGTCATCTTCGACCTTTTGTCGCTGCAACATTTCGTCCATTAGTTTGCGGTTCACCGCTTCGAGTGCACTGGTTCGCTCGACCACCCGCAACTCAAGGGATGCATTCAAAGCAGCCAGTTCCGCTTGGGCACTTCCTCTCGACTTATCGATCTGATGAAGATGCCTCGCAGTTCTCAGGATTACCGCAACGAGCGTGGCTATGCTCAGCGTCGCCATCAACGCTAAGCTGAACCGCTTGTCGTAGTAGCCCAGCGTTTCTCCGACTAGCAGGGCACCTCCGATGCAGAGAATTACTACCGGGATACTAGCCAGCAAGCTTCTGGCAACCTCGCCACCCGCTGTGTCGCTTATCAGCAACTCGACGAATTCCGAACGTTCCTGGATAACCAGCAGTCCGGTATTGAACAGGATCAGCGAAATAGCCGTATGGATGGCCATTGAGCTATAGAGACCCACCGAGTAGAGCGCACTAACGCTGAACAAATAACCAACAAGCGCCATCAGGCTTACAAATAGCGCTGACGACGCAAAAAAATGCGGCAGTAACGGCCGCCCCTCAAGAAGCAAGCCAAAGCCAGACAGCAGAAGGCACAGTGCCGTCGCGGGAGCCATTCGCCCCGGAAAAGTAACGGCTTGGCTGTGTTGAAGCTCGAAAGGAAGTAGCAAATCAATCGCTAGATCAACCGACAGGACATACTCAACTAGAGTCAACCCACCAACAAGTATCACCAAGACAGCGCCAAGCCGTCTTATCAGGCCTCCGGCCAGGGAAGCTCTGAACGTAGCGCACCACAGCCCCACTCCGAGGACAGTGAACATACTGGCGGTATTGACCATCATCGCAGTCCAGCCAGGATGCACGGTTCTCAGCGCGGGCACATCAAACTGCCACCCAGCCAGCACACCTATGCCGACTATCATCACAATGGAGGCAGCCAACCGGGCATAGGTAATGAATTGACAAAGCCTTTTTACCTGGCTGACTTCGGGCTCCACCCTCATTGCGTCTCCTGTAACGAGTGATTGAATGCCGGCATTATGCAATCACGCATTCTGCCCTGCCAATGCGCACAGACTGCCTAGAGGGATCAGGATCGGCGACCGGCAGAGAACGGCCAAAAGGAGTCAGTCGCAAGTGTCCAAATCGGTGAGTAAACTTGGTCGTCTCGTTCACGGTTTATCTGTCGAGCTTCCGTCATCGTTGAAGAAATCGTCCGCTTCAACCATGCCGAAATTGTCAGTTAATTTGTCCTTTTCATTTTCACTGAACATCGTTTGGGCACGCCTTTCCTGCTTAAGGCTGGCAACTGTCTGGAAAAAGCAGCGTTCACACAGATGTATCTCATAGCGCTCACCATCGTGGGCCGAGCCGTATCCCCAGTGGGCCTGCAACATGGCGTATTGGAGGCCATATTCCTCGACGCGAGTGCTTTCGAGGCAGACATCGCACAGGATGTCGCTGACGATCTCAACTTCTTTCTTTTCTTTGATCTTCATCATCACCTCCCGTAGCCCAAAACAAACCCACCTAGAAAAGCATAGTAGACACTGAACAACGACAAAACACTGCCCACGGGAAGCCGCATACACCGCATTCATTCTTTCCGGCTTAGTCCCCTACAATCTCGGATCGTTGCCTTATGATTTAGCCAGCCGCTATCGGCCGATTCTGTTGAAAAAGTCGGTTCGCCCAAACAGCCTGGTCATTGACTGGTTAAAACGCCTTTTTTTTGCACACTGTTACGTGAAATTTGAGTCCGGAAGCCTCTGCCGAAAGTAAAGATTTCAATCTCGGACGCATACTTTTCTGTTGCGGAAACCATGGTCGACTTTTTCAACAGAATCAACCCATAGCGGACGATCGCAACAGGCGCCTTTCGGCCAAAAGTGGTCTATCGAATTCGCCTAGGAAGTCAGGGGCCATTCAGTGCTCATTTCGATACTTTCGCCAAAATCGTCTTCCAAGGCATTGACTGCATGTAAATCTCGACCTGCGAGAGTCGCTCGAAAGCGGCGAATAGATGTCGCGAGCCATTCGTTTTCTGGCATTCCTTCCTCACGTAGCAACCTATTGGTTCTCTCCAAAACAATATCTGCATCGACCATCAGATCAAGGGTGCTCCGATCGCAAATAATACCCGGAGGCAACATAAGTGCAGCCAACGATGCTATAGCGACCATGGAGTCCAATTGCGAGGTAAAGCTTTGTCTCAGATCTTCATCCCAATAATTGCTGTTGATCATGCAGAAAATCGCCTCGGCATCAGGGAGTCTGCGAAGTGGGATGCCTTCCAGCACGGCTGAGCGATACCGAGGTAGCTCTCGTTCACGTAATGCCATGGTCTCGCTCAAATCATAGATTTGATCGCCATTACCTTGGCGAGCAAAGGACGTTAGCCCATGAGCAAATAGATGCTTTCTTAATATCCAGGGAGCGATTAGAAGATCTCCATTGTTGATCAAGGCATCCATGATGTGCCTCAAACGTGATGCCCCTCCCTCTACAGTTTTAGCAAGACGCCAAAGGATTGAGCCGATATCGTCGACGAAGCCACGCTCTGCCTCCTCATTCGAGCACCAATCATGTTCACGGATCAGTACTCTTGAGAAAGCGCCCCAAAAAACTTGATCGCCAAATTGAGGCAACATAAGTGAAAGGTCGCCGATTCGATCCAGCAAGGCCTCAAGTCGACCCGCTCGCTGCAAAGGTCTAAGTTCATTGACTAACTCATCCGGGCTGGTGAGAGCCCAGAGCCGCTCAATGTGTAGTCTGGAAAACTGTGATGGTGGATTTCCTAAATAAAGCAGCCGGGTAAGATTTCTGCGCTTCGCAATCCTGTGGCCGTCGGAGGTTTCGATAGAACGCTGCCGGCTATCGCTGAAACGAGGGAAAAGTAGCTGCAATATTTCTAAATGGCTCTCAGCAGATACGCCAAGCACATCCACTAGTGTTTCGTTAGTATCATTATGGTTTCTTCGCCATCGTTGCTGTCTTATTTGTTCGGCGACACTCGGATCATTCACAAGAGTCTGAATTTTGTCCGAGATATTCTGGCGTATGCCCGGCGCCTTGGTGACTAACCAGCTATAGGCTAGTACCTCAAAAGGGCATATCTCCCCACGCACGATTTCCTCCAGCACAGAAAACGCGCCTATCAACCGCTTGATCTCGCGCGGGGTTCGAACAACCCGAAGCAGCTGGTTGAAGATTTCAGTCTGATAGGGTTGCGTGACCGCAGGCATTGCAACGCCGTTGTTTTTCATCGCATGGAGTAGCAGATTGCGGGAGTCGTCTTCAAACAAAGGCCGCAAAGGAATAGGAAACTGGATTATTTTTTCCAGGTAGCTTTCGCCAGTTCTTTGCCTGTCCTCTAGGCTGTCTCCTCTGCCTAGAGCTTGAGCCACTCGGTCAGGGTCATAGGCCACAAGGTAGGAAATGCCTTTTATGTCACCTACCGCTTTGACGAGCTGCGCGACCGCACGCACCTCTTCATCTTCAACACGATCTAGTTCGTCGATCAACACTACAACGGCTACTTTTTCGTCTGCGAGTTTTGTCTCTAGGCTTTTCCGCTCTTGGATCGCAGATAGCTCTTTCGGTTTAATCGACGCGCTGACTATTTTCAGAAGCCATCTGTTCCAGAATGTTGTGGCTGCGCCGCTCCCGATAAATACATCAATCAGACCAGCAGTCGTTGCACCCACATACTTAATCGAAGCCTTGTATCGCTCTAGCTGTTGCAGCAGCTTTCTTGTTTTTTCAGTGGTACTGTATCCAAGTGCCTCCCGAAGGCTATCGAAATATGCCTCTATCAATTCGTCTCGACCTTTGAAGAGCCAGGGATTCAGAGTCGCCACAACCACATATTCCATCTGTTCGAGTTCAAGGCCAAGCAGGTTCAATACGCTGGATTTACCCAAACCCCATTCGCCTGTGAGCCCAACCACAAATCCGGTCGCCCGGCGGGATTCCACAGCACCCGAGCTGGTGTATTCAGTGTGAACAAGCGTCTTAACCAAACTGGCTACAAACGGACCTCGTTCCAACGCGTCTGAGTCAGGGTTTTCAATGGCGCGATCCTGGCGGGCAATATGATCAATATTTTCCACGATCAAACTGATCCTTCTTTGGTTGACTCGATTGCCACAGCCCTACGCTCTCGTGGCAAGGTTTAGGCATTCCGCCAATCTGCGCAGACGGCACCATCAATACCGTCACGCCAGCTTAGCGTACAAAGCGTTGCAAACGCCGCTACTGAGGCAATCCCCAACACGGCTTTACACAGCAAGGGTCGGTTGCAGCCCTTGATGACAGGCAGAAGTCGGCCATTTCCGGTCAGTCGTGTAAGACATCAACTCGCCTTTGTGATTGTGAGCCTCACCATCCCTCATCAGGCTGGACCTCCCCATCCAAGGGTCTGAAGGACACGGCGAACTTGTTTGGCTCCTATCTCCGTTTCGCAGAGCATGATCGGAGCAGTCCCACCGAGCGCTTTATTTGGTGTCGACATCCAATGTGCGGCAGTCACTGGTGTCTCAAATATCTCCTCGGCCAAGTGACTGACTGTAGCAATTCTGTCCAAACGCTCGGAGGCGACAGGGCCAAGGTTCATTTGCGCCCGCCGCAGTCTTTCAAGCGTCGCAATTGATGCATTGAGCAGCGTTTCCAACTGGCGTTCTTGAAGGTCGAAGGCCCAGCGAAAAACCTGGATGAGGTTAGCGGGAAACCCTACTTTTATTTGCTGCAGCCTTTCCGAATCCGTCAGCGACTCTCGATCGGAGCTGAATCGCCAAAAGGCCGCAATGCCCTCCTCACGGGACACCTCCTTCTTTTTTGCCGGACGTCGAGTCGCAGGTGAAGTGCTCATCAACACGTCCTCCCAATGATTTCCCATCAAACGGAATATGAGCTATCTCCCGTCTAACCGGAACTGCCATTGAGTGCTAGTGCAATTCCGAAACGCACTAGGTCGATAAGGCGATGGAGCCATTTCCCCTAGGCGTATCAACAGCTCAGGATCAGCGGCTGTTGGCCGATGATGGGTAGCTGGCGGTCAATCGACACTTGAGCTCAGGAAGGGCTCGATCAGGCGGTCGACTCTTCGCTCTTCGAGCTGCCCTGCCCGCAGTATCTCGTTTGCATTGGGATAATGCCGTAACAGTTGGCGGGCCTGACGTCGAATGGACTCGGACAGCGCGGGATCTTGCGCCAGCTCGACCAGAAGGTCTCGCGTCCGAATCAGCGCGCGTGTGCGCTCGCACGGCATCGTCATGGTGTCCTCCTCGCACGAACAGGGCACGGCGCGAGCCGCGCTGAGCCTGATGGCTGCCGACGAAGTTTTCTGCCCCGTCAATCGCCTTAAGCCTACACCGAAAACCAACTGCACATTGATCCTATCGCCCGGATCAATCCGGGCTTTCTGTGAAGAACGCCCCTCGCCTCCGCGGCGTACTGCCAATCGAGCCTTCGCGCGCCAAAAACGCCCTGAGGTTTGAGAAACTTGGTTTCTCAAACCTATTAAGCCGCCCACATCCAGCCGTGATTAACCACGTTTTACAGCTGTTATTCCGTAGGCCATACCGCAGTACGAAATCATCGCCGCGCAGTCATTTTGACTCATCCGGGTGACGTGAGTTAGCTATGCGCGGTATCGCAAGATGTGCGGCATTCAGCTTTTGTGACCTCCAAAAAATGACCAAAGGGACTCGTTGAACGCCAGTTGGTGCCCAGCTTAAATCAATGGTTTCGCTTTCGATAACAGCCTGCATCAAGCCACGCCTTCCCACTTCAAAGCTTCAAGTACACAACGAATTTGCCTGGCTCCGATCTCTGTCTCGCAGAGCATTATCGGTGAACAACAATAAACCTGATGAATCTGCAATCGTCCTCAAGGTGACCAGGCGGATCACCCCTGTCGTATTCCTGCTCTAAATCGTCTCGTACCTCGACCGGGCCGACATCGGTTATGCCGTGTTGCAGATGAACAAGGAACTGGCCCTCTCCAGCGAGGCCTTCGGCTTTATTCCGGGGATTTTCTTCATCGGTTATTCCTCTTGTGCCGAGCAACGTGCTGCTCAACTAGTTCGGCGCCCGAGTGTGGATCGCCCGGATACTGGTGACCTGGGTTTCATCGCCGCCCTCACCACCTTCGCCCAGACCACCAACCAGGCCGAGGTCGGTTTCTTCCCCGGCATCATCGTCTACCTGACCTACTGGTTCCGCTCCAAAGAGCTGGCAACCACCGTCGCCCTGTTCACCGCGGCTATCCCGGTCAGCTATATCATCGGCGCGCCGACGAGCACAGCCAGAGCGCCGCCAATGGTTTGTCGAGCGGAAGAAGGCTGAGGGGTTTGTTCTGGCCGCTTTGATTAAGAGTTCGCAGACCGACGTTAGCGTCGCGCCGTCGGCATAAGACACGCCCTCTGGCTTCAATCCCCCCTGACCCAACCCAAAATGCGCATCAGCGCTTGAAGATATCGAGGACGGGGCGGAGTAAAGTAGCGACAGCCGTTGGTTTGTAACGATCTAACGATGTGATGGAGGTGAGCATGACCATGCCCTGCGAGCGTACGCGCAGCATTATCCATACAGGTGATTTTTTGCGCGACCTATCAAAAAACCCGTCTGTTCCAGAATTGATTCGCCGCAAGGCCAAGCACCTGCTACGCCACTACCCGGAACCCTGGATCGTGCTCAGCGTCGGACAATTCGAGGAACTGCTGCAATCTACCGCTCCTGACGATCCAAAGCGGGAGATGGCGATCCAAATGCACTCAGCTATGTTTAGCTCGAGCCTCGAACACTAGCCCGGTCACTAACTATCGCGGTTTTCCGTGTTCGAGACTTCCGTTTGGACACTGGCTTCTGATGTAACTGTATGAGTTGCTGCTCCAGAGTTTCAGCTCGAGCTTGTTGCGCTGCCGCGCGTTGCTGAGCTTGACTGAGCTCGGTTTTTATTGACTCCAAACGCCGTTGCAACTGCTCTGTTTGCCGCTCGGCTACCTTGAGCTGAGTCGTCGTGGCTTTACCCTCCTCTCGCGCATGATCGACCTCACGGTGCGCGCGGTCTTCAACTCCGCGTACATAGACCTCCAGTGCCACACGCTCCTGTTCGGCCTTAAGCCTTGTCGTCTGTAAATCTTGCTGTAGTTCTTGATTGTGCTGCCGGGATTCGCCGCGCTCGCGGAACAGTCCTTCACGCTGACGCTGCAGGTCTTCGATTTGTGTCTGGCGCTGCGCCAGCAATTGCTCCAGGTCCGCTAGGCGGGTCTCCGCGACTTGGCGGGCCGCCAAGGCGTCCGCGGTCTGCTGGCGGTCTTGGCTCGCCTCCAGGCGCACCCGCGCTTCCCGGGCGGCCAGCTCCTCACGCTCAGCAACGAGCACCTGACGTTGTCCCGCCAGCGCCTGTTCCGCCAAGCCTTGGGCCAGTGTCGTTGCCTGCTGCCACACCTTAACAAAGTCCTGTGCCACCTCAGCCGGCAACCCCGGCAGCCGGCTTTCGCTGCGCATGCGCCCAGCCAGCTGTTCCCACCACTGATCGAGCAAGGCGCCGACCCGCGCCGGGCTGCCACGACCGAGCTGCAGGCGCACGCGTTCAACCGTTGGCCGCTCGCCGCGCGCCAACACGGCGTCCGCGGCGGCAAACACGTCGTTTTCTGGCACTCCTACCGCCATACCCAACCCTCCGCTATATTGGGTCTGATAATTGGTTCTTATCCGACCTAGCACCTATAGGAAAATACGGTGGACGTATTAGATAAAACGAATCAACCGATTCCAGCGACCGAAACGCGCCTGGAACCCACGGTATTGGCCCGCAGTACGCAAGCCGCCGCCGAGGCGTTCATCGCCGCTGGCACCGCGGCCAACACGGTGCGCAGCTACCGCAGCGCCTTGGCCTATTGGCAGGCGTGGCTGCAGCTGCGCTACCAGCGGGCGCTAGGCGACGCGCCCCTGCCCGTGCCGGTCGTCGTGCAATTTATCGTTGACCACCTGGCGCGCCCGGTCCCCGACGGGACCTGGCACCACCTGTTGCCGGCCGAGACCGACCTGGCCCTGCGCCAGGCCCGGGTCAAAGGCAAACCCGGGCCCCTGGCCTTCAACACCGTCAGCCATCGCCTGGCCGTGCTGGGCAAATGGCACAAGCTCAAGCACTGGGACAACCCCTGCGCTGCGCCGGCGGTCACCACCCTGCTGCGCGAAGCCGGCAAGGCCCAAGTCCGGCAGGGCATCAGCGTGCGCAAGAAAACCGCGATCACCCGCGAGCCGCTGCAGGCGTTGCTCGCCACCTGTACCGATGGCCTGCGCGGTGTGCGTGACCGGGCCCTGCTGTTGCTCGCCTGGAGCGGCGGTGGTCGGCGCCGCTCGGAAGTGGTGGCGTTAAGAATAGAAGACCTGCGCCGGCTGGACGAAGAAACCTGGCTGTACTGCCTGGGTGCCACCAAAACCGTGACCAGCGGCGAGGTCCGCGAAAAGCCGTTACGCGGCGCCGCGGCGCGGGCCCTCGACGCCTGGCTCGCGGTGGCGCCCTGCCCCAGCGGACCGATCTTCCGGCGGCTGCGCCAGTATGGCGAGGTGGCGCCGACCGCCCTCAGCGGCGATGCGGTGGCGCGGATGATCCAGCGTCGGGCGAAGCTCGCGGGCCTGGCCGGGGATTGGGGCGCACACAGCTTGCGTTCCGGTTTTGTCACCGAGGCCGGACGCCAGGGGGTGCCGCTAGGCGAGGTCATGGCCATGACCGAACACCGCAGCGTCAACACTGTCATGGGCTACTTCCAGGCTGGCTCCCTGCTGTCCAGCCGGGCCACCCGCCTGCTCGAGGAGGAAGATGGCGAGGCCCCAGTCGGCCCTGCGTGATCCGCTAGGGCTGACTGACGGACACGCTGGCGCCCCGCGTGAGGCATCGGCCGGGCCCCCTAAGCCAGGGCTACCAGCGAAAGCGCGGCCGCAGGGAAAAGCGCCAGGCCCTTGGCTGTCCAAAGGCGGCCAATGGCCAGCACAGATGCCCCCGCCACCTGACTAGTGTCGAGCCGCCAAGGCTGGCGGCATCACCTGCAAAAAAGTGCATCCAACGCATCCCTATAGACCTTGGCTTGCTACCGAAGCTCGACGAGTCATTGCTGGAAGACCCAGGTCTGCCCGAGACAACGGGTCCAGCTCGCTGTGACTCAGCCCGTGCGCCGGCCCTGGCGTTGCACTCAATGGTTGGCGCAACGCCTCAAGCCGCAGCCCCAGCACGCCCTGCGCCGCTTCCAACAGCGGCCTGAAGTCCCGCCACAGGCTATGCACCGCGCCGTCGGTTGCCGACGCGGGGCCCCAGCGAGCCTGCAACGGCCACGTGACGACTGAACAGCTCGAGTTACCCCGCGTGTAACGCCTGCGCCTGCTCGTGCTCACGCCAGCGGCGCCGCGCGTTAACTGGCTGGGCGAACACCCGCTCGTACTGCGCCCTGCCCAGGCTTTTTCGCCGCGCCCCGCGCAGCGACTGTCGTGCCCTTGGCGGTTTCGCGAGACTGACGCAGACGCTCGCGCAACCGTTCATGGCCTGCCAGTGAACGCTGGCGCTGCTCGGCCAACACTTGCCGTTCCTTGCCCAGTCGCTACTCCAGCGCCTGCCGCTGCAGGGTGAAGGCCTTTCTCCAGCACCCAGCGCTTGTCAGCCCCCGCCTGCCGCTGGCGCGCGCAAGCCTGCTCGGCGTTCATGCCCCGCCTGCGCGGTCGCCTGTTGCCACAGCCTGGCCAGGACTTCGTTGAGCGTGGTGGAAAGCGTCTCCTTGTGAACTCGAGCGACCCGTTGCCCCCACTATCGATCGAGCAGCGCGCCAATACCTGCCGGGCTCCCGCGCCCGAAGTGCGCACGCACACGATCGGGGGGTGGCATGGCGGCCACCGATCAGGACCGCGTCGGCTGCAACAAAGAGGTCTTCATCACTCAGGTCTACGCTCATGCCTGATTCTCTGCGCCACTATTGGATTGGCTCACGATCGGGGTATGACCCAGGCGAACGGTTGTGTGTGGCCTCGCGAGGAGTCGCACCAGCGCCATGCCCCCGGTGCAGCCTCGGCAAAGCTGACATGATCGCGTTGCGCCTGACGCACCCAGTGCCGCGCCTGACTGACGAGATCCCCTCTGGTTAAACTGACAGCAGGGGCACTGGTGAGCAAACGGGCCAATGCATTTCGGTTCCCTAGCAAACGCCAAAACAGCAGGCGCTCGCTGAAACCCCAGCCCTGCAGCCAGCCTCTGGCTTGCAAGCGCCGCCGGAGTCGTTGGAAACGGGACAACTGATATTGGAAGCTGGCGCGTGTGTTTGGCCAGTCACTGACCCGACCAAATTTGCCCAGACGGTAGGCCTCTTCCAGGAGTACGTAAAGGTCTAGCGGATCAATCCGTCCCGGCAGATCCAGACAAGCGCACAACACGTAATCAGTGAGCACCCGGCGTAGCCATACATGTGACCAGTAGTCTTCAGTGCGCTCACTGCCCAGCAGCGCCAGCAGACCTGCCAGTCGCCGCCAATTCGGCACGCCACACAGCCGAACCAGGCGCCCAGCGGAGAAGTAGTAAAACACCCGTCCATTGAGGCGTAATTGCATGGCCCAGCAACCGGTGTCCTCCAGCGGATGAAGCAGGCGTTGCAGCAGCGGCCACAGCGGATCGTCCAGCACCGTCTGCAAGATCGGGAAATCCTCAATCAGGGCGGCGCGCACGTCGCTGCGCGGCAGTCGGCCCGTGAGGTAATCGGCCCATTTGTGATTGAGCGGATCCGGCAGGGCTCGCCCGGTGCGCCTGGCCCACCAGGCGTTTCCCCAACGCGTAATCGCCGGTCCCGTGGGTGCAAATCCCGCCAACTCAGCCAGCGTGTGAGCAAAGAACATTGCCCGCAGTTGACCCACCGTCTTGTTGTCCGACATCAGATGAGCTCCCCGTACAGGTGCCATCACCGAGTTGCTCATCATGGACCTCGCTGGTGAAGATTGCTGAAGGATGTCTCTATGCCCTGTGCGGTGCGGTCAATGCACAAACTTTGAGTGCCTTTGAAACAGCCGGATTAGAGCTATTGATGCATTTTTTGGGGTGAACAATCTCGGTTCGTTTTTTCAAACCGTCTGTTCGATAAGGATGTCTCTATGCCCTCTGCGGTGCGGTCAATGCACAAACTTTAAGTGCCTTTGAAACAGCCGGATTAGAGCTATTGATGCATTTTTGGGGGTGAACAATCTCGGTTCGTTTTTTCAAACCGTCTGTTCGATAATGAACATTGCAAACCTTGGCCCTTCGTTACCTGAGGAGCTCGGAAATGTTGACCAGTATCCGCAGCATGCCGCGCGATCCGGCTCCTGCTTTCCCTTGGCCACCGGCGGGTCATCGCAACTTTTCGACGACCTTTGCGTCCCGCAAAAATCACCGCTCGCTGCGCTGTGGTCCCCGCTTGCAGGCCGATGACTGCGTACGTCTGGAGCGTGCCCCCCAAGTGGAGCAGTACCGGGTTGAGCTGCATGTGTTGACCGGGATCGCCGGCACGGCAGAACACCGTTATGCCCCGCTTTTCTTGATCGCCCATGTGGATGGCGGGGGTGGTGATTACGAGGTACAAGCAGACGTTGTCCAGATGCCGACGCAATGGATGAAGCCTCTGGCCGCCTGCGACCGCTTGTGTCGTGAGCACGGCTGGGAGTTCCACCGCGTCACGGCCACCAGCGTCCACGGGCCGACGTTGGTCACACTGCCGAAGTTGTACCTGCGCATGGAGATCGTCATGAGTATTCGGGTAGATCCATAAATTCCGGCAGCCTGGGTCAAAGTCGCCTCAACGCCATCACGTCCAGAATGCCAGGGCCCGGTCGGCAGCCGCTGCGGTGTGCTGAATTATTCCGCCCTATTGCGCCCCGTTGACGCGGGCAGGCCACCCTCCCCGGACCGACCCGCTCTGCAATTCAAAGGAGACATGCTATGAGCACGTTAAGAGTTCGCCACGAGCCGACGGTGTTTAGCGTCGGCGGCAGGCTGTACCGGCTGGCTGACTACAGCCCGACCTGCGTGCGCCTGCAGGACGTGCTGGACGGATACTGCTTGTCATTCAACCGAGCCGAAGTGCTGCAGATGATCGCGCAGCAGGACCTGATCATCCTCAGGCTCTCGCCCCTAAAACGCGGGTGTCCAATGGACCCTCGCTACCGGCAGTACCTGCCGGATTGGGCTCAAGGGGACGCCCCTGAACGCCGAGTCGAAGCGGCGGATCTGTCGAAACAGACGACCCGACGGCCATCGGTGAGCCCGTGCGACGCGCCGAACGATGAATCTCGGAGCAACGGCGCAGTGCACCATCCGTGCCGTTGCGCCAAACAACTGCAGCAGCTCCTTGCGCGCTCAACCCGTCCGGGCTACCCCGCTAGGGCGCCCATGCGCTCGATCATCCTGGATGAGGTCTGGTACTTTCAGCCCCCTGCTGCTGTGACCCGGGAGCAATCCCTGATCCTGCATAAAATCTACGCGCAGGCGTCGAGACTGTGTCCGGACTTCGGTGGAATTGCGCGCGGCAAGCAGAGCGAAAAGCACTCGCTGTCGGAGCGCCGCAGCCAGACCGCGCCCATCGCCCCTGGCGGCCGCCGCCTCAAGAAATCCACTTCGGCCTTCATCACGCTACATCTGACCCAACCTGATCAGCCGGTCGTCGGCCTGGCGCGAATGGCCGATCGCGGCGCCGTTGAGCGTGCAGAGTGGCGGCGGGCAATGGCTGATCGCCAACTGATCTCGACGCCGGACGCAGAGGTGGACGATGTGGAATGAACAGGCGTGGCTGGCCGGTGATCGTGCGCCCGTGCGCGACATTCGTCGCAAACGGCGGGGTTACTACATGATCTGTTTCCCGTCGCTGAAAAACCACAAGGTCGTGCTGTGCGAAGGCTCGGTGGAGGCGGCGTACTGCGTGTGGCTGGAATGGGACCACGATGTGATTGCCTATTACCCGCAGCCCTACACCTTCACCTGGGAAACGGAACGTGGGCCCATGCGTTACACCCCCGACTTTTTTGTGCAGCACGCGCAAGCGGCCAATCATTTCACCGAGGTCAAATCGGACTTTCGGCAGTTAAAGGAACCCACCCGGTTCAAACTCGAGAGCTTCGTGGGGCAGTGTGAAGCCTGGCAGATCGAGTGGCGCCGCGCGGACAAACGGCAACTTATGTCGCCTATCTTCGCCAACCTGCGATACCTGTACTTTCAAGGGTTTGGCGTTAACGACCGGGAGCAGGCCTACCTCGTCGATTTCCTGTCCCACTACCAACACTGTTTCACCCTGGGTGAATTGCTCAGCAGTGCTTACCCACCGAGCCTGCGGGCTGTCTACCACTGGTTATTTCGGGGTGAGCTGAGCACCGACCTGAACCAGCCGCTGAACCGGTGCTCGCTGATTCAGCAGAGGGCAGTGTGAAGACGCTGAGCGTGCCGCCACCTGGCGTCGGCGGACGCTACCGGATGGACGATGGTCGGCTGTATGAGGTCATCAATGTCACCCGCGAACTCGTTTCATTTCGGGACACCCAAGGCAAGCGCACGTGCTTTCTCACGCCGGAAGATCTGCAGGCCTTGCAACTGAAAAAACAAATCGTGCTGGCCGAGTGCCCGCCGATCGAACAGTCCGCCGCGGCACGGTTTGTGGCCTCAAACGAAGCCGACGTGAAAGACGCTCAACGTAAGTACTACTACGTCATGGGGTTACGGAACGCCTTCCAGGGGGCATTACCCCGCGCGGCCTGCGTCGAAAAGTTGAAAGCACTCGCGACCGAACGCGGGGAAAGCAAGGGCCCCAGTTACACCACCGCGTGGCGATGGACGGCGTTAAGCAAACAAGGCAACTGGTCACCGTGGTCATTACTCAAACAGAAAAGTGACCTTCCACGTGGCAAACAAACTCCGGAAGCCGTGCGCAGCCTTATGCTGCAAGTGATCGAGGATAGGGAGGATGGGTACCACACTGGGCAGCAAAGGAGTATCGCGCTGGTCTTCCAGCTAATCAAAGGTGCCATCCTCAACGACAACATCGTTCGCAGCAGCACTCATTCGAGCTTGTTGTCCATACCCTCTCTCTCCACCGTGCGCCGAACCATCAAACGCCAGTGTCACTATCGAACGGACAAGCTGCGCTTGAGCGGCAAAGCGGCCGAGCAAAACAACAAGTTCGGGCCGGCCTGGCAGGAACCCCAGTACTTATTGGAGCAGGGCGAAATTGACTGTCAATCGCCCTGCGACCTCATGCTCGTTGATGACCACGGCGATCCGTTGGGTAAGGTGGCGCACTTGCAGGCGATGATTGAACTGAAGAGTGGCAAAATCCTCGGCCATGATCTGTCCCTGATGCCGCCCTGCGCGGGAAAAACCCTGAAAACTTTGCGCATGTCCCTGCAAGACGTGCCAGGCGAAGAATTGGAGCGCGGCAAGCTGGTAAAACTCAGCGGCGATCGCGGAATCGAAAACAACAACATCAATGTCAAAACGGCGACCCACACCTTGGGCATTGAACTGGATTTACCACCGCCCGGTGCGCCCGACGCCCGTCCCCACATCGAAGCTTTTTTTAACACGGCCAACACTTTTTTCCATAGCCTGCCAGGCACCACGTTTTCCAATCCTGAGCAGTGTGGCCAGTATGATTCGGCGGCGCACGCCTGCCTGACCATTGAACAACTGCAGGATGCCTTTGCAGACTGGCTGGAAAATGTCTACCACACCCACCCGCTCACTCGCGGACGGACAAAACTGTCGCCGAATGCCCGCTGGGCCAAAGCCATGGCCCAGCAACTGCCGCCGATCAAATATTCAGAAAAGGCGCTGAATGCAGCGCTGCGGTCGACAAAACACTGCAGGATCCATCACGGCATCGTCGGCTTCGACCGCTTGCAATGGAGCGGCCCGGGTTTGGCGGAGCTCGCGCATGAGCTGAAACCGGGGCAGAAGGCAGTCCTCTTGTACGACATCGCGGACTTGGGGCAGGTCTGGGTGCACCACCCGGACCGCCCCGAACCGTTAGTGCCCGCCGACGCCCGCGATCCCCACTATCAGAATGGCTTGAGTCTCTACGAGCACCGCCTGGTGATGGAAGCGATCGTTGCTGAGGAAAAAAAATTCTCCGCCGACCAAGGTTGTTTAGCCCTGGTTCGCATTCGCCAGAACATCAAGGAGATCGAGAAGGAATTCTTCATGCGGAAAAAACGCCAGGCACGAGAACGCCGCAAAGCCGCGACCAAAGCCGCAAAAAAAACGGGGAAAGCGAGCCGGGCCCGCTCACTCGAACCGCCAGCACCCAAGCCCAGCGCGCCGCCCAGCGGGGCAGGCCTAAAAGCGGTGTACCTCGAGGATCACTGAAGTGGACATCACAGCCACGTTAAAAACCTTCAGTAAATACACAATTCTGCATTCTCAGTACCAGAATGCGATTGATACGGTGCTGGCCAGTATCGAGACGACCGAGGAGTGCGAAGACCCCTCCTGCCCGATAATGATGGGGGAAAGCGGAACCGGTAAATCCAGCATCTGCAAACGTTTGGAGCAACTCATGGGGAGGCCGGCGTCCCTGTTAAAAGCCGACGGGCTGCTTATTAAGAGCTTGCCCTGCTTATACTTGGAGTTACCCGCCCGCCCGACCATCAAATCGGTCGCGGGAGCCATTCTGGAAAAACTGAAGATATCTACGATCAACAAAGGAACATCCGCCGAACGACAGATTCTGACCGCTCTGGAATGCCGTCAAACGCGATTGGTCATTTTGGATGAGTTTCAGAACTTCGCCAACAAAGGGGCCGCTATAACCAAAAAAGAAACCTGCGGTTGGATAAAATACATGCTCAATGAGAGTGGAATCACCTTTTTACTCTCCGGAGAACCCTTCGACGCGGGCATCATCGATCCGCAGAAACAAGTATCACAGCGATATCCGTACCGGATCGAACTATCGAACTTGATTTACAGCGCGGACCCTCAATCCGAATTCAGAACCATCCTCGGTTTGTTTGCAGCAGAAATCGAAAAACTGGGACAACTCCATTCCGATCTTTTTCTGGGAGATCTACATATGTCAGCCGCCCTGTACATGGGAAGTGGAGGAAATATGCGAGGAATCCGTCGCCTCTTGCATGCTGCATTCAAGCGAGCGTTGATAAGAGGCGATGGAAGGCTGACCATCGAGGATTTTGCAGAAGGTATCAAGAGGCTGCACCTGCCCGATCGAATTAAAAAAGAACAAAATCCCTTTTTAATCAGCACTCAAGAGATCATGAAGGCGCTCGGCCAATGAACGCGCTGTCGTTTGTCGCACGCCCTTTTTACATGGAAAGTCCGACGAGCGTTCTCATACGCACCGCGAAATGCAACGGTTATCGGGACGTGTGGGACATGTGTTTGGCATTGGGTATTTCTCAGTCTTCTTATCCACGAGATATTCGACTTCGGGATCATCCGCTGTGCAACCTTTTGTGCAATGAAGCGCCGTGCCTGGCCAATGCTTTACGGCAAGTTTTCTTCGAACATCCGGCAAGCCAACATTTGCACGGCTTCCATATCATAGTGAACAACCAAGATGTTTTCACAGGGTCGTTAAGAGGCCAGTTTCTCTCATGTCCCCTGTGCCTCAAGTTGGGCTATTCACGGGTTCCGCAAGATTTTACTTTTTTTGACTTTTGCCCAGCGCACAATGTGTTGCTGACGTCAGTTTGCCCGAATTGCGGCCACATCAATCAGTGGAAAAAAATCTGCGGTTTTACCTGTAAATGTGGATTCAACCTGGCGGATGCTGAGGTACTCCCATACCGCCACAGACACTCGATCGTCCTTCCCTCGATCTTTGCTGTTCAGAACGCTAGCCAGTTCATCAACGATTATCTATACACGGAAGCACAAAAAATAAATTTGGCTGCCCCCTATCTGATCGAAAGTACTTCAACCCAGGAACTTCACGCACAAATACAGACAGCCTTACAAGTGGACTTGAGCAGCAACCGGCAGCTTCCGCTAAGTGTGTTTGAGTCCATTTGGTTAACGGTCAAGGACCCAACACTGCGAGGGTTCGCCATCGACTATCTGCAAAAAAATCATCAAGCTTCCGGCCCATGTGATAAACAGCACTGTTGCGCGGCGATCAAGCTCACGTTTTCTCAATTACGGCATGCAATCCACGCGAGCACTCTTACCACCCGATTATTTATTAACGAAATGTCAATAACAGGAAGCCCTTTCCCGGTTACAAATACAATTGGCTACAGCCATCCCAATCTGTGTACAGTAATTAAGGCCGGACTTGAGCTGAGCCGTCAGCACAACGCCTCGCAGCAAAAAGAATATTGCTCATTAAACGAAGCAGCCTTTCTACTTCACACCACGCAGATGTCAATGCAGCACGCCGTGAAACGCGGCTTTTTCCCCAACGCGGTCTCAGGTAATCATGTGACCTTTATTCCTTACACCTCGGTGCAAGAGTTTAAGACTCGATTTGTATTTTACAGCGAAATCGCCGATTCGCTCGGTATCTCCGGAAGGACGTTAAATAGAATCGCCAGCCAACTGGGCCTGATCCCCGCCTGCGATCGCAATAGGTATGAAGCAGCAATTTATCTGAGAAGCAGTGTGGATTTCGCTCGGATGCGAGAGCAACTGAAGCAAGTGAGACGAGGAAAAAGTGAACGTTCGCCAGCCATTGAAGAGGTCAGGACTCTCGCCCAACAGTTCGGCCTCAGCGTGATGGTGTTAAACTCTATTCTTAGATTATATTGTGGATGTAATACCCCAAAAGAGCTTCTGCCCTTTCAGCGGCTCGCCTTGCATCAATGGTTATCCACCCACATCACTCTCAAAGCCGCATCCAAATTGCTCAACACAAACGTGCCCATGCTCAACACCCGCTTTATAAAGACTAACCTCGTGCAAAAAATTGACATTTGCAAAAAAGTTAGATTTATAGCGACGGAAGACATAAAATTTATGGACGCTCACTTAAAAAAATATATGTCGCGTATAGACGCCAGCAGGTTTTTGTGCATTTCAGACTCAGTCATTATCCAACTAGTAAATCAAGGAAAGCTAAAGCACACGCTCCTCAAAACCTCTACAGGACGCACACAAATTCTTATCGAGATTTAACCGTCCAGGTTAAAAGCGTTTGCGTGATAATTGCAATAGACTTGCCCAGCTATTTACCCTCCACCTAATCATTCCTTCCATCCGATATGCCCGTCGCAAAGACATACTGTTCAAAACTATTGAACTATTACCCAATGAGTTCCATTTTTTACGATTTTTCGTTCCATATTTAATGACCTATCAACGATAACTCATTGATTATTCTTTAGTGAGTTTTCATTTTTATTGAACTCCGCCGCTTGGACATCGATTTTCCGTCGCGGCCGATGGCCAGGAAGGACTGGAGGCATGGAAAGACCAACCGTTTGATCTGGTGATCGCCGATTGCAACATGCCGGTCATGAACGGTTACGAGCTGGCCCGTGCCATTCGCCAGCATGAACGACAAAACCATCGTCCTCCCTGCACTATTCTCGGCTTTACCGCCAACGCCCAGCCGGAAGAAGTGCAACGCTGCAAACAGGCCGGAATGAACGACTGCCTGTTCAAACCCCTCAGCCTCGGCGCCTTGAGTCAATGGTTGCAGGGCATTGAACCCACCCATGCAGTCCCGGCGTTCAGCCTGCACGGATTGAAACTGCTGACCGGGGGAAACCCGATGTTGAACCGGCGATTGCTGAACGAACTGGTGAGCAGCAACCGCCAGGATCTGCAAACGCTGCTATCGCTATCCAGTTTCGGGGATACGCAGGCGCTGCAGGACATTGCCCACAAAATCAAAGGCGCAGCCCGGATAGTGCAGGCCTCCCGCCTGATCGACCGCTGCGAGGCACTCGAAGCAGCCTGCCATGGGGGTTTCGATCGCGGAACATTGGCTGAATGCTGCAAATCCATGGAGCGCACCATGCTGGAGCTGGAGGACGCGTTACTACGTCAGATCGAGGAGTACGACGAAGGCAAAGTGACAGAGCCTTAACTATGCTTGGACCCTCGGCAGGGTGTTGACCATCATGGAGAAACCCGTAATGCCTGACCCACTGCGCACGGATCCACGCCGGTTTCCACTGCATGTCCATATCAGCGTGATGTTCACCTTTTTGTTGCTGCTGACCGGGGTGGTGCTGGGTCTGTTCAACTATCAGCAAACCACACAGATCATACTGTCCAGCAGTGAAAAACTGTTCAATCGCATTGAGCAGGATGTCCGCCTGGACCTGCACGCAACCTATGAACCCATTCGTCATCTGTTGAGCCTGCTGGCACTCAATCCGGCAGGCCAGTCCCCTGATCTGGCACAACGCCTGGCACTGCTCGGACCGTTCAGCCAGTCACTCGAGGACAACCCCAATCTGGCTTCGCTGTACCTGGGCTACGACAATGGAGACTTTTTCATGGTCCGCCCGCTGCGCACCCCAGAGGTCAAAGCCCTGGTCGGGGCTCCGGACACGGCGGCTTACCAGGTCTGGAGCATCGAGCACAACAGCAGTGGCCAGGCCCATTCCCAGTCCTTGTTTTTCGACCGGAACCTGGCACTTGCAGCCCGTCTGGAAAACCTGAACGACACGTATGACCCGCGCAATCGCGCCTGGTTTATCAGCGCGCGCAACGAAAACGACCAGATCACGACCGAACCCTATATCTTTTTTTCCACCCACAACATTGGCACGACGCTGGCGCGACGCAATGGCGACAAGGCAATCATGGCCGCTGACCTGACCCTGGCCGAACTCAGCGCAACTCTGGCCAAGCACGTCGTGACCCCCAATACCGAAATCGTGCTGTTCGATGCCCAAGGCAATGCCATTGCCTACCCTGACAGCCGCAGACTGATCATCGATGATCAGACGTCCCGCCTGATCAAGGCGGCGGATCTGAGCCCCGGCCTGGGTGCGTTGCTCAACACCCCCCCTCAAGGCAGTCGCCTGAACGCCAATGGCCGGCAGTGGATCGTGGCCCGCAGCAGCATGCAGGAAGGTGGCCCCCAAGGCCTGCAACTGGCTCTGCTGGTACCGGAAGACGAGTTGCTTGTCGACGCTTACCGGATGCGCTGGCAAGGCGCGCTCATTACCCTGGCAACGCTGCTGTTATGCGTGCCGCTGGGCTGGCTGACATCAAGAGTCCTGGTCAAACCCTTGCGCGCCCTGGTGCAGGAGTCCGATGCGATTCGCAGTTTCGATTTCAATTTTCCGCTTTCCCGTCGCTCGCTGGTGCTCGAAGTCGACCAACTGAGTGTGTCGATGGCACGGATGAAAGACACACTGGCGAGCTTCTTCCAGATCACAGACAGCCTCAGTGCCGAAACCCGTTTCGCCCCGCTGCTGGAGCGGGTGTTGTTTGAAACCGTGAAAATCGGCCAGGCCCAGGCCGGCCTGATCTATCTGCGCGAAGGTGATGGCCAGCACATGAAACCCCACGGGCTGGTCATCAATAACGCCGCCGAAAACCTGCAATCCTTCGACATCCGCGGACACTCGCTCGATAACGCACAAAGCCCCCCATGGCTGCACCAATTGGCAAACGTCGACAATGTCGTCAGCAATCTGGGTTTCGAGCAGGCGGGTGATCTGCAGAAAATCCTGCTCGCACTGAAAAGTCCTCGGGTCCATCTGATCGGAATCCGCCTGCACAATCGTCACAACGAAACCGTGGGCCTGCTGGTGTTGCTATTGGCCGACAGCGGCGATCAGAGCGATCTGGACAAACTGCGGCCGGACCGCATTGCGTTTCTCCAGGCAGTGTCCGGCGCAGCTGCCGTGTGCATCGAAAGCCAGCGCCTGCAAGCCCGGCAAAAACAGCTGCTGGACGCCTTCATTCAACTGCTGGCCGGTGCCATCGACGCCAAAAGCCCCTATACCGGCGGCCATTGCCAGCGCGTGCCGGAACTGACCCTGATGCTTGCCCGGGCGGCGGCAGCCAGCCAGGAACCCGCCTTCAGCGCCTATCAGCCGACCGACGATGAATGGGAGGCACTGCACATCGCCGCCTGGCTGCACGATTGCGGCAAGGTCACCACGCCGGAATACGTCGTAGACAAAGCCACGAAGCTGGAAACCCTGACCGATCGCATCCACGAAATCCGTACCCGCTTCGAGGTACTCAAGCGCGATGTCTGGATCAGCTACTGGCAGGCCATTGCCCTGGGCGGTGACGAACAATCGCTGGCAGAACTGCGCAATGCCAGCCTGGCCGGGCTGGATGATGATTTCGCCTTCGTTGCCCGCTGCAATCTCGGTGGCGAAGCCATGGCCGACGCTGATCTGCAACGCCTGCGCCGCCTGGCTGAACGCACCTGGACCCGGACCCTGGATGACCGGCTGGGCGTGTCCTGGGAAGAAAACCGGCGTCAGGCCCGAACGCCCGCCCCCACCCTGCCCGTCAGCGAACCGTTACTGGCGGACAAACCCGAGCACCTGTTCGAACGCGGCGAAAACGAAGTGATACCGCAAGATAATCCCCTGGGCTTCAAACTCGACGTCCCGCTCCACAAATACAACCGGGGTGAGCTGTACAACCTGAGCATTGTCCGGGGCACCCTGACGAGCGAGGAGCGTTATGTCATCAATCACCACATCGTTCAGACGATCCTGATGCTCAACCACCTGCCATTCCCCGGGCACTTGCGCAGCGTCGCGGAAATAGCCGGCGGGCATCACGAAAAAATGGACGGCAGTGGTTATCCGAAACGCTTGAAGCGAGAAGAAATGAGCCTGCCGGCGCGGATGATGGCAATTGCCGATATCTTCGAAGCGTTGACTGCCGCCGACCGCCCCTACAAAAAAGCCAAGACCTTGAGCGAGGCGCTGGGCATCATGGCAATCATGTGCCGTGATGCCCACATCGACCCGGAGCTGTTCGGGCTGTTCATCAAGGCACAGATCCATTTGCAGTACGCCAGGCGCTTCCTCGCCCCTGAGCAGATCGATGCAGTGGACGCGCCGGCCCTGCTGGCCAAGGCAGGCCTGGCGTCTTGATCAGCAGTCGGTCAGGCGCAGGAAAATCGCCGCCAGCTGTTCGATTCCGGCCTGGTCCTGTGCGGTGAAACGCGCCAGTTTCGGACTGTCCAGATCAAGCACGCCGATCAACCGGCCGTCCTTGACCAACGGCACCACCAGTTCGCTGTTCGAGGCGCTGTCGCAGGCGATGTGACCGGGGAACGCATGCACATCCTCAACCAACTGAGTCTGCAAGGTGGCTGCCGCTGTCCCGCAAACACCGCGCCCGAACGCAATCCGCACGCAAGCGATCTGCCCCTGAAACGGGCCCAGCACCAATTCCTCATTGCGGTTGAGGTAAAAACCGGCCCAGTTCAGGTCATCGAGCTGATTGAACAGAAACGCCGAGAACTGTGCGGCATTGGCGATGAAATCCCGCTCGTCCGCCAGCAAGGACTCCAGTTGCGCGTGCAGCATGCCGTAGCCTTCGAGGCCCTGGCCGCTCTTTTGTAAATCGATCATGCCTTGTGCTCCAACAGTTTCAGCCCGACCCAATAACGGGCAAATTGATAAGCGCAACGTCCATTGCGATTGCCCCGGCCGGTGGCCCAGCGTACCGCCAGAATGTCCAGTTCTTCCGTGCGCTGCCACGCCAGTCCGGCCTTGCCGGCCAACTGGCCGATCCAGTGCTCGACGACGTTCAGGAAGTGTTCCTGGGTAAACGGATAGAACGACAGCCACAGACCGAAGCGGTCCGACAGCGCGATCTTGTCTTCCACCGCCTCGCTGGGATGCAGTTCGCCATCGACCCGTTTCCAGTTTTCGTTGTCGCTTTCCTTTTCCGGCACCAGGTGGCGACGGTTGGACGTGGCGTACAGCAAAACGTTGTCCGGCGCCTGTTCCAGCGAGCCGTCAAGGACGCTTTTGAGCACCCGGTAATCGCCCTCGCCCGACTCGAACGAGAGATCATCGCAAAACAGCACGAAACGCTGAGGCAGTTTGGCAATCTGTTCGACCACTCGCGGCAGGTCTGCCAGGTGATCACGTTCAATCTCGATCAATCGCAAACCGGCTTGAGCGTGCTCGGCCAACAAGGCGCGCACCAGCGACGACTTGCCGGTGCCGCGCGAGCCCCAGAGCAAAGCGTGGTTGGCGGGCATGCCATCGAGGAACTGTCGGGTATTGCGACCAAGCTGCTCGACTTGCCGGTCGACGCCGATCAGGTCCGACAGGCGCATGTCGAGGCTGACCTCCAGCGGCATCAGATAACCACCGCGCGACTCTCGCTGCCAGCGCGCGGCCAGGCATTGTGTCCAGTCGATGGCTGGCCGGGGTGCCGGCAGCAACGGCTCGATACGGGCCAGAACGGCATCGGCGCGTTCAAGAAAAGCATTCAATCGGGAATCCACGACTTCTCCTCGGGCACGTTCACAGTAATGATGGTGATGCAGCGACGAAACACAGCGTCAGACAACTGGGTGCCCCCCCGCGGTACAGGCCTCGCGAGAACATCAGTAGGCAGGCATGATCGACTATGCTTGAGCAGCGAAAGGAAACGGAAGTGGTTCACCCCCCCATGGACATCAAATTCACCAACCGGCTGTCGTTCAAGCAAGCCCGGCTTACCGTGCTGGTCGGTTTCATTCTGGGCACGCTGCTCAGCCTGCTGCAAATAGGCATCGATTATGCCAGTGAAGACGCCTCCATCAATCGTGAAATCCTTTCGCTGCTGGAAATCAGCCACAATCCGGCCTCGCGAATCGCCTACAACATCGACGCCGAACTCGCCAAGGAACTGACCCTGGGCCTGCTGCGCTCGCCGGCGATCATCAGCGCGAAACTGACCGACAACAACGGCACCGTGCTGGCCAGCGTCAAGCGACCCGGCGTGCAAAACGGTTACCGGATGTTCAGCGACTTCCTGTTCGGCGCCAATCGACAGTTCGAAGACCGACTTTACCTGGATAACTTGCCCAACGAGTCCCTGGGTACGCTGCGGCTGAACGTCGACACTTACGCCTTCGGCGACCGGTTCCTGCGCCGGGCCGAAGTGACCCTGCTCAACGGCTTCGCCCGCAGCCTGCTGCTGTCCGGCATCCTGCTGGCGCTGTTCTATGTGATGCTGACCAAACCACTGGTGCGGGTCATCCGTGAGCTCAGCGGTCGCGACCCGAGCAGTACCGAACCGACATCACTGGAATGCCCCGCCGGGCACGCCAACGATGAGATCGGTGTGCTGGTCAAGGTTGCCAGCCAGCAGTTCAAGAACATCGCCACCGAAATCCAGCAGCGGCGCAACGCGGAAAACCGCCTGACCGAGTATCTGGGCCAACTGGAAAACATCGTCTCGGCCCGCACCGCTGAACTCAAGGCGATCAATGACCGGCTGAGCCAGTCCAACCAGGAACTGGAGGTCGCCCGCAGTACAGCCCTCGACATGGCCGAAGCCCGCTCGGTGTTCCTGGCCAACATGAGCCATGAAATTCGCACGCCCCTCAATGGCTTGCTCGGGATGATCGCGCTGTCCCTCGACGGGCCGCTGAATGCCGAACAACAGCAACAGCTGTCGATCGCCCATGACTCGGGCAAAGTGCTGGTGGAATTGCTCAATGATATTCTCGATTTGTCGAAGTTCGATGCCGGTCAACTCGAACTCGAACACATCCCCTTCGACCTCGGCTCACTGATCGAAGACACCGCCAACCTGTTGTCGCAGAACGCCGCCCCCAGCGTCGAACTGACCTGCCTGATCGACCCGCATTTCCCCGCGCTGGTGCTCGGTGATCCGACCCGGGTCCGGCAGATTGTCAGTAATCTGCTGTCCAACGCCCTCAAGTTCACCCGTTTCGGGCGTGTCGACGTGCGCCTTTCGACGCTCGGGGACGGTGTCAGAATCGAAGTGTGCGACACCGGCATCGGCATCCCTCAGGATGCCCAGGTCAAGATCTTCCAGCCTTTCACCCAGGCCGGTGCCGGTATTACCCGCCAATTTGGCGGCACCGGGTTGGGCCTGGCGCTGACCTACAACCTTTGCGAAGCCATGCAAGGGCGCCTGACGATCAGCTCCGAGCCGGGTTTTGGCAGCCAGTTCTGCGCAGACTTGCCATTGCCCGGCCATACCCGTGCAATGCCTGCCCTTTCGCTCAAGGGCAAAGTCGTCGCCATCACGGCCGCCAGCAGCGGGCTGGGCGAATTGCTCAACAGTCTGTTGCCTGGCTGGGGGCTGGACTATGAACGGCGCTCCATGGATGACCCACTGTTTGGCCTGACAGCCGACGTGCTCATCACCGACTGCCCCGAATGTCTGTTCAGTTTGCGCCCCACCCTTGGTGCCCCGATCTTGCTGGTCACCGCTTATGGCAATTTCATGCCCAGCGAAGAGGCCAACGCCCTCGCCCCCTTGCAACAACAGGCACGCCCCCTGGCTCGCAATATGTTGTATCAGACATTGCGGCGGATCCTGCAGCCGGAAACCCACCCGATCAACAATGCCCGACTCGACACGCAATGCCCGCAACGCCGCGGGCGCGTACTGCTGGTGGAAGATAATCCGGTCAACCAACTGGTGGCCAAGGGCATGCTCGGCAAACTTGGCTGCGAGGTCACCACCGCGGCTCATGGTGCTGAGGCCCTGGATCAACTCGATCTACGGGATTTCGACCTGGTGCTGATGGATTGCAACATGCCGGTGATGGACGGCTATGAAGCCAGCCGGCAAATCCGCCGCAGCGGACGCTGGCCGCAACTGCCCATCGTCGCCCTGACGGCCAACGCCATGTCCGAGGAGCGCGAACGCTGTCGTGCCGCGGGCATGAGCGACTACCTGGCCAAACCCTTTCGGCGAGAAGAACTGGCCGCCCTGCTGGACTTGTGGGTTCCCGCTACGACAGCGCTTTAATCTGTCCCAACAGGTGATCGAGACCATCGCGCAACTCGTTGAGACGATTCAGATCGACCCCGCTGTCGCACAATAGACGCGCCTTGAGTGGCCCGACCTGATCGCGCAAGGCCATGCCGGCCGGCGACAGGCTCAGATGCACCTCACGCTCATCGCGCGCCGAACGCTGGCGCTGCACCAGTTGCAGTTGTTCGAGGCGCTTGAGCAACGGTGTCAGCGTGCCGGAATCCAGGGCCAGACGCTCACCCAATGCCTTCACGGTCGGTTGCTCCGGGGCTGCTTCCTGCCACTCCCAAAGCACCAGCATCGCCAGGTACTGGGGGTAAGTCAGGCCCAACTGATCGAGCATTGGCTTGTAGGCGCGAATGACCGCACGGGAAGCCGCGTACAGCTTGAAACACAGCTGGCTGTCGAGCTTCAGGGAATCGACTGACAAGGTGTTCATTTGAGCAGGGCTTCGATCTCGCGGGTCAGGTCCTGCGGCTTGGTCGCCGGGGCGAAGCGCTTGACCAGTTGCCCGTCCTTGCCGATCAGGAACTTGGTGAAGTTCCACTTGATGCCCTGGGAACCCAGCACACCCGGTGCGCGCTTTTTCAACTGCACGAACAGAGGATGGGCGCCGGCACCATTGACTTCGATCTTTTTGAACAACGGGAAGCTGACACCGAAGTTCAGTTCACAGAATTCGGAGATCGCCCCTTCATTGCCTGGCTCTTGCTTGCCGAACTGGTTGCAGGGAAAGCCGAGCACCACCAGGCCCTGGTCCTTGTAGGTCTGCCACAGCTCCTCGAGGCCTTTGTACTGCGGGGTGAAACCGCATTTACTGGCGGTATTGACCACCAATACGGCCTTACCAGCGAAATCAGCCAAGGTCTTTTGCTCGCCCTTGATGGTGGTGCAAGGGATGCTCAGCAGGTTGTCGCTCATGATGAAAGCTCCGGATTCGGGAAGATGAGACAAACATAGCGAGCAATTGAATTGTGTGCAATTTAAATTATCAAACGCCAATCCACTACTGTAGGAGCGAGCTTGCTCGCGATGGACCAAAGAATAACTCGGGGCACCAGGCTTCCCGCGGTATCGTTGACGACCATCGCGAGCAAGCTCGCTCCTACAGGGCTCGCATTACTCGCGAGGTACGAGGTCCAGGCACACCGAGTTGATGCAGTAACGCAGGCCGGTAGGCGGTGGGCCATCCGGGAAAACGTGACCCAGGTGCGCGTCGCATTTGGCACAGACCACTTCGGTGCGGATCATGCCGTGGCTGACATCACGGATTTCGGTCATGGCGCTGTCACCGATCGGCGCGTAGAAGCTCGGCCAGCCGCAGCCGGAATCGAACTTGGTCCTGGAATCGAACAGCGGTTCGTTACAGCAGATGCAGTGGTAAACACCGTCGACCTTGCTGTCGTTGTACTTGCCCGAAAACGGTCGTTCGGTGCCTTTGAGGCGGCACACGTTGTACTGCTCTGGATCGAGCATCGCCTTCCATTCTTCCAGGGTTTTTTCCAACTTTTCCATCATCACACCTCAGCGGCTGAAAAAGCCCGATCTGTACCTTTTCCACGGATCGGGCGGCACGTATGATTGCGCCTCGTCAAACGCCAGTCTGGCAGCCAGACCACGCGCATTCAAACGGAAATATGGGTGCTGCATCTCAAGGCGTCAGGCCTGTGTGAATACGCAGGATTCCCAGCACGGTTGTTCAAACGCCGTCTGGATCGTTCATTTTCGGGAACACATCGCCATGCAGGTCAGCAAATCGAACAAGCTCGCCAACGTCTGCTATGACATTCGCGGCCCGGTGCTCAAGCACGCCAAGCGCCTGGAAGAGGAAGGCCATCGCATCCTCAAGCTGAACATCGGCAACCCGGCGCCTTTTGGATTCGAAGCGCCGGACGAAATCCTCCAGGACGTGATCCGCAACCTGCCGACCGCGCAGGGCTACAGCGACTCCAAGGGCTTGTTCAGTGCGCGCAAGGCCGTGATGCAGTATTACCAGCAAAAGCAGGTAGAAGGCGTCGGCATTGAAGACATCTACCTGGGCAACGGCGTTTCCGAGCTGATCGTGATGTCGATGCAGGCCCTGCTCAACAACGGCGACGAAGTGCTGGTGCCTGCGCCTGACTACCCGCTGTGGACCGCAGCTGTAAGCCTTTCGGGCGGTAATCCGGTGCATTACCTGTGCGACGAGCAGGCCAACTGGTGGCCGGACCTGGCCGACATCAAGGCCAAGATCACCCCGAACACCAAGGCACTGGTGATCATCAACCCGAACAACCCGACCGGCGCGGTGTACTCGAAAGAAGTACTGCTGGGCATGCTGGAACTGGCCCGCCAGCACAATCTGGTGGTGTTCTCCGACGAGATCTACGACAAGATCCTCTACGACGATGCCGTGCACATCTGCACCGCGTCACTGGCGCCCGACCTGCTCTGCCTGACCTTCAACGGCCTGTCCAAGTCCTATCGCGTCGCCGGCTTCCGTTCCGGCTGGATCGCCATTTCCGGCCCGAAACACCACGCCCAGAGCTACATCGAAGGCATCGACATGCTGGCGAACATGCGCTTGTGCGCCAACGTGCCGAGCCAGCATGCGATCCAGACCGCCCTGGGTGGCTATCAGAGCATCAATGACCTGGTGCTGCCGCCGGGCCGCTTGCTGGAACAACGCAACCGCACCTGGGAATTGCTCAACGACATTCCGGGCGTGAGCTGCGTCAAGCCGATGGGCGCACTGTATGCATTCCCGCGGATCGACCCCAAGGTTTGCCCGATCCATAACGACGAAAAATTCGTCCTCGACCTGCTGCTCTCCGAAAAGCTGCTGGTAGTTCAAGGCACCGCATTCAACTGGCCATGGCCAGACCACTTCCGCGTCGTGACCCTGCCACGTGTCGATGACCTGGAGATGGCCATCGGACGCATCGGCGGCTTCCTCAAGTCCTACCGCCAGTAAGCGGCCAGTCACCGTGCGACGCTCCTGCACGTCGCACGGTGATTCATCCGGCAACACTTTTTTGCATTGCGCCGCTGGCTGCCGCTTTGCCCGCCGCCAGATAACGCTTTGCTTGCTCGCGCCTGACAAAGGCGGGGCCTTCGACATGAACTGACTGACAAACACTTCCCGCACTCGCGCCGGAAACGCCCTGCAAGCAGCTAGACTGTTGCCGTAGGACACAGTTTGAAATAGTCACCCGGTTGAATACCCCGGTGCAGCACCTTATATACCCCGCAGTACGCTACATCTTTAGTATGAGGAGATTTCTACAACCATGATGCGCATCCTGCTGTTCTTGGCCACTAACCTGGCGGTCGTGCTGATTGCCAGCATCACCCTGAGCCTTTTCGGCTTCAACGGGTTCATGGCGGCCAATGGGGTTGACCTCAACCTCAATCAGCTGCTGATTTTCTGTGCGGTCTTTGGTTTCGCCGGTTCGTTGTTCTCGCTGTTCATCTCCAAGTGGATGGCGAAGATGAGCACCAGCACCCAGATCATCACCCAGCCACGCACCCGTCACGAGCAATGGCTGCTGCAAACCGTCGAGCAACTGTCCCGCGAAGCCGGGATCAAGATGCCCGAAGTCGGTATCTTCCCGGCCTACGAGGCGAACGCCTTCGCCACCGGCTGGAACAAGAACGATGCATTGGTCGCGGTCAGCCAAGGTTTGCTCGAGCGCTTCTCGCCGGATGAAGTGAAAGCTGTCCTGGCCCACGAAATCGGCCACGTAGCCAACGGCGACATGGTTACCCTGGCGTTGATCCAGGGCGTGGTGAACACCTTCGTGATGTTCTTTGCACGGATCATCGGCAATTTCGTCGACAAAGTGATCTTCAAGAACGAAGAAGGCCAGGGCATTGCCTACTACGTGGCGACCATCTTCGCCGAACTGGTTCTGGGCATCCTGGCCAGCGCCATTGTCATGTGGTTCTCGCGCAAGCGCGAATTCCGGGCCGACGAAGCCGGCGCAAACCTGGCCGGCACCGCCGCGATGATTGGCGCCCTGCAACGCCTGCGAGCGGAACAAGGCCTGCCGGTGCACATGCCCGACACCCTGAACGCCTTCGGCATCAACGGTGGCATCAAGCAAGGGTTCGCTCGCATGTTCATGAGCCACCCGCCACTGGAAGAGCGTATCGACGCCCTGGCTCGTCGTCGGAGCTGATACTTCTGCTGCAGAAATCAAAACGGGGCGATCTTATCGCCCCGTTTTTTTTTGCTAATGGCTCGTCAGCCGGTAAACCCGCTCTTCCAGTCGCGTGACACCCGCCTGCAGAAACTTCTCGCTCTCACTCAGCACGTCCTGATCCTCCAGAACCTTCAATGCCCACGACCCGCCCAACAATCTCTGCACCTCATCATCCAGTACGGCAAACGGCGGTCCGTCCATCTGTACCTGGTCATAGTCGAGCGTGATCAATAATCCGCGACACTCTTTCGGCAGAATCCGATTCAGGTGCGCGGCATATTGCTCACGCATCTTCGGCGGCAACGCAATCAACGCGGCGCGATCATAGAGCGCGGAGCAATCAGCAGTGTCACCGGCCGTGAGTTCAAAGAAATTGCCACACCAAAGCTCGATGGAACCTGCCCGATAGACCTTGAATGGCCCCTGCTCGCTCACTGCCGGATCAAAGCCATGTTCGCTGAAAAACTCCTCGACGGCTTTTTCCGACAGTTCGACTCCCAAGACCTCATGGCCTTGATGGGCGAGCCAAAGCAAATCCAGGCTTTTTCCACATAACGGCACCAACACGCGTGCCCCCTCTTCAAGGCTTAACACTGGCCAGAACCGCTTCAGATGAGGGTTCACCTGCGGCAGGTGAAAGCCGATCTGATTCGACGCCCACTTTTTGTGCCAAAACTCAGGCTGCATAATTAACCCCGAAAATTCGATCAAAACGCCCTAAAACTTATATTAGATTTAGATTAATGATCTGACTGAAGATGTTGCATCTTAACTCTCAGGAGCTCATTCATGTTCCCCAGCCTGTACATATCCCACGGCTCCCCCATGCTCGCCCTGGAACCCGGTGCCAGCGGGCCGGCACTCGCCCGCCTGGCCACTGCGATGCCGAAGCCCAAAGCCATCGTGATTGTATCTGCGCACTGGGAAAGCAATGAGCTGCAGGTCAGCGGCAATCCACAACCGGAAACCTGGCATGACTTCGGTGGCTTTCCCAAAGCCCTGTTCGAGGTCCAGTACCCCGCTCCCGGCGCCCCGCAGCTGGCAGATGAGGTAGTCGAGCTGTTGAAATCCAACAACCTTCCTGCACGCATCGACAGCAATAGACCTTTCGACCATGGTGTCTGGGTACCTCTGTCGCTGATGTACCCGCAAGCAGACATCCCGATTGTGCAGGTATCACTGCCCACCCGTGGCGGCCCCGCCCTGCAGACCCGCGTTGGCCACGCGCTGGCCAGCCTGCGCGAGCAAGGTGTCCTGCTGATCGGCTCCGGCAGCATCACTCACAACCTGCGGGAACTGGACTGGCATGCCGGTCCCGAAAGCGTTGAGCCCTGGGCCCTGGCGTTTCGCGACTGGATGATCGAGAAGCTCGCAGCGAACGACGAAGCCGCGCTGCACGACTATCGCGCACAAGCACCGAATGCCGCGCGCAACCATCCCAGCGACGAACACTTGTTGCCGCTGTACTTCGCCCGCGCGGCCGGGGGGGAGTTCAGCATTGCCCACCAAGGGTTCACCATGGGTGCGCTGGGCATGGACATTTACCGCTTCGGCTGACAGCCAGACCGCGTCGCGGCCTTCGTCGGAACGCCGCCCGGAGCAAGCCCGCTCCCACAGGAGATCACACTCCAATGTGGGAGCGGGCTTGCTCGCGAATGGCAGCAACACAAGTCAAACGCCGACCACAAACAAGCAGGCAAAAAAAATCCCCGAACCAGTCGGGGAATTTTCATGTTCGATCAATCAGCCCGAGAGCGGATCAATCTTCGCGGTAGCGACGCAGCTTCAACTGCTTACCGGCAACGCGAGTGTCCTTCAGCTTGGTCAGCAACTTCTCAAGACCATCTTCCGGCAGCTCGACGAGGCTGAAGCTGTCACGCACCTGGATGCGACCGATCGCTTCACGCGCCAGACCACCTTCGTTGAGGATGGCGCCCAGCAGGTTCTTGGCAGCGATACCGTCACGCGCGCCCAGCGCGGTACGGCAACGTGCACGGCCTTCGCCCAGTGGCATCGGAGCGCGACGCTCGCGGTCACCACGCTCAGGACGGTCACCGGAACGCTCTGGACGATCGCCACGCGGTGCATTGTTCGGCACCAGTGGACGCTCTTTCTCGATAGCGGCCAGGTTCAGCGCTTGACCGTTGGTTGCCTTGCGCAGCAGGGCAGCGGCCAGGGCACGCGGGCTGCAACCGATGTCGGCGGTCAGGCGATCCAGCAGATCACCGTGAGTCGATTCGGCCTCGGCCACCAGCGGCGACAGGCTGTTGGTCAGCTTCTTGATGCGCGCATCCAGAACGGCTTGAGCGTCCGGCAGGCGAACTTCAGCAACCTTCTGACCGGTTACACGCTCGATCACTTGCAGCATGCGGCGCTCGCGCGGAGTCACCAGCAGCAGCGCACGACCTTCGCGACCGGCACGGCCGGTACGGCCGATACGGTGAACGTAGGACTCAGGATCGTACGGCATGTCAACGTTGAACACGTGAGTGATGCGTGGAACGTCCAGGCCACGAGCGGCAACGTCGGTCGCCACAACGATGTCCAGACGGCCATCCTTGAGGGAGTCGATCACGCGCTCACGCTGGTTCTGGGCGATGTCACCGTTCAGCGCGGCGGCTTTGTAGCCTTTGGCTTCCAGGGCACTGGCCAGATCCAGGGTCGCTTGCTTGGTGCGTACGAACATGATCAGGGCGTCGAAATCTTCCACTTCCAGCAAGCTGAGAACGGCCGAAGTCTTCTGGTCAGCGTGAACCAGCAGGTGAGCCTGCTCGATCGCGGTAACGGTCTGGGTCTTGCTCTGAATCTTGACGTGCTTCGGATCGCGCAGGTGGCGTTCGGCGATGGCACGGATCGATTGCGGCAAGGTAGCCGAGAACAGTACGGTCTGACGGGTTTCCGGCATGGCCTTGAAGATGACTTCCAGGTCGTCCATGAAGCCCAGCTTGAGCATTTCGTCGGCTTCGTCGAGAACCAGGTGGTTCACGGTCGCCAGTACTTTTTCGTCGCGACGCAGGTGGTCGCACAGACGGCCCGGAGTGGCGACAACGATTTGTGCGCCATTACGGATTGCTTTCAGTTGTGGGCCCATCGGCGCGCCGCCGTAGACAGCCACAACAGTCACGCCCGGCATTTGCTTGGCGTAGGTTTCGAAAGCGGTTGCAACTTGTAGCGCCAACTCACGAGTTGGGGCCAGGATCAGAGCTTGCGGCTCGCGCTTGGACGGATCAATGCGGTGCAGAATTGGCAGAGCAAAGGCAGCGGTTTTACCGGTACCGGTTTGCGCCTGACCAATCATATCGTGACCGGCGAGAATGATCGGGATCGACTGCTGCTGAATGGCCGAAGGCTCTTCATAGCCGGTAGCGACTACTGCAGCGACAATATTGGGATGAAGTTCAAGAGCGGCGAAGCCGCCGATTTCCTGGGTCATGGGTCTGCCTCTAAGTGCATCCGCAAAGACCCATGCTCCAAAGCTGCGCATGCCGTGTTGAGACTCAAGAGTCGCCCTGGCAGCTTTGTCGGCGGGGATTTGCGAAAACGAATGAATGAAAAGAATCGTCAAGGAGAGTCCGCGGTGCGGACGTGCAGCCGAAGCTGACTTCGGGGAATTGCTCTACCTAAACGCGGCCCGGCTAAAGGCCGGCGCGCACTATACCGGAATTCGCCCAAAAAGGGAGCTTTTTTTATCGATAATCCACCGGGTACACCGTTGTGTCACAGGCTTTGCGAATAATCGGTCAGCCGTCTATTTTTCAAAGGCCCGGCCTTGCGGGTGATGGCGCTAAAACGGTTCACCCTTTGCCGTGCAGACCGCAGGTCTCCGCACGCCTTTCCTACCCCGAGGATCGCTCCATGAATCAGCCCAGCTCCAGTCGAGTCAGCCGCGAACGGCGTGGTCATGTGTTCCTGATCGGTCTTGATCGGGTGGCCAAGCGCAACGCCTTTGACCTCGACCTGCTCAACGAATTGAGCCTGGCCTATGGCGAGTTCGAAGCCGACAGCGAGGCCCGCGTAGCGGTGGTGTTCGGTCATGGCGAGCACTTTACCGCCGGGCTGGATCTGGTCAATGCCAGCGCCACACTCGCAGAAGGCTGGCAAGTCCCCGCTGGCGGCTGCGATCCGTGGGGGGTGTTCGCAGGTCCCAGGGTCAACAAGCCGGTAATCGTCGCCGCCCAAGGCTATTGCCTGACCGTTGGCATCGAATTGATGCTGGCAGCCGACATCAACCTGTGCGCCAGCAACACCCGGTTCGCCCAGATGGAGGTGCAGCGTGGAATCTTCCCGTTCGGCGGTGCCACCCTGCGTCTGCATCAGGTCGCCGGCTGGGGTAATGCCATGCGCTGGTTGTTGACCGGGGATGAATTCGACGCCCGTGATGCGCTGCACTTGGGCCTGGTGCAGGAAGTCATGGCCAGTGAGGACTTGCTGCCCCGGGCGGTTGAACTGGCCGAGCGGATCGCCCGTCAGGCACCGCTTGGGGTGCAGGCGACGCTGATGTCGGCGCGACAGGCCCGGTATGAAGGAGAAACCGCAGCGGCACAGGGATTGCCCGCGCTGGTCAAGAAGTTGATGGCTAGCGAGGATATCAAGGAAGGTGTGCGGTCGATGGTGGAGCGACGGCCTGGGGTGTTCAAAGGGATTTAGCTCTTTATCGCCAGTCAGAAAGCCATCGCGAGCAAGCTCGCTCCTACAGTGGATCTTCGGTGTCCACAAGACCCCGTGGGAGCGGGCCATCACTGACAACTCAGGTCGCCGGGCGAATGCACTTGATCAACGAATCCAGCGAATACCCCAGCCGCGGTGCCAGCGCTTCGGCGCGGGTGATCAGGCCGTCCATGTCCAGTTCCTGATCCAGCTCCGACGGCACGATCAGAATCACGTTGCCCTCCTTCACCGGCAGCTCCCAGTAATGTCGATGGTACAAACCGCGCAACAACGCGGCGCCCAAGGGTTTGCCATCATCGGTAGCCCATTGATTGATGACCAGCCAGCCACCCGGATTCAATCGCTTCTGGCAGTTTTCCAGGAAGCTCCAGGCCAGGTGCCCGACACCCGGACCGACATCGGTATAGAGGTCGACGAAAATCAGATCCGCTGACTCGGCAGTGTCGAGCAACTCCAGCGCATCGCCAACGCGGATGTACAGGCGCGGATCGTCATCCAGCCCCAGGTACTCAATGGCCAGGCGCGGTACGTCCGGGCGCAGTTCAATGGCTTCGACATCTTCCAGCGGCAGGAACTTGAGACAGGCCTGAGTCAGCGTCCCGGCGCCGAGGCCGAGAAACAGTGCGCTTTCCGGATGCTCGTGGCACAGCGCGCCGATCAGCATCGCCCGGGTATAGTCGTATTCGAGCCAGCTCGGATCGGCGGTGAACACGCAGCTTTGCTCGATGGCATCACCGAACTCGAGAAAACGGTAATCGGCCACTTCCAGCACACGAATCACGCCGAACTCGTCCTGTACCTCGGCGAGCAGATGCTCGACGCGCTCCTCAGTCATTTCATCTCCTGATCGTCACCGGGGCCGGCAACGCAATAACACCGCGTGCAGAGAGCGGCAAAGGCGAGATTGTCGGCGAAGCGAAGGGAACAGGTCACGCACTAATTTGCTGATAACATGGACGTCCAAGCGAAAACACTAGAGACCGTGATGAGCCAACCCTGGAGCCCCGACAGCTGGCGCGCCCTGCCGATCCAGCAACAACCCCAATACCCCGATGCCGCGCATTTGCAGCAGGTCGAGCAGACCCTGGCCAGCTATCCGCCACTGGTGTTTGCCGGTGAAGCCCGGGAGTTGCGCCGTCAGTTTGCCGAGGTGACCCAGGGCCGCGCGTTTCTGTTGCAGGGTGGCGACTGCGCCGAAAGCTTCGCCGAATTCTCCGCCGCAAAAATTCGCGACACCTTCAAGGTGTTGTTGCAGATGGCGATCGTGATGACGTTTGCCGCCGGCTGCCCGGTGGTCAAGGTCGGGCGCATGGCCGGGCAGTTCGCCAAGCCGCGCTCGGCCAACGACGAAACCATCGATGGCGTGACCCTGCCCGCCTACCGCGGCGACATCGTCAATGGCATCGGTTTCGACGAAAAAAGCCGCGTGCCGGACCCTGAGCGCCTGTTGCAGTCCTATCACCAGTCCACCGCCACCCTGAACCTGTTGCGCGCGTTCGCCCAGGGCGGTTTTGCCGATCTGCATCAGGTGCACAAGTGGAACCTGGACTTCATCGCCAACTCGGCGCTGGCGGAAAAATACAGCCACCTGGCTGACCGCATCGATGAAACCCTGGCGTTCATGCGCGCCTGCGGCATGGACAGTTCGCCGCAGCTGCGCGAAACCAGCTTCTTCACCGCCCACGAAGCGCTGCTGCTGAACTACGAAGAAGCCTTCGTGCGGCGCGACAGCCTGACCAATGATTACTACGACTGCTCGGCCCACATGCTGTGGATCGGCGACCGCACCCGCCAGCTCGACGGTGCCCACGTCGAATTCCTGCGCGGGGTGAACAACCCGATCGGGGTCAAGGTCGGTCCGAGCATGAACCCGGACGACCTGATTCGCCTGATCGACATGCTCAACCCGGACAACGACCCAGGCCGCCTGAACCTGATCGCACGGATGGGCGCGAACAAGGTCGGCGATCACCTGCCGCAGCTTATCCGCGCCGTCCAGCGTGAAGGCAAGCAGGTGCTGTGGAGTTCCGACCCGATGCACGGCAACACGATCAAGGCCAGCAGCGGCTACAAGACCCGCGACTTCGCGCAGATCCTTGGCGAGGTGAAGCAGTTCTTCCAGGTGCACGAAGCCGAAGGCAGTTATGCCGGTGGTATCCATATCGAAATGACCGGGCAGAACGTCACCGAGTGCATCGGTGGTGCGCGGCCGATTACCGAGGACGGTTTGTCGGATCGCTACCACACCCATTGCGACCCGCGGATGAATGCCGATCAGTCGCTGGAGCTGGCGTTTTTGATTGCCGAGACACTGAAGCAGGTTCGGCGGTGAGTCAGTAAGGTCTTCCTTGCCTGACAGGCCGCCTTCGCGAGCAAGCCCGCTCCCACAGTTGATCGAGTTGCCCGAGCAAACGCGATTCAATGTGGGAGCGGGCTTGCTCGCGAAAGCGTCAGTTCAGTCACCATCAATCTGCGCCAATGCCACCCGCAACCTGTCCGCACTCGCCCGCGGGCAATTCAACTGAACCTGCGCCAACCCCAGCCAATCCGCCATCTGCCGCAGATTGACCGCCAGTGCCAGCATCCCCTCGTCATCCAGACCGGATTCCTCTTCATGCACCGCATGCACTGCCAAACGGCCGGTCGCCCGTTCGGCGCGCAGATCGACCCGTGCGGCAATCCGTTCGTTGTGCAAAAACGGCAGGACGTAATAACCGTAGACGCGCTTGTCCTGCGGCGTGTAGATCTCCAGCCGATAGCGGAAATCAAACAGCCGCTCGGTCCGATTGCGCTCCCAGACCAGCGAATCGAACGGCGAGAGCAATGCACTGGCCGCGACTTTGCGCGGCACTTTTGGCTTGGGCAGACAATAGGCCGGTTGTCGCCAGCCCTGAACTTCGCAGGTCAGCAATTCACCGGCCTCGACCAACTCAGACAGACGCAGGCGGCTGTCCACAGGGTTCAGGCGGAAATAGTCACGCAAGTCCTTCTCCGTAGCGACCCCCAAGGCCGTTGCCGCATGCCGCAACAGGCCGCGCTGGGCGTCAACTTCACTCAGTTCAGGTTGGGCAAGAATCGTCGAAGGAATCACCCGCTCCGGCAGATCGTAGAGCCTTTCGAATCCGCGCCGTCCGGCAACGGTGACTTCACCGGCAGCGAACAGCCATTCCAGCGCATGCTTTTCCGCGCTCCAGTCCCACCAGGGCCCAGCCCGTTCCTGACGGGTCGACAGGCTCCCGGCGCCAAGCGCGCCCTGCTCCTCAACCGAAGCCAGCACCCGCCGAATCGTGTCTTGCTGTTCACGCCCGAAACGCGCCAATTGCTGATAAATGTCTTCGCCACGACTTGCACGCTGCATGCGCCAACGCATCAACGGGTACAAGGAAAGTGGCAACAACGAGGCTTCATGGCCCCAGTACTCGAATAGTGTTCGTCGACGGCCCTGACTCCAGGCAGCCTGGTCGAGCAAGTCGGAAGAATAATTGCCGAGGCGGGAAAACAGCGGAAGGTAGTGCGAACGCACCAACGCATTGACCGAATCGATCTGCAAAATGCCCAGCCGTTCGATCAGGCGATTTAGCGCGACAGCCTTGATCGCCGCTGGCGGCTGCCGCCCGTTGAACCCTTGGGCGGCCAGCGCCAGACGCCGAGCCTGTTTGAGGGTAAAGGACAATGTTGCGGGCATGGGCATCTCCTTGTCTGCTCGCAACCTACCTCACCGGTAAGGGGTTTGTGTAGCGTGGCTTTCATCAATTAATTATCGAGTCATTTATGCATCGGATCATTCCAGAACGGTTTGATTGACTCGTTCTCCACATCCGCACGGCTCATGCCGATGTCCTTGAGTGCTTCGTCGCTCAAGCTCGCCAGCAGTTCGCGCTCGCGATGCAGTTCGTACCAGCGGCCGACCTTGTGCAGCAGATCGGAAATCAGGTGAATCGAGTGTTTTTCTGCACCATGGAACTCGTGTTGACCTTTCATCTTGTTGCCCTCCGTTTGGATGGCTCCAGTCTCGCGCCGGGTCTAAGATCAATCCAACGAATGTTTCTGATGTCACATATCTCGGAGATTGATGGATGTCCGCCTACCCGAGTATCGATACCGAAGTGTTGCGCACCTTCGTCGCCATCGCCGACCAGGGCGGTTTTACCCGCGCTGGCGAAATGGTCAACCGCACCCAGTCAGCCGTCAGCATGCAGATGAAACGACTGGAAGAAGATGTGCTGCAGCGCCAGTTGTTCCAGCGCGACGGACGGCAGGTGCGACTGACGGCCGAAGGCCAGGTGTTGTTGGGTTATGCGCGGCGGATCCTCAAGCTGCACAGTGAGGTCTTCAATACCCTGCGTGAGCCCGACATGATCGGCACAGTGCGCATCGGTACGCCGGACGATTATGTGATGCGATTCCTCCCGGGGATTCTGCGCCGATTTGCCCAGTCCTACCCGCTGATTCAGATAGAAGTGCACTGCGAATCATCGAAACAGCTGTTGATGCGACAAGATCTGGACCTGTCCATCGTGACCCGTGAACCGGGCAGCGAAATCGGCCAGCTGTTGCGCAAGGAACGCTTTGTCTGGGCCGAGGCGCAATGCTACAGCGCTCATGAGCAGACCCCGCTGCCGCTGGCGATGTTCAACAGTGATTGCTTCTGCCGCCAGTGGGCCTGCAATGCCCTGGATGCCCAGGGGCGCGATTACCGGGTGGCGTACAACAGCGACAGCCTGTCGGCGATCATGGCCGTGGTCAGCGCCGGCCTGGCAGTCACCGCGCAGCTTGAAAGCCTGATCACCGCGGACATGCGCATCCTCGGTGAAGCCGAAGACCTGCCGCTGCTGCCCGAAGCCAGCATCATGCTCGTGCGCAACCTGCATAACCCGTCACCGATCACCGAATGCCTGGCCGAACACATCGTTGAAGGCTTCAAACTTTGAAGGCGAGCATCACCGCACAGAACACCAGGAATCCACAAAACAGCCCGCGCAGCAGCCGCTCCGGCAAAGCGTGGGCAACTTTCACGCCCCAACTGATGCTCATCAGCCCCCCGACCGCCAAAGGTAAACCGATCACCCAACTGACCTGATGGTGCGCGGCGTAAGTCACCAGCGTCACCCCCGTACTCGGCAAGGCCAGCGCCAACGACAACCCCTGCGCAACCACCTGGCTGGTGCCGAACAGACTGGTCAGCACTGGTGTCGCCACCACCGCTCCCCCCACGCCGAACAACCCGCCCATCGTGCCGGATGCAGCGCCAAGCAGGCCCAGCCAGGGCCATGAGTAATTCATCTGCGAAGCCGCGGGTGCGCTCGCGACGAACATGCGAACGAGGTTGTACGCCGACAGCGCGATTAGAAAGGCGACAAAGCCTATGCGCATGGTTTGTGCATCAATGCCCACCGCCCAGATCGATCCGAGCCAGGCGAAGCAGAACCCCATGCTGGCCAGCGGTAACGCGTGGCGCAGTTCGATCCGGTTGCGCTGATGATAGCGCCACAGCGCCAGCATCACGTTCGGCACCACCATCACCAGCGCTGTGCCTTGGGCAATCTGCTGGTCGAGCCCGAACAGCACGCCCAGCAATGGAATGGCAATCAGGCCGCCGCCGATGCCAAACAACCCGCCGAGCGTGCCCAACGCAGCGCCGAACACCAGATACATCAAGAAATCAATCACAGCATTTTCCCCGTTGCTGTCAGGCCTTTGATCCTACGCAGTTGCTTCTAGCGCGGAAACGCACAGCGACGCACAATGGCTGTGCCAAATTCGCACAAGCGCAGACCCGCCATGAACCCCAATCAATTGACCGACCAATTGGCCTTGTTCCTTGATGTGCTGGAAACCGGTAGTTTTTCCGCCGCCTCGCGCCGTCATCCGATGACCCCTTCGGCCGTGGCAAGGCGTATCGACAGCCTGGAAAACGCGGTCGGCAGTCAGTTGTTCATCCGCAGCACTCATGCGGTACGCGCCACCCCGGCGGGATTGGCCTTTGCCGAGCGAGCACGGCGGATCGTCGCCGAGCTGCGCCTGGCCCGGGCCGAAGCGGTTTCCTTGAGCAGCGCGCCGGAAGGTCTGATCCGCATCGATGCACCAGCAGCCTTCGGGCGTCGGCACCTGGCACCGGTGATTGCCGATTTCCTCATGCTCTATCCGGGTCTCGACGTGCAACTGCACCTGATCGACAGTTTCGTCGACATGCAGGGCCAGAACCTTGGCAAGGTCGATCTGGTACTGCGCGCCGGGCAATTGGCCGATACCCGGCTGGTCGCCACGCCACTGGCGAGCATGGTGCGTATCGCTTGCGCCAGCCCTGATTATTTGCGGCGTCGCGGCGTGCCGACCGATCCGTCACAGCTGATCGAACACGACGGACTCGACTGGGATGGCCTGGCCCCGCTTTTCGCCTGGCGTTTCGAGCGGGACGGGCAAATGCAGTTGCACCGACCGGCGCGGGTCCGCATGAGCGCCAACAATGCCGAGGCACTGGTATGCGGCGCATTAGCCGGACTGGGTATCGCGCACCTGCCAACCTGGCTGGCCAGCGAGTACCTGTTGCGCGGTGAGTTGCTGCCGCTGTTCTGCGACAGCGGCCTGCAGAAACCGGAAAGCGCCGGCATCTATGCGTTGCGCCTGGAACAACAGCCCAACTCCCGCAGTCGATTGTTGCTGGAGTACCTGAAAACCCGCTTCAGCCCGGTTCCGCCCTGGGATCTGGAGCTGCAAACCCATTTGCAACGGCACTGATCAGAATTATCTGGCGCATTAAAGATTCGCCCGCTAGATTCCTGAGATCACAGATCAAGGCTTCGACATGACCACCGAGCGCAACACTCCGGACAACTGCGACAACCTGCTGCTGGACAATCAGGCCTGCTTCGCACTGCATTCCACTTCGCTGATGATGACCAAGGTCTACAAACCCTTGCTGCAAGCGCTGGGCCTGACCTACCCGCAATACCTGGCGATGATGGTGTTGTGGGAACGGGACGGTTTGACCGTAGGCGAAATCAGCACGCGGTTGCTGACCGACCCAGGCTCGTTGACACCGCTGCTCAAGCGCCTGGAAGCCGAAGGCCTGCTCAGCCGAACCCGCAGCCGTGAAGACGAGCGCGTAGTGATCGTCGAACTCACCGAACAGGGCCGGGCGTTGCGCGACAAGGCCCGCGATATTCCCCAGTGCATCCTCGGCGCCAGCGGGATGACTCTGGAGCGCCTGCAAAACCTGCAAGCGGAACTGCAAGCGCTGCGCAGCCACCTGCAAGACAGCCTGTAGTCTCCAATTCACCACAAATCCCCTGTGGGAGCGGCGGTGCGGCGATCCGACTTGCTCGCGAAAGCGGCTTGGCATTCAACACCTATGTTGACTGAAGCACCGCCTTCGCGAGCAAGCCCGCTCCCACATTTGTTTTGCGTTGGGCCGAAAAATCGGGTTCGCCATCTACTCCTGAAAAATTCCCCTCAAAAGCTCTAGTTCAATACTTCCAACCAAAACCACCCCATAGCCTTTGGCTTTTTTCAGGTTTCTTTGAAAATTTATCTTGCGCACTAAATATTAGAGCGATACATTTATTTCGCACTTACTTAGCGCGCAAACATTTAGCACAAATACACAAACCCTGAACGAGGCTTTCACCATGCAAACTCTCTACACCGCAATCGCAACTTCCACCGGTGGCCGTGACGGTCGTGCGGTTTCCAGTGACAACATCCTCGACGTAAAACTCGCCACTCCGAAAGAACTCGGCGGTGCTGGCGGCCCAGCCACCAACCCCGAGCAACTGTTTGCTGCCGGCTACTCCGCCTGCTTTATCGGCGCCCTGAAATTCGTGGCCAGCCAGACCAAGCGCAGCATCCCGAACGACGCTTCGATCACTGCCCACGTCGGCATCGGCCAGATCCCTGGTGGCTTCGGCCTGGACATCGACCTGCACATCAGCCTGCCGGGTCTGGAACAAGCCGATGCCCAAGCACTGGTCGACGCGGCCCACCAGGTCTGCCCGTACTCCAACGCCACCCGCGGCAACGTCGATGTGCGCCTGCACGTGACCGTCTGACCGCCAACCACTCAGGCCCGAACAGGAAACGAACATGAACACTTTCAGCAAAGTCTTGACCGGTACCCTTCTCGCCCTGTCGATCAACGGCGCATTCGCGGGTGATGGCGTTGAACACAACACCCAGGCGTTCCTCGATGTGCTGAATGCCGGCACCGGCAAACCGCTTGAACAGCTCGGCCCGAAAGATGCCCGCGCCGTGCTGGTGGGTGCGCAGGCCGGGGTGAAACTGACACTGCCAAAGGCCGATGTCAGCCAGAAGACCATTCAAGTCGACGGCCAACCGCTAAGCCTGACCATCGTCCGGCCGGCCGGGGTCAAGGGTGAGCTGCCCGTGTTCATGTTCTTCCATGGCGGCGGCTGGGTACTGGGAGACTTCCCGACCCACGAGCGGCTGGTGCGTGACCTGGTAACGGGTTCGGGTGCGGCGGCCGTGTTCGTGAACTACACGCCGTCGCCGGAAGCGCATTATCCGGTGGCGATCAATCAGGCTTACGCGGCGACCCGATGGGTGGCCGAGCACGGTAAAGAGATCAACGTCGATGGCAAGCGCCTGGCGGTGGCCGGCAACAGTGTCGGCGGCAACATGGCGGCCGTGGTTGCGCTGATGGCCAAGGACAAGGGCACACCGGCGATCAAATTCCAGGTGCTGTTGTGGCCGGTGACTGATGCCAGCTTCGAAACCGCGTCCTACAACCAGTTTGCCGAAGGGCACTTCCTCACCAAAAATGCGATGAAGTGGTTCTGGGACAACTACACCACCGACGCCAATCAGCGTAACGAGATCTACGCCTCCCCTCTGCGCGCGACCACCGCCCAGTTGAAGGGATTGCCTCCAGCGCTGGTGCAGACCGCCGGTGCCGACGTGTTGCGCGACGAAGGCGAAGCCTACGCCCGCAAACTGGACGAGGCCGGTGTGCCGGTCACTGCGGTTCGCTACAACGGCATGATCCACGACTACGGTTTGCTCAACGTGGTGAGCCAGGTGCCAGCGGTGCGTTCGGCGATGCTGCAGGCGTCTGAAGAACTGAAACAACACCTGAAGAAGTAACACCGCCCCACCCTGTAGGAGCGAGCTTGCTCGCGATGGACGCCCAGACAACGCGGGCATTCAGATAGCCCGCGTTATCGTTAACGACCATCGCGAGCAAGCTCGCTCCTACAGAGGGTCGAGTGTTTCAGGCACAAAAAAGCCCGACTCAATGGTCGGGCTTTTTCATTCCTGAAGCTGTGCTTATTTGGCACGGCCTTTGTAGGAACCGCCTTCGCGGGTATCAATCTCGATCATGTCGTCGATATTGATGAAGTCAGCAACCGACAGCTCGGTACCGTTCTTCAGTTTGGCAGGCTTCATCACCTTGCCGGAAGTGTCGCCGCGAGCGGAACCTTCGGTGTAGGCAACCTGACGCACGATGGTGGTCGGCAGTTCTACGGAAACCAGACGGCCTTCGAAGAACACGGCTTCGCAAACGTCGGTCATGCCTTCTTCAACGAACGGCAGAACGGCTTCGATGTCTTCGGCGTTCAGCTCGTACATGGTGTAGTCGGTGGTGTCCATGAACGTGTAGGAGTCACCGCTGATGAAGGACAGGGTCGCTTCTTTGCGATCCAGGATCACGTCGTCCAGCTTGTCGTCCGCACCGTATACGGTTTCGGTCTTGTAGCCGGTCAGCAGGTTCTTCAGCTTGGTCTTCATGATCGCGCTGTTACGACCGGACTTGGTGAATTCAGCTTTCTGAACCAGCCAAGGATCGTTGTCGATACGGATCACGGTACCGGGTTTGAGTTCTTTACCAGTTTTCATTGCGAATATCCGAATTTGGATGGGATTTACAAAAATCTAGGCCGCGTATCATATCCAATTTCCATAAAACTGTACCAGCGCCGTGGCAAGATCCGCCTGCAAGGCCTGTTCCAGACACCATGCCTCAGCGTGTTTTTCCAGCTCTGGCCAGTGTTTACGGGTGAATTGCCAGTGGTCGGTCATTTTCTCACCGGCGTTCCACGCCCGCCAGAGACCGCTGATCGCCTCCCGCGCCGGGTCCGAAAGCCCCTTTATATAGAGTTCGAGGAAGGCGTCGAGTTTGTCCAGATGGATATCTTCTTCCTGCCGGTAAATGTGCCACAAAAATGGCCGGCCGGCCCATTGTGCGCGCACAAAGGAGTCTTCGCCGCGCACGGCGTTGAAATCGCAGCACCACAGCAACCCGTCGTATTGGTCCTGACGGACGAATGGCAGTACTTGCACGGTCAAGGCTTCACGCACATGCACGGCACCGGCCGCCAGCCCCTCCACACCGAGCCAACGCTCGACATCGCCGAGAATCCGCCCTTCCGGTACCAGCAGATGAGTGGACGTCGAATCGCCTGCCATCGCATCGAGCCAACTGGCCAGCCCGGTGTTTTCGTAGGCAAACAATGAGATCAACTGCGCACCGGGCGCACGATCAATTCCCATACTTTGCAGGAATTCTCTTTGAGCCTGCGGGTCTTGCTGAAACTGCCGACGACGTTCAAGCAACCCGCGCTCGCGTATCAACCCGCCCGTGCCCTTCTGGAACCCCGGAAAGAAAAAGAACTTCTGTACGCTTTTGTACTTCACCGACGGCAGACCGTGACAGCCGATCACCCAGTCTTCGGCACTCAGGTAATCGAGGTTCATCCACAGCGGCGCCTTTTCCCTTTCGGCCATGGCGTCCATATAGGCGCTCGGCAATTGGCAGGCGAATGCGGCGATCACCACATCGGCGGCTTCCGTCGGCAGCCACTCGGCTGGCCATTGCCGCACTTCGACGCCTTGCTGCCACTGCTGCGCAGCGTGGATGTCGATTTCCGGGCAAAGGCGCTCGAATGCTCGCAGATCATCGACCCATAGACGTACCGCCAGTCCATGTTCGGCCACCAGTTGCCGGGCCAGTCGCCAGGTCACGCCGATGTCGCCGAAGTTATCGACCACGGTGCAAAAAATATCCCAGCGGGTTTTCAATTCAGGCATTCCAGGCTCCCGTTGGCAAAGGCGCCGATTGTCCGCATAAATTACCCCGTGCAGAAGAGCCGACGGCGATTATTCTTCATGCGACAATCACCGCTCTCCAGTGACCTTTCGCCATGAGGCAACCATGCCCCACCGCCCCGCTCCGCGCCGATCCTTCCCATTTCGTCTGAGCGCCCTGCAGTTGACCGGCAGCATCGCCCTCGGCATGTGGCTGGGATTCATTGCCATTGTGCTGACCTGCTGGCTCGCTTCGCGCTTGCTTTTCAGTGAACAACTGGCGCCTGTAGCGGCGGCTGTGGAGCAACTGGCCAAACCACCGATGGTGGTTCAACCGGTGCCGGACATCCCGCCCCAGAGCCCGCTGTTCGGGCAATACGAAGAAAACCTGCGCAAGAACGAGCAGCAGCAACGGCTCGATCAGGCCCGTAGCAGCAGTCGCAACCTGTCCAATCCAAGCTGTCAGTTCTGGCTGCAACAGGACCGGACTGCTCCCAGCGAAAAAAGCCGCGCCAACGTCCTGCAATTCTGCGATTGATCATGAATAAACACAGCGTCCACCAACTGATTCTCGACCGGCTACGGATCGATCTCGACATCGCCGAACGGGCCGCGCAAACCGCTTACGAAACGGCGACCCATGAAGAAAACATCGCCGAGAACAAGTACGACACCCTGGGGCTGGAGGCTTCGTATCTCGCGGCCGGACAAACCAGAAGGGTCGAGGAGATTCGCCAGTCACTGACCCTCTGCCAGAACCTGGCCCTGCGCCCGTATGACGATCAGCGGGGCATCGAAGTGGGTGCGTTGCTCGGGCTCGAGGACGAAAAGGGCCGCGAACAATGGCTGTTTCTCGCCCCCGATGCGGCCGGGCTGAAGGTCGATCTGGTGGGGCAACTGATTACCGTCATCACCCCGCGCTCACCGCTGGGCAAAAGCCTGCTGGGCAAGTTCGCGGGCGATGGGGTGGAGATCATGGTGGCGGGTGCTCGGCAACAGTTCGCTGTCACCGAGGTGGTTTAGGGCACTCTATCAGTGAACGGGCAGTTCGACGCCGTCGAACAGCTCTTCCAGTTCCTGCTTGTTGTGGCACTGAATGGCCTTGGCCATGACTTCGCGAGTAAGGTGCGGCGCGAACTTCTCGATGAAGTCGCACATGAAACCACGCAGGAAGGTGCCACGACGGAAGCCGATCTTGGTGATGCTGGACTCGAACAACTCACTGGCATCGAGCACGACCAGGTCGCTGTCGAGTTTGGGGTCGACGGCCATTTTCGCCACGATGCCCACGCCCAGCCCGAGGCGAACATAGGTCTTGATCACGTCAGCGTCGGCGGCGGTGAACACGACTTTCGGCGTCAGGCCACGATGACTGAACGCTTCGTCGAGTTTCGAACGGCCGGTAAAACCGAACACGTAGGTCACGATCGGGTATTCGGCCAGCGCTTCGAGGGTCAGCTTCGACAACTTGGTCAACGGATGGCCCTGAGGCACGACCACACAACGGTTCCAGCGGTAGCACGGCATCATGACCAGATCGCCGAACAGTTCGAGCGCCTCGGTGGCGATGGCGAAATCCACGGTGCCATCAGCGGCCATTTCGGCGATTTGCATCGGCGATCCCTGGTGCATGTGCAAGGCGACGTCCGGGTATTGCTTGATGAAATTGCTGATCACCGGCGGCAACGCATAACGCGCCTGGGTGTGGGTGGTGGCAATCGACAGGGTGCCTTTCTTCTCGTTGGAGAATTCCTGGGCGATCTGCTTGATGCTTTCAACCTTGCGCAGAATCTCGCCGGCGGTGGTGATGATGCGTTCACCGGCCGGGGTGACCCGGGTCAGGTGCTTGCCACTGCGAGCAAAAACCTCGACGCCCAGTTCATCTTCCAGCAGACGGATCTGTTTACTGATGCCCGGTTGAGAGGTGTAAAGGCTTTGGGCTGTAGCGGAAACGTTGAGGTCGTGGTGCGCCACTTCCCAGATGTAGCGCAATTGTTGAAGCTTCATATGAATCCCTCAAAGCAGGTAGACGCCACGGGCATCAGCGACGGTATATAACTATATTAATGGCATGAAGAATAAATCTAGAACTTTTTTATCAGACTGCCACTATTCGTGTTCTAGAGATCCCCTTGGCGGCGACGTTGCACCAGCGGCACCAGATAGACCGGCACCTTGGACAGTTGCAACACGCGGGCGGCGGTTCGGCCCAAAGGCGTTTCCGCACCGGCACCGTGGCTGTGACTTCCTACGATCAACAAATCCACGGAGAGTTTCTGCGCCTGGTCCAAAATCACCTGCGATGGGTCGCCCTGCAACACCCGTACCGCCTGAATCCGCTCCAGGTCGTGCTCCCCTTCATCCCCCAGCTCCTCACGAAAACTGTCGAGCACCCGCTGTTCGATACTGGCAATCACCGTATTCAGGCCCTGGCTGTGAAACTCATTCAGCGCCTGCTCATCGAGATAGCTTTGCAGCACCGATTCGGCAAACAACCCCATGGGTTCAACCGCATGCACGACATACAAATTGGCATTGAAGGTCCGGGCCAGCTCCAGGGCATGCTGCATCACCACGGGCGCGTACAGGCCAAGGTCTGTGGCATACAGCATCGAACGAATCATATGACCTCCTCAACTGCCAACATGGCGGAGATTTGATTCAGCTTAGCAGTGCCTTGGCGACTGCGACGTCCGGCGCAACGCATTGAATGGCGGGCTTAAACCTTTTGCTCATTGCTTATGCCATGTGGCACGTGACCGGTGGCGACGACTTCACGGGCCAATTCACAGTGACCGGCCTGATCGTCGAAAAACACATCGGCCGCGAAGGCTTCGAGAAAGGCTGACTTGGTCAGGCCGCCAAGGAACAGCGACTCGTCGAGACGGATGTCCCATTCGCGCAACGTGCGAATGACCCGCTCATGGGCCGGCGCCGATCGCGCCGTGACCAGCGCGGTGCGGATCGGACAGGCGTCCTCCGGGAACTCACGCTGCAACAGATTGAGAGCCGCAAGAAAGCCCTTGAACGGCCCTCCGCGCAACGGCTCGCGGGCGGCCTCACGCTCGCTGGCCTGGAACGCTTCCAGACCACCGGCCTGATAAATGCGCTCCGACTCATCGGAAAACAGCACCGCGTCTCCGTCGAAGGCAATGCGCAGCTCGTCGCTGGCCGCACGGCTGGCACCACCCGACAGAATGGTCGCTGCCGCGAAACCGGCGTCCAGTGCATTGCGTACGTCTTCGGCGTGGGTCGAGAGAAACAGGTCGCAGCCAAAGGCCTTGAGGTAGGGATACGGACTGCGCCCGCCGACAAATGCCGCACGAGAAATCGCCAGTCCGTAGTGGTCAATCGAGTTGAACACCCGCAGCCCGGTGTCGGCGCTGTTGCGCGACACCAGAATCACCTCGACCCGGGCGCGGCCGAGGCTGTTGTTGAGGTTCAGGAGTTTCTGCACCAATGGAAAGGCATCGCCGGGCTGGAGGATCTCGTCTTCGTGTTCGATCTGATACTGCCGGTAGGCTTCGACGCCGCTCGACAGATAGACCTTGTGGCTTTCGCTCAGGTCGAACAGCGCCCGCGAAGAAATCGCCAGCACCAGCTTGTCGTCAATTGTCTTCGGCATGCCCTTCCCCCTCAGGTCGGTCGATTCAGGTGTTGCGTCGATCAATGAAACTCAAGCTGCGATATAAAGCCTCGATGCGCGGCATTTCATACCCCGCGGCCTTGGCTGCCGCCAGTGGCCGGGCGTAGATTGCGGCCAGCTCCAACGGCCGCTTGTGCAGGAAATCGTGATACATGCTCGGCCAGTAGTCGGGCATTTTTTCGGTGACCATGAACAAGTGCTCGGCATACCCCGCCGGTACATCGTGCCCGCACGCGACTGCGCCTTGCACCACTTCGGCCATCAGCGCCTTGATCAGTTCGCGACTGTCGGCATCCGCCATCAACGGTGTGGTGCTCGCTCCCAACAAAACCGATAGCCCGTTGTAAGGGATATTCCAGACCAGTTTTTGCCAACGCGCCTGATGCAGGTTCGCCATGGCCTGGGAATCGAGGCCGGCGCTGCGGAACAGACCGACGCCCTCCTCGACGATTGCGCTACGCGTCGGCCCATCGGCGGGACCGCTGTGATAACCGACATGCACCGCGCCCAGCGCCTGGTGGGTGATGACGCCCGGCGCCTCACGATGGACGCAGATGTAGCAGAGCCCGCCAAGCACATGCAGCGAATCGGGGAGCAACTCGCGCAGGCTGTCTTCAACGTCCAGGCCGTTTTGCAACAGCAGTACCTTGGCGTTCGGTGCCGCCGCCTGCAGGATGGCGGGTGCCAGGCCTGCATTGCTGGTGGTTTTCGCGCCCACCAGCAGCCAGTCGCAGGGCGGCATGTCCTCGGCGTTCGAATAAGCCTGCACCGGGTTCAACGTAAGTGCGCCGTGGGGCGCGCTATCGACTCGCAACCCATGCCCGGCCACCGCGGAGAATTCGCTGCGCAGCAGAAAATGCACATCAAAACCGGCACGCGCCAGCATCACCCCGTAGAAACCGCCGATTGCGCCGGTCCCTATAATGCCGATCGTCGGCCTGGCAACTGTCCCCATCATGGCAACTCCTCTGCTGTTCGACTCAGCGCCTGGCGCACGGCCCGATTGAGCTCGGTGTCGGTCAGACGCGATTTCAGTGCTCCGAAGAATTCGCCGTCGCGCACAACAAACAGCGCCGGCAAGTGAAAGACCTGATAACGCTCGACCACCCCGCCGTTATTGCCGGCATCGATCCAGCACAGTCGATCGACTGCCAGATCGAGTACCGGCAATTGCTCACGGGCAAAACGGCAACCGGCGCAGCCGACACTGGTGAAAATAACCAGCGAAACACCGCTCATCGCCAGCAGCCGTTGGTCGGCGTCAAAATCGGTCAGTTCCAATTCGACCACTATACTGGGGAGAACAATGTCAGATGGCCGACACATGGAGTCTGTGTTCATGGGACGTTTTATTCCTCACCCTGACGATGTGCCCGTCGAATTAACGTTGCTGAAACCTGAGTGTATTTCGCGACGACAGCTGCACACTATCAGTCTCGGGGGCATGGCTTGCAATTATCACCGCGCGTGGCGCTACGGCACCGCACTGGAAGTCCGCATGCCGACCGTGAACCCGGACATGCGCTATCTGGGCTATGTCGCCTGGTGCCTGCGGCGCAAACGCGGTTATCTGGTGGGTATCGCCTTCGTTGATGAACAAATGCTGTTCAGCGCCCGAATGGGCGAGCAGGTGTGCCAGATCGAGCGCTACTGCCGCCTGCATGACGCCCACGACGACTTGCAGGATATCCAGGCCCTGGCTCTGGAATGGGTCCAGGAGCATGCCGACGAGTTCTCTCACGAATCGGTACGCAAGGCTTTTGCCGAGCCTGTGCCGGATTAGGGGCATTGCCCAGGGTTTGCCGGTCACGTTGGGGAAACTGAGCGAGAATGGCCCCTAAACCGGTGTCTGCCCATTGTCGAGCCACGGTGTAACGCGCTAAGGTTCGGCTTCCCGACGCGCTTAATTTGCTGTGCTCCGCCGCGCGGGTTCGCTGGCGGCCGGCACCCGTGACCTGACGAGTAAACGATGGCTGATTTACCGATCAACGACCTAAACGTCGCCTCCAACGAGACACTGATCACTCCCGATCAGCTCAAGCGCGATATTCCCCTGAGCGACGCCGCACTGCGCACCGTCACCAAGGGCCGCGAAGTCATTCGCAACATTCTGGATGGCACCGACCACCGCCTGTTCGTCGTCATCGGGCCTTGCTCGATCCACGACATCAAGGCCGCCCACGAATATGCCGACCGCCTGAAGGTTCTCGCTGCCGAAGTGTCCGATACCCTGTATCTGGTCATGCGCGTGTATTTCGAGAAGCCACGTACCACCGTCGGCTGGAAAGGCTTGATCAACGACCCGTACCTGGATGACTCGTTCAAGATCCAGGACGGCTTGCACATCGGTCGCCAGTTGCTGCTGGACCTGGCCGAAAAAGGCCTGCCAACCGCTACCGAAGCCCTCGACCCGATCTCCCCGCAATACTTGCAGGACCTGATCAGCTGGTCGGCCATCGGCGCGCGTACCACCGAATCCCAGACTCACCGTGAAATGGCGTCCGGCCTGTCCTCGGCCGTCGGTTTCAAGAACGGCACCGATGGCGGCCTGACCGTAGCGATCAACGCCTTGCAGTCGGTTTCCAGCCCGCACCGCTTCCTGGGCATCAACCAGGAAGGCGGCGTGTCGATCGTGACCACCAAGGGCAACGCCTACGGTCACGTGGTGCTGCGCGGCGGCAACGGCAAGCCGAACTACGATTCGGTCAGCGTTGCGCTCTGCGAGCAGGCGCTGAACAAGGCGAAAATCAAGCCGAACATCATGGTCGATTGCAGTCACGCCAACTCCAACAAGGATCCGGCGTTGCAACCGCTGGTGATGGAAAACGTCGCCAACCAGATCCTCGAAGGCAACAAGTCGATCATCGGCCTGATGGTTGAAAGCCACCTGAACTGGGGCTGCCAGGCAATCCCGAAAGACCTCGCCGACCTGCAGTACGGCGTGTCGATCACCGACGCCTGCATCGACTGGACCGCGACCGAAAACACCTTGCGCAGCATGCATGCCAAGCTCAAGGATGTGCTGCCCAAACGCGATCGCAACTGATCGCCTGATTGGCCGCACAAAAAGCGCAGACAAAAAAACGCCGGGCAGAACCCGGCGTTTTTTCATGCATTCGTTTTATTGAAGGTCACTGGCTCAGCTTGGCCGCATGCCGCTGGTGACGCTCCATGTAGCGCTCGACGTAGGAGCACGATGGAATGACGGTGTAGCCCATTTCCTCAGCGTACTCCAGCGCCTTCTCGGTCAAGGCTGCTGCAATACCGCGACCACGCAATGCGTTGGGCACGAAGGTGCGATAGATATCCAGGGTCTGCTTCCCCAGATCCATATAGGTCAGATAGGCACGATGACCGTCCACAATGGTCTCGAACTGATGACCAGCCTGGTCATGGTGGATGGACAACGCCTCGCTCATCACTACTCCTCGCGGGTCTGGATTTCCGACCCCTACCTTACCGATGTTTTTCCGGCGAAGGAACATCTACGCCACCCCGTGCCAGAATGGACACCGAGAAGAGCTGCACCGATCTCGCGCTACCGGGCACGTACAAATAGTAGGCACCATTGACAGAAATGCTCAAGGTACGCTCGTCATCATGCAGGTTGGCGGGTGCTGCTCCGGATCACGCAGGAATGGCTTGACCGAAGGTCGCTCCGGGTCGATAGCCTGAACATTGCCGGATGTTGAGACTTAAGACGAGCGCCCGCTGTTAAAGTCACCTGAACATCGAGAAAGATATTGGGAGGCGCTACGCAAAAGCCGAACAAAAGTGTAGACGAATCCATATAGGCGACTTTAGCCAGACTGGGAAAAAGAGCGATGTGCCGAAGGAACTTTTTCTCGCCTGCTCGCTCAGCCACGGGCCTTGCAGCTGGATATTTTTTAAACAGTTCAGTTAAAAGTTGCTCGAAAAAGAATCAACGCCTACAATTTTTTTTGCTTCTTGCGTCACGTCAGTTTTACTTACTACAAGTAATGGGTAGTATGTACGCCGGCTATTTCCTCAATCGGAGGAGATAGCTACTTAATAGAAAGTCCTTGAAGGGGAACACGATGAACAACGTTCTGAAATTCTCTGCTCTGGCTCTGGCCGCAGTTCTGGCTACCGGTTGCAGCAGCGCATCGAAAGAAACCGAAGCACGTCTGACCGCTACTGAAGACGCAGCTGCTCGCTCCCAGGCTCGTGCAGACGAAGCTTACCGTAAAGCTGATGAAGCTCTGGCTGCTGCTCAAAAAGCACAACAGACTGCTGACGAAGCTAACGAGCGTGCTCTGCGCATGCTGGACAAAGCTAGCCGCAAGTAATAATCCTTCGGGATTGTTATCAAGCCGATCCATTTTTTGGGTCGGCTTTTTTATTGCCCGGGGTTTCTCCAGGCAATAAAAAACCCGTCGACACGGTCCGCGTCGACGGGTTCTTTGCAAGCGTTACTGCATCGGGTCGATCGGCGTGCTCGACACCATCGGTGCAATGCCGTTGCCCGGCACGGCGATCTCCACCGGCAGGCCGTCTTCAGCGGCAACCACATCACGCACCACATCCCAGTTCATGCGCAGGTTGTTGGTGATGTCTTCACGCTTGAGCATCGCATTGATGACCGCGGTGTGCTTGTCGACCACCGACGGGTTGCCCTTGTCGTCCAGCGGCGTATGCGCCTCCAGGTAGACCTTGCCGCCACTCATGCCAAACTTGTACGGGTCGTTGATGATCCGTACCGACGTACCGACCGGCACCATGCCCGCCATTTCCAGCACGTTGTTGTTGAACATGCGGAAGCAACCGTGGCTGGTCCGCATGCCAATACCGAACTTCTTGTTCGAGCCGTGGATCAGGTAGCCCGGAGTGCCCAGGGTGAACTTGAACGGCCCCAGCGGGTTGTCAGGGCCGGCCGGCACGACATTGGGCAGCGGATCACCGTCTGCCGCGTGCTCGGCCTTGATCGAAGCCGGAGGCGTCCAGGTCGGATTAGGTGTCTTGGCGGTGATGCTGGTGTGGGCAATTGGCGAGCCCCAGCCTTCACGACCAATCCCCAATGGGAACGTGTACACCACGTTCTTGCCTTTCGGGTAGTAGTAGAGGCGGTACTCGGCCAGGTTGATCACGATGCCTTCACGCGGGCCTGGTGGCAGGATGAAGCGGGTCGGCAGAATGATTTCCGTGCCGGCGCCAGGCAACCATGCATCGACACCCGGGTTGGCCGCGACCATTTCCGTGTAGCCCAGATCGTAGGCAGTACCAAGGTCGGCGAAGGTATCTTCGTACTTGGCCTTGATCACCTGCACCTGGCCGATGATGTCCTCACCGGGCGGTGGCAGGGGAAACTCCAATGCTGCAACGGGACCGGCCACAAAAAGGGCGGCGAGAGTCAGGCAGCGGGTGACGGCAGGAAAGCGCGACAACATCCGGAAAATCCTTCGCATGATCAACTGAGATATAAGAAAGCGATTGTACACCGCTGTCTGTTATTTCGGGGAGACCAGCCGATTGCAGGCGATGCAAGGCGATTTTGCGATTGTCCACGGTCCTGTGTGGGAGCGAGCCTGCTCACGAAGGCGGTGTGTTGGGCGACGTGTTTTTTACTGGTGTACATATCCGGTTCTACGGCAACGGCCACTTAAGGTTCCGCCTTTACGGCGGGTTACTTGGAAAAGCGGAGCGCCGCCCGGCCCCAAGTAACCAAGGGCTCTTGCCCCTGACGTTCGGTGCCTCGCCAAGGCTCGGCATTCCCTCGCTCCGGTCCTGCTCCGTGGGCCCGCCGCGATCGGCCATCCATGGCCGTACGCGGCTAACCCGGCATCCATGCCGGGTTGCCCACTGCGCAGAACCGGAACGAAGCCTCTCGAGGGGGCAAGAAGATCAAAAGCCAAAGCGAGGCGGCCTCCGGGCCGACCTGATCGCGATTGAACGCGTTCCCCCTGTAGGAGCGAGCCTGCTCGCGAAAAACGCCAGGACACCGTGGGGATTCAGACAGCCCGCGTTATCGTTGACGACCATCGCGAGCAAGCTCGCTCCTACAGAAGAGAGAAGAGCAGAGCAAAAGCAGGGCCGCGTACACCCACGCTCCTCACCACTCAACAGGCCGAGCGTTAGCTCGCCTGCCGCTCTTGATCTTGATCCACCCGCCCCCTCGGCAGGCTGAGCGGAGGTGTTCATCCGGGGATGGGCGCGCAGCGCCGTTCGACGCAGTCGAACTCATTGCATGCAGGTCGCGCGAAGCCGACCGGAGGGCAATGCCCCCGGATGGACACCGGAGCGAAGGAACCCCGAGCCCAAGCGAGGGGCCGGACGTTCGGGGCGAGCGTTTTTTTGCTTACTTTTTTTAGGCGCTTGTAAAAAAAGTGAGTCGCCGTAAGGGCGAAACCATCAGCCGCCATTGCCGAAGAAACGGATATGTACACAAAACAACAGGACCAGCCCGCAACAACAGATCAAAGCTCGAAACGCAATTCCGGCCAGATCGGCGAAGTCCCACGCTTCTGCGACTCAAGAATAGCCCTGCACAACGAACACAGCCGCTGATCCTGAAACACCCGACGATCAACACTCGACCAGCGAGGCTGCGCCGGCAACAGGCTGCCGCACAAGGTGCGGTCAGCCGAGCCGCCCAACTCCAGTTGACGGGTCACCAGATGTACCCGCACTTCCTGGCAGGCGAACAGATCCAGCTGTTCGTCAGGCTCGATCAGTTGGTAGGCAAAGAGTGACCAGGCGGGACGCGGCATCGGGGGCTCCAAATCGGGGGCGCCACCTTAGCCGAAAGCCTGCTTCTAGAAAAGTGTCATAACAGCGGTTTTAGGGTAGGCCAGACATTTTCCAGCAACTTGTCCTGGGCCCCGGCCGCCGGGTGTATGCCGTCAGCCTGCATCAAGTCCGGATGGCCGCCCACGCCGTCGAGGAAAAACGGCACCAGCGGGATCTTTTTCTCATCGGCCAGGTTGCTGTAGACCTCGGCAAACGCCTTTGTGTAACGCGCACCGTAATTGGGTGGCAATTGCATGCCGAGCAGCAACACCCTGGCACCGCTGGCCCGGGAGCTGTCGATCATTGACGCAAGATTTTGTTGCAATTGCGTTGGCAACAATCCGCGCAGCCCGTCATTGCCGCCCAGTTCGAGGATCACCAGCTCCGGCTTATGCTCTGCAAGCAGCGCGGGCAGCCGCGCCCGGCCTCCGGCACTGGTGTCGCCACTGATGGACGCATTGACCACTTTATCGTCGAAACCTTCGAGCCTGAGCCGTTGCTCAAGCAGCGACACCCACCCCTGCCGGGTATCCAGCCCGAAACCGGCGCTGATACTATCGCCAACGATCAGGACTGTACCCGCCGCTGCGTTTTGGGCCATGCACAACAAGGCCAGGCCAGCACTCAAAAACCAGACACGCATCGGACTCTCCATGGGCGCAAGCATTCTCATCGCGAAGGACCTTAGCAAAGTGGTTCCCAGCGCGGAAGGTGAACTGACCATCCTGCACGAACTCAGCCTGGAACTGAACAAGGGCGACAGCCTGGCCATCGTCGGCGCTTCGGGTTCCGGCAAATCCACCCTGCTGGGCCTGCTCGCCGGCCTCGACCTGCCGAGCAGCGGCGAAGTCACTCTCGCCGGGCAAGGCCTGAGCAGCCTCGATGAAGACCAGCGTGCGCGCATCCGCGCCGAGCACGTGGGTTTTGTGTTCCAGTCATTCCAGTTGCTCGACAGCCTCAATGCCCTGGAAAACGTCATGCTGCCGCTGGAACTCGATGGCCGCAAAGACGCCCGCGAACGCGCCACCCAATTGCTGCAACGCGTGGGGCTGGGCCAGCGCCTGACTCACTCGCCACGCCAGCTCTCGGGGGGCGAACAACAACGCGTGGCGATTGCCCGCGCATTCGCCGCCGAGCCCGATGTGCTGTTCGCCGACGAACCGACCGGCAACCTCGACAGCCACACCGGCGAGCGCATCAGCGACTTGCTGTTCGAACTCAACAAGGAACGCGGCACGACCCTGGTACTGGTGACTCACGATGAACGCCTGGCCCATCGCTGCCGGCGCCTGATCCGCCTTGAAGCCGGCCTGCTGGTCGCCCCTCTGGAGCCTTGATGGCACGTCTGCCGCTGTTGCGCCTGTTCAGCCTCGCCATCCGCCAATTGCTGCGCGACGCCCGCGCCGGTGAATTGCGCGTGTTGTTTTTCGCCTTGCTGGTGGCCGTGGCCGCCAGCACCGCCATCGGTTACTTTGGCGCGCGCCTGAATGGCGCCATGATGTTGCGCGCCACCGAATTCCTCGGTGCCGACCTGCTGCTCGAAGGCAGCTCGCCGGCGCGCCCCGAGCAAATAAGAAGCGGCACCGAACTGGGTCTGGAACACGCTCAAGTGGTGGAGTTCTCCAGCGTTATCGCCACCGACAAAGGCATCCAGCTGTCCAGCATCAAGGCGGCCGATGGCACCTACCCGCTGCGCGGCGAACTGAAAAGCGCGCCCGCGCCCTTTGCCGTGGAGGAACCCGGTGGAGGACCGAAACCCGGCGAAGCCTGGGTCGAGGCACGCCTGCTGACCGCCCTGGACCTGAAGATCGGCGACAGCATCGATGTCGGCATGAAAACCCTGAAACTGACGCGGGTGCTGACGTACGAACCCGACCGCGCCGGCAATTTCTACAGCCTGACGCCACGAGTGCTGATCAATCTCGGCGACCTTGTGGCCACCGGTGTAGTGCAGCCCGGCAGCCGGGTCAGCTATCGGGAGTTGTGGCGCGGCGATGCCAAGGCGCTGGAAACCTATCGGCAACTCATAAAACCGGGCCTCGCCGCCAATCAGCGCTTGCAGGACGCCCGTGACGGCAACCGGCAGATCGGTGGAGCCCTGGGCAAAGCCGAACGCTACCTGAACATGGCCAGCCTGGTCGCGGTGTTGCTGTCCGGCGTGGCGGTTGCGCTATCGGCAACCCGCTTCGCCACTCGCCGATTCGATGCCAGTGCCTTGCTACGCTGCCTCGGGCTGTCACGCTGGGAAACCCTGGTGTTGTTCAGCCTGCAACTGACCGTCCTCGGACTGCTGGCCAGCATCAGCGGCGCCCTCCTCGGCTGGTTCGCACAGCTGGGGTTGTTTGCCCTGCTGCATGACTTGCTGCCGACCGACGTGCCTGCGGGCGGGCTGTTTCCGGCCGTTGCCGGGATCGGCACCGGACTGGTGGCGCTGGCCGGTTTCGCCTTGCCGCCGCTGGCGGCTCTGGGCCGGGTTCCGCCATTGCGCGTATTGCGTCGGGACATGCTGCCTATCCCTTCCAGCACCTGGATGGTCTACGGTGCAGCACTGGGTGCCCTCGGCCTGATCATGTGGCGTCTGAGCCTGGACCTGCTGCTGACCTTTGCCCTGCTCGGCGGTGGCGTGATTGCAGCGCTGGTGCTGGGCGGTTTGTTGCTGCTGCTGTTGAAGAGCCTGCGGCGCATGCTCGCCCGTGCGTCCCTGCCCTGGCGCCTGGGACTCGGGCAATTGCTGCGTCACCCGCTCGCGGCCGCGGGCCAGTCCCTGGCGTTCGGCCTGATTCTGCTGTCGATGGCGCTGATTGCGCTACTGCGCGGTGAGTTGCTGAATACCTGGCAAAACCAGTTGCCGAAAAACGCCCCCAATTACTTCGCCCTGAACATCCTGCCCGCGGACAAACAGGCCTTCACCGATCACCTGATCGCCGTGTCGGCGCAATCGGCACCGTTGTATCCGGTGGTGCCGGGGCGCTTGATCAGCATCAACGGCGAACCGGTGCAGCAGATCGTCACCAAGGAATCGGCGGGGGATCGGGCAATCCAGCGCGACCTGAGCCTGACCTGGGCCGCGGACCTGCCGTCGGGCAACAAACTCACGACCGGTAATTGGTGGAACGAACAGACGCCGGACGATGTTCCCGGCGTGTCGGTGGAAGGCAAGGTCGCTGAAAGCCTGAAAATCAAGCTCGGCGACCATCTGGTTTTCAGCGTTGGCGGGGTCAATCGCGAGGCGAAAGTCACCAGCCTGCGGGAGATCAACTGGGACAACTTCCAGCCGAACTTCTTCATGATCTTCCAGCCCGGCACCCTGAAGGATCTGCCGGCAACTTACCTGACCAGTTTCTATCTGGCACCGGGCCATGACCAACAGATCGTCGACCTGTCCCGTGCCTTCCCGGCGGTGACGATCCTGCAGGTCGAAGCCTTGCTGGAACAACTGCGCAGCATTCTCGCCCAGGTCACCCTGGCGGTAGAGTATGTGTTGCTGTTCGTACTGGCAGCGGGGATGGCGGTGCTGTTTTCCGGCCTGCAGGCGACACTGGACGAACGCATTCGCCAGGGCGCATTACTGCGAGCGCTGGGCGCTGAACGGCAATTGCTGGTCAAGGCACGGCGCATCGAGTTCGGCTTGCTCGGTGCGGTCAGCGGTTTGCTGGCGGCACTGGGATCGGAACTGGTGAGCCTGGTGCTCTACCGCTATGCCTTCGACCTGCCATGGCATCCGCATCCATGGCTGTTGTTGCTGCCATTGGTGGGTGCCGTGCTGATTGGCGGTGCCGGGGTGTTCGGCACCCGTCGGGCATTGAACGCCAGCCCGCTGACAGTCCTGCGCGAGGGTTGATAGACTCCAGCCATCCTCACCACAAGAAGCTGTCATGAGCCGTTATCGCCCTCCCCGCACCGCCGGCACCGCGCTGATCACCCCCGAGGGTGAAGCGCGGATGCGTGCCGAGTTCCATGAACTGTGGCATGTACGCCGGCCCCAGGTTACCCAGGCTGTCAGCGAAGCCGCGGCCCAGGGGGATCGCTCGGAGAACGCCGAATACACCTACGGCAAAAAGATGCTGCGAGAGATCGACAGCCGCGTGCGTTTTCTCACCAAGCGCCTGGAGGCGCTCAAGGTCGTCAGCGAAAAACCCAGCGATCCGAACAAGGTCTATTTTGGCGCCTGGGTGACGATCGAGGACGAAGACGGCAAAGAGTCGCGCTACCGCATTGTCGGGCCGGATGAACTGGACCTCAAACAAGGCCTGATCAGCATTGATTCGCCATTGGCCCGCGCCCTGATCGGCAAGGCACTGGACGCCGAAGTTCGAGTCCAGACACCGACCGGTGAGCAGTGTGTTTATATCGTGGCGATCGACTACCCGTAGAACTCAACGGCGGGTGATCAGCCCTTGCCGGGCAACGCGAGTCAGTTGCCTGATCACTTCCGGCGCGTCTTCAAGGCTGGGGGATTGAATCACTGCCAGATCGAAACTGTCGTCGGCGAAACGAGCGAGCGACTCACCGTCTTCGACAAACTGGATCAGGAAGGCAGCGGGACCGCCGGTACGACGAGGCCAGCCATCGAGATAACGCAAGAGCGTCGGCTGATGTTTGCCGCCAAGCAGGATTTTTGGATTGCGCTGGGTGAGATGTGCCGTGATCGGCGCGGGACGTACAACAGGGTTTAGTGCATTCATTGTGTCGTGTCTCTGCCTCAAAAGTCTGCATGGCAGGTGAGAGGCAACACCGAACCAGCGCTTTAGCGGTATTTCGAAGCCTGTTCCGGCTTCTATCGGCAACTGAATGAGTCACCTGGCGCCCCGCAAGTAGCTGTTTAAATCGGCGCATGAGCAACATCCTAGAGAAGCTGACTGGACAGTGTCAAGAATGACGCACAACAAAAAAGGCCCGCACAATGCGGGCCTTTTCGTTGAGCCAGAGCGGTCAACCGGCGATGGCACGGTCCGCCGAGAGTTTGCCCGCACCTTCGATCAATACCGCGATACTGCCACCGAGCAACGCCAGGGCGAATTCATAACCGTTGTTGGCCATGAACAGACCGTTGCTGATGTGCACCGTGAAAATCGCGACCAGCGACAGTAATGCCAGGCCAAGTGCGGCCGGGCGAGCCAGCAAGCCGATGATCAGGGCCAGGCCGGCGAAGAATTCGATGCCACCCGCCATTGCCGCCATCAGGTAACCCGGCGTCAGCCCGACGCTTTCCATGTACTGCGCGGTTCCCGCCAGACCATAGCCACCGAATGCCCCGAAGAGTTTCTGCGAACCGTGTGCGGCGAAGACAATGCCGACAACGATGCGCAGAACTGTCAGGCCGTAGCCAGCGCGGGTGGACAGTACCTTGTTGATCAGAGTGCTCATGCTGTTTCATTCCTTGCTGATGTGTGTTGGTTGGCCGCTATATTAATCAGTAAATCATATGTTAAAAGCGCAAAAAGCCGGCAATAACAATCAGATTAGTAGATCAATTACGTGAGACAACCTTTTGTCCCTGGGGCTCCAACGACTCCCGCTCCCGGTCGAACGCCAAATAATACTTGTTCACGCTATTAACATAGCTGACGGGCCCCATGCCCACTTGCTCCATGGCAACGCGTTCGACCTGGAAGAACCACTGGTTGGGATTCAACCCTCGCCGCCGGGCTTCGGCGCGCATGCCCTGAACCCGCTCCGGCCCGATGTTGTAGGCTGCCAGCACAAAGGCCATGCGTTCGCGTTCATTGAGTTTCGGGCTGGCAAAAAACTTGCGCCGGATCATCGCCAGGTACTTGGCCCCGGCCTGCACATTGCCGTCTACGTCCTGGATATTGTTGACCCCCACCCGCTGCGCCGCAGAAGGCGTGATCTGCATCAGGCCGGTCGGGCCACCACCACTGCGGGCCGTGGGCTGCAACGCTGATTCCTTGAACGCCAACGCCGCCAGGTTCAGCCAGTCCATGCCTTGGGCATCGGCGTGCTTTTGCAGCACCGGGCGGAGTTTTTCCAGACGCTGCCGATCGGCCTTGGCCAGTGGGTAGTGCACTTGATAGAGACGCCGATAGATCCGCAGGAACGCGGCGTCCTGATCCGACGGTTTTTTGTAACCGGTGAGGAAGCGATCAATACTGGCCCGCAGCATCGAGGCATCACGGCGTACGAACCAGAACTCCTCTCCCGGATCGCTGATGAGTACCTGCTTGTCGAAACGCAACCTGGGCAGGATCTTGCCCCAGCGTTCGGCGATCGGCTGCTCGACAATGGTCAGGTGGAAGATCCCGCCCTGCACCATTTCCAGGACGTCCTCGACGGCAAGGGTCGGATCGACCCATTCGATTGTGACCGGTGGCAGTTTGTGCAGGGCGAGCTTTTGATTGATCTGGCTGACAGCATCCCCGGCGGCGCTGCCGGCAGGCAAGGCCAGGGTTTTGCCGGATAGCTGTTCAAGCCGGGTGTAGCGGCGTTCGCCCTTGATGCCCACCAGCACCAACGGGATGTTGCTGGCAATCGGCTCACTGGTGCTGACGGCGAAGCCCGCTTGCAGATCGAGCAACTCGCCTGGCGCCACCAGATCCCCCTCCCCGCGCTGCAATGCGCCGAGCAGTTGATCCTTGGCCTTGGGAATGATCTTGAGGGTAATTTCCTGACCGTCACGGGCGTGGCCGTTGAGGTATTGCTCGAACGCTCTGAGGCGATGATATTCGACCCCGATCGCCTGCCCCTGGACTTCGCCGGAACTGTTGCGGCTCTGGTTGACCAATACCCGCAGCACTCGGCTGCTGCGAATTTCCGCAAGATCGCGCACCTTGCTGGCCGGTACGGCTTGCAGCGGCCCGGGCAGACGCGCGACCGCCGACATCGGCAGTAGCAGCGAACAGCACAGCAGTAGCAAAACCGAGGGACGAATCATCCACTCTCCGGAAAGAATATGAGGCACGCTTCAATGACAAATGGCATCAAGCGCAGCGACAAAACAGAGCGCCTTGGGCGCTGGCAACGTGCGAAAGACTGGCACAATGATGGCAAAACTACCAACCCGGCCTGCCCCGCGGCTCAAGAGACAGCGTTAACTCGTTGTAGTTCTTGGCTTTTCTTATAAATCCACGGCTCTGATATGCTTTCCGGCCTTTGGCCCGAGGTAGCACCATGCAACTCATCGATATCGGCGTCAACCTGACCAACCCCAGCTTTGCCGACAAACACCAGGCCGTACTCGACCGTGCCTACGCGGCCGGTGTATGCCAACTGGTGCTGACCGGCACCAGCATCGAGGGCAGCGAGCAGGCCCTTGAACTGTGCCAGCAACTGGACGAAAGCACTCAGCGCCTGTTCGCCACCGCCGGTATTCACCCTCACTGCGCCAGTGACTGGAACGCCGACAGTGCCCGACGTTTGCGCAGCTTGCTCAAGGAGCCAAATGTGGTGGCCGTGGGTGAATGCGGGCTGGATTTCAACCGTGACTTCTCGCCGCGCCCGCAGCAGGAAAAGGTCCTCGAAGAACATCTGGCCATGGCCGTTGAATTGCAGCTGCCGGTCTTTCTGCACGAACGCGACGCCAGCCAGCGTTTGCTGGAAATCCTGCGCGACTTCCGCGACCGACTGCCGGCTGCCGTGGTTCATTGTTTCACTGGCGAACAGAAGGCACTGTTCAGCTATCTCGACCTGGACTTGCACATCGGCATTACCGGCTGGATCTGCGACGAACGCCGGGGCACGCATTTGCATCCGCTGGTCAAGGAGATCAAGCGCGGGCGCCTGATGCTCGAAAGCGATGCACCGTACCTGCTGCCGCGCAGCCTGCGCCCCAAGCCGAAAAACGGGCGAAACGAGCCTGCATACCTGACCGAAGTATTGCGCGAAGTGGCACTGCATCGCGGGGAAAGCCAGGAAGATCTGGCGGCGCATACTACGGCGTGTGCTCGGGCGTTTTACCGGCTACCCACCATCGCCTTGTAAACACGGCCCCTTGTGGGAGCGGGCTTGCTCGCGAAGGGGGACTATCAAACACCACTGATGTCGACTGATACCCTGCTTTCGCGAGCAAGCCCGCTCCCACATTGACTTGTATCAAGGTTCGAATTTCTGAGTAGCGGCACAATGATGGCACCTTGCCAAAACTGTTTCCGCTATCAGAGAAGACCTCCATGGGTGCCTGGCTTAGCAATATCTCGCTGAAATACAAATTCTGGGCGGTCAACGCTGTCGCCTTCATCACCACGCTTTTGCTAGTGCTGTACGCCGTGCAGCTCGAACAACAGGCCCGCAGTCATGCATCCCGGGCTTCGGCTCAGTCACAGGCGCGATTGCTTGGCGCCTGGCCTGCCGGGCAACCGCTGCCCGAGACCGATAACCTGCTGACGTTCAATCGCGGACAGGCGCCATCGCTGAATGGACAACCCATACCGCAACTCACCCATGCAAACGGCTGGGTCGAGATCAACTCAATGCCGTTGTTCGGTGACAATCCATTGATGGGTGCCGAAGTGTTCGCGCGCGCCGACGGCCAGCAGGTCGCTGTGATTGTCCACGGGCCAAGCCTGAGCCAGGTGTTCAGCGAGCGCTTCGCCAACTACGCGTTGGCGGTGTTCATCCTGATGCTGGCAATGCTCGGCGCATCGCAGTTATTGATCCGCTTCCTGCTCAGCCAGCTCAATACCTTGAAAGACGTCATGCTCCACGTGGAGAAAACCGGCGACCTGTCAGCCCGCGTACCATTGGCTTGCAGCGACGAAGTCGGGCAAATGGCCAACGCCTTCAACGCCATGCAGGCCGGTTATCAACGGGTGGTCAACACGGTCGCCAACACCGCCCGGCAACTGGACGTCGGTGCCGCACGGCTGGCGGCCAGCATGAATGAAGTGCGCCTCGGCATGCTGGGCCAGCAAAGCGAAACCGATCAAGCCGCCACGGCGATCAATGAAATGACCGCAACAGTCCATCACATCGCCCAACACGCAGGTGCCACCCGCGACCTTTCGCAATCGGCCGATACCCTGGCCGGCAGCGGCCAGGAGGTCGTGACACGGGTGCAGCAGTCGATTGCCGGACTGTCCACCGGCGTCCAGCAGACTGCCGAGATGATTCAATGCCTGGCCGAGGACAGTCAGAAGATAAACGGCGTGGTCAACGTGATTCACAGCATCGCCGAGCAGACCAATCTGTTGGCACTCAACGCCGCCATCGAAGCGGCCCGGGCCGGCGAAATGGGACGCGGGTTTGCCGTGGTCGCCGATGAAGTGCGCAACCTTGCCAAACGCGTCCAGGCCTCCACGGACGAAATCACGCGCATGGTGTCAGCGTTGCAGGCCGGTACGCGTGACGCCGTGGATTTCATGCAGGAGAGCTCGTTCAAGGCCGACGACTGCGTGCAACAGGCGCTAGAGGCCGGCGTGGCACTAGCCGAGATCACCGGTGCGGTGGCGCAGATGCGAGAAAGCAATACACAGATCGCGGTGGCGGCCGAGCAGCAGAGCCAGGTGGCGGAAGAGATGAACCGGGCGGTGGTGAGCATCCGTGACGTGACCGAGAACACGGTGCAGCAGACGGTGACGTCGGCGACGACCAGCAATGAGCTGGCGGCGTTGGCCGGGGAGTTGAGCAGGGCTATAGGTCAGCTCAAACTGTAAGGGCCTCTTCGCGGGCAAGCCCGCTCCCACAGGTGACCGCGTTCTTTCATTGGAATACCGTCAAAATGTGGGAGCGGGCTTGCTCGCGAAGGCGTCAGAACTGACAAGATCAATCCAGACCATGGCGCCTATCAAGCCAATAGCCAGCCTTGATTCGCCGCCAGCATTGACCGGGCCTATTCTTCATCTCATGTATTCAACATGGATCGAGGATCAGCATCATGGGCAAACGTCACCCCAACCTTCCCGCCTGGCAATGGCGAGCGTACCCGAACAATCATCAGCACCCGACAAACCTGGTGTTGCACCTGATCGCGGTGCCGCTGTTCATCGTGGCGTTTCTGTTGATCGTGTCCGGGGTGTTCAGCCTGACCCTTTCGAACATCGCCATCGGCGTGATCGGTGTGATTGCCGCGCTGGCCTTGCAACGTCACGGCCACAGCCTGGAGGCGCAAGCCGCCGAACCCTTCAGTGACCGCAAGGATGCGATATCGCGCCTGATGGTCGAGCAGTTCCTGACGTTTCCGCGGTTCTTCCTCAGCGGTGGCTGGTGGCGCGCCTGGCGCGAGCGCCACCGTCGTCACTGATCAGGCAAACACCGTCACCGTCTGCCGGCTCATGGCGATCAACCGACCATCCGCGCTCCACATTTTCGCGGCCGCATGCCCGTAGCCGTCGGCGGCGTGCTCGGTTTCGACGAGGTATTTGCACCAGTCCAGGGTGCTCAGTTCCAGCGGCGGTTGCACGAACTCAATGGTCCAGGTCAGTGTGCTTCCCATCGCCGGCTTCTTCAGAAATGGCATCAGGGCCGGCGGCCAAGCGTCCACCAGCGCGAGGATATGCGCCTCACTGACGGCCTCTTCTTTCACGTCGCCGCGCAGGCGCACCCAGCCGCCCATTTGCCGGGATGTACTACCGCTGAACGGCAGCCCGCCGACACTCCAGCGCATCGCCAGATGCCGCATGAACTCCGGGAGGACGCCTTCGACAAAAGGCAATTCCTGGCATTCGTCCCAGTGCTTCATTTCAGGTGCCGGTTCAGCAGCCACCGCCACTTCCGAAGGGCGTGAGGCGCCAAAACTGCCCTGGATCAACGTCACCACCTGCCCCTTCTGCATCACCCGACCCAACACCTGGCTGACCGCCTTGCCTTCGCGCAACACGTCGACTTCAAAACTGACCGGTACCTCGGGTTCAACCGGGCCGACAAAGGTGATTGCCAGCGAGCGCACCGGACGATCCGCCGGCACCCGGGCACGCATGGCCTCGTACTGCAAGGCGGCCACCAGGCCACCAAAAGTGGCGCGCCCCTGGGCCCAGGAGGCCGGAATAGACAGCTCCAGCGGCTGGCTACGGACAGCGTCGAGCAGTTCGGAAAAACGCATGAAAACCTCAGGGATCGAAAAAAGACGAAGGGATCTTAACCATCTGGCGAAGTCGACACATCGCCTATTCCGGCCAAATTGACTGACAGATGAGCCGCACAAGGCTCGCTCCTACAATGGATCTCCGGTGTTTTCAGGGTTTGAAACAAGCCTTGCTGAGCTTTTCCAGCACCTGGTCCGCACGGCTTTCGGCCTCGGCCATGGTGGCGGTCCAGACTGCAACACAGGGCTGCAAATCCGCTTCCAGTTCAGCCATGGCCAGCCATTGCACGCAATCGTGCCAGTCACCCAGCGCGCCTTGGGCCGATTTCAACCGCGGCATGGCCGCTTTCGGCAAACGGTCCAGTTCGGGGTAAGCGTCGATGCCATAGCGCACCCGCTTGATCAGCAGGCGCAAGCGATGACGGTCATGGGCCGGGTCATGCAGTGCCTCGTCGAGTATTTTCCACTGTTTGCCCAGGCGCTTTTCGATGCGCTTGCGCAGGCCCTTGAGCAATCCCTGGCGCTGGGCGGCACGCAGAAAACGCGGAAACGCATCGAGGACGATCAGCAATTGCGCGAGCTCCGGGCTAGCCGCAACGGCCGGATAGGCTTCGGTCATTTGCGCCATGCGCCGCTGTGCGGCCTGGGGTTGATGGTGCTGGTGCAGGTACGCCGCCAGCACTTCGCGATCACGCAATGGCGTGGTCAGCTCTCCCACCCGGGAGGCTGCCGCTTCCAGTTGCTCGACACCGGGCAACCCGCGCAAGGGTCGCAACAGGCTGCGTAACCGACGCATGGTTGTGCGCAGATCGTGTAACGCTTCAGGGTCAGTACGCTCTTTCAGGCGGGCCTGACAGGCCAGCAGACGAATTTCCAGGCCCAGAATTTGAGCCACCAACCGATCGATCATGGGGGTTTACTCCGTAAACAGCGCCAGGCTCCAGGCTACGAGCTGCAAGCCCGATGAGTCTTGCAATTGGTAGCTTAGAGCCTGGCGCTGCTTTTTGCCTTCAACGCCCCGCGCGCGACTCGCGAATATAGAAACGGGCCTTCTCGGCCTTGTGGGAGCAGCCCTCGAATCCCTCGAATTGCTGTTGGGTCTTGGCCGCGGTCAACAGCGACAAGGCTTTGGAGTAGCTGACGGTCCCGGCGAATCCTTCGGCCTTGGCCAGGTCCAGCTCATGCCAGGCGGCATCGAGCTGGCTGCCACAGCTGTCGCGGTAGGCGGTTTTGCCGGCACAACCGGCGAGCGCCAGGGCAATCAATGGCACGCAGATCCAGGCTTTCATCACTCACTCCTCAAAGATAGGTCAACAGTCATGCAGGTAAGACGGTGTGGCACCTGAAAAGTGCCGTTGGTCCCCTGTGCAAACTATAGCGCCGACAAGAATAATCATGTGCCGCCATGGAGTGTCGAAAATACGACGCTCCTGCCCCACCGAACGACCATGGCGATTGAAGCATGACCCTCGATGGGTGCATTGTTGAACCATTCAAACGAGGGCGATTCATGAAAAAGCGCGTCGCACTGGTGTTGGGCTCGGGTGGAGCCCGGGGTTATGCGCATATTGGGGTCATTGAAGAGATCGAGCGACGCGGCTATGACATCGCCTGTGTCGCCGGTTGCTCCATGGGCGCGGTGGTGGGCGGGATCTACGCCGCCGGCAAACTCAATGATTACCGCGACTGGATCGAGAGCCTGGACTATCTCGACGTGCTGCGTCTGGTGGACGTCAGTTTTCGTCTGGGGGCGATTCGTGGCGAGAAAGTCTTCGGGCAAATCCGCAAGATCGTCGGCGAGATCAACATCGAAGACTTGCGTATCCCCTACACGGCCGTTGCCACCGACCTGACCAACCAGCAGGAGATCTGGTTCCAGGAAGGTTGCCTGCATCAGGCCATGCGCGCCTCAGCGGCGATTCCCAGCCTGTTCACCCCGGTGATGCAGGGCAACCGCATGCTGGTGGATGGCGGCATTCTCAACCCGCTGCCGATCGTGCCGGTGGTGTCGAGCCATTGCGATCTGATCATCGCGGTCAACCTCAACTCCACCAACCAGCGCCACTATCAATTGCCGGTCATCCAGCGTCCTGCCGCCTTCAAGACCCGCTTCGACAGCCTGATCAACTCCGTCGGTTCGAAGTTGCCGTTCCGGCGCAAACAGGCTGAACAATTGTTGGTTCTGGAACAGGAAGCCTTGAAGGCCGAAGGTGCGGACCTCAACCCGTGGATCGAGTCCGCCGAGCCCGAGGCGCAGCAACCCGCGGCGGCTCCGGAAACCAGTGGCGCCCCCCGCTCCGCCACCGGCTCGTTCATCATCGACAACGTAGGACCGGCGTCCTTGCTGGACTTGATCAACCAGAGTTTCGAGGTGATGCAGACGTCGCTGGCACAGTACAAGATTGCCGGGTACCCACCGGACATCCTGATCAACGTGCCCAAGCGCGTGTGCCGGTTTTTCGAGTTCTACAAGGCGCCGGAGCTGATCGCGCTGGGACGGGAAATTGCGCGGGATACGCTGGATCGCTATGAGAATGAGCAGAACTGAAAGCCTGAAAGCTTTGTGGTGGCTATCAGGGCCTCTTCGCGAGCAAGCCCGCTCCCACAGTAAATCTTCGGTGTTCACAAAATTTGTGTCTGACCGGGATCCCGTGTGGGAGCGGCGGTGCGGCGATCCGACTTGCTCGCGAAGGCGTCAGGTCAGCCACCACAGAACGTCAAACCTCTTCACTCAATAACCGATACCCCACCCCCGCCTCGGTCACGATGAACCGTGGTCGGGTCGGGTCATCCGTCAGTTTCTGGCGCAAGTGCCCGACCACGATGCGCAGGTAATGAGTGTCTTCGGTGTGCGTCGGCCCCCAGATGTCCTTGAGCAATTGCTGCTGGGTGATCACCCGCCCGGGATGCCGCGCCAGTTGCGCCAGCACGGCGTATTCCTTGCGAGTCAGCGCAACTTCGATACCGTCGAGCAGCACCCGGCGATACGCCAGGTCGACCGTCAATGGACCGAAGGTCAGCGCCGCTTGCGGGACCTCGCCGGCGGGCGCCTGGCGCAACAGCGCACGAATCCGCGCCAGGAATTCCTGAATGCCGAACGGCTTGGTCACGTAGTCATTGGCGCCGCCATCCAGGGCCTCGACTTTCTGCCCTTCACCGGCGCGCACGGAGAGCACCAGCACGGGCACCGTCGACCACTCGCGAAAATCGCGCAATACCTGTTGGCCGTCCATGTCCGGCAAGCCCAGGTCGAGCACCAGCAAGTCCGGTTTGTTCAACGCAGCTTGAGCCAATCCTTCACTGCCGGTGCCGGCCTCCAGCACCTTGTAACCCTGGGAAGCGAGGCTGATGCGCAGGAATTTGCGGATCTGCGGTTCGTCATCGATGACCAAAATGGTCGCGGTCTGGCTCATGAATTCACATCAACACAAAGAAGTGGCAAGAGAGTAGCGCAAGCACGATCAGGCTTCACTTTCGTATCCCGGCTGAGCCTGTAGCGGCAGGTGCAATGTGATGCAGGTGCCACGCCCCTCGATGCCGTCGGCGACGCTGATGCGTCCGCCATGGGCACCGACCATGCCCTGACAGATCGCCAGCCCCAGCCCGGTCCCCTGCCCGCCACGATCACCCCGCGCCGCGGTGTAGAACATGTCGAAAATCTTCGCCCGCTCCTCCTCCGGAATCCCCGGGCCTTCGTCGCTGACCGAAAAGAACAGCTCACTGTCATCAGCTCCGGCGTGCAATTGCAAACGCCCGTGGGACGGCGAAAACCGCGCGGCGTTTTCCAGCACGTTGATCAGAGCCTGTTCGATCAGTGCGGCATGCACGAACAGCAACGGTAACTCGGCCGGCACGTCTGTGCTGACCTGCAACGGCGCAAGGACTGTCCGCAGACGGTTGAGCGCACTGCCGACGATGTCTGCCGGCGATACCCAGTCCCGCGCCAGCTTCAGGGCACCGTGGCCGAGCCGGGTCATGTCGAGCAGGTTTTGAATGTAGCGGTCGAGGCGCTCGGCTTCATCGCGGGTGCCTTCGAGCAGTTCACGTCGATCCTCCAGCGGGATCGCTTCACCCAGGGCCAGCAGGCTATCGATACTGCCGCGCATGGATGTCAACGGTGTGCGTAAATCGTGGGACACCGAAGCCAGCAAGGCACTGCGCAACTGTTCGGTTTCGCCGTGCAGCCGCGCCGCTTCCAGATCATCGGCCAGTTGCGCCCGGGCCAGTGCCTGGGCCAGCGGCTGGGTCAGCGCGGTCAACAAGCGTCGGCGCTGACCGCTCAGGGTCTGGCCTTCCCTGGCGCACACGCCGAGCAACGCCAGCGGGCCGTCTTCCACCGATAACGGCCACCACCACCAGCGGCCGAACGGCAAGGTGCCGGTGCCCGCACCCGCCGGTTGATCGTGCTGCCAAGCCCAATCGGCGGCGGCGCGTTCGGCTTCGGTGAACGTCAGCGGACCACCGGTTTCGACTTTCCAGCCGTTTTGCCCGTCGCGATTGAGCAGGCACAGTTGCACATCGCTCCAACCGTTGAGGTGCTGGGCGGCCGCGCTGACCACGGCCTGGCGGTCGGTGGCGGCGGTCAGTTTGCGTGACAGGTCGAGCAATTCAGTGGTCTCTTCCTGGGTGTCGCGCAGGGCTTGCAATTGCCGGCGCTGGCGCGCCGCGAGGTTGCCGGTGAGGGCCGCCATCAGCAGGAAGAACAATAATGTCAGTACGTCTTCTTCGCGCTGGATGCTCAGAGAGAAAGTCGGTGGAATGAACAGAAAGTCATAGGTCAGAAACGACAGCGCCGCACAGGCCAGAGCCGGTCCGAGACTGCTGCGCACCGCCACCAGCAACACGGCGGCGAGGAACACCAGTGAAATATTCGGCAGTGGCAGAACACTCGCCACGGCCCAGGCCAGGGCGCTGGCCAGAACCGTCGCGACCACGGCCAACACATAGTCGAACCAGACCAGTGAATGCATCGGCCGCCGATGGGGTTGATGCTGTGGGTGATCGCTGTCGAGAACGTTGATTTCCAGTCCGCGGGCATTGCGCAGCAGCCGCGCCGCCAGCCCGCCACCGAACAGACGTCGGCGCAAGCGCGGCCGGGACTGGCCGACCAGCACCAGGCTGGCACGACGTTCGGCGGCATGCTGAATCAAGGTTTTCGCCACCTCACCGGCCCGCAGCAACACCACTTCCCCCCCAAGCCGTTCGGCCAGTTGCTGGGCGCTTTGCAGGCGCAGGCGCGACTGTTCGTCCCGCACGCGGCCGTTGTCCACGTGCACCAGGCTCCAGGGCAGGTGCCGCCGTTGGGCCACGCGACTGGCATGCCGCACCAGACGCTCAGCCTGGGCATCGCCGTCGACCCCTACCAGCAAACGCCCACGCACCGCTGGCGCGGCTTGACCGAGTTGGCGATAGCCCTGGGCCAGATCGTTATCGACCTGAGCCGCCGCGGTTTGCATCGCCAGTTCGCGCAGGGCCGTCAGGTTGGTCTGGGAAAAGAACGCGTCGATGGCTGCCCGCGCCTGCTCCGGCACATAGACCTTGCCGTCACGCAGGCGCTCGAGCAGTTCCCGGGGCGGCAAGTCGATCAGCAGCAGTTCGTAGGCCTCCTGCAATACCCAGTCCGGCAGGGTTTCACGGACCTGCACGCCGGTAATGCCGCGCACCTGATCGTTGAGGCTTTCCAGATGCTGGACGTTGACCGTGGTGTACACGTCAATGCCGGCGGCGAGCAGCTCCTGAATGTCCTGCCAGCGTTTTTCGTGACGGCTGCCGGGGGCGTTGGTGTGCGCCAGTTCGTCGACCAGCACCAGTTTCGGTTTGGCTTTGATCAAACCGTCGAGGTCCATTTCTTCGAGCAACACGCCACGGTATTCCGAGCGCACCAACGGCTGCTGCGGCAAGCCGCCGAGCAGTGCTTCGGTTTCGGCCCGGCCGTGGGTTTCGACGACGCCGGCAATGACTTTCACCCCTTGGCGTAACTGGGTGTGGGCCGCTTGCAACATGGCGTAGGTCTTGCCCACCCCCGGCGCGGCGCCGAGAAATACCTTGAGCCGGCCACGACCATCACGGGGCAGGTCTGCTAACAGCGCGTCGGCGCGGCCGGAGTTGCTCATGCTTGGGGATCTCTTTTTACCGGGATTGATGTAGTGACTATTCTGCCGTCTTCGCGAGCAAGCCCGCTCCCACAGGAGTACGCATTCCAATGTGGGAGCGGGCTTGCTCGCGAATGGCAGCGCCGCCGGTTTACAGTTTTTCCAGCGCCAGATTCAACTCAAGCACATTCACCACCGGCGGGCCTACCAATGGCTGCTCTATGTGGGCGTCCAGCAGTTGTTGCAGTGTCGCTACCGGCAGATTGCGCGCCGCCGCAACACGCGCCAGTTGATAGGCAATCGCCGCTGGTGGCAAGTGCGGATCGAGACCGCTGCCGGACGTAGTGACCAGCGCCAATGGCACCGGCCCCTGGCCTGGCACCAGCAGTTTGTTGGCATCGTCGATCACGCGAGTGGCCAGGGCGGGGTTGCTCGGCGACAGGTTGCTGGCACTGCTCGACACGGTGGCAAAGGCACCGGCCGAAGGGCGCGGGTGAAACCAGGCGTCACCGACGAAATCCTGGGCGATCAGCGAGGAACCGCGGACCTTGCCCTCGGCATCACGCACCAGGCTGCCGTTGGCCTGATCCGGGAACGCGACCTGGGCCACGCCGGTGACCACCAATGGATAAGCGACGCCGGTGACCAGCGTCATCAGGACCAGCAGGCTCAGGGCCGGGCGTATCAATGTGGACATTTCAAAATCCTCGAATTCGCATGAAAACCTGTAGGAGCGAGCTTGCTCGCGATGGATCTGAAGGCGCCGCGCTGTGTCAGAAAGGGCGCGTTATCGTTTACCACCATCGCGAGCGAGCTCGCTCCTACAGGGGGGTGTTCAGTCAAACCAGATGCAACGCCGTCAACAGCATGTCGATCGCCTTGATGCCCACGAACGGCACCAGAATCCCGCCCAGTCCATAGATCAGCAGATTGCGCCGCAACAACGCCGCCGCACTCGCCGCCTGCACGCGCACACCGCGCAATGCCAGAGGAATCAGCACCACGATGATCAGGGCGTTGAATACGATCGCCGAGAGAATCGCGCTCTGCGGACTGCTCAGGTGCATCACGTTGAGCACGCCCAGTTGCGGGTAGATCGCGGCGAACAGCGCCGGCAGAATCGCGAAGTACTTGGCCACATCGTTGGCGATGGAAAAGGTCGTCAGCGCACCTCGGGTCACCAGCAACTCCTTGCCGATCTGCACCACGTCCAGCAGCTTGGTCGGGTCGCTGTCGAGGTCGACCATGTTGGCCGCTTCACGTGCCGCTTGCGTACCATCGTTCATCGCCATGCCGACATCCGCCTGGGCCAGTGCCGGGGCGTCGTTGGCGCCGTCGCCGCACATGGCGACCAGACGACCGTCGTTTTGCTCGTGACGGATGCGCGCCAGTTTTTTCTCCGGCGTGGCCTCCGCCAGCACGTCATCCACACCCGCTTCGGCGGCGATGGCGGCGGCGGTCAACGGGTTGTCGCCGGTGACCATGACGGTGCGAATGCCCAGTTTGCGCAGCTCGGCAAAACGCTCGCGAATGCCCGGCTTGACCACATCCTTGAGGTGGATCACACCGAGCAACTTGCCGTCTGCACACACCAGCAACGGCGTACCGCCGCTTTGGGCGATCCGGTCGATTTCACGGGACAATGGTGCAGCCAGATCCGCCCGCTTGAGGCCAACGAACGCCAGCAACGAATCCACCGCGCCTTTGCGAAACACGCGCCCCTGATAGTCGACACCGGACAAGCGGGTTTCGGCACTGAATGGCACGGCTGTCAGCACATCGGCGGACGGCTCCGGTTGCGGATGAGTGCCACGCAGGTATTCGACGATCGACTTGCCTTCAGCGGTGTCATCGGCCAGCGAAGCCAGCAATGCGCCTTCGGCCAGTTCCCTGGCTGTCACACCAGGGGCGGCATACACCGCCGAGCAACGACGGTTACCGAAGGTGATGGTGCCGGTCTTGTCCAGCAGCAGGACATGCACGTCTCCCGCCGCTTCCACTGCACGACCGGACTTGGCGATCACGTTCAGGCGTACCAGCCGATCCATGCCGGCGATACCGATGGCCGACAGCAAACCGCCGATGGTGGTCGGAATCAGCGTGACCAACAACGCCACCAGGAACACCAGCGGCAGGCTGCCGTTGGCGAAGTGGGCGAACGGTTGCAGGGTCACGACCACCATCAGGAAGATCAGGGTCAGGCCGATCAGCAGGATGTCGAGCGCCACTTCGTTCGGGGTTTTCTGGCGTTTGGCGCCTTCGACCAGAGCGATCATGCGGTCCAGGGTCGACTCGCCAGGGTTGGCGGTGATCTTCACCAGCAGCCAGTCGGACACCAGCCTTGTGTTGCCGGTGACGGCCGAGCGGTCGCCGCCGGACTCGCGAATCACCGGTGCCGATTCACCGGTAATCGCCGCTTCGTTGACCGCCGCGATGCCTTCGATCACCTCACCGTCACCGGGGATCATCTCCCCTGCTTCGACGCGCACCACATCACCCTTGCGCAGGCTGGTGGCCGGCACCACCTGGAAAGTGCCGTTGCTGGTTTTGCGCCGGGCGCTGAGGCCTTCGCTACCGGCCTTGAGACTGTCGGCGCGGGCCTTGCCGCGACCTTCGGCCAGGGCTTCGGCGAAGTTGGCGAACAATACGGTGAACCACAACCAGAGGGCAATTTGCGCAGCAACGAAGGTCGGCACCGCCGTGTCCGGCACGAAGCACAACACGGTGGTCAGGATCGCCGTCAGTTCGACCACCAACATCACTGGCGCACGATGCAATTGCCGTGGGTCGAGCTTGACGAAGGCTTGCAGCAACGCCGGGCGCCAGAGGGCCGAGATCGCGGTTTTTGGTTGTTCCGGCGCTTTGACGGTGGCGACCGGTTTAGTTACGGGCATATTCATCAAATAATCCTCAGAAGCCCATATTCAAGTGTTCAGCAATCGGACCCAACGCCAACGTCGGCAAAAAGGTCAAACCACCCACCAGCAAAATGGTCACGGTCAGCAGGGTGACGAACAGCGGGCCGTGGGTCGGAAAGCTGTTCTGGCCGATCGGTGCGGTTTTCTTCATCGCCAGGCTGCCGGCCAGGGCCAGGACCGGGAGGATGTAACCGAAACGACCGATCAACATGCCAAGCCCCAGCATCAGGTTGTGGAATGGGGTGTTGGCACCAAAGCCGCCGAACGCGGAGCCGTTGTTGGCACTGGCCGAGGTGTAGGCGTAGAGCAGCTGACTGAAACCGTGGGCGCCAGGGTTGCTCACGGCAGCCACCGGGCCTGGCAGGCTGGCGGCGATCGCGCCGAGCACCAGTACGCCGATTGGCATGACCATCAGGGTCACCACCAGCAATTGCACTTCTCTGGCCTGCAGTTTCTTGCCGAGGTATTCCGGAGTACGGCCAATCATCAGGCCGGCGAGGAACACCGCGATCAGCACGTTGAGCAACATGCCGTAGAGCCCGGCACCAACGCCGCCGAAGATCACTTCGCCGACCATCATGTTGACCAGCGCCACCATGCCGCTCAGTGGGTTGAGGCTATCGTGCATGCCGTTCACCGAACCGTTGGACGCGGCCGTGGTGGTCACCGACCACAGCACGGTGGCGGTGGTGCCAAAGCGTGCTTCCTTGCCTTCCAGCGGCGCGGTCTGTTCGACGGTGACGTTGTTCAACGCCGGGTTCGGTTGGTATTCAGCCCACAGCGAGGTCGCGCCGCCGATCAGGAACAGCGCCAGCATGCAGGCGATGATTGCGCGACTCTGGCGCAGGTCCTTCACGTAGTGGCCGAAGGTAAACACCAGCGCCACCGGGATCAGGATGATCGATGCCATCTCGAACAGGTTGGACCAGGCGGTCGGGTTCTCGAACGGGTGCGCCGAGTTCACGCCGAAGAAACCGCCCCCGTTGGTGCCCAATTGCTTGATCGCAATCTGGCTGGCGGCCGGCCCCAGAGGGATCACTTGATCAACGCCCTGCACGGTCACCGCATTCACGTATTGCGCGAAGGTTTGCGGCACGCCCTGCCAGACCAGATACAGCGCCAGCAGCAGGCACAGCGGCAACAGGCCGTAGAGGGTGGCGCGGGTCATGTCGACCCAGAAATTGCCAAGCGATGCCGTGGATTTGCGACCGATGCCGCGGCACAGCGCAACCAGAACTGCCAGGCCGGTGGCGGCGCTGACGAAGTTCTGCACGGTGAGGCCGACCATCTGGCTCAGATAGCTCAACGACGCTTCGCCGCTGTAGGCCTGCCAGTTGGTGTTGGTCATGAAACTGATGGCGGTGTTGAACGCCAGCGTCCACTCCTGGCCCGGCAGGTTTTGCGGGTTCAGTGGCAAGTGGTCCTGGAACAACAGAATCGCGAACAGCAGCAGGAAACCCGCGAGGTTGAACGCAAGCAGAGCCAGCGTGTACTTCTGCCAGCTCTGTTCGGCCTGCGGATCGACGCCGGCCAGTCGATAACAACCGCGTTCGACCGGGCCGAGAATCGGCGTCAGCCAGGTGCGCTGTCCTTCCATCACCTTGTAGTAGAAGCGCCCGAGAAACGGTGCCGGGACCAATACCACCGCGAAAAACGCGAGGATCAGCCAATAATCATGACTGTGCATAGCCGCTCCTAGTTCCGGTCCGCGCGCAACAGCGCAACCAACAGATAAATGAACAGCCCCACTGCCAACAGCAGTGACACTCCGTCCAGAACGCTCATGGAAGTTCTCCGTGTTACGGCGTATTGCCGCGTGTGGAGTCATTGTCGGAAAGGAGGCTGTAAAGGAACGAGACCGAGAGTGCGCGCGGCGCATAAAGAAAGCGTAAAGAGTGGGTTTACGCAGGGGTTACAGAGTGCGGGAAGGCGTTCCGCTTCGGGGAAAACCGGGCGTTTTGTGCCGGGTGCCCTGAATTTTGCACGAGAGTAGTGAGTGGTGGCCGCAAGTCATGGATAATCCAGCCTGATTGGCGCGACGCAACCCTATGGGGTCAAGAACTCTTGCACCTCCCCGCTCGCGCCTGCAAGCTACCGCCATTCGCATTACTGAAAAAGGCTGGCCCAACGTGCGTATCCTTATTACCGGCGGAGCCGGTTTCATAGGCTCGGCCCTTGTTCGCGAGCTGATTCAACACACCGAGCATGAAGTGCTCAACCTGGACAAACTGACATATGCTGGCAATCTCGAATCACTGACCAGCATTGCCAACGACACTCGCTACGAGTTCGTTCAGGCCGATATCGTGGATCAGGTGACTGTCGCAGCCGTGCTGGCTCGTTTCCAGCCTCACGCGATCATGCACCTGGCAGCGGAGTCCCACGTCGATCGTTCCATCGACGGGCCATCGGAATTCATCCAGACCAACATCGTCGGCACCTACAGCCTGCTCGAGGCCGCCCGCGCCTATTGGCAAGCCCTGCCGGAGCCTGAGAAAAGCGCCTTCCGTTTCCATCACATTTCCACTGACGAGGTTTACGGCGACCTGCACGGTGTCGACGATCTGTTTACGGAAACGACGCCCTACGCGCCGAGCTCGCCCTACTCCGCCAGCAAGGCCGCGTCCGACCACCTGGTCCGCGCCTGGCAGCGAACCTATGGCCTGCCGGTGCTGCTGACCAATTGCTCGAACAATTACGGGCCGTTCCACTTCCCCGAAAAACTGATTCCGCTGGTCATCCTCAATGCTTTGGCCGGCAAGCCGCTGCCGGTGTATGGCAATGGCCTGCAAGTACGCGACTGGCTGTTTGTCGAAGATCACGCCCGGGCACTGCTCAAAGTGGTCACCACCGGCACCGTCGGCGAGACCTACAACATCGGCGGGCACAACGAACAAAAGAACATCGACGTGGTACGGGGCATCTGCGCCCTGCTGGAAGAACTGGCACCGCACAAGCCTGAGGGCGTTGCGCATTACGCCGACCTGATCACGTTCGTCCAGGATCGTCCTGGTCATGACTTACGCTATGCCATCGATGCCAGCAAGATTGAACGCGAACTGGGCTGGGTGCCGGAAGAAACGTTCGAAACCGGCTTGCGCAAAACCGTTCAATGGTACCTGGACAACATGGAGTGGTGCCGCCGAGTTCAAGATGGCAGCTATCAGGGTGAACGCCTTGGCGCCATCAATCCCAAGGAGCTGCTCGCATGATGAAAGGCATCGTTTTGGCGGGTGGCTCGGGTACGCGCCTGCACCCGATTACGCTCGGAGTGTCGAAACAGCTGTTGCCGGTCTACGACAAGCCCATGATCTACTATCCGATCTCGGTGCTGATGCTGGCCGGCATCAAGGATATCCTGCTGATCTCCACCCCGCAGGATCTACCTCAGTATCGCAATCTGCTGGGTGACGGCAGCCAGTTCGGGGTGAACTTCACCTTTGCCGAGCAGCCATCACCGGACGGCCTGGCCCAGGCTTTTCTGATTGGCGAAGAGTTCATTGGCGATGACCCCGTGTGCCTGATCCTGGGTGACAACATCTTCCATGGTCAGCACTTTGGCGAACAATTGCAGAACGCGGCAAAGCGCTCCTCCGGTGCCACCGTGTTCGGTTACTGGGTCAAAGACCCCGAGCGCTTCGGTGTCATCGATTTCGACAGCGACGGACGTGCGCTTTCGATCGAAGAAAAACCGAAAAAGCCGAAATCCAGTTATGCCGTGACCGGCCTGTATTTCTACGACAATGATGTGATCGAGATCGCCAAGGCGGTGAAACCTTCGCCTCGCGGCGAACTGGAGATCACCGATGTCAACAATGCCTATCTGCAACGTGGCGATCTGCAGGTCGAGCGATTTGGTCGAGGTTTCGCCTGGCTCGACACCGGCACCCACGATAGCCTGCTCGAAGCCTCTCAATACGTGCAAACCATCGAACACCGCCAAGGCCTCAAAGTCGCCTGTCTCGAAGAGATAGCCTATGAAAACGGCTGGATCGACCGTGAGCAGCTGCTGGAGCGCGCCCGGTACTTCGGCAAGACCGGATATGGCCAGTACCTGGCCAAACTGGCAGGGGAAGAGCAATGAACCTGCGTGAGCCCGATTTGCCCGGCGACGAGACTGGACTGCGCCCATGAAAGTACTCATCAATGGCCGGCACGGCCAGGTTTCACATGAGTTGCAACGGCGACTGGGGGCTGTCGGCGAACTGATCGTATTGGGTCGCGATCAGCTCGATCTCGCGCAACCCGATCAGATTCGCCGTCAGGTGCAAAACATCCGGCCCGATCTGATCATCAACGCAGCGGCCCATACAGCGGTTGATCTGGCAGAAAGCGAGCCGCAATCAGCCTTTGCCATTAACGCGGTTGCTCCCGGCATCCTTGCTGAAGAAGCGCTGGCACTCGATATCCCGTTGATTCATTACTCCACGGACTATGTATTCGACGGGACGAAAGCCGGGCCTTACAACGAGGACGACATGCCCAATCCGCTCGGGGTATACGGCAAGAGCAAGCTGGCCGGTGAGCAGGCGATCAGGGACGTGCAAGGTAAACACCTGATCCTGCGTACCAGTTGGGTCTATTCGACTCATGGCCGTAACTTTCTGCTGACGATGCAACGTTTGCTGCAAGAAAAACCGGAGCTACGTGTGGTCGCCGATCAAATCGGCGCGCCTACATGGGCCGGTACAATCGCCAACAGCACCCTTGCCTTGATTGAACGCTGGCAGACGAAGACGGCTGCAAACTGGGGTACCTATCACCTGACCGCTCAAGGTGAAACTTCCTGGTTTGGCTTTGCACAGGCTATCGGCGAAGCATTGCGACAACAGGGCAAGCCCTGCGCCAAACTGATACCGATTCCGACCAGCGACTACCCGACCCCCGCCGCCCGACCGCTCAACTCGCGCCTGGATTGCAGTCGCTTGCAAACCGACTGGGGCGTCAGTCAACCTGACTGGCAAACGGCGCTACGCGAATGCCTTACCGAACAAACCTGAGCATCAACCGCTGCCCGTACCGGCATACCCGCGTTGCAGCGGTAGCGGGCATGCGGGCTTGCTCGCGAAAGCGGCATTTGAAGTAGCGGCGCCCCTGACTGACGCACAAATTTCGTGTATTCAGAGGCGAACATCCCCGATACGACAGCTTTCCAGCCATTACGACGTACCCTCGCAAAATGGCACGCCCACTGCACTGCCCTCCCCTGAGCTTTCCAAACCACTCAGGGAGCAAACGCATGAACACACAACTCAAACCCACGCTGGGCACGCTGCACCTGTGGGGTATTGCGGTCGGGCTGGTGATTTCCGGGGAGTATTTCGGCTGGAGCTATGGCTGGGGCGTGGCCGGGACTTTGGGCTTTCTCGTCACCTCGTTCATGGTCGCCACCATGTACACCTGCTTCATCTTCAGTTTCACCGAACTGACCACCGCCATTCCTCATGCTGGCGGTCCCTTTGCCTACAGCCGTCGCGCATTTGGCGAAAAAGGCGGGTTGATCGCCGGGCTGGCGACACTGATCGAATTCGTCTTCGCCCCACCGGCGATTGCCCTGGCCATCGGCGCCTACCTCAATGTCCAGTTTCCAGCCCTGGACCCGAAACACGCGGCAGTCGGCGCCTACATCGTATTCATGGGCCTCAATATCCTCGGGGTAAAACTGGCGGCGACCTTCGAACTGGTGGTCTGCGTGTTGGCGGTCGTTGAGTTACTGGTATTCATGGGCGTGGTCGCCCCGGCGTTCAGCTTCAGCAACTTCGCGCTCAATGGCTGGGCCGGCTCCGACGTGTTCGGTGCTCCGGCAATTGCCGGGATGTTCTCAGCGATTCCCTTTGCCATCTGGTTCTTCCTCGCCATCGAAGGCGCAGCCATGGCCGCCGAAGAAGCCAAGGACCCGAAGCGCACGATTCCCAAGGCTTACATCAGCGGTATCCTGACCTTGGTGCTGCTGGCGATGGGCGTGATGTTCTTCGCCGGAGGCGTCGGCGACTGGCGCACCCTGTCGAACATCAACGACCCGCTACCGCAGGCGATGAAAACCGTGGTCGGCGAAAGCTCGGGCTGGCTGCACATGCTGGTGTGGATCGGCCTGTTCGGCCTGGTGGCGAGCTTCCACGGGATCATTCTCGGCTACTCGCGGCAGTTTTTCGCCCTCGCCCGGGCCGGTTACCTGCCGGCGTCCCTGGCCAGGTTGTCGCGCTTTCAAACCCCGCACAGGGCGATCATCGCCGGCGGAGTAATCGGCATTGCAGCCATCTACAGCGACGGCCTGATCAACCTCGGCGGCATGACGCTGACCGCCGCGATGATCACCATGGCCGTGTTCGGCGCCATCGTGATGTACATCATGAGCATGCTCAGCCTGTTCAAACTGCGTAAAACCGAGCCGAATCTGGAGCGCACCTTCCGCGCCCCGTGCTACCCGCTGGTGCCGTTCATTGCTCTGATGCTGGCGGTGGTGTGCCTGGTGGCGATGGCCTGGTTCAACACATTGATAGGTCTGATCTTCCTGGCCTTCATGGCGGCAGGTTTCGTGTACTTCATGCTCACCGCGCAATTGCGCGCCGACGCACCGGCGGATGCGATGCTCACTGGACATTGAATGGGTTCGAGTGAACCTTGAACAACAGGCATAGAATGGAGTGATAGCGATGGAACTGCGATGAAACCCCATCACTCAAAGTGGTATGCACGATCGGTTGGCGAACCCTCGCCCGCCTGCTTTCAAGGAGAGTCCTATGCCCTGGTATGCCTGGTTGATTCTGGTCGTTGCCATCGGCTCGATCGTTGGTGGTCTGATGATGCTGCGCGACACCGCCAACAAGGTCGAACTGACCGAAGAGCAACGTAAGCGCGTCGCCGAACGCAATGCGGAAATGGACGCCAAGGAAGCGCAGGACCGCTGACTGAAAACCCCGCCTTGACCGGCGGGGTTTGTTTTTGCGTGAAAGTGCCTGCAATCATACCGCTTTGTACTGATATCGAAGCATCTGCATGCTTTTTAGAAGTAGAAGTACAGTCACCATGCAATTTTCATTGGTTAATATGGGCCGCATTGATGCGGAGATATCAGATGCGTTACTCGCAGGACCATAAAGCCCAGACTCACCAACGCATAATCAAGGAAGCTTCAGCGCGATTTCGACGCGATGGTATCGGCGCGACCGGGCTGCAACCCCTGATGAAAGCTCTGGGCTTGACCCACGGTGGCTTTTACTCGCACTTCAAGTCCAAAGACGAGCTGGTGGAGAAAGCCTTGCAGGAGGCTGGTGTACAGGTCGACGAGTTGTGCGCGCAAATCTTCGCAGAGGAGCATCCACTCGAAGCCTTCATCGATACCTACCTCTCCGAATGGCATCAAACCTCGCCTCACGAAGGTTGCCCGCTGCTGACCATTTCCTCGGAACTGGGGCTACGTGGTCAACCGAGTCCAACCAGCGACGTCGTGCTCCAGGCGCGACTCGATCAGATCCAGCACACCCTTGGCGGCGAACACACCGCAGACCGCAGTATCGTCATCATGTCCACGCTGGTCGGAGCCCTGCTGTTATCGCGCAGCGTGGCCGACGCCGAGTTTGCCCAACGGATTCTCGACGTCGCACGCGAACACCTCAAACACTCACAGGATTAACCCTGCCAACGCTTGAACAGCACACTGGCATTGACCCCGCCAAATCCGAAGCCGTTGGACAACGCATATTCGATGGCCATCGGCCGTGCTGCGCCATGAACGATGTCCACACCTTCAGTGGCAGGGTCCGGGCTCTCGAAATTGAGGGTCGCCGGCACAATCTGGTCACGGATCGCCAGCAGCGTAAAGATCGCTTCGAGTCCACCCGCGGCGCCGAGCAAATGCCCGGTCGCCGACTTGGTTGATGTCACAGCGATGCCATTTTGTGCACCGAACAATGCCTTGATCGCCGCCAGCTCACCCAGATCCCCCACCGGAGTCGAGGTTGCATGAGCATTCAGATGCTGAACCTGAGCCGGTGACACACCTGCCTGTGCCAATGCCAACGACATCGCTCGCCGCGCGCCGCTGCCGTCTTCGGGGCCGGCGGTCAGGTGATAGGCATCGGCGCTGGTGCCGTAACCGACCAGCTCCGCCAAGGGCTGGGCGCCCCGGGCCAGTGCATGGTCCAGAGACTCGATGACCAGCAGCCCGGCCCCTTCGCCCATGACAAAACCGTCGCGACCACTGTCGAAAGGTCGTGAAGCGCGTTCAGGCGTTTCGTTGTAAGCGCTGGACAAGGCGCGAGCAGCCGCAAACCCGGCAAGGCTGACCCGATCGATCGCCGCTTCCGCACCGCCGCACACCGCGATATCCGCCTCGCCCGCGCGAATCAGCCGCGCCGCGTCGCCAATTGCCTGAACCCCGGCGGCGCATGCCGTGACCGGCGCGCCCAATGGCCCCTTGAAGCCATGCTGGATCGACACATGACCTGCCGCCAGGTTGACCAGAAACGAAGGGATAGTGAATGGCGACAAACGTCTCGGACCACGGCTATCGGTGGTACGCACCGCGTCGGCAATCGCGCCGAAACCGCCCACACCTGAACCGATGATGGTGGCCGTGCGCTCCTGGGCGTTGGCGTCCAGCGCCTGCCAGCCGGCTTGCTCCAGTGCCTGACGCGCCGCTTCCATGGCGAACAGAATAAAGCGGTCCATCTTCTTCTGTTCCTTGGGTGGGGTTGCCCGGTCCGGATCGAACCCCGCTTCCGGATCGGAGGCCAGCGTAGGCACGGCACCACCGACCGTGGCCGGCAGATCGGCAACCACCTCCTGCGGCAGATTGCGCAGCCCGGAACGCCCGGCCAGCAGACGCTCCCATACCGCTTCGACACCGCTCCCCAGCGGCGACACCAGGCCCATACCTGTTACAACCACACGACAATTACTCATACCACACATACCTCAAGCCGGTTGATGGCGCTTACCGATAACGGGCAGCGGCCTTGCTTTTGGAAAGGTTCGGCGCCATCACAAGACGCGCCGCCACAAAGGCATCCCAATCGCCCGTATCCGGTAACGAAGGAATGGTGATCAATTCACCCTGGTCCAGACCCGACAACGCCGCATCGACCATCTCGCCCGCCTCCATCACCATGTCCGCAGGAATCTCTGACGCATCGATACCAGAACGCTCCCAGATCTCGGTGCGTGTCACACCGGGCAGGACCGCCTGGATCTTCACACCGGTGCCATCCAGCTCGGCGTTCAACGATTGAGTCAAGCTCAACACATAGGCCTTGCTGGCGCTGTACGTCGCATTGAAACGCTCGGGGAACAACGCCACCACCGATGCAATATTGATGATCGTGCCGCGCCCGGCCTTGGTAAAACTGGCTGCAGCCGCCGCGGCCAATCGCGTGACCGCCGTGATGTTCAACTGAATCATTCGCTCCAGTTGATCGGTATCGGCATTGGCCAATAGCCCGTCCGCCGCCACGCCGGCGTTATTGAGCAACAAACTGATACTTGAATCGCTGCGTAACCGCTGTTCGAGCTGCAGCACGTCTTGTTTTTGGGTCAGATCCGCCTTCAGCACTTCGACCTTGATCCCATGCGCCGTGCGCAGTGTGCTCGCCGCCGCCTCCAGTCGCTGCTCGTCGCGAGCCACCAGCAACAAATCAAAACCACGAGCTGCCAACCGCTCAGCGTAAACCGCCCCGATGCCGGAAGAAGCACCGGTGACGAGGGCCGTACCTTGGGACTGGGTAGAGTTCATGACTATGCTCCTGGGAACACTAGGATGAGAACAGAGATTTCATTATAAGCATAATTTAACTGTTTTATTACACACATAATTTTTCTGACGGGCAAGCGGCCACGCGGACAAGCCCAAAAATATGGCCCCTTCCTGTCCCCTCCTTCAGCACGACGGTAACTCGAACCCTTACAGCAACGCACCAAAGACCTGCCTGCTGCATACTGCGGAGTCTGCCGGCTCCGCTGAGTAGGAATAGATTGCATAAACAGCGGTTTAACTTGTCAACAGCTTGCCGTCAGAATGTAGATACGGGAGAATGCAAAACGTTACTAATTATTTTTCACCACCACTGTCAGCGAAGACCGATAGAGCATTTCTCAACGCCAGCTGACTTTTTGTAATTTGAGGGTTTCATGAACTTCCCTACAAAAATACGTCCTGACATTGAACATCATGAAATCGATATTACAGAGTTTCTTCGCGACTTATGGAAGCAAAGATCTATTATTCTGCTCTTCACCGGGCTTTCCACAGCGATCGCAGTAACTTATGCATTAACGGCGCAACCTCAATATAGAGTACAGAACGAAATCAGGCCTGTGGCAGCTACAGACCTGGACATGTTAAACGAGTCCGGCCTTTATAAGATTCAACCAGAGCAAGCCTTAAGACGCATTGGTTCGTCCATGGATTCTTATACCGAACGTTTAAGTTTCTTCCAGGCCAATCCGGGTTTACTCGCTCCCCTACAAGCCAACGGCAAGTCAATCGAGGAGACCCTCGAACGTTTCAATACCAGTGCGTTTACAGTCGAACAAATCGACCCTAAAAAAACTGCTAATCTTTCGGAAGCAATTCAACTTGGCGTAGAGTATCCATCTGGCGTGGATGGGGTGGCTATTGTTAACAACTTTACCGAGTTTGTAGTCAAACGCGAAAAAGAAAAAGTCGAAGCGGATTTTAAAACACTTATTGAGAACCGGATCGCGCAAACAGAAAAAAAGCTGTTATCCAAGAAAGCTGCCTATGAAGCCGAAAAAGACTCAGAAATCGCAGAACTCCTTGAAAAGGATCAGTTAAAAAAAGAAACTCTACAGGACGAACTCAAAGCCCTGCGACAACAACTGCAAACCCGTCGACAAAATCGTGTGAAACAGTTGGATGAGGCAATATCGATTGCCAAAAATCTGGGAATTGTTACCCCTACCACGCCATCTGCCCTTGGAGAGGCTGGGCAGACAAGGCAAGGCAACATGATTCGCACAGAAGTAAGCAACCAACAAATACCTCTGTATTTTATGGGGCAGTCGGCACTTGAAGCAGAGCGCGCAACACTCGTCGCCCGAAACTCCGATGATTTTACTGAACCTCGCGTTGATGAAATCCAGAAAGAGCTCAGTCTTCTCGCTAACAACCGAAAAGTTGCTCTGCTTAAACAGCGTAGTAACGAAGAGCTGTTCTTAAAAGGCCTGGGAGAGATCAGGGAAGAGCTGGCACACTTGAAAAATCTGCATGTCAATTTTGAACAGATTAATCTGGTTAATATCGACAGGCCGGCGTCTCCCCCGCAAGGCCCTATCAAGCCGAGGAAGGCGTTAATCGTTGGTTTAGGTTTGATATTCGGACTGATGCTCGGAACAATGCTCGCTGCTGTCCGGACAATCATGCTGCCTAAAAAAGCGATTGAAGACTAAAAGCTGCAAACTTATTTCCCGCTCCAATAAAAAGGCCGATCAATGATCGGCCTTTTTCTGACTCTCGCGATTAATTCACTTCAATCCTGTCTCGGTTACTTTCCAGAATTGCCTTACCAATCCCCTTGACCTCAAGGAGTTCATCCACTGACGCAAACGGCCCATTATTGTCACGATACGCAACAATTGCCTTGGCCTTCGCCTCCCCGACACCGATTAGTTCACGTTGAAGTGTTTGTGCATCTGCACCATTGAGATCAACTTTATAGGTGTTCGCTCTAGTAGCAGCTTCCGTGACCCTGGAAGACTCAACAGCTTTAGCTTCCGGAGCAGCAATAGCTGCAACAGAAGCGCCGCTCAAAAGGGCAAAAAACAAAGAGTAGAAGTAACCTTTACGCATGATGATGCTCCATGACATGAGTTGAAAGAAGCAGCTTTTCCTAAGCTGCTCCCCCAATTTAGGCCATGTTATGGAACTGTCAAAAACGTGTACGTTTCCGAATGTGAAGCAATCAAGGTTCCAAACGGCGCTGCTGGTAGATCCAGTCGACGATATCGCCGTCAGGAGCGTAACCACTGACGGTTTCGCGTAGAAGTTGGCGGACACGCACGTAATCGTCCTGTTCAATCGAGCAAAGTAATTCTGCCAGCTTGATTTTGAGTACATCCCAGGGAAGATGGTCCTCATTTGCAGTCATGATCATCGGATGCTGGGTGGCCGCCACGTTGTCACCAATCAGCAGCTCTTCGTAAAGCTTTTCGCCGGGTCGCAAACCAGTGAACTCGATAGAAATATCCCCATGCGGGTTCTTTTCCGAACGCACACTCAAGCCCGAAAGATGGATCATCTTTTCAGCAAGCTCTACGATTTTTACTGGCTCTCCCATATCTAATACAAAGACGTCGCCACCCTGCCCCATCGAACCTGCCTGGATTACAAGCTGGGCCGCCTCGGGAATAGTCATGAAATAACGAGTGATCTTGGGATGGGTGACCGTCAGTGGCCCGCCGGATTTAATCTGCTTGTGAAATAACGGGATGACCGAACCAGAGGACCCAAGAACATTGCCAAAACGTACCATAGTGAAGCGCGTCTTGTTTACCCGCGAAACGTTGGTGTCATCACCGAATAGTGCCGGGGCAAGTTCTCGACTGAGCGCCTGTAGCGTCAACTCAGCGAGACGTTTTGTGCTGCCCATTACGTTTGTCGGGCGCACCGCTTTATCTGTCGATATCAAAACAAAGTTGGCGACACCCGCCATTAACGCCGCCTGAGCGGTATTGAGTGTACCGATTACGTTATTTAGTACACCCTCGGCAATATTGTGCTCAACCATCGGTACGTGCTTGTAAGCTGCCGCGTGATAAACCGTATCTACGCGCCAGACCCTCATCACATCTAGTAATTTTTCCTTATTTCGTACCGATCCCAGGATAGGCAAAAGACGAACAGAGAGCGATTCTCTGCTTACGCGCTGCTCAAGTTCGGACAAGATGCTGTAGAGATTAAACTCGCTATGTTCAAACAACAGAAGCGTCGTCGGTCGCAAAGAAAGAATCTGACGACATAGTTCTGAGCCAATTGATCCGCCAGCGCCGGTGACCAGAACAGATTGTCCCGTTATGCAATGCTCCAGCAAATCACCTTGGGCCGGAACAGCGTCACGCCCCAACAGGTCGGCAATGTCTACTTCCTGAATGTCATCGACTTTGACCCGGCCACTAGCCAGGTCCATGAATCCGGGAACGCTTCGAACATGGAGCGGAAAACCTTCGAGGAAACCAAGAATTTCGCGACGCCGGCCACGACTAGCAGAAGGAATTGCTAACAGAATTTCCTGAGCCCCTGTCTCGTCGATCATCTGTTGAATATGCTTTGGCTTATAAACCTGAAGCCCGGAAATAACACGATCAGCGATGCTCTTGTCATCGTCTATAAAGGCCACCGGACGCATCATGCGCCCCATACGCAGTGCGGCTACCAGCTGATTTCCTGCCGCGCCAGCGCCAAAAATGGCGACTCTGGGTAAACCGTCGTCCCTATTGGTAAAAGGTACATGCTGCGCAGCAGCAAACCAATCACCCAGGAAGTATTGCCGCATCGCCAGACGCAATCCGCCAACCATAATCAGACTCAGCCACCAATAGTTGAAAATGATCGACCGCGGAACAAGATTTTGATGATTGCTGTACCAATAAACAAATACACCAAGAATTAGAGACGACAAACTGACCGCTTTGATAATCGCTATAAGAGCATCGTTGCCAAAATATCGCATCACAGCACGATACATGCCAAAGCGGATGAACAAAGGGATTGCGACCACCGGGGCACTCAAAAAAAGCCAAGTGTGGGCAATCAGCGGATTGACCATGTCGTCAATGCCGAGCCGTACCAAAAATGCCAGCCAAAGCGCTACCCATACCAGAATGACATCCGTCGAAACCTGAATGAGGCGCTTTTGCCGACGCGGCAACCCCAGCAACAGCGTGCGTAACTTATCCATAACGCCCTCGTACACCTCGAAACGCTTCCCAGTTGAACGCGTGTACGTCTCCTGACGCACTCGTCACTTCAAAAACCCATGAATCAGTTGCCGAACATCTGGCTTCTTTCGAGTTCGCCCGCATGGAACTTCACCGCCAAAATCACTAAGGGAATGTAGGCAAGAACCAGACCTAACGCGCCATCCAGCCCGAAGTAACTCACGCACAGTGCGATGGGCAGCAACCATCCAATGTTAATTGCCCCTACCGCTAGAGTCACTGGCAGGTGTTTGCCATATCTGCGCGATGCGAACTGATAAGCGTGGCTGCGATGAGCTTCGTAAACTTTATCACCACGAACAAGGCGTCGAATTAAAGTGAAGGTCGCATCAACAATGAAAACCCCCAATAAAATCAGCCAGGCCCAGAGTAATTGCGGCGCCGTCCAGGCAGCCTGTATAGAGATGACAGCAAGCACTACACCAAGGAACCCGCTACCGGCGTCCCCCATAAAAATTCGTGCTGGAGGGAAGTTCCAGAACAAGAATCCCACTACGGCCATGGCCAACATTCCCGCCACCCACATCAGGTTTTCAAATCCGCTCAACCAATAGAGCAGACAGGCTCCCAAACAGGAGCAAATCGCCTCAACACTGGCGATACCGTCGATTCCGTCCATGAAGTTATACAGATTCAGCATCCATACCAAATAGAAAGCAGCCAAAATATAACCAAACCAGCCAAGATCGACGCTCATTCCGAACAAGGTGAGGGGAGGTAAGCCCCCCAGCCAGATCAAAGCCCAAGCGGCAGCACAAAAATGTCCAAGCAAGCGCCAACGAGCAGCGATATGACCGTGGTCGTCCATAAAGCCGACCACAGCTACTAATGCCCCTGCCCCCCCGATAGCCACCAATACGGGCAACGAGACCAGTTGAGCCCAACCCAGAAAAGGCAGTACCAGCAAGAACGCGAGAACAATCGCAACTCCGCCACCGCGAGGAGTTGGTATCGAGTGAGAACTTCGAGCGTTGGGAATATCAACAATGCTGCGAGCCAAAGCATAACGACGCAGTAGCGCAGTTAATATCAATGAAACACCAGCCACCGCGGGAATCAACCACCAATAAATCATTTTATTTTACTTTCTCGAAAATATTGTGCGGTAGCTTTCAGAGCGTCATCCACCGAGACCGGTGGAGACCAACCAAGCAGGGCGCGCGTTTTACTGATGTCTACCCGCAGAGACCCACACAGTCGATTTGACAGGTCTTTTCTGCCCAACACTGTCGCACCGCCACCTAATACCCAGGACGGCACTGGTAATAGACGCGCCGACCGCCCAAGAGCAAATGCCATTTTTCGCAGCAACTGCGTTGTAGAAAGATCTTCGCCATCACTGACCAGGAATGTCTGGTTGGCCGCCGCGGGATGACTGATGCAGGTGAGAATCAAGTCCACCAGATTATCCAGGGCGACCAGACTGCGGCTGTTATGAATGGCGCCGAAAGGCAAGGGAACACCTTTATCAAGCCACTGCATCATATTCCGGAAATTAGCTTTTACCCCGGGGCCATAAACCAGCACTGGGCGGATAATGACAACCTCCATACCCGTTTTCGCCGCGAGCTCACGAAGCCCCTGCTCTGCCTCCATCTTGGAAATGCCATACGGGTCTGCCGGGGCAGGTGTATCCTCAGGCGAATAGGTGGTGTTTGGCAATGTGCCTTCTCCGTTTACCTTGATCGAACTGATAAAGATAAACCGTCGAACACCGGCCGCAGCCGCATGACGTGCCAAGTTGAGCGTGCCATCCACATTGACCTGCCTAAAGGCAGCCAAGGGGTTGGCTTCAGTGTCATTCATTACATGAACACGAGCTGCTGAATGTATGATGACGTCCACGCCGGCAAGACTACCCTGCCAGTCAGTGGTTCCGTCAATGTTGTCTACGTGAATCTTCGCAACATGATCTTCACGTAAGTCCGTCCCTTTACGTAAAGCGGCAATAACAGTGTAATTATCCGTGAGCAAACGGCTAAAAACTGCTCCGCCTACGAACCCGGTTGCACCGGTTAAAAATATTGACTTCGTCATTATTTATTTGACATCCCTTCGTAAAGTCCCTGCACGGAACAGTGCTTCCAAACGTCGTAAAAGAGTAACTTTCGAAAAGTGGCTCCAATAATACGAACGGCCGGCCTGCCCCATGAATTCACGCTGAACAGAATCCGTGGTTGCCATTTTCAGGGTGATTCGCGCAAGCCCCTGAGCATCTCCTGAAGGGCAGGTGTAACCGCAACCGGAGTCCTCAATAATTCTCGCAGCCTCACCATTGATCATCCCCAGGATTGGTTTGCTCGATGCCAAATAGGCTTGAACTTTCCCGGGAACTGTTTTTTCAAACACATCGTTGGTTTTCAGCGAAACCAGTAACGCATCCGCGCAGGCAAAGATTTCTGGCATGGCGCTCAGCGGGTGCCGGCCCAGCAGCAATACGTTCTGCAAGCCTCTTGATTCAACTTGCTCGCCCAGCCACTTACTCATGCGGCCGTCCCCGACGATTACCCAGCGTACTGAGGCGCTATGCTTCAAGGACTCAGCGGCATCCAGCACTGCTGGCAAATCCTGAGCGTCACCCAAATTACCGGCAAAAACGACCGTAAAGGTAGAGTCATCCCGCTCTAGCAAACTTGATGACTTTTCTGGACAGCCCGAAAATTCATCTTCCGCCCAACTTGGAAAATAAACCAAGCGCTCTGGAGAAATCTCTTTAGTGCAATATTGCTTTACACTGCTTGAGAAGCCTTCTGATTGTAAAAGCAAATAATCGGCGCGGTTATAGATCCACGAAACCACGCGCCCAACCATTGCCAGCAGGGTAGGATTGCGCAATACGCCAACAGCTCGAAGGGTTTCCGGCCATAGGTCAAGAACCCAAACATAAACCGGAGCTTTCTTCATACGTCCAATTACAACCGCCGGAATCGCAGCCATAATCGGAGAAACCGCATATACGAAAACCGCATCGAATTTTTCGTTACGGAGTTTCGCAGCACCTATTGTGGAAGCGCTGAAAAAAAAAGAAAGGTAATTTAGCATCAAGCGGATACTTCTCTTGCCGCGCGAGACCAATGGAACTCGGACTATACGTGCACCAAAGTAACTCTTGAAGCCCTCAGGATTGGTCTTATATTCAGAGAATACCGCGCCTTCAGGATAGTTGGGCCATCCTGTCAAAACAGTCACCTCATGACCATTATCCGAAAAATCGCGTACCAAATCATTGATACGCATATTCTCAGGCCAAAAATACTGAGTAACTACTAAAATCCTTAATTTATTCTCAGACATTCCCACAGCTCAACTCAATACTTTTTCCAAACCACGCGATTTACATAATCAAGGTAGCTGTGAACGATTCGAACCACCTTATCGGCCACATTCGGCATGCTGTAGTCTGCCACCAGGCGCAGACTGCGAACCTCGCCTCGGCTTTGACCGTCCAGCACCTGCAAGGCCTGCATCACTCGCTCGGACTCAAGGCCAACCATCATCACAGCGGCTTCTTCCATACCCTCTGGACGCTCGTGCGCCTCACGGATATTCAACGCCGGGAAATTGAGAATGGAGGATTCTTCATTGATCGTACCGCTATCGGAAAGTACTGCTTTGGACTCAAGCTGCAACTTGTTGTAGTCCTTGAAGCCGAGCGGCTTTAACAGACGAACATTCTCGTGAAACTTCACCCCCATGGCATCGACACGCTTCTGTGTCCGCGGGTGAGTGGAAACAATTACCGGATAGTCATAGTGCGCCGCGACTGCGTTGAGCACGTCAACAAGCTTGCCGAAGTTAGTATCGGAATCAATATTTTCTTCACGGTGTGCGCTCACTACAAAAAACTTGCCCTGCTCAAGCCCAAGCCGCTCCAGCACGTCCGAAGAATCGATACCTTCACGATAATAATTAAGTACCTCAAACATCGGGCTGCCAGTTTTGATGACCCTGTCTGGTGGCAAACCTTCACTTAGCAGATAGTCACGCGCAATGGTACTGTAAGTTAAATTGATATCTGCGGTGTGATCCACAATACGTCGGTTGATCTCTTCAGGTACACGCATGTCGAAGCAGCGGTTACCAGCTTCCATATGGAAGGTCGGAATTTTGCGACGTTTGGCGGGAATGACCGCCATGCAGCTGTTGGTGTCGCCGAGGACGAGAAGAGCCTCAGGCTGAACCTCGGCCAGCACGCGATCAACGGTAATAATGACGTTACCGATGGTTTCCGCACCTGTTGCACCAGCAGCATTCAGAAAGTGGTCGGGTTTACGGATACCGAGATCCTGAAAGAAAATCTCGTTCAATTCATAGTCATAATTCTGCCCGGTGTGCACTAGAACATGGTCGCAGTCCCTGTCCAGAGCGGCCATGACGCGCGACAGACGAATGATTTCCGGGCGAGTACCCACTACGGTAACGATTTTCAATTTTTTCATTTTTAAACGTCACATTTTAATAAGTGATAAAAACGATCAACAATTCTAATCTTCAACTGCCACTAACGCTATCCATTAGCATGGATGAAGCCCAATGGGGGCCATTAATGGACGAGTGGACGCTACACCACTTGGCTTCTGCATCCTGGGTGATTGAGTGCGAACGGGCGATAAAGGGCGGTTCACCATCGATCGCGCCTCATCTCCACCACGCTCGGTGGCCACATCCGATCACCCCGTGGTGATCCCTTCGAGGAATAACTCCAACGAAAAAGTCAATACCAACAGACTTTCCGGCCTGTTTTTGACCCAGCGAGTGGGTGACGAACTGTCAAAAACCGGATTTACAAGACTACCACTTCAAGCGATCGCAAGCCCCCATAAAAGCACAGCGCCGCCCCATTCCTTATTTAAGGAATAAAGCGGCGCATACGGTTATTACGCTTCAGTACCAACAGGAAAGGTAAACGTATCAGGTGCTTCGCGATCAAAAATCTCGTTAGCCCAAAGCATAACGATCATTTCCTCACTGCCAATATTGGTAATGTCGTGGCTCCAGCCTGGAACTGTTTCGACAATTTCCGGATTTTCTCCGGAAGTGAACAATTCGTAAAACTCGCCCGAAACAATATGACGAAAACGGAAACATGCCGTGCCTTTGATGACAAGAAACTTTTCCGTCTTTGTGTGATGGTAATGCCCGCCGCGTGTTATTCCTGGGTGCGCAGTAAAGTAAGAAAACTGTCCGGCCTCTTTGGTTTTAAGCATCTCCACAAAAACCCCGCGCGGATCACCGTGCTTGGGAACTTCGTAAGTAAAACGCTCGGGCGGCAGATAACTCAAGTAAGTGGAATAAAGAGCCCTTACAAGCCCAGTCCCTACCGACTCGGTAATCATCGACTTTCGACTATCACGGAAGGCCGCCAATTGCTCAGAAAGCTCACCCACCGTAATATTATATTGAGGCTCAACACTAACAAACGGCGAGCCCGACTTCTTCCCTTCCATTACAGCAATGAAGCATGCAATTACATCATCTATGTAAACCAGATTAATGCGCGCATGTGGATCATTGATTTGAATTGGCAGACCGCGAGCGATATTATTGCAAAAAGTTGCAACCGCTGAATTATAGTTAGGACGAGCCCACTTACCAAATACATTAGGCAAACGAAACAAGTGTACTTCCGAACCATTTTTCGAGTTCAGATCAAGCAGTACTTGCTCGGCACCAAGCTTACTGCTGCCGTATGGGTTATCCAACTCCGCTTGACTCGACGACGTATACAGTACTGGAACTTTCCGGCCACCGAGACGAATAGCATCACAGAGCGCACGAGTCAAATCGGTATTGCCGGTATGAAACTCCTGCGGGTCCAACGGACGATTGACACCGGCCAGATGGAAAATAAAGTCAACCTGGGCAACCAGACTCGGTAGGTTTTCCAGCGAATCTTCGCGGGTAAAGCGCACCACTTCGACATCTGACTTCTCGCTCAGATGCGAAATAAGATTCTGGCCGACAAAACCATTGGCACCTGTAATCAGAACCTTCATTACTTATTCCTCAGGTGTGGCGTGCTCACCACGCTGGATAGCGCGCATAAAGTTTAACTTGAGGAGCAGTTTCTGCATACCTTCTACATCAAGACGCTCGGTATTATGCGAGTTGTAGTCTTCTGTGCGAGAAATTTTAGTCTCACCCTGCTCCACAAACTTGGAGTAATTCAGATCCCGCAGATCTGGCGGTACGCGGAAGTAGTCACCGCGGTCTTCTGCGCAGGCCATTTCTTCGCGACTAAGCAACGCTTCGAAAAGTTTTTCACCATGACGGGTGCCAATAACCTGAACGGGATGATCTGGCACATTAAGCATATTGATCAATGCTTTCGCCAATACTTCCACAGTCGCTGCAGGAGCTTTCTGGACGAACATGTCACCATTTGTGCCATGCTCAAAAGCATACAAAACCAGATCGACCGCATCTGCCAAAGTCATCATGAATCGCGTCATGTTTGGATCAGTCAGGCTCAGAGGTATGCCCGAGCGGATCTGATCAACAAACAAAGGAATAACGGAACCGCGGGACGCCATCACGTTACCGTAGCGAGTACCGCAGATAACCGTATTATTATCGTTACGCGATTTGGCAACCATTACTTTTTCCATCATTGCTTTGGATATACCCATTGCATTGATTGGATAAACAGCTTTATCGGTACTCAGGCAAACTACGCGCTTGACGTTATTCTGTATTGCCGCTTCCAGTACGTTATCCGTACCAAGCACATTTGTTTTCACAGCCTCCATTGGATGGAATTCGCATGAAGGGACCTGCTTCAAGGCAGCGGCGTGAAAAATATAATCTACTCCACGAGTAGCGTTGAGCACACTTTGGAAATCTCTGACGTCGCCAATATAAAATTTCAGCTTGGTGTTTGCGTATTTTTTACGCATGTCATCTTGCTTTTTCTCGTCTCGGCTGAACACGCGGATTTCTTTGATATCGGTATCGAGAAACCGTTTCAGCACAGCATTACCAAACGACCCGGTGCCACCGGTGATCAAAAGCGTTGAGTTACTGAAAGAAATAGCCATGAGAAGACCCCACTTATTGTGATGAAATGATAATACTTCTTGCGTTCTCGACGCTCAAGTATTTTTCGTAATAGCGCCGACCACTGGCCCCTAGCGCCTTACAGAGCTCAGCATCCTTAATCAACAAGTCCAACTTGCCTTTTAGATTAGTTACATCTCCCGCCACTACGGCAAAACCAGCACATATTTTGTTTTCAAGGATATCTCCAAAATCCGTAACTGAATCCAAAGACGCAAGCACCGGAAGAGAAACTTTAAAATAATCTAATGACTTAGAGGGAAAGCTCGGCACAGTTAACTTCTTAGACAGCGAAATCAGACCCACATCACAGGCCTGAACTACATGCTGATACTCATCACGAGGCACGTAGTCGATAAACTTTACGTTCTTTAACCCTCGAGCAATTACCGACTTTTCCAACCTTTCCTTCTCAGTCCCCTTGCCAATAAAAAGGAAGGTCACATCACCGCCAGAGTAAAGCTCGGCCAAATCGAGAATATTGTCCAACTCCTGAACAATAGACATTGCACCACCATAAACAGCGATAAACCCCGCCGATGGCAAATCGTACTTCAACCTTATTTCAGACTTATCTATCGGATCAACCTGCTTGATCTTCGCCCAAAGAGGCAAAATTTCAACACGCTGCTTATCCACTGCCGGAAAATTATCAAACAGGAATTTCGCATTCCCTTCAGTCATGCATCCGATACGATCAAAACTTTTATACATTATCTGCTCAAGATAACGGAAAAAGCCAAAAAACAGCTTATTTCTAATAGCACCAAGGTCTTTCAAGTAATATGGGAAGAAATCCCAGAGCACCAGAAAAGACCGGGAGTCATATTTCTTCCTAAAATAACGCGACATCCCCAAAATAGTCACACAAGGCGTATTGGCAATTAACAAGTCGCATTTATCCACTTGCTTTCGCACTTCATGGCGAGCCAGGAAGGGAAACAGGAAAATCTTCAGGGCAGTACCGATGACCCCTGTATTGTAAAATATAGCCGGAAGCTTGACCCTGATAACCTTGATACCATCAATCACCTTAGTGAATGACACAGGTTCATTCTTGAGCCACGAGAAAACAACCACCGAGACATTATGCCCTTCCTCATTCAATGAGTAGGCCAACTCATTAGTCAACCAGGCATCTTTTTTGTCATCTGCGTATTTGGTAGTAAGCAGAACGATATGTTTACTTGTTTTCATTATTTGGACCACAGCACGTCTAATTGGTTGAGCAAATCATTGGTACGATCTTGCCCAGTCGAATTTTTATGATCATAAAAGAGCTGACTTTGATAGGGTATATAAACAATAGAAAGCGGACTTGAGAGAAATCTATAGAATGGCAAGTATGCAATTATCGCAACCACAAATATGACAATAATGCGACTTGCGTATGTCACATACTGCAAAGCCCCGAGTGCACACCCTACAAGAAATATGGCGAAGAAAAACTGATACCGGGTGGATAGAGTTGGAAATCCAAATATAATCAAAGGAATGAGCAGCCCCAACAAGGCTAGCCGACAGGTTTGTACCCCGCCCCCATCACCAAGGTTCTCAACACTAGAGGACTCATGTTTTACCCATGCCCCATATATACATACAAAAAACACTAGTGAAACGACAGCAAATGCAGCCCGATATGCAAAGGAGGCATTAAAAACATCACGATCCAAATAAATCATATATTTTGGATTGACGTAAACAATCAGAACCTCAACAACACCGCGAATGATATCAAAAGAGGATACATACAGCGCCACCGAAGCAGCAAAAACCAATGAAAACGCCCTTCGACTTAAGGGAAACATATAGAGCAATGCAAGTAGCAACAACCCACCTACAACCGAATAGTGCAACGAGCAAGCAATCGCAAAGAAGACGAAGCCTGAGATTTTTTTATCTGAAAAAAACTTATACACACCTATCAAAAATATACTAACTGCAAGACCTTGCCTAAGCAGAGAAAATGCAGGTATCAAATAAAAATCTGGAACCGAGTACATTATCGCCATAACGACCAGGCAATACCTGGGAAAAAATCGTCTTGCTGCGAAAGCTATAAAAGAAACCTCCAATATACTTATTACCGCAGAAAACTGCTCGAACGCCAACCCTATACTTGTTGAAAACTGGACAAGCCACTCGTACCCAAACTCAAAATCAAGATAAAAAGCCTCCCCACTTTGGACCGCAGCGTAATGCGCCTCATAGATTGGCCAATCATATCCGGTTTGAAACTTCAACCCCACAAACAAGGCAAGCAACGTCACCTGTAAAAAAAACAACCATGCCGAAGGAAGATTATCTTTTCTCAATGAGAGAATAGCCAGCAACCAAACCACAACATATACAATATTATACTGCGTCATACTTATTATTCTGTTCTAAAGGCGTTGAGTTGTATCGCGTTACCAAGAACCATATTAATACCACAGTCAGAGAAACAGCCCCCTGCAGTGGATATCCATAAGCCATATTATTGAAACCATAAAACCGATAACACAAAACACAGAAAAGGAGATACAACAACGCACTAAGCATTTCGTAGGCGAGATAGAATCGAACATGCTGTTTAGCTATCATCACATAAAGAAACACCCAACTCAGACACTTTAAAGCATCGCCAATTACATAAACCTTCATGATTCCGGTTGCAGCTGCAAAAGCATCACCATAAATCAACCAAATAGCGAAGCTCGCCAATACGTTTACAGAGACAGCCATCACAACAACAAAACCGAGTGCCATTACCCCTATACGAAACACTAAACTCGTCAGTCCCCTACCCTCTTGTGAACTGTACTTAGGTAACAACAACGTAGAAAAGAGAACACTACATATACCCATGTATATGTCGGACAGACGAGTTACTGCATACCACGTGCCTGCCTCAGCCATTGAGCCGTTAGTAGATATATAGTCTCGCAGGACAATCTGAACGCCGTAGACTATGACTACCGACCCCAAGGCCATAAGGGAGTAAGACAACAATATTTTTATGACTTCAACATCCAAACTAACCAGATTGAGGCGTGGAAGTCGAAATCTCGCAGGCAGAAGCAGCACGCACACACCCGCAATAGCAGGTGCCAGCGCTATTGAATAAACAGCTCCTGGCTTGCCAAAAACAATGGAACAAGCACACGTCAACAGCGCTGTAAAAAATGCTGTTATCACGGAATACCAAAAATACTCACTGTATTTTTGACCACCATTAAAATAAGAAATGAATAAATTATTCAAACCTATAAAAAATGCACCTAGAGGCAGAAGCATCAACACCTCTGCCCACCCACCTTGTAAGAAAAAATTTGAAATAAGTGTGCTTGAGAAAAGCAAAACCAAAGCGAAAGAAAAACTAAAAGCCAATAGCAGCATCAATGACGACTGCAGGACTCGCTCTTTTGGATATTTATCTTCAGCTATCAGCTTTACCACACCGGTGGTCGTTACCGAAGATACACCAGCACTTAAAATCTGAAGAAAGGCCTGTATCTGTCCAACTACAGCCATGCCGCTCGGCCCAACATAAAACGCCACTACTTTCAGAGATGCGATAGCGAACATTAGTTTAAAAACTGCCTGACAACCAATGTTGATGATTGGCCTAATCATTCTGTTCCGCATCCCTGTCCCGCAACCATAACCAACTCGCCTACCATAGACCAACGCCCAGCGCAATAATATTTAAGGCAATTCTAAAATCTATACACTTTTCCTGGCATCAGGCGAAGGCCTTCTAATTGCCCCGTTCGCTATTATCTCCTAGATGACACAATTGCGTTACCAGATTTTGATAGGTAGCCGCATTTCTACGTATCGGCATGCGCTTTATGGCTTGATATTGCCATCGAACCGCGAACGCTTGGCGCGCCATCCCCCTCCCCCCTCCGCGACCAAGCAAAAAAAAGTGGGGGGGGGGGGGGGGGGGGGGCGGGGGGTAAGGAAGGGCACGTATTTGAAAACGACTGCTCAGAGTGGCGAGCGCTGCGTTTCCGAACGCAACACAAGCATCCAAAAGAAAGCCCCGGACGCCCTTGCAGCCAATAGGCAATTTACCCACCTCAGGTATGCGAGGAGGGAACCAAAATTTTTGCGCGCAACAAAGGTTTGAAATACCTGAACAGAGCCAACGCCAGCCCCAGGAAGAGCCCAAAGCACGCCCCCTGTATCAGAATTGATAATTTATTCGGCTTGATCGGACTATCGGGATCGTCAACTGCTCCGTCCTGTCGATATACCGAAACACTGGAGGAATCGATTGTCAGATTTTTAAGAAATAAGTACTTAACTTGCAAAACTCGCAGACTCTGAATGAACGGATCATCAGACTCACGCCTTTCCAAGCCATCAATTTCGGCTTGGAGCGCATCACTTCCACGCATATACAAAGCCTGACTATCCACACCTAGAGACAACTCCGCAGAGGTTCTCCCACTGATAATGACCGGCTTGTTCAAACCAACGGCCCTAGCAATCACCAGAGCCTCACTTAGGACCTTTATTTTGTCCTCTCGCTCTCGGCGAGCACTTTCACGGAGACCATTAATCTGTTGTTCCAAGTTGCGCGCTCTAACCTGAGCCTCTCTAACCACGTTTTTGATCATTTCGTTTTTTGCTGCAACACCGGCATTTTGAACATAAGTGCGCACCCATTCACCAGCTTCCGAAGGGTTGTAGCCCTGCACAGTAACAGAATAACGGTCTGGGCCTTCCTTACCACCCACAGATATAACCAACTGTTTTGAGAAATTTTGATACAGACGGTCGCGCGAACCCTTGCGTGCATTTTCAGTCAACGACGGTAAATAAACCTCATCGAAAAAAGAACGCCGCAAGGATTCACTAAAGAGATTACGAACAAATACGTCATAAACATCTTTAACAGTGAAAGGCGGCAGGTCGGAATTCAATGTTCGACCATAGTTAAAATCCGCAATATCGTTTTGAGTGGGAGGCAATACGTAAATTCTGGCCTCATACAATGGCTTAGCTGTAAAGGCATATACCGCCGAGGCTATAGTCACCAGAATGATTACACTGATAACTACCCACTTCTGCACCCAAAGCGCTTTGATCAAGACAAAAATATCTATCTCATCACTGCTTGTTGAGGCGGTCGAGAGTTGGAGCATAATGATCAGTACCCTTAAACGCTAGAAAAGACTTATCTACGAAACAAAACAGCCCGCCACTTCTTGCGAACTTACTAAAATGCAACGGCCTTTCCTATCTTGACCTAAAGTTAACAGACTTCTAACCCCGATACTTTCTGAGGCTAGCACACCAACTGAACAGAGGCCCCACCGCCAAACCGATTAACAACGACAGCAACATATACAGTGACACTGGAAGTTTAGGCATCAACCAACCTAGAAATTGCACACCAACTAATTCTTGGTTTTCCAGCACAAACGCCACTATCAATACAACTATTAAGATCATCAGGATGAACCCGACATAACGAATTGGGGCGGCGCTACGAGCCTTTCCACTCACTGCTGCTCCTCCTCGTCCTCATTCACCCGATCCCTGAGTTCCTTGCCTGGCTTGAAGTGTGGAACGAATTTGCCATCCAGGCTAACGGACTGACCGGTCTTTGGATTACGACCGACCCGTGGTGCGCGGTAGTGCAGAGAGAAACTGCCAAAACCCCGGATCTCGATGCGATCTCCGGTAGCCAGACATTGGGACATTTGCTCAAGCATGGTCTTGATGGCCAACTCCACATCCTTCGATGAGAGCAGCCCTTGATGGGTGACAATTCGTTCGATCAACTCCGACTTCGTCATATTTTTCCCTTCTTTTTCAAGCAGCTAGGTCAGCGCTCCAAAGGTTTTAGCACGGCCGCATGATTTTGAACAGCCCGAGTTTTGCCATCTATTCCCCTACCCCAAAATGCTTGCCCCCTGAAAGAGGGAAGACCCTTGAGCCATCACAACCTCATCGGCAAATCACCAAAATAGTGCGCGTCAGGAAACCTGCGGGATTGAATCCGAAGGGGAAGACCTCCTCCTCTTCCTTGAGATCATCAGACCTTGCCACAACCTTGTATCCCACCCCCTTGCACTCCTTGGCCGCGCGCTTGTAACACCGGTCCCATTTCGAACCGAGCCCTGAACAATCAACCTCAATGCCACTTACCCCGCGTACCGCATGCGTTTTGGCATTGGTGGTACAACCCGCTAGAGCCAGCACTGCCACCGCGACAATCAGCTTGTTCATTCACGTCCTTATGCCAGAAAGCCCACCGGGCGATCATTAGTTTCAGGCTAAAGACTAGCTGCAAATAAGCGCTTGATCCGACTAAACAATCAGACATTTTTTCAGCATCTTTGGTTCCGACTGAAGCCACTGAAGCCGGGCGCAGTCCGCCAAATCCAAGGCACAAAAAAGGGCGACCGAAGTCGCCCTTTTTTACAGAAAATCAGAACTTAGTTCTGTTTTTCCATTTGTGCACGCAGCAGGTCACCCAGAGTGGTGGCCACAGGAGCATCAGTAGCTACTGGCTTGTCGCGCAGGCTCTGGATTGCTTCTTTCTCGTCTTCAACGTCTTTCGACTTGATCGAGAGCTGAATTACACGGCTCTTGCGGTCAACGCTGATGATCTTGGCTTCTACTTCTTCGCCTTCTTTCAGAACGTTGCGCGCGTCTTCAACGCGGTCACGGCTGATTTCGGAGGCTTTCAGAGTCGCTTCGATATCGTCGGCCAGAGTGATGATGGCGCCTTTAGCGTCAACTTCCTTCACGATGCCTTTAACGATGGCGCCTTTGTCGTTCTCTTGAACGTACTCGGAGAACGGATCGCTTTCCAGTTGCTTGATACCCAGGGAGATGCGCTCGCGCTCTGGGTCAACCGACAGGATAACGGTGTCCAGCTCGTCGCCCTTCTTGAAGCGGCGAACGGCTTCTTCGCCCACTTCGTTCCAGGAGATGTCGGACAGGTGAACCAGACCGTCGATGCCGCCGTCCAGACCAATGAAGATACCGAAATCGGTGATCGACTTGATGGTGCCGGAGATTTTATCGCCCTTGTTGAACTGGCCAGAGAAATCTTCCCATGGGTTGGATTTGCACTGTTTGATGCCCAGGGAGATACGACGACGCTCTTCGTCGATGTCCAGAACCATAACTTCCACTTCGTCGCCGACTTGTACGACTTTCGAAGGGTGGATGTTCTTGTTGGTCCAGTCCATTTCGGAAACGTGTACCAGACCTTCAACGCCTTCTTCCAGCTCAGCGAAGCAGCCGTAGTCGGTCAGGTTGGTTACACGAGCGGTAACGCGAGTGCTTTCCGGGTAACGGGCTTTGATAGCAACCCATGGATCTTCGCCCAGTTGCTTCAGGCCCAGGGAAACACGATTGCGCTCGCGATCGTACTTCAGAACCTTGACATCGATCTCGTCGCCAACGTTGACGATTTCGGAAGGATGCTTGATACGCTTCCAAGCCATGTCGGTAATGTGCAGCAGGCCATCGACGCCACCCAGATCGACGAATGCGCCGTAATCGGTGAGGTTCTTGACGATACCTTTGACTTGTTGGCCTTCCTGCAGGGATTCCAGCAGAGCTTCGCGCTCGGCGGAGTTCTCGGCTTCCAGGACGCTGCGACGGGAAACGACAACGTTGTTGCGCTTCTGATCCAGCTTGATGACCTTGAATTCCAGCTCTTTGCCTTCCAGGTGCGTGGTGTCGCGCACTGGACGGACGTCAACCAGAGAACCTGGCAGGAACGCACGGATGCCGTTAACGTCGACAGTGAAGCCGCCTTTAACCTTACCGTTGATAACGCCCTTGACCACTTCTTCGGCTGCGAAGGCTGCTTCCAGAACGATCCAGCATTCAGCGCGCTTGGCTTTTTCACGGGACAGCTTGGTTTCACCGAAACCGTCTTCAACCGAGTCCAGAGCAACGTGAACTTCGTCACCGACGTTGATGTTCAGTTCGCCAGCGTCGTTGTAGAACTGCTCCAGCGGGATCAGTGCTTCGGACTTCAGGCCAGCGTGAACGGTTACCCAGCGAGCCTGGTAATCGATATCAACGATAACACCGGTGATGATGGAGCCTGCCTGAAGGTTCAGGGTCTTTAGGCTTTCTTCAAAGAGTTCCGCAAAGCTTTCGCTCATTTTAATTCCTGTTGATGAGGGCGAAGAATACGCCCATCTCCACACCCCAGACGGTGTGGGTTAGTTTCATTTAAAAGAAGCCACCGCAGGACTATGACTGGTCCCCTGCGGCCTTCTTGGTCACCCGGCGATATCGCGAATGGCGATCTCGCTCATGATGCGTTCCAGCACCTGGTCGATGGACAATTCCGTGGAATCCAGCTGTATGGCGTCAGCCGCCGGTTTGAGCGGGGCTACCGCTCGCTGGGTGTCACGCTCATCGCGCGCACGTATCTCATCTAGCAGACTCGACAGACTAACACCCTCGACCTTGCCCTTCAACTGCAAATATCGACGGCGTGCCCGCTCCTCGGCGCTGGCGGTCAGAAAAATCTTCAGCGGCGCGTCAGGAAAAACTACCGTACCCATGTCGCGACCATCCGCCACAAGGCCCGGCGCTTCCTGAAAAGCTCGCTGGCGCTGCAGCAGCGCCTCGCGTACAGCGGGCAATGCAGCCACCTGGGAAGCGCCGGAACCGACGCTTTCGGTGCGAATGACATCGCTGACTTCATCACCTTCCAGGATGATGCGTTGCAACTGACCGTCCGTCGCCGCGATGAACTGCACATCCAGATGAGCGGCGAGCTTCTTCAGCAGCTCTTCATTGGTCAGGTCGACACCGTGGTTATGCGCGGCGAAGGCCAGCAATCGGTACAACGCACCGGAGTCCAGCAGGTTCCAGCCCAGGCGTTTGGCCAGGATCCCGGCTACCGTGCCCTTGCCCGAACCGCTTGGCCCATCGATGGTGATGACCGGTGCAATGTTGTTCACGACAGAGCCTCTTGTGCCACGCGAATACCGACCTGTGCGCACAGCGCCAGGAAATTCGGGAACGACGTCGCGACGTTGGCGCAATCATGGATGCGGATCGGGGCACTGGCGCGCAGGGAAGCGACGCTGAACGCCATGGCGATACGGTGATCACCATGACCGTGCACTTCACCGCCGCCGATCTGGCCGCCGTCGATGATGATGCCATCCGGGGTTGGCTCGCACTTGACGCCCAGCGCCAGCAAACCATCCGCCATGACCTGGATGCGATCCGACTCCTTGACCCGCAGCTCTTCGGCACCACGCAACACGGTGCGCCCTTCGGCACAGGCTGCGGCGACGAACAGCACCGGGAACTCGTCGATCGCCAGCGGAACCAGCGCCTCGGGAATCTCGATACCTTTGAGTTTAGCTGCACGTACGCGCAAATCCGCCACCGGCTCGCCACCCACTTCACGCTGGTTTTCCAGGGTGATGTCGGCGCCCATCAGGCGCAGGATGTCAATTACGCCGGTACGGGTCGGGTTGATGCCGACGTGCTCCAGCACCAGCTCGGAACCTTCGGCGATCGATGCCGCCACCAGGAAGAACGCCGAGGACGAAATGTCACCCGGGACTTCAATGTGGGTCGCGGTCAGTTTGCTGCCGGACTCGACCGACGCGGTCGCACCGTTGACCGTTACCGGGTAGCCGAAGCCACGGAGCATGCGCTCGGTATGGTCGCGGGTCGGAGCAGGCTCGGTAACCGTGGTCTTGCCTTCGGCATACAGTCCGGCCAACAGCAGGCAGGACTTAACCTGGGCACTGGCCATCGGCATGGTGTAGGTCAGCCCCTTGAGCTTGTTGCCACCACGAATTGTCATCGGCGGACGACCTTCAGCGGCGGTTTCGATCACTGCGCCCATTTCACGCAGCGGATTGGCCACGCGATTCATCGGGCGCTTGGACAGCGAGGCATCGCCGGTCAGGGTGCTGTCGAAGTTCTGCGCAGCCAAAAGGCCGGACAGCAGGCGCATCGAAGTACCGGAGTTGCCCAGATAGATCGGGCCCGGTGCCGGCTTCAGACCATGCAGGCCAACGCCGTGAATGGTCACGCGACCGTGGTGCGGGCCTTCGATGACCACGCCCATGTCACGGAAAGCCTGCAGGGTCGCCAGGGCATCTTCACCCTCAAGGAAACCTTCGACTTCGGTGACACCCTCAGCGAGGGAGCCGAGCATGATCGAACGGTGGGAAATCGATTTGTCACCTGGTACGCGAATCCGACCGGACAGGCGGCCACCAGGTTGAGCCAGGAAAATCAGATCGTTGGAATTCATAGCGTCCACATAGGCCCTGCGGGCCAGGATTTTACTGAAATGCTCGCGGGCAACCCGGGCGCGAGTGAAAACGCCCAACAATTGGTGCCCATCCCCTGCATCGACCGCGTCGCGCAAGGCGTCGAGATCGCTGCGAAATGTATCGAGTGTGCGCAGGACAGCTTCGCGGTTGGCGAGGAAGATGTCGTGCCACATGACCGGGTCGCTACCGGCGATTCTTGTGAAATCGCGGAAACCGCCCGCAGCGTAACGGAAGATCTCAAGATTTTCATTGCGCTTGGCCAACGAATCGACCAAACCGAACGCCAGCAAGTGCGGCAGATGACTGGTCGCAGCCAATACTTCGTCGTGACGCTCGACCTGCATGTGCTCGACATCGGCGCCCAATTCGCGCCACAGACGGTCGACCACCGCCAGGGCTGCCGGATCGGTTTGCTCCAGCGGCGTGAGGATCACTTTGTGGCGACGGAACAGCTCGGCGTTGGAGGCTTCTACCCCACTCTGCTCCGAACCGGCAATCGGATGCCCCGGCACGAAGCAGGACGGCATACTGCCAAATGCCTCGGTGGCAGCACGCACCACATTGCCCTTGGCGCTGCCGACATCGGTCAGGATCGCTTGCCCCAGATCCATGCCGGCCATACGCGCGAGCACTTTTTCCATGGCCAGAATCGGCACCGCCAACTGGATGACGTCGGCACCCTGACAAGCAACGCCCAGGTCTTCCTCGCAGCGATCCACCACACCCAACTCGACCGCGAGTTTGCGCGATTGCGGATCGAGATCGACCCCGACCACTTCGCGGCATATACCGCTTTCACGCAAACCCTTGGCAAACGAACCGCCGATCAACCCAAGACCGACCACCACCAGGCGACCGATCATAGGTTCAGCAGATTGCAGAGCAGTGACATCAACCACGAGCCAGAACCTTGCTCAGCGCTTCCAGGAAGCGGCTGTTTTCTGCCGGCAGACCAATGGTGATGCGCAGGTGATTCGGCATGCCGTAGTTGGCCACCGGACGCACGATCACGCCTTCACGCAACAAGCCCTGGAATACCGGGGCCGCGACCTGACCGAGATCGACGCAGATGAAATTGCCCCTGGACGGAATCCAGCTCAGCCCCAGTTCGCGGAAACCGGCTTCCAGTTGCTGCATGCCGGACTCGTTCAACTGACGGCTCTGCGCCAGATATTCTTCATCCTTCAACGCCGCACAGGAAGCAGCCAGGGCCAGGCTGTTGACGTTGAACGGCTGGCGTACGCGGTTCAGCACATCGGCAACTACCGGCGTCGACAAGCCATAACCCACACGCAGTGCTGCCAGGCCATAAGCCTTGGAGAATGTCCGGGAAACCAGCAGGTTCGGATAAGCCGCCAGGAAGTCCAGGCCATCCGGCATGTCGCTGCCTTCGGCGTACTCGATGTAGGCCTCGTCCAGCACCACCAGCACGTGCTCCGGAACATCCTGCAGAAACTCGTCCAGCGCCTCGGCGTCGAACCAGGTCCCGGTCGGGTTGTTCGGGTTGGCGATGAACACCACGCGGGTGTTGGCGTCGATGGCTGCCAGCATTGCAGGCAGGTCATGCCCCCAATCCTTGGCCGGGACCACCTTGGCCTCTGCGCCGACAGCCTGAGTGGCAATCGGGTAGACCGCAAACGCATGCTCGCTGAACACGGCATTCAGGCCCGGTGCCAGATAAGCACGGGCCACCAACTCAAGAATGTCGTTGGAGCCATTGCCCAGCGTCACTTGATTCAGCTCTACACGACACTGCTCAGCCAGCAGGGTCTTGAGCGCAAAACCGTTGCCGTCCGGATAGCGGGTCAGCTCGGCCAGCGCATCGCGTATGGCCGCCAGCGCCTTGGGGCCGGCGCCCAGCGGGTTTTCGTTGCTCGCCAGTTTGACGATGCTGGCCGGATCGAGATCCAGCTCACGTGCCAGTTCGTCCACGGGCTTGCCCGGAACGTAAGGCGAAAGTTGTTGCACGCCCGGCTGAGCCAGAGCGAGGAAATTGCCACTCATATGCTACCGCCCCTTAGAGAACTGCTTTCGGGTAGGAACCCAGCACCTTGAGTGCTACTGCTTCCTGACTGATCTTTTCCAGCACACCCTTGACCAGCGGGTCGCGATGATGACCGACGAAATCGATGAAGAACACGTAGGTCCATTTACCGCTGCGCGATGGTCGAGTCTCGATTCGTGTCAGGTCGATGCCGTTGTCGTGGAACGGCACCAGCAGCTCATGAAGCGCACCCGGTTTATTGCTCATCGAAACGATGATGGATGTCTTGTCGTCGCCGGTTGGCGGCACTTCCTGGTTGCCGATCATGAGGAAGCGCGTGGAGTTATCCGGGCGGTCCTCGATCTTCTCGGCCAAACGGGTCAGCCCGTACAGACCGGCCGCCATGTCGCCGGCAATCGCCGCCGAGTTCCACTCACCCTTGACCCGCTTGGCCGCTTCAGCGTTGCTGGACACCGCCACGCGTTCGACATTCGGGTAATGGGCGTCCAGCCACTTGCGGCACTGCGCCAGTGACTGGGCGTGGGAGTAAATGCGGCTGATGCTGTCGGTCTTGGTGTTTTCACCGACCAACAGGTGATGGTGGATACGCAGCTCGACTTCACCGCAGATCACCATGTCGTGTTCGAGGAAGCTGTCGAGGGTGTGGTTGACCGCGCCCTCGGTGGAGTTTTCCACCGGCACCACGCCAAAGTTCACCGCACCGGCCGCCACTTCACGGAACACCTCGTCGATCGCCGCCATCGGCTTGCTGATCACGGCGTGGCCGAAGTGCTTCATGGCCGCCGCCTGGGTGAAGGTGCCTTCAGGGCCGAGGTAAGCCACTTTAAGCGGCTGCTCGAGCGCCAGGCAGGAGGACATGATTTCACGGAACAACCGCGCCATCTCTTCGTTGCCCAGCGGCCCCTGGTTACGCTCCATGACACGCTTGAGCACCTGAGCTTCACGCTCGGGACGATAGAACACCGGCACTTCGCCTTCGGCCAGCGAGGCCATCTTTACTCGCGCGACTTCCTGGGCGCAGCGCGCACGCTCACTGATCAGCTCCAGGACCTTTTCGTCCAGGGCATCAATGCGCAGGCGCAGTGCCTTGAGTTCTTGCTCAGACATTAGCCGTGTTCCTTCTCGAACTCTGCCATGTACGAAACCAGCGCGCTGACGGCGTTGATGTCGACGGCGTTATAGATGGAGGCGCGCATGCCGCCCACCGAACGGTGGCCCTTGAGGTTCAACAGGCCACGCTCGTCGGCACCGGCCAGGAACGGCTTGTCCAGACGATCATCAGCCAGGCGGAACGGCACGTTCATCCACGAGCGGTCCGACTTGTTGATCGGGTTGCTGTACAGGCCGCTGGCATCGATGAAGCCATACAGCGTGCGCTGCTTGACTTCGTTGAGCTTGCCGATGGCCTCGACGCCGCCCTGCTCCTTCAGCCACTCGAACACCAGGCCGGACAAATACCACGCCAGGGTCGGCGGGGTGTTGTACATCGAACCGTTATCGGCCGCGATCTTATAGTTGAGCATAGTCGGGCACAGGGAACGAGCCTTGCCCAGCAGGTCTTCGCGAACGATGTTGACGACGATACCGCTCGGGCCGATGTTTTTCTGGGCGCCGGCGTAGATCATGCCGAAACGCGAAACATCGATCGGACGCGACAGGATGTCCGAAGACATGTCGGCGACCAGCGGAACATCACCGGTCTCCGGAATCCACTGGAACTCCAGACCGCCGATGGTTTCGTTCGGCGCGTAGTGGACGTAGGCCGCGTCTTTCGACAGCTTCCATTCGTTCTGGCCGGGAATGGCGAAATAGTCGTAAGGCTTGGCGGTGCCGGCTACGTTGACGTGGCCATAGCGCGAAGCTTCTTCGATGGCTTTCTGCGACCAGATACCGGTATCGATATAGTCGGCCGAGCCGTTTTCCGGCAACAGGTTCAGAGGAATCTGAGCAAATTGCTGGCTGGCGCCACCTTGCAGAAACAGCACTTTATAGTTCGAGGGGATATTCAGCAGATCACGCAGATCCTGCTCGGCCTTGGTGGCGATGGACACGAACTCATCACTGCGATGGCTCATTTCCATGACCGACAGACCCTTGCCGTGCCAGTCGAGGAGTTCACCCTGGGCGCGCTGCAGGACAGCTTCGGGAAGCGCCGCAGGACCGGCACAGAAGTTATAGGCTCTCTTGCTCACATCCAATCTCGCTCTGATTTGGGGGTATCACGCAATAAAAACGCCGTGATCACTCCCACGCAATAGCATGGGAGCGATCAACTGTAGGAGCGAGCTTGCTCGCGATGGACTTGAAGACACCGCGTTTAATCAGAAAACCCGCGTCATCGTTGACGACCATCGCGAGCGAGCTCGCTCCTACAGGGGGACCTCACAAACAACAAGGGGGCGAATTTTCATCCGCCCCCTCATATCCACTTACTCTTGTGGCTCTTCGTCAGCGGCGGCGTCGAGTTGCTGGTCTTCGGCAACGTCGTCAATCACGACTTCACCGACAAACCCTTCACCCTCTTCGCCTTCCAGCTCTTCACCCTCGACTTCCGACGGCTCCTGAACCCGCTCCAGCCCGACCAGCGTTTCGTCATTGGCCAGCTTGATCAGGGTCACGCCCTGGGTGTTACGACCCAGGCTGGACACTTCGTCGACACGGGTGCGCACCAGGGTGCCCTGGTCGGAAATCAGCATGATTTCCTCGCCGTCGAGCACCTGAACCGCACCGACCAGGCGGCCGTTACGCTCGTTGCTGACCATGGCGATAACGCCCTGACCGCCACGCTTGTACTCAGGGAACTCGGTGATTGCCGTGCGCTTGCCAAAACCACGCTCGGAAGCGGTGAGGATCTGGCTGCCTTCTTCCGGGATCAGCATGGAAATCAGCTTCTGGCCTTCCGGCAGACGCATGCCGCGCACACCGCGGGCGGTACGGCCCATGGCGCGAACGTCGGATTCCTTGAAGCGGGTGACCTTGCCGCCATCGGAGAACAGCATCACTTCGCGCTCGCCATCGGTGATGGCCGCGGAAATCAGCACGTCGCCTTCGTCCAGCTCCAGCGCGATCAGGCCGACGCTGCGTTGACGGCTGAAGGATTCCAGCGGGGTCTTCTTCACGGTGCCATTGGCGGTGGCCATGAAGATGTAGTGACCTTCGGTGTATTCCTCGACCGGCAGCATGGTGGTGATGTACTCACCGTCGTCCAGCGGCAGCAGGTTGACCAGCGGACGACCACGGGCAGCGCGGGATGCCTCGGGGATTTCGTAGGTTTTCAGCCAGTACACCTTGCCCTTGCTGGAGAACAGCAGCAGCGTGGTGTGGCTGTTGGCAACCAGCAGGTGAGCGATGTAGTCCTCATCCTTGACGCCGGTCGCCGACTTGCCTTTACCACCACGACGCTGGGCCTGGTACGCAGCCAGCGGCTGGGTCTTGGCGTAGCCACCGTGGGAAATGGTCACGACGCGCTCTTCTTCCGGGATCATGTCACCCAGGGTCAGGTCGAGTCGGGCATCGAGGATCTCGGTACGACGTACGTCGCCGTATTCGGCGCGAATCACTTCCAGCTCTTCGCGGATCACTTCCATCAGGCGCGTGGCGCTGTTGAGGATGCGGATCAGCTCGCCGATCTGGTTGAGGATCTCTTGATACTCGGCCAGCAGTTTTTCGTGTTCCAGACCGGTCAGGCGGTGCAGACGCAGTTCCAGAATGGCTTGCGCCTGTTCTGGCGACAGGAAGTACTTGCCGTCGCGCAGACCGTATTGCGGATCGAGGTTTTCCGGACGGCACGAATCGGCGCCGGCACGTTCAACCATCGCCACCACAGCCGAGGACTCCCAAGGCGTGCTGACCAGCGCTTCCTTGGCTTCCGACGGCGTTGGCGAGGCCTTGATCAGGGCGATGACCGGGTCGATGTTCGACAGGGCAACGGCTTGACCTTCAAGGATGTGACCACGCTCGCGCGCCTTGCGCAGTTCGAACACGGTACGACGGGTAACCACTTCGCGACGGTGACGGACGAAGGCTTCCAGCAAATCCTTGAGGTTCAGGATCCGCGGACGGCCATCGATCAGCGCGACGATGTTGATACCGAACACCGCTTGCAGCTGGGTCTGGGCGTAGAGGTTGTTGAGGATGACCTCTGGCACTTCGCCGCGACGCAGCTCGATCACGACGCGCATACCGTCCTTGTCGGACTCGTCGCGCAGCTCGGTGATGCCTTCAAGCTTCTTCTCCTTGACCAGCTCGGCGATCTTCTCGATCAGACGCGCCTTGTTCAGCTGGTATGGGAGTTCGGTGATGACGATCTGCTGACGGCCACCGACCTTGTCGATGTCTTCGATCATCGAGCGGGCACGCATGTAAATGCGCCCGCGACCGGTGCGGTAGGCTTCGATGATGCCGGCGCGACCGTTGATGATCGCGGCGGTCGGGAAGTCCGGACCGGGAATGTATTGCATCAGTTCATCGACGGTCAGCTCGGGATTGTCGATGAGCGCCAGGCAACCGTCGATGACTTCACCGAGGTTGTGCGGCGGAATGTTGGTCGCCATGCCCACGGCGATACCGCTGGAGCCGTTGACCAACAGGTTGGGAATACGGGTCGGCATGACCGCCGGGATCATCTCGGTGCCGTCGTAGTTCGGCACCCAGTCCACGGTTTCCTTGTGCAGGTCAGCCAGCAGCTCGTGCGCCAGCTTGGTCATGCGCACTTCGGTGTATCGCATGGCCGCGGCGTTGTCGCCGTCCACCGAACCGAAGTTGCCTTGGCCGTCTACCAGCAGGTAGCGCAGGGAGAATGGCTGCGCCATCCGAACGATGGTGTCGTACACCGCGGTATCACCGTGCGGGTGATACTTACCGATCACGTCACCGACAACACGGGCAGATTTCTTGTACGGCTTGTTGAAGTCGTTGCCCAGCTCGCTCATCGCGAACAGCACGCGCCGGTGCACGGGCTTCAAGCCATCGCGCGCATCCGGCAGTGCCCGCCCGACAATTACGCTCATCGCGTAGTCGAGGTAGGACTGCTTCAGCTCGTCTTCGATATTGACCGGGAGGATTTCTTTGGCCAGTTCGCCCATGAGAAGCCTGATTCCTTTTTCTGGTGAAACTTCGTCACATCCATATGGGACCAACGAAGCTCGCCGATACAGGCTGATTGCCATGCACCGACTTACGACAAATCAACGAGTTATGCCATGGATCTGCGCAGTACGGGTCGCCACTTGGGGCAACCCTGGAAACCGCCGGATGTTATCACAAGAGCCGCCACGCACCTATCCCCTAGATGCGCATGGAGAGTAGTTAGTTGACCGATGACAGGCTTGAAGAGGACGAGAGGGGCTTAGAGGCTTGATGAATGCAGATTTCAGGCTCGATTCTGGCTGATTTGTTGACTTTGCGGACCTCTTCGCGAGCAAGCCCGCTCCCACACCGGATCGGCGTCGCATACAAATTTTGCGACCGACTTGGTCCAATGTGGGAGCGGGCTTGCTCGCGAATACAATTTATCTGTCGCCAAAGAGCCTTAATGCAGGCGCTTGCGGCACATCAACTGAGCCATCTTCGCCGTATCCGGACGCTCGACGATGCCTTTTTCAGTGACGATCGCATCGATCAGGTCCGCCGGCGTCACATCGAACACCGGATTGAATGCTTCGACATCCGCGCCCACCCGCTTGCCACCGACCTCCAGCAACTCGCGACCATCACGCTCCTCAATCGGAATGTCATCGCCGCTGGCCAGGTTCATGTCGATGGTCGAACTCGGCGCCACCACCATGAAGCGCACGCCGTGGTGCATGGCGTTGACGGCCAGTTGATAGGTACCGATCTTGTTGGCCACGTCGCCATTGGCAGTGATCCGGTCAGCGCCGACGATGACCCAGGTAGGGCCCTTGGTCTTCATGATATGCGCCGCGGCGGAATCGACATTGAGGGTCACGGGAATGCCTTCATTGGCCAGTTCCCACGCGGTCAGCCGCGAACCCTGCAGCCATGGGCGGGTTTCGTCGACATAGACCTGCTCGACCATGCCCTCGATGAATGCACCACGAATCACCCCCAGCGCCGTGCCAAAGCCGCCCGTGGCCAGCGCACCCGTGTTGCAGTGGGTCAGGATCGCCTGCGCGTTGCCCTGATGCTTGCGGATCAGGTCGACACCCAGTTGCGCCATGGTCAGATTGGCTTCGCGATCACTTTCGTGAATGGCGATGGCCTCGGCCTCCAGCACCTCAAGCGGATCGGCATTGTCTTTCAGGCGATCGAGCCGATCATGCATGCGCCCCAGCGCCCAAAACAGATTGACCGCAGTGGGACGGGAATCGGCCAGCAGCGCAAAATCCTCTTCCAGCGCGGCGTACCAGTCGCCACCTTCGGCAATCCGGGCACGGGCCGCGAGCACGATGCCATAGGCGGCACTGATGCCGATGGCCGGTGCGCCACGCACCACCATCGAGCGAATGGCTTCGGCCACACCGGCTGCGCTGGTGTAGGCGATCCAGGTTTCCTCGAACGGCAAAATACGCTGATCCAGCAGATGGAGAGCGCCATCACGCCAATCGATGGCCTTTACCTTTTCCGCAGCCAACAGTCGATCGCGCATCCCTCACCCCGCACTCATGAACAAAAGCCGCCGATTATAGCGATCCCCCCGCGAAGACGCTCGGGTATACTTCGCCATCCTTTACAAAAGCACTGGAACCGACCCTCGATGCCGAACACTGCCGCTGCGCTCGACCTGTTATTGCTGCCGACCTGGCTGGTACCCGTCGAACCCGCTGGTGTTGTCCTCAAAGAACATGGCGTGGGCATCCGTGATGGACGCATCGTGTTTATCGGCCCACGTTCCGCCGCTCTGAAGCTTAACTCAAGCGAAACCCGCGAATTGCCCGACATGTTGCTCAGCCCCGGCCTGATCAATGCCCACGGGCACGCGGCGATGACGCTGTTCCGTGGCCTGGCCGATGACCTGCCATTGATGACCTGGCTGGAAAATCACATCTGGCCAGCCGAAGCCAAGTGGGTCGATGAATCATTCGTACGCGACGGCACCGACCTGGCCATCGCCGAACAGATCAAAGGCGGCATCACCTGTTTCTCTGACATGTATTTCTTCCCGAAGGTTGCCAGCGAGCGCGTGCACAACAGCGGCATTCGCGCGCAGATCGCGATTCCGATCCTCGACTTCCCCATTCCGGGCGCCGCTACCGCGGATGAAGCCATTCGTCAGGGCGTCGAACTGTTTGGCGATCTCAAGCACCACGAGCGCATCAAAATCACTTTCGGTCCCCATGCACCCTACACCGTAGGCGACGAAAACCTGGAAAAAATCCGGGTGATCGCCGAAGAACTGGACGCCTCGATCCACATGCACGTGCATGAAACCGCTTTCGAAGTGCAGCAATCGGTCGAGCAGCGCGGTGAACGCCCACTGGCCCGCCTGGCGCGCCTGGGCTTGTTGGGGCCGCGCTTCCAGGCGGTTCACATGACCCAGATCAGCGATGAAGACCTGGCGCTGCTGGTAGAAAGCAACAGCAATGTGATTCATTGCCCGGAGTCGAACCTGAAGCTGGCCAGCGGGTTCTGCCCGGTCGAGCGTTTGTGGCAGGCCGGGGTGAATGTCGCAGTCGGCACCGATGGCGCGGCGAGCAACAATGACCTGGACCTGCTCGGCGAAACCCGCACCGCGGCCTTGCTGGCCAAGGCTGTCGCCGGCTCGGCTACCGCGCTGGATGCCCATCGTGCCTTGCGCATGGCCACTCTCAACGGCGCCCGGGCACTGGGTATCGAGGCCGACGTCGGCTCACTGGAAATCGGCAAGGCGGCGGACATGGTGGCTTTCGACCTTTCCGGCCTGGCCCAGCAACCGGTCTACGACCCGGTTTCGCAGCTTATATACGCCACCGGCCGCGACTGCGTGAAACACCTTTGGGTTGCCGGCAAGCAGTTGCTCGATGACCGTCGCCTGACACGCCTCGATGAACAACAGCTAGGCGCTGCTGCGAAGAATTGGGGCAAGCGCATCAGCGGCCGTACCGAATCGTAAGCACCCTGGAGCACAATCCGGGGCAACAGGAATTTTCAAGTTTTAGAGGACTTAAACCATGAGCAACGTCGACTACGCCGAAATCGCCAAATTCGAAGCCCTGGCCCATCGCTGGTGGGACCGCGAAAGCGAATTCAAACCGCTGCACGACATCAACCCGCTGCGAGTCAACTGGATTGACGAGCGGGTCAATCTGGCCGGTAAAAAGGTCCTCGACGTCGGTTGCGGCGGCGGCATCCTCAGCGAAGCCATGGCCCAGCGCGGCGCGACCGTCATGGGTATCGATATGGGTGAAGCGCCGTTGGCGGTTGCCCAGTTGCATCAACTGGAGTCGGGCGTCAACGTCGAATACCGGCAGATCACCGCCGAAGCCCTGGCCGAGGAAATGCCCGAGCAGTTCGACGTGGTCACCTGCCTGGAAATGCTCGAGCACGTGCCGGATCCGTCGTCGGTCATCCGCGCCTGCTTCCGCATGGTCAAGCCCGGCGGCCAGGTGTTCTTCTCGACCATCAACCGCAACCCGAAGGCGTACCTGTTCGCCATCGTCGGCGCCGAATACATCATGAAGTTGCTGCCGCGCGGCACCCACGACTTCAAGAAATTCATCCGCCCTTCCGAGCTCGGTGCCTGGAGCCGCATGGCCGGCCTGACCGTCAAGGACATCATCGGCCTGACCTACAACCCGCTGACCAAGCACTACAAGCTGGCCTCAGACGTGGACGTCAATTACATGATCCAGACCCTGCGCGAGGAGTAAGCCGATGCCAATCAGAGCAGTTCTTTTCGACATGGACGGCACCCTGCTCGACACCGCGCCGGACTTCATTGCGATCTGCCAGGCGATGCGTGCCGACCGCGGATTGCCACCGATGAACGACAAGCACATCCGCGACGAGATTTCCGGCGGCGCCCGGGCAATGGTCGCCGTGACCTTCGCCATGGACCCGGAATCGCCGGGCTTCGAGGAATTGCGCCAGGAGTTCCTGGAGCGCTACCTCGTGGGTTGTGCCGTTCACAGCAAGCTGTTCGACGGCATGGCTGAATTGCTCGCCGATATCGAGAAAGCCAACCTGATCTGGGGCGTGGTCACCAACAAGCCACTGCGGTTTGCCGAGCCGATCATGCAGCAACTGGGGCTGGCCGAGCGTTCGGCGCTGCTGATCTGCCCGGATCACGTGAAGAACAGCAAACCCGATCCAGAGCCACTGATCCTCGCGTGCAAGATGCTCGACCTAGACCCGGCCAGCGTGCTGTTCGTAGGTGATGACTTGCGCGACATCGAGTCGGGCCGCGATGCCGGCACCAAGACGGCTGCGGTGACCTTTGGCTATATCCACCCGGATGACAACCCGCGGCATTGGGGGGCGGATGTGGTGGTCGATCATCCGTTGGAATTGCGCAAGGTGCTCGATAGCGCCCTGTGTAGCTGCTAAGCCGAACCGCTTTTTGCAGGAGCGGGCTTGCTCGCGAAAAACCCGAGAACGCCGCAGTTTGTCAGGCTTGTCGCGTAATCGTTGACGACCATCGCGAGCATGTTCGCTCCTACAAGGATCGCGTCGCTCCTATTCTGATTTGTCGAGGTTTTTATGTTTGATTATTCCGCCCGCCCCGAACTGCTCAAGGATCGGGTCATTCTGGTCACCGGCGCCGGTCGCGGCATCGGCGCCGCAGCGGCGAAAACCTACGCGGCCCACGGCGCAACCGTGCTGCTGCTGGGCAAGACAGAAGCCAACCTGTCCCAGGTCTACGACGAAATCGAAGCCGCCGGCCATCCACAACCGGCGGTAATCCCGTTCAACCTGGAAACCGCCCTGCCCCATCAATACGATGAGCTGGCTGCGATGATCGAAACCGAATTCGGTCATCTCGACGGCTTGTTGCACAACGCTTCGATCATTGGCCCGCGCACGCCGATCGAACAGTTGTCCGGCGAAAACTTCATGCGCGTCATGCAAGTCAATGTCAATGCCATGTTCATGCTCACCAGCACGCTGCTGCCGCTGCTCAAGCTGTCGCAGGATGCCTCGGTGGTGTTCACTTCCAGCAGCGTCGGCCGCAAGGGACGTGCGTATTGGGGCGCTTACGGCGTCTCCAAATTCGCCACCGAAGGCCTGATGCAAACCCTGGCTGACGAAGTCGACACCGTGGCCCCGGTACGTTCCAACAGCATCAACCCGGGCGCTACCCGCACCAGTATGCGCGCCCAGGCCTACCCGGGCGAAAACCCACTGAACAACCCGACGCCCGAGGAGATCATGCCGGTCTACCTTTACCTGATGGGCCCGGACAGCACCGGCATCAATGGCCAGGCGTTCGACGCCCAGTAACGACCGCACGTCGCTTTTTTGTTGCCGCGCCGGCTTCCCGCCGCGGCACTTGAAGCCCCTCCAATTCAGGCCAGGCACCTGTCAATCAAACGTCACACGTATCGCCTTACAGGCCAAAGTCAAACAACAACCGATTGATTTAATACGTATTTTATCCAGATGATCCGAATGGCACGACTTTCGCTCTAAGTTTGCTCAAACACGCAACGTGAAAGCAGACGAGGGGGTGAAGCTTGAGTGCAGACGTTACTCATCTTCCACAAAGCGGATTAAACTTGTACGAAATGTCCTACGGGACTGACGGACCAGTACGACGCGCAGCCCTAAGCCGCTCTCACCCTGCTTGTAAGACAGCCTTACTGCTTAGGGGCGCACGCCTTATGAAACCACCCTCCCAGACCAACGCAATTGACTTCGATAGCGCCAAATTGCAGCGCCTGGGCTTTGGTCAGCAGCCGCCTATTCTGGAAAGGCCTGTCAGCCTTGCGCAAATGCGCCAGCAACTGAGCCTGCAGCTGCAAACCAGTCTGGAGCCGCAACGCATTCTCGGAACGTTCTATCGCGAGATTCAACGATTGGTGCCGCTGGACGCCTTGATCTACCAACACAAGAACAGCGACCTGCGCCTGGAGTTTGGCCAGCGCGGCCACCATTCCATCAGTTACAGCCTCAGTCACGAAGGCGAGCACTTGGGCGAGCTGGTTTTTCGCCGCAATCAGCGTTTCAGCGAACAGGAACAGGGTCATCTCGAATCACTGCTGGCCGCGCTGCTTTTCCCGATGCGCAACGCGCTGCTTTACCGTACCGCCACCCAAAGCGCACTGCGCGACCCATTGACGGGCACCGGTAACCGCATCGCCATGGACCAGACGCTGCAAAGGGAAATCGAGCTGTCCCGGCGCCATCTGCAACCGTTGTCGGTGCTGATGCTGGACATCGATCATTTCAAGCAAGTCAATGACATCCATGGCCACAGCACTGGCGATCACGTGCTCAAGGCGGTCGCTGCCTCGATCAAACATCAGTTGCGCAACGTGGACATGGTGTTCCGCTATGGCGGTGAAGAGTTCCTGATCCTGCTGTCGAACACCAGCCGCGAGGCCGCGGCCATGGTCGGTGAACGGCTGCGGTTTGCAGTGCAGTCTGAAGAATACCTGGCCGATGCTCATACGATCTTGCTGACGGTCAGCCTCGGCTGTTCGACCCTGTTGCCCGGCGAGTCTGCCGAAAGCCTGTTGCGACGGGCAGACAGCGCGCTGTATGTGGCCAAGCGCGAAGGTCGTAACCGGCTGGAGATGGCGGGCTGAGCCATTCGCCACGACACAAGACAATGTGGGAGCGGGCTTGCTCGCGAAGGCGGTGTATCAGGTGGCATGGATGTCACTGATATTCCGCCTTCGCGAGCAAGCCCGCTCCCACAGTTTTCAAGCAGACGTTGAATCAGCTCTCAACCAGTGCCATCCGTTCACGAAAGACCGGCGCTCTCTCTGCGTGCTCCAACTGCATGCAACGCTCAAGAAACAGGTACATGTAGTCGTAGCTCTTGCAAACAGCCTGGCGTAACTCCATCTGCAGGGATTTGCTCGGGTTGGTGCCCGCCAATGTGCAAATGATTTCCAGGGCTTCCCATGGATGGGCATCGTCGTACTGGGCGTGCATCTTCAGCCACTTCATCGCCCGCTTGCGATCTTCCTCGGGGAACGAGGCGGCGTAGATACCGTTGGAACAAACGATCGCCGACCATTCCCCGGTCGCCCCTTCGATGGCGTAGTTGGTGGCGGCAATCGCCACGATCAGCGAGTCGGCTGAACTGGTGTGCCAACACCAATGGCTCAAGGCGTGAAGCTCCGGCGCAACCTGCTGTGCCTGCAGGTCTTCCAGGCTGACACCGTGCGCGCGACTCCAGTGCACCCAGTAATCGGCGTGGTTCAATTCGACGCGGATATTACGCATCAGCCAGCGGCGGGCCATATCTTCGCCGGGATGACGGGCAAAGCGGGTCTTGGTCAGGTTTTGTGCCATATACAACGCGAACTGTTCGACCACCGGCCAGCCACCGATCAGGTACTGGCGCATGGTCTTCGCACTGAGTCTGTTGTCTCGCATGCGTTGGTACAGTTCGTGTTCGACAACCCGGCGCTTGCTCTCGCTGCAATCCTGGATCAGGCGCTGGGCCCAGGCAGGATAACTTGCAGCTTCCATGAGCGGTCCGGTTCGGTTGAATGTGTCGATCACTGTCGAGCTCCTTTTGATTGTGATTGTAAGACCGGCAGGAGTTTCAACGGAACGTGCCAGGCGCCTTGAACAATATCGGTTGGGGCCTGGCGGGACGACTCAGCAAGCTATCGCTGGTAAACAGATGCGGGCGTTCAATCACATACCCTTGAGCGTAATCCACCCCGATCTCAAGCAATGCCTGCTCGATCTGGGGCGATTCGACAAACTCGGCAATCGTGCGCTTACCCATGACATGACCGATATGGTTGATCACTTCGACCATGGCTCGGTTAATCGGGTCGTCCAGCATATCCTTTACGAAACTCCCGTCGATCTTCAGGAAGTCTACAGGCAAATGTTTCAGATACGCGAATGAGGACATTCCGGCACAAAAATCATCCAGTGAAAAATGGCATCCTAAGCCTTTGAGTTCATTAATGAATCGGATGGCGCTGCCAAGATTTGAAATAGCACTGGTCTCGGTAATTTCAAAACAAATCATTTCAGGCGGAATCGAATACGTCACAAACTGTTGGCGCAGGAAATCCAGGAACGCCTCATCCCCGATCGTCGTGCCTGACAGATTGATCGCACACATGGCCAACGGTCCATGGTCTTGCCCGGTCCGGCATTGGGCAATGATCTTGAACACGTTCTGCACAACCCAACGATCAAGCGAGATCATCAAGCCATAACGCTCGGCAGCCGGTATGAAACTGTCGGGCAAGATCATCCGCCCGGCTTCATCGTGCAATCGCAGCAGAATTTCAATGTGCCCGCCGTCCTGACCGATATGGCCCAAGGGGGCAATTTCCTGGGCGTACAGGCAAAAGCGGTCCTCCTCCAGCGCCATGTGCAAACGCTGCACCCAGGCCATTTCGCCGAAGCGCAGGGACAACTCCGAGTCATCCGGATGATAGACCTGGACCCGGTTCCGGCCCTTTTCCTTGGCCATGTAGCACGCCATGTCGGCAGCACGCAGCGAGGCTTCGAGCGTCGTCGGATTCTGCGCGACATGGACCAGCCCGATACTGACAGTGGTGACGAAAGGCCGGCCCTTCCAGACAAAATGCAGATTCTGCACAGTCTGGCGCAGGCTCTCGGCAATTTTCTCCGCTGCTTCCGGTGCGCAGTTCTCCAGCAGGATGCCGAACTCGTCGCCGCCAAGGCGCGCCAGGGTATCGCCTTCGCGCAGCCCCGATTGCAACAAGGCACAGATATGCCGCAACAATTCATCGCCCGCCGCGTGACCGCAGGTATCGTTGACCAGTTTGAATTGATCCAGATCGAGGAACATCAGGGCATGTCGCCCCGGGTAGCGGGTCAGGTTGTGCAGCGCCTGCTCCAGGCGATATTCGAACTCGCGGCGGTTGGCGAGCCCGGTCAAGGCATCGTGGGTCGCCTGCCACGACAGATTGGCGATGTATTGCCGCTCCTGGGTCATGTCATGCAGCACCAGCACCGTCCCGCTGACTTTGCCAGCATTGCGGATTGGCGCACCCACCAATGTGACCGACACCGTGCTGCCGTCCAGGCGCTGAATCAGCCTTGAGTGCTCACTGCCGCCACTTAGCTGGCCGCTGAGAATATGCTCGATCAGGGTGAAACCATCGGTCTGCGCATTTTCATCCAGCAGGTTGAACAGCGCCGCCAGCGGCAATCCTGTCGCCTGCTCGGCCTTCCAGTGGGTCAACGCCTCGGCCGCCGGATTCATGTAGGCAATAGCACCGGAAACGTCCGTGGTGATCACGCCGTCGCCAATTGATTGCAGGGTGATCTGCGCCCGCTCCTTCTCCAGTTGCAGTGCATCGGCGAAGGCATGACGCTGCTTGAGCAGCTTACGAGTGCGCATCAAGGCCAATGCAATCAGGCCCAGGGCGGTGGCCAGATTCGTCACCAACAACAGACGCAGAATCATCCGCGAGCCTTCACCCAGGGCATCGCTGAATGCCTTCGCCGCCGGCGTCACGCCGTCGTTGATGGCGAAAATCTGCTCCTTCCAGCGCTGCACATCCGCACCGGAGGCCGGGCTGGAGGTGATGTGCTGATGCATGTCCCGCGCAACGCCATCGAGTTGGACCAGATAGGCATCACCCACGGTCCAGAGGTCGATGGCTTTTTCGAGGTAACTGAAGTGACGAAAGTTGAGGTACAGCCAAATCAGGCTGGCGACATCGTCAGGATGATTGCCGCCCTTGAGGATCGCCACACGTGCGGCCTCGATGTCCGGCGGCTGACTATCCAGCGCCACACGCAACTCATGCCCGCCCTGAGGCACGGAAATGGCGTTCTGGTATTTATGAAAAATCGCTTCGTCGCCACTGTCGGCGTAGAGATTGAGGTAATAGATGGCGTCTTTCTGGCCCTTGGACCAGAGGCTTTCGCCGGCAACATAGCCGCGAACCGCCGACAGCACATAAAGGCTAACGCCGCCCAACAAGGCTTGAAACAACACAACGGCGATAAATGGCCAGACGATGCCCAACAACCGTGGCGTTCCGAGAGTCCGCGTTTGATTCATGAGGTCCCTTGATTTAGCACCGCTAGCTCGTCTTCCGGACGAAATCGCTTTAGCTAGACTAGGTTGCGATTCCGGTCCCGGCAAGCGATAAGCTATGCCGGGAGGGAGTATCGCGGCCATCGAGTTCGGTCGCGATGATGTTTTTTTAGTTTTGAAGTGGCGCCCTGCAACCTTGATGTCGTCTCGCTACAACCGCTGCAAATGACCATAAAGCTTGGCGTACAGTCCACCGTCGGCAATCAGTTGCTGATGATCGCCATCCTCTGCGATCTGCCCGCCATCGAACACCAGCACCCGGTCGGCCTGTTTTACCGCCGAAAGACGGTGAGCAATGATCAACGTGGTGCGGTTGCTCAGGAACCGCGCCAGTGCCTGGTGCAGGTTGTACTCGGTGGCGGCATCCAGCGCCGAAGTCGCTTCGTCGAGGATCACCACTTTCGGTTCGGCCAGCACCATCCGTGCAATGGCCAAGCGCTGGCGCTGCCCGCCAGATAAACGCACGCCGGAGCGCCCGACGATGCTGTCCAGGCCATTGGGCAAATCCCGGACCGTGTTGTGCAGTTGGGCGATTTCCAGTGCCTGCCAGCAGGCCTCGTCACTGCGTTCACGACCCATGGTCAGGTTGGCCCGGATGGTGTCGTTGAACAGCGCCGGGTGTTGCAGGACCACAGCGACATTTTCCCGCACGGTTTCCAGGCCGATCTCTTGCTGGGTCGAACCACCAAAACGAATGGTCCCGGCCAAGGGCGTGTACAAGCCCAGCAGCAGTTGCACCAGAGTGCTCTTGCCGCCGCCGCTGGCGCCGACGATCGCGACTTTTTCGCCGGGAGCGATGGAAAGATTCATCTGGCTCAGCACCAGTTCGTCACCGTAGCCGAAGCTCAAGCCCTGAACCTCGATCCCGACGGTTTCGCGACCGATGAACGGGTCGACTCCGCCCGGGTACTCGGGTTCGTCGGCGCGGGACAGCAGTTCGTTGATCCGCGACAGTGCACCGCCGGCAGCGTAGTAGGCGTATTGCAGGTTCAGCAGTTGTTCCACCGGACCGATCATGAACCACAGGTAGCTGAACACCGCGAGCATCTGGCCGATGGACAGGTCGGAGAACAACACCGTGAGCATCGCCGCAGCCCGGAAAATATCGATGCCGAACTGGAACAGCAATCCGCTGGCCCGGTTCGATGCGTCGGTTTTCCACTGCGAATTCACCGCATAATCGCGCACATCCCGGGCACGCTGGCCCAGGCGCCCGAGGAAAAACCCCTGACGGTTGCCGGCGCGAACTTCCTGGATGGCATCCAGCGTTTCGGTCAGCGCCTGGGTAAAGCGCGAAGTGCTGTCGTTCTCGAGTTTCTTCAGGTGCTTGACCCGCTTGCCCAACTGCACCGTGGCGTAGATCACCAAAGGGTTGAACAACAGAATCAGCAGCGCCAGTTTCCAGTGCATCCACATCAGGATGCCGGCAGTGCCAACCAGGGTCAGCATGGCCACGAGGAAACGGCTGAGGGTTTCACCGACGAATTTGTCCAGCGTGTCGAGGTCGGTGACCAGATGCGTGGTCACCGTGCCGCTGCCCAGGCTTTCGTATTCACCCAGCGAGATACGCTTGAGCCGTTCGATCAGGCGTATGCGAATGCGGTAGACGATGTCCTTGGCCAACCCGGCGAACAATTTCGCCTGCACCACGTTGAACAGCAACGCCGTGCAACGCAGGGTCAAGGTCACCAGCAACATCAGGCCGATGTAGCCCGCGGCTTTCTGCCAGCCTTCGGGCAGCGCGTGGTTCATGATCTTCAGCGCGGCATCACCGTGCCCCAGCAATACCTCGTCCACCAGCAACGGCAGGAGCAAGGGAATCGGCACGCTGCACAAGGTCGCCAGCACGGCCACGCCGTTGGCGATCCACAGGGATTTCTTGTGATGCAGGGCCAGGCGGCGGATTTCCGCCCAGCTCAGGCGGTCGACACGTTTAGCGGTAGCGACATCGTCGGGCAGGTCATGCACAGGCAGCACGCTCCAGCCAGCGGCCGAGCAGCGGGGACAACTCGCTCAAAGGCTGATAGCCATTGGTCAACAGCGCCAGTTGGCCGTTACGCTCAGCCAGCAGGGTGGGGAAACCGGCAATGCCCAGGTCCTGGACCCAGGTGAAATCGGCAGCGGTGGCTGCGTGCATATCGGCCCGGTCGAACGCACCGGCGAACTCGATGCGTGGCAAACCGGCCTGCTCCGCCAGCTCAACCAACACGCTGGCCTGCGTGACGTCGCGACCCTGGGCATAAAACGCGTGCTGAATCAGCCCGAGCAGTTTCCACGCGCAATCCGGCGCCAGGCTGCGGGCCGTCACCAATGCCCGGCAGGCAGGTTCAGTGTCATAGACAAAGCCGTCGGGCAACGCGCCTTCGAGCTTGAACGGCTGCCCGGTGGCCTCGGTGACTGCCTGCCAATGTTCAAGGATATAGCGACGGGTAGACGGTTCCAGCGCTGAACCGCTGCCAGTGCGCAAACCTCCCACGATCAGGTGCACATCCACGCCTGCGGCTTGCGCCTGCTCGACCAGCGCCTTGGCCACCGGGGCGAACCCCCAGCACCAGGAACACATCGGGTCCATCACATAGAGCAGGCGCGCAGACATGGTTCAGGCCTCGGAGGATGCTTGCTTATAGTTGTAGCCGATCGGGTGAGGCTGGTTGCGAGCCTTGGCCAGTTCGATCTGTTTCTGCCGGTCGATGGCGCTGCGACGGGTCTTCTCGCTCAGCTTATCCCAGCAATGCGGGCAACTGATGCCGGCCACGTAGTGCTCGGACGCGCGGTCTTCCACGCTGACCGGCGTGCGGCAGGCATGACATTGATCGTAGTCGCCTTCGCTCAGGTCATGGCGCACCGTCACGCGGTTGTCGAACACAAAGCAGTCGCCTTGCCATTTGGTTTCTTCCTGCGGCACCTCTTCGAGGTACTTCAGGATGCCGCCCTTGAGGTGGTAGACCTCACCAAAACCCTCGCTGAGCATGTAGCTCGACGCTTTCTCGCAACGGATGCCACCGGTGCAGAACATCGCGACCTTCTTGTGCACGGCCGGGTCGAAGTTGGCTTTGATGTAGTCGGGAAATTCGCGAAAACTGGTGGTTTTCGGGTCGATGGCGCCTTCGAAGGTACCGATCGAGACTTCGTAATCGTTACGCGTGTCGATCAACAGTACTTCCGGGTCGCTGATCAGCGCGTTCCAGTCTTGCGGATCAACGTAGGTGCCGACCTTTTTGTTCGGGTCCACGCCTTCCACGCCGAGGGTGACGATTTCTTTCTTGAGTTTGACTTTGGTGCGGTAGAACGGCTGTTCGTCGCAGTACGACTCTTTGTGGTCGATGTCGTCCATGCGCGGGTCGTTCTTGAGCCAGGCCATCAGCCCGTCAATGCCTTCGCGGCTACCGGACACGGTGCCGTTGATGCCTTCTTCGGCAATCAGCAGCGTGCCTTTGATGCCGTTGTCGACCATCGCTTGCAGCAGTGGCTCGCGCAGGGCGACGTAATCTTCCAGGGTGACGAACTTATACAGTGCCGCCACGACAATCTGTTGTGTCATGGGTAAATCTCCAGGTGGCTACCCTCGTAAGGGGTGAACCGGATGCGAAAAAAAACGCGCCGGGTTAGCGGCGCGTTGGGCATTCTAACAAAAAACCGGTGCTTAGTGCTTGCTGCCGCCGGCACAGGTCGGCGAGGCCGGGGCCGCGTCGATCCGGGCCCATTCCTCCGGCGTGTAGGTATGCAGCGCCAACGCATGGAACTCGCCCATCAGCTCGCCGAGCGTGGCGTAGACTTTCTGGTGGCGCTTGACCCGGTTCAGGCCTTCGAACTGTGTGCTGACGACCACAGCCTTGAAGTGGGTCTGTAACCCGCGGCTGTGCATGTGGCTCTCATCCAGCACCTGCAGATGCTCCGGCTGAAGCAAGGCCAGCGTCGATTCGATGCGTTGTTGCATGGTCATACCGTACTCCGCTTAAGGCTTTTTCTTGGCTGGAGCGGCCGCATCTTTCGGCGTCAGCTCGGCGGTCATGTCAGCCAGCAGCTTGTTGACCACAGGCACCGCGCTTTCCAGCTTGGCCTGGGTCATCTGGGCCGATTGCTGGGTCAGCTGGGGCATTTTTTCCAGGACTTTCTTGCCCAGTGGCGACTGGTAGAACGCAACCAGGTCCTTGAGCTCGGACTCGGTGAAGTTGGTGGTGTAGAGGTTGATCATGTCCGGCTTCAGCTTGTTCCAGCCAATGGCTTGGTCCAGAGCGGCCTTGGCCTTGGCCTGGTAGGTTTCCAGCAAGGCTTTTTTCGACTCGGGAGCTTTGGTCTGTTCGAAACGCTGGGCAAACATCTGCTGTACTTGCATGTACACCGGGGTGCCCAGTTTGTCAGCGTGCGCCATGGTCAGGAAAGCCTCGGCACTGGCGTTATGGCTGGCGGTGTCGGCAAGAACCTGGCCGCTGGCGCAGACCAAAGCAACGGCGGTACAGATGGCACGAAGACGAGTCATCGAGTTTCCTATTCTAGCTGGCGAGGTAAGACCCCAAGGGCGTCCATTCTGCGCCTAAAAAAGTGTGTCGCTCAACCCCAAGCCTTGTCGCACTTGATTTAGAGGGGTTGAATGGTCAAATCCAGACTGATGGAACCACGGTCGTCGAGCACGGCCTAAACTGCGCAATCGGACCTACAGGAGTGAGCAAGATGAGCCGTATCGAAACCGACAGCCTCGGCGAGGTTGAAGTCCCGGATGAAGCCTATTGGGGCGCTCAGACGCAACGCTCGCTGGTCAACTTCGCCATTGGCAACGAACGCATGCCGCTGGCAGTGTTGCATGCCCTGGCGCTGATCAAGAAAGCCGCGGCACGGGTCAATGATCGTAACGGCGACGTACCCGCCGATATCGCCCGTCTGATCGAGCAGGCGGCCGACGAAGTGCTCGCCGGCGACCACGACGACCAGTTTCCGCTGGTGGTCTGGCAAACCGGCAGCGGCACCCAGAGCAACATGAACGTCAACGAAGTGATCGCCGGTCGCGCCAACGAGCTGGCCGGCAACCCGCGCGGCGGCAAGTCCCCGGTGCACCCCAACGATCACGTCAATCGCTCCCAGAGTTCCAACGACTGTTTCCCCACCGCCATGCACATCGCGGCCGCCCAGGCCGTGCAACAGCACTTGCTGCCGGCGATCAGCGAACTGTCCGGCGGGCTGGCCGAGCTGTCCGCCCGCCATATGAAACTGGTCAAGACCGGCCGCACCCACATGATGGATGCGACACCGATCAGCTTCGGCCAGGAAATCTCGGCCTTCGTCGCGCAACTCGATTACGCCGAGCGGGCGATCCGCAGCGCACTGCCCGCGGTCTGCGAGCTGGCCCAGGGCGGAACGGCGGTCGGCACGGGGCTGAATTCACCCCACGGCTTCGGTGAAGCCATCGCCGCGGAACTGGCCGCCCTCTCCGGTTTGCCGTTTATTACCGCGCCGAACAAGTTCGCCGCACTGGCCGGTCATGAGCCTTTGACCACGTTGTCCGGCGCGCTGAAAACCCTCGCCGTGACCCTGATGAAAATTGCCAATGACCTGCGCCTGCTGGGCTCCGGTCCGCGTGCCGGCTTCGCCGAAGTCAAGTTGCCGGCCAATGAACCGGGCAGTTCGATCATGCCGGGCAAGGTCAACCCGACCCAGTGCGAAGCCTTGTCGATGCTGGCCTGCCAGGTATTGGGCAACGACGTCGCCATCGGCTTTGCAGCCAGTCAGGGCCACTTGCAGCTGAACGTGTTCAAACCGGTGATCATCCATAACCTGCTGCAATCGATCCGTTTGCTGGGTGATGGCTGCAGCAACTTCCAGCAGCATTGCGTGGCCGGTCTGGAGCCGGATGCGGAAAAAATGGCTGAACACCTGGAGCGTGGCCTGATGCTGGTAACGGCGCTCAACCCGCACATTGGCTATGACAAATCGGCGGAGATCGCCAAGAAGGCCTACAGCGAAGGACTGACCCTGCGCGAGGCGGCGTTGCAGCTCGGGTATCTGACCGACGAAGAGTTCGATGCGTGGGTAAGGCCGGAGAACATGCTGGAGGCTGGGGCCAAGGGCTGAGTTTTGTAGCGTCTGACAGTCAGTCTTCGCGAGCAAGCCCGCTCCCACATTGGATCTATGTCACACATCAGATCCCTGTGGGAGCGGGCTTGCTCGCGAAGGGTTCGGCGAAAATACTCAGCCAATGACCATTTTGGCCTTTCGCGCCCGCAACCCGGCAATCAGCGACGGCCCCAACGCCACTAGCGCCGATCCCAGCACCACCAGCACCGCGCCGCCGTAACCCAAACCATTGATCGTCTCGGCATGCACATAGTCGGGCCACAGCCATGCAGCCATGGCAACCGCCGCAAAGGTCACCAACGGCGTGATGGCCAGCGTCGCGCTGACCCGGGAGGCTTCCCAATGGGCCAGGGCCTCGGCAAACGCGCCATAGGCAATCAGGGTGTTGAGGCAGCACGCCAGCAGCAGCCAACCCTGCAACGGGTTCAATTGCAAGGCTTCGAGCGGATGCACCCACGGCGTTAACAGCAGCGCGCAAAACAGGTAGATCACCATCATCACCTGCAGCGAATTCCACACCGTCAGCAATTGCTTTTGCCCCAGGGCATAGAAGGTCCAGACCGTGGACGCCAGCAACACCAGCAGCACCCCGGCGGTGTAATCGGTCAACGATGTGAGCAGTTCACTCAAGCGCTGGTTGAAAAACAGCGCAAAACCGATCAGCAGCACCAGCAGGCCAATCCCCTGTCCCAGGCTGAAGCGTTCCTTGAACACAAACACACTGGCAATCAGCAGCATGATCGGCCCCATCTGCACCACCAGTTGCGCCGTGCCGGCACTGAGCAGGTTGAGCCCCATCAGATACAACACGTAATTGCCCACCAGGCCGAGCACCGCCATCAGCACCAGCCAGCCCCCACGCGGGCCAAGCACCTTTCGGCTGGGCAGGCGTTTTGTCGCAGCCAGGTAAATGAACAGACAGCCGCCGGACACCATCAGGCGAAACCAGGTCACCGTCACCGGGTCCATCACCAGCAATACCTGCTTGAGCTTGATCGGCAGGATTCCCCACAACAACGCGGTCAACAAGGCCAGGAACAGACCGTAGACCCAGCGACCCGATGAAATGTGCATGCGAACCCCAATGCCAAAATACAGGAGCCGTCATTCTAGGCCCGCAGCGGTGGCGTACACAGGGACAGTTTCGGGCTGGCCGCGAATGAAACTGTGTGGGTCGTAATGTGAAAGACCGCGGCGTCTGCATTCGCGAGCAAGCCCGCTCCCACAGGTTTTGTGGCGTGCACAAGATTAGTGATCGCCGCTGAACACTGTGGGAGCGGGCTTGCTCGCGAAAGCTATCTGGCAGACAACGCAAAAACCGGGGTTTACCTCACCGCCTCAAACAACCCCGTAGCCCCCATCCCGCCACCCACGCACATGGTGACGATACCGTAACGCAGGTTGCGTCGCTGCAATTCGCGAACGAGATGCCCGACCTGGCGCGATCCGGTCATGCCGAACGGGTGACCGATGGAAATCGACCCACCGTTGACGTTGTACCGGGCGTTGTCGATTTCCAGCCGGTTACGGCTGTACAGGCACTGCGAGGCGAACGCTTCGTTGAGTTCCCACAAGTCGATGTCGTCAATCCGCAAGCCATTGGCCTTGAGCAGTTTCGGCACCGAAAACACCGGGCCGATGCCCATCTCGTCCGGCGCGCAACCGGCCACGGTAAAACCACGGAAGAAGGCCTTGGGCTTGAGCCCCAGTTCCAGGGCTTTTTCCAGGCTCATCACCAGGGTCATGGACGCGCCGTCCGACAGTTGCGAGGAGTTGCCGGCCGTCACCGAGCCATCGTCGGCGAACACCGGTTTCAACCCGGCCAGACTTTCCAGGGTGGTATCAGGGCGGTTGCAGTCGTCGCGATCGACAACGCCGTCGAGAATCTGCACTTGGCCCGTGGCCTTGTCCTCGACCTGGTATTTCACCGCCATCGGCACGATTTCGTCGCTGAACAGGCCGGCAGCCTGCGCCTGGGCGGTGCGTTGCTGGCTTTGCAGGGCGTACAGATCCTGTTCTTCGCGGCTGACGTTGTAGCGACGGGCAACGATCTCAGCGGTCTGGCCCATCGGGAAGTAGATGCCCGGCACCTGCTCCTTGAGCAGCGGGTTGATCAGGTTATCGGTGTTGACGCTTTTCATGGTCAGGCTGATGGACTCGACGCCACCGGCGACGATGATGTCGCTGCAACCCGAGGCGATCTGGTTCGCGGCAATGGCGATCGCCTGCAAGCCCGAGGAACAGAAACGATTGAGGGTCATGCCAGCCGTGCCGATGCCCAGGCGCGACAGCACTGCGACGTTGCGACCGATGTTGAAGCCCTGGGCACCTTCGTTGGAACCGGCGCCAACGATGCAGTCCTCGACGCTGGCAGGGTCGATACCGGTGCGCGCCAACAACGCGTTCACACAATGGGCCGCCATGTCGTCCGGGCGGGTCATATTGAATTTACCGCGAAAGGATTTGGCCAGGCCGGTCCGTACGCTGTCGACAATCACCACTTCACGCATGGCATACCTCATTGTTGTTATCGGTTGAGAGTGGACCGAGCATAAGCCCACCCAATTACCGGCTGCGACAATCATTCACCCCGCGTATGCGCAACCATCGCCTCAATCCTTGCCCTTGCCCTTCTTGCGTTCATGCCGGTCGGATTTTTCAAAAGCCTCCTCCAGTGCCCGGTTGATGGTGCGCAAGACTTTGACCCGCGCCCAACGCTTGTCGTTGGCTTCCACCAGAGTCCATGGCGCAATCTCGGTGCTGGTACGGTCGACCATGTCGCCGACGGCCGCACGATAGTCGTCCCATTTTTCACGGTTGCGCCAGTCGTCCTCGGTGATCTTGAAGCGCTTGAAGGAAATTTCCTCGCGTTCCTGGAAGCGCTCCAGTTGCGTCTGTTTGTCGATGGCCAGCCAGAACTTGACCACTATCACACCGGCGTCGGTAACCTGTTCCTCGAAGTCGTTGATCTCACTGTAGGCGCGCAACCAGTCTGCCGGACTGCAGAAACCTTCGATGCGCTCCACCAGCACCCGGCCATACCAGGAGCGGTCGAACACGGTGAACTTGCCCCGGGCCGGAAGGTGCCGCCAGAAACGCCACAGGTACGGTTGCGCCCGCTCTTCTTCGGTGGGCGCAGCAATCGGCACGATGCTGTACTGGCGCGGATCCAGCGCTGCCGCTACCCGGCGGATCGCCCCGCCCTTGCCGGCCGCGTCGTTGCCCTCGAACACCGCCACCAACGCATGGCGGCGCATGCGTTTGTCACGCATCAACCCGGAGAACCGCGCCTGTTCGGTGATCAGTTGTTCTTCGTAATCTTCCTTGTCCAGCTGCAGGGTCAGGTCCAGGCTGTCAAGCAGGTTCACTTGATCGACACTGGGGAACACTGGCGCGGCGCTGACCTTTTCCGGATGGATCGTCGGCCGCTGCAATGCACCGTGCAGCCCCTCCAGCAGAATGCGCCCCACGGCCAGGCTGCGATAATGTGCATCCGCCCCGGCGATCACATGCCATGGTGCATAGTCGCGACTGGTGCGGCGCAGGACGCGCTCGCCGTACTTCACGAATTTGTCGTAGGTTTGCGACTGTTGCCAGTCCAGCGGGCTGATGCGCCAACTGTGCAGCGGGTCGTCGGCCAGCGCCTTGAGGCGTGCCTTCATTTGCTTCCTGGAGAGGTGAAACCAGAACTTGAAGATCAGCGCACCTTCATCGCACAGCATCTTTTCCAGACGCTCGGCGGCATTGATCGCCTGGTCGAGTCGCGGATCCTTGAACTCGCCATGGACCCGTCCCTGCAGCATCTGGCTGTACCAGTTGCCGAAGAAAATCCCCATGCGGCCCTTGGCCGGGAGCATCCGCCAGTAACGCCAGGCCGGTGGCCGCGCCAGCTCTTCGTCGGTCTGCTGATCAAACGTGCGAACCTCGATCAGGCGCGGGTCCATCCACTCGTTGAGTAACTTGATCGTCTCGCCCTTGCCGGCGCCTTCGATGCCGTTGATCAAAACGATCACCGGAAACCGGCGTTGCTGCTGCAATTCGAATTGCGCTTCGAGCAACGCTTCGCGCAGGGCCGGTACTTCGGCGTCATAGATGTCTTTGTCGATGGCGTGATCGATTTCAGCAGATTCAAACATGAGCGGCTCCCTTGCAGATGTGAGCAAGCCTAGCGGATTGAACTGAAGGCCAGCAGAGATTTTCCTGAGGGTCCTCCTCGCCACAAAGAGCTTGGCCACTCCGCCGATCGGCTAGAATGGCGACCTTGCCGTTACCGAGCCTGCCATGAAACCTGTATTGCCCCACGCCCAGCTCGACTGGGACGACCAAGGTCGCCCGTATTCGCGAGTGTTCGACGATGTGTATTTCTCCGACCAGTCGGGGCTGGACGAAACCCGCTATGTCTTTATCGAGCAGAACCGCCTGGCCGAACGCTTTGCGGCCTTGCCCGAGGGCGGGCGACTGGTCATCGGTGAAACGGGGTTCGGCACCGGGCTGAATTTCCTGTGCGCCTGGCAGGTGTTCGAGCAACACGCGGCGGCCGGGGCTCGGTTGCATTTTGTCAGCGTCGAAAAATACCCGTTGAGCCCGGCCGACCTGCAACGTGCCCTGGCGCTGTGGCCGGAACTCAAGGTGTTTGCCGATCAGTTGCTGGCGCAGTACGTGGCGATCCATCAGGGTTTTCAGCGCCTGACGCTGGACAACGGCCGCGTCACCCTGACCCTGCTGATCGGCGATGCGCTGGAACAACTGCCCCAACTCGATGCCCGAATCGACGCCTGGTTCCTCGACGGTTTCGCTCCGGCGAAAAACCCCGACATGTGGACCGCCGAACTGTTTGCCGAACTGGCGCGCCTGGCCGCTCCCGGCGCGTCCATCAGCACCTTCACCAGCACTGGCTGGGTGCGGCGCCTGCTCAACGCCGCCGGTTTCAAGATGAAACGCACCCCCGGCATCGGCCACAAATGGGAAATCCTGCGCGGCGAGTTCCTCGGCTGGCCCCGGGAAACGCCGGCCCCGGCCCAGGACAAACCCTGGTTTGCCCACCCCGCTCCGCTGGCCGGCGAGCGTCAGGCACTGGTGATCGGTGCCGGGCTGGCCGGTTGTGCCAGCGCCGCCAGCCTTGCCGCACGGGGCTGGCAAGTGACATTGCTGGAACGCCACGACGCCATTGCCCAGGAAGCCTCGGGCAACCCACAGGGCGTGCTCTACCTGAAGTTATCGGCCCATGGCACGGCGCTGTCGCAAATGATCGTCAGCGGTTTTGGCTACACCCGCAGACTGCTCGAACACTTGCAACGGGGTCGCGACTGGGATGATTGCGGCGTGCTGCAACTGGCGTTCAATGCCAAGGAAGCCGAACGCCAGGTGCAATTGGCGGCAGCGTTTGCGCCGGACCTGCTGCACCTGCTGGGTCAACCTGAGGCACAGGCCGTGGCCGGAGTCGGCCTGGCACACGGCGGCCTGTTCTATCCCGAAGGCGGCTGGGTGCATCCACCGGCGTTGTGCCAGTGGCAGGCTGCGCATCCACAGATTCAATTGCTCACCCATCACGATGTACTGCAACTGCGCAAGGTTGAAAGCCAGTGGCAAGCCTGGGACGGCGAGCGTTTGCTTGCCAGTGCACCCGTGGTGGTGCTTGCCGGTGCTGCTGAAATCCAGCGTTTCCCCGAGAGCGCCGGGTTGCCGCTCAAACGCATTCGCGGGCAAATCACCCGTCTGACGCAAACCCCGCAGAGCCTCGCCCTGAACACCGTAGTGTGTGCCGAAGGCTATGTCGCCCCTGCCCGTTCGGGCGAACACACCCTGGGGGCCAGTTTCGATTTCAAGAGCGATGACCTGACGCCGACCACCGCAGAACACCTCGGCAACCTGGCCATGCTCGAAGAGATTTCCCGTGATCTGGTCTCCCGTCTGGCGATCGACCGCCTCGACCCCGAAAGCCTCCAGGGTCGCGCCGCCTTTCGCTGCACCAGCCCCGACTATCTGCCGATCGTCGGCCCGTTGGCCGACGCGCAGTCGTTTGCCCAAGCCTATGCCGCACTGAGCAAGGATGCCCGGCAGGTGCCCGACGTCGCATGCCCGTGGCTCGACGGCTTATACGTCAACAGCGGCCACGGTTCGCGTGGCCTGATCACTGCGCCATTGTCCGGGGAACTGCTGGCGGCGTGGCTGGACAATGAGCCCCTGCCGCTGCCCAGAAGCGTGGCCGAAGCCTGTCACCCCAATCGGTTTGCCCTGCGACGCCTGATCCGGGGCAAATAGTCGATACCGCCGTCGAGGGCGCCCGCACAGCGGCTCTCGGCTCGGGTCTCGCCAGCTTATAACTCATTAATCTAAAACTCCCCTTACCGAGGTGGGTCAGTTTCTGAGTGCCCGCCGTTTTGGCGCGGTATCGATTGACCCTCCCCAACGGAAAAACCGGTAAGGAATTTATGTGCGGATTAGCTGGCGAGTTACGTTTTGATCATCAACCTGCAGACCTTGCAGCCGTGGAGCGAATCACCCATCACCTGGCCCCTCGCGGCCCCGACGCCTGGGGCTTTCACAGCCAGGGACCGGTTGCCCTGGGCCATCGGCGCCTGAAAATCATGGACCTGTCGGACGGCTCGGCGCAGCCGATGATCGACCCGCAATTGGGCTTGTCCCTGGCCTTCAACGGCGCGATCTACAACTTTCCCGAACTGCGTGCCGAGCTTGAAAGCCTGGGTTACGCCTTCTATTCCGCTGGCGACACCGAAGTGTTGCTCAAGGGTTATCACGCTTGGGGCGAAGCCCTGCTGCCGAAGCTCAATGGCATGTTTGCCTTGGCTGTTTGGGAACGCGATGCCCAATGCCTGTTCATCGCCCGCGACCGTCTCGGCGTGAAACCGTTGTACCTGTCACGCACCGGCCAGCGCCTGCGCTTTGCTTCCGCACTACCGGCACTGCTCAAGGGCGGCGACATCAATCCGCTTCTCGATCCGGTAGCGCTCAATCATTATCTGAATTTCCACGCCGTGGTCCCGGCACCGCGCACCTTGCTGGCGGGCATCGAAAAACTGCCGCCGGCCACCTGGATGCGCATCGAAGCCGATGGTCGCACCGAGCAGAAAACCTGGTGGACCCTGCCCTACGGCCCGCATGCCGATGAGATGAACCTGACCCTCGAAGACTGGCGCGACCGTGTACTCGACAGCACTCGCGAAGCGGTGGCGATTCGTCAGCGTGCGGCGGTGGATGTCGGCGTGCTGCTGTCCGGTGGCGTCGATTCAAGCCTGTTGGTGGGCTTGTTACGGGAGGTCGGCGTGGACAACCTGTCGACCTTCTCCATCGGCTTCCAAGACGCCGGTGGCGAGCGCGGTGACGAGTTCCAGTATTCGGACCTGATCGCCAAACACTACGGCACCCGGCACCACCAATTGCGCATCGATGAAAAACAGATCATCGAGCAGCTGCCCGCCGCGTTCCGGGCCATGAGTGAACCGATGGTCAGCCATGACTGCATCGCCTTCTACCTGTTGTCACGGGAGGTGGCCAAACATTGCAAGGTGGTCCAGAGCGGCCAGGGCGCGGATGAACTGTTCGCCGGTTACCACTGGTATCCGCAAGTGGACGGAGCGAGTGATCCGTATGCCGCGTACCGCGAAGCGTTTTTCGATCGCAGCTACGACGACTACGCCGCCACCGTGCAACCGAAATGGCTGACCGCGAATGACGCCGCCGGTGACTTCGTCAAAGCCCATTTCGCCCAGCCCGGTGCCGATGCCGCGGTGGACAAGGCCTTGCGCCTGGACAGCACGGTGATGCTGGTGGACGACCCGGTCAAGCGCGTCGACAACATGACCATGGCCTGGGGTCTGGAAGCACGCACGCCGTTTCTCGACTACCGCCTGGTGGAGTTGTCGGCACGGATTCCGGGGCGCTTCAAACTGCCGGACGGCGGCAAGCAGGTCTTGAAAGAAGCTGCGCGACAAGTGATTCCCAGTGAAGTGATCGACCGCAAGAAAGGTTACTTCCCGGTGCCGGGCCTCAAGCATTTGCAGGGCGATACGCTGGAATGGGTGCGCGAGTTGCTGCTCGATCCCAGCCAGGATCGCGGGCTGTTCAACCCCGCGATGCTCGACCGTCTGCTGACTGATCCACAGGGACAATTGACGCCGTTGCGCGGTTCGAAGCTGTGGCAACTGGCGGCCCTCAACCTGTGGCTCAGCGAACAAGGAATATGACCGATGAAACCTCATGCCACGGCTTTCAGCCAACGCCTGTTGCGCGGCCAGTCACCTTCCTACGAACGCTTGCAGGCTCGTCTGGCCGAGGATCGCAGTGAACTCGGCGGAGCTCCGATTGCCGTGCATTGCGGCTGGGGGCGCTTGTTGATCGGCCACACCTTTGCCGATGCCGCAAGCCTCGCCGGGGAGTTGCTCAACGAACAGCCCGGCGAGCGGGATATTGCGCTGTACGTCGCCGCGCCCCAGCAAGTGCTGGGGCTGGAGCCGACACAGCTGTTTCTCGACCCGTCCGATACCTTGCGTCTGTGGTTCAGCGATTATCGCCAAGCGACCCGGGTGTTTCGCGGGTTCCGCATTCGACGCGTGCAAAGCGATGCCGACTGGCAGGCGATCAATCAGCTGTATCAGGCGCGCGGCATGCTGCCGGTCGATCCCACCCTGCTCACTGCGCGTCACCTGGGCGGCCCGGTGTACTGGCTGGCCGAAGACGAGGACAGCGGCGCGATCATCGGCAGCGTCATGGGCCTCAACCACCACAAGGCCTTCAACGATCCGGAAAACGGCAGCAGCCTGTGGTGCCTGGCGGTCGACCCGCATTGTGCGCGGCCGGGTGTCGGTGAAGTGCTGGTGCGGCATCTGATCGAGCATTTCATGAGTCGCGGGCTCGCTTGCCTCGACCTGTCCGTACTGCACGACAACCGCCAGGCGAAAAACCTTTACGCCAAGCTCGGTTTTCGCAACCTGACGACCTTCGCCATCAAGCGCAAGAACGGTATCAATCAACCGCTGTTTCTCGGGCCCGGCCCGGAGGCCGCGTTCAATCCGTATGCGCGGATCATTGTCGAGGAAGCACACCGTCGTGGCATCGATGTGCAAGTCGATGACGCCGACGCCGGGATGTTCACCCTCAGCCATGGCGGGCGCCGGGTACGCTGTCGTGAATCCCTGAGCGACCTGACCAGCGCCATCAGCATGAGCCTGTGCAAGGACAAAAGCCTGACCCACAAAGTGCTCAAGGCTGCCGGGTTGAACCTGCCGGCGCAGCAACTGGCCGGTACCGCCGATGACAATCTGGCGTTCCTCGATGAGCACCTCAGAGTGGTGGTCAAACCGCTGGACGGCGAACAGGGCCAAGGCGTGGCGGTGGATTTGCAGACCATCGAAGAAGTCCAGCAAGCCATCGAAGCCGCCCGCCGATTCGACAGCCGCGTACTGCTGGAAAGCTTCCACGAAGGCCTTGACCTGCGGATTCTGGTGATCGGTTATGAAGTGGTCGCGGCCGCCATTCGCCGGCCAGCCGAGGTGGTCGGCGACGGCCAACACTCCATCGGCGCCTTGATCGAAGCCCAGAGCCGGCGGCGACAAGCGGCCACGGGTGGTGAAAGCAAGATCCCGCTGGATCACGAGACCCGGCGCACCTTGAATGCAGCCGGTCATGACTACGACAGCATTCTGCCGGCCGGCGAGCGTCTGTTCGTAAGGCGCACGGCAAATCTACATACCGGCGGGACTCTCGAGGACGTCACTGCGATTTTGCATCCGACGCTGGCAGATGCTGCCATCCGCGCCGCGCGGGCGCTGGACATTCCCGTGGTCGGCCTGGATTTGATGGTGCCCGCCGCCGATCAGCCCGAATACGTGTTTATCGAAGCCAACGAGCGGGCCGGGCTGGCCAATCATGAACCGCAGCCCACGGCGGAGCGATTTGTGGACTTGTTGTTTCCGCACAGTCAGCCGGTGGTCTTTTAGTGATGCATTGCCTGGGCTGGCCCCTTCGCGAGCAAGCCCGCCCCCACAGGGGAATGCGATCCAAAGTGGGAGCGGGCTTGCTCGCGAAGGCGGCATGACTGGCAGCCAAAAATCTTCTCATCGAAACCATCGATGGCCTCAACTCATCAGGAGTTTCCATGACCAGCAAAATCCCTGAACCGGACCTCGGCTACCTGCAAAAAGTCCTGCTGGAAATGCTCGCCATTCCCAGCCCCACCGGGTTCACCGACACCATCGTGCGCTACGTCGCCGAGCGCCTTGAAGAACTGGGCATTCCCTTCGAAATGACCCGCCGCGGCACCATTCGCGCCACGCTCAAGGGCAAGAAGAACAGCCCTGACCGCGCCGTTTCCGCCCACCTGGACACCATCGGCGCGGCGGTGCGGGCGGTGAAGGACAACGGTCGCCTGACCCTCGCGCCGGTCGGCTGCTGGTCCAGCCGCTTTGCCGAAGGCAGTCGGGTCAGCCTGTTTACCGACAACGGCGTGATCCGCGGCAGCGTCTTGCCGCTGATGGCGTCCGGGCACGCGTTCAATACCGCCGTGGATGAGCTGCCGATCAGTTGGGATCACATCGAATTGCGTCTGGACGCCTACTGCGCCACCCGCGCCGACTGCGAGTCGCTGGGCATCAGCGTCGGCGACTTCGTCGCCTTCGACCCGCTGCCGGAGTTCACCGAAAGCGGCCACATCAGCGCCCGCCACCTCGACGACAAGGCCGGGGTGGCCGCGCTGCTGGCAGCGCTCAAAGCCATCGTCGACAGCGGCCAGGACCTGATGATCGACTGCCATCCGCTGTTCACCATCACCGAGGAAACCGGCAGTGGCGCCGCGGCGGCATTGCCCTGGGACGTCAGTGAATTCGTCGGCATCGACATTGCACCGGTCGCGACCGGCCAACACTCCAGCGAGCACGCGGTGAGCATCGCGATGCAGGACTCCGGCGGGCCCTATGACTATCACCTGTCGCGCCACCTCCTGCGCCTGGCCAGCGACAACGAGCTGCCGGCGCGCCGGGACCTGTTCCGTTACTACTTCAGCGATGCACATTCGGCGGTTACCGCCGGCCACGACATTCGCACCGCCCTGCTCGCCTTCGGCTGCGACGCCACCCATGGTTACGAACGTACCCATATCGACAGCCTCGCCGCCCTGAGTCGCCTGCTCGGTGCGTACATCCTCAGCCCGCCAGTGTTTGCCAGCGATGCGCAACCGGCCAAAGGGTCACTGGACCGCTTCAGCCATCAGCTCGAACACGATACCCAGATGGAAAGCGATACGCGGGTGCCTTCGGTGGACAGCCTGGTGGGGCAGCGGTCGTAGAGTTGAGTTGCAACGCTGAGATATTCGGTGTCTGACAGGTAGTCTTCGCGAGCAAGCCCGCTCCCACATTCGACCGCATTCCCATGAAAGAACTCGGTCAACTGTGGGAGCGGCGGTGCGACGATTCGACTTGCTCGCGAAGGCGGCAGATCAGACAACACAGGATCCCAGGCTAGCCGATACCGGACATTCGCCGTAGCATCGCGCCATTGATCCAACCGAGGTGCCTATGCTGATTCCCTACGACCAACTTCAAGTCGACACCCTCACCCGCCTGATCGAGGATTTCGTGACCCGCGACGGCACGGACAATGGTGACGACACGCCACTGGAAACCCGCGTACTGCGCGTGCGCCAGGCCTTGACCAAGGGGCAGGCACTGATTGTCTTCGACCCGGAAAGCGAGCAATGCCAACTGATGCTCAAGCACGACGTGCCCAAGCACCTGTTTGACTGAAGTGTTCAGCGTTCCTTGGTTTTCGCCAGTTTTTTCTGGATCCGTTCGTAGATTTCGCAGCGGTGCACGTTGACTTCCTGAGGCGCTTCGACGCCAAAGCGAATGTTGCTTCCGTTGATCGCGAGAACACGCACGGAAATATTTTCACCGATGGAAATGGTTTCGCCCACAACGCGGGTGAGTACGAGCATGAGGAGTGTCCTTCAGGGGTTACTGGCCCTTGAAGATGCCCAGCTCGCTGCAGGCCTACAATGCTCCGACAGCAATCCAGACCGGACTGACAGCCATCACGCACAAGGCTTACAGAAAGGTCTGACAGGCCGCTTGATTGTAAGGCCGATCCGTCAGGACGCGGAGAATCGCGGCCCGAACAGGATGACACTTGCGCCGACCACACACAGCGCCACGCCGAGCCAGTCCGACCCCAGCGGACGAATCCGCTCGACCACGGCCAACCAGCCGATGGACGCAATGATGTAGATGCCGCCGTAAGCGGCGTACGCGCGGCCGGCGTAGGTGGCTTCAATACGGGTCAGCAGCAGGGCGAACAGGGTCAGGCTCAATAGCGCCGGTACTACCCACCACATGCTTTTACCCTGTCGCAGCCACATCCAGAAGGCGAAACAACCGGCAATCTCGAACAGCGCGGCGAGGAAAAACCACAGGTAATTGAGCATGCACGTGTCTCGCTAGGATGGCCGATGGCGGCCACCCTAACCACAGCGTTGCCTGCGAGCAAGATCAGCTTGCGGATTGCCTGGCCTTGGCGCGCATTTTGTCGGCCATGGCGGTCATTTCGTTGTAGAGCAGTTGCGGGTTCTTCTGCTTCATCGCCCAGGCCATGCGGCCCTGTTCGTGGGGCAGGATCATGAACTCGCCGGCAGCGACCTGCCGGTAGATGTAGTCGGCGATGTCGGCGGCGCTGATCGGCGAGCTCTCCAGCAATTTGCCGACCTGGGCTTTCATGGCCGGTGTCGGGCCGCGAAACGAGTCCAGCAGGTTGGTCTGGAAGAACGACGGACACACCACATGCACGCCGACTTCCTGATGCGCCAGTTCGATCAGCAGGCTTTCGGACAACGCCACCACGCCCGCCTTGGCCACGTTGTAGTTGCTCATCGCCGGACCTTGCATCAGCGCGGCCATGGACGCGATGTTGATGATCTTGCCTTTGCTTTTCTCCAGCAGCGGCAGGAAAGCCTTGCAGCCCTTGACCACGCCCATCAGGTTGATCGCGATCTGCCAGTCCCAGTCCTCCAGGGACAACTCACTGAAGAAGCCGCCAGACGCTACGCCCGCGTTGTTGACGATGACATCGATGCCACCGAGCTTGACTTCGCAGGCCTGGGCGAACGCCGTCAGCTGGCTGTAGTCGCGCACGTCGCAGCGCTGGATAAAACCATCACCACCGGCTTCGCGGACCAGCTTGAGGGTTTCCTGCAAGCCGGGCTCGCTGACGTCCGACAAGGCCAGTTGCCAGCCTTCACGCGCCCAGCGCAGCGCGATTTCGCGACCCAGGCCAGAGCCTGCACCAGTGATCATCATGCGATTTTGCATAGCAAACAGCCTTGTTGTTCTCGGAAGATGCATCGAGTGTAGCGAAGGAAATTGCCCGACCCATGCTCCATCAGATTGCTGAATGGCCCGAGCAAACCGCGGGAGTGCCTGAAGCAACTGATGCAACAACAAGAAAGTTAAAGGCCTGTTCAAATTACTTGAAAATAACCTGGAATTATCCTGCAAGCGCGAGAGTCGGACTTTTTAAGCAGCTCGAATTCAATTCAATCCCACTGACCTTGATTGGCATGGTCAATCCGCTGCATTTTCAACAAGGAAACAGACATGAGCACAATACTGATCATCCTTCTGATCCTGTTACTGATCGGTGGTTTACCGGTCTTCCCGCACTCCAGAAGTTGGGGTTATGGCCCATCCGGAATCCTCGGTGTGGTGTTGGTGGTACTGTTGATCCTGCTCTTGCTCGGGCGAATATAAAAATTCGCCAGACAAAAAAAAGAGGCCCTTGAAGGGCCTCTTTTCCATTGCGTCACAACTTACTGCGGCGTGCCGTGAACGACACCGGCGGTGTTGTCCAGCAGGCTCTTGGTCGCGGTTTGCAGGAACGCTTCGAGCTTGAGTTTCAACTCGGCGGTACGCGGTGCATCGTCAATGATCTCGGCGTGCGGCGTAGCGCCCATTTCATACTGGTACAACTTTGGCGCCATGTCCTTTTCCTTCGGCAACACCAGGATCTGGTCGTCGCTGAGGATGGCCGTGGTCTGCTCGTTACCCGAAGGTTTGATCACACCAAAACCCTTGTCGCCCTCAGGCAGGTTGAGCAGGTCGCGGCCCCAGCATTGCTGGCGGGTTTCGCCGCCCAGGCGGCCCATGATGGTCGGTACGATGTCGATCTGGGTGCCCACGGTGTGGTCACGCTGGCCGAACTTCTCCTGGATGCCCGGTGCGATCATCAGCATCGGGATGTTGAAGCGGCCCAGGTCCATTTCGGTGATCTGCTGTTCGTTGCCAAAACCGTGGTCACCGACAATGATGAACAGGGTTTCCTTGAAGTACGGCTCCTTGCGGGCCTTTTCAAAGAACTGGCCCAGCGCCCAGTCCGCATAACGCATGGCGGTCAAGTGCTCGTTCAGGGTGCCGCGATTGGTCACGCGCTCGACCGGCAATGGCGTCGGCAAAGCGTATGGCGTGTGGTTGGACAGGGTTTGCAGCAACGCATAGAACGGCTTGCCGTTTTCCCGCGCCTTGAGCTCTTGCAGGCTGCGATCGAACATATCCTGGTCGGACACGCCCCAGGTCGGGTCGGAGAACACCGGGTTAACGAAGTCGTTACGGCCGATGAAGTTGGTCATGCCCTGGTTGCTGAAGAACCCCGACTGGTTGTCCCAGGCAAAATCGCCGTTGTAGACGTACACGTCGTCATAGTGACGGGCGCTGAGCAATTGCGGCAGGCCAGACAGCTTGTGGCTGCCTTCCGGGGTCTGCATCAGGTATTCGAAACCCGGCAGGTTCGGGAAGCAACCCATGGTGGCAAACATACCCTGGTGGGTATGGGTACCGTTGGAGAAGAAGCGGTCGAACATCAGGCCTTCCTTCGACAGTTTGTCGAGGTACGGCGTGATGTTGTCCGGGCCACCCAACGCTCCGACCGAGTGACCGGCCATGCTTTCCATCAGGATCACCACGACGTTCTTGATCGGCAGCGTCTTGTCGGCCGGTGGCGTGTAGTCACGACGTACGGCGGCCATGTCGGCCTCGACCAGTTTTTCGTCCGGCAGCACCAACATGTCACGCACGATTTGCTGGGCTTGCTCCTGCGGCAAGGTGGCCTTCCAGATGTTGTCGCGTTCCTCGGACATCCGGCTCTTGGCAGCCGCCACCAATTGCAGGGTACCGTTGAGGCCCAACTGGTTGGCGAAAATCGAGTTGGTGGTGTAGACGTCACCCCAACGCAATGGCGGGCCTTGGCGCAGGGTGCCACGTGCGGCAACCACGCAGATCAGCAGGCACACCACGAATACCGCAATGCGCGCATACCATGGGGCAACCTGGCGGGTGCCGATGCTGCCGCCACTGAATGGGCCACGGGGACGGGTTGCACGGTCGGCGCCCTTGAATGCCAGGCTCAGGATCCAGGTACCCACGGCCCATGCCAGCAGGTAGCGAACCACCGGAAAACCGTACCAGAGCATGCTCATCACGGTTTTCGGATCTTCCTTGACGTACTGGAAGACCAGGCCGTTGAGGCGCTGGTGGAACTCACGGTAGAAGTCCATTTCCATCAGGCCCAGGAACAGCGCGATGCTGGAGACGATCGTCAGCCAGAGACGGAACAGCCCGCGTGCCGCCATGGCCCGGGCGCTGAACAATGCCAGCAGCAACGGAATGCTCAGATAGACCACCAGACGCACGTCGAAGCGCAGACCGTTGGCGAATGCCTCGAGGAAGGTCGAGGCCGGTGTGTCGAGGATCATCGAGCGGTTGTAAACCAGCAGCGCGACGCGCAGCAGGCTGAACATGACCATCATGACCAAGGCACACAACAGCGTGTAGGCCAGATGCGATTTGACGGTCGGTTGCAGCAGGCGACTAGAGGCTCGCTGCTGATTCAGGGCGTCCGGGATTGCCATGTCGTTTTAGGACCCATTGGAAGTTTAAGTTTCGAAAATACAGCTGCGCCTTGCCCTCTTTTCGGCCCGTAACAAGGCCCGGGGTTTGCGCGGTGCGCAAATGTTGCACGATCAACGGCTGCATTGCCATTGATTACTACCCTCATCCCGACTCTTTCATCCTGCATTCAGGACTATGCAGCGTGTGGCGGGAGAGCCGGCGAATTGTCTTGGAGACTTGGTGAAAATTTCGTGCAACGCATATTCGGAAACAAATTAAAGCGCCCACCTCCCCCGTCAAAAATGCAAACGCCCCGAACCGGTCGGGGCGCTACGAAATCATCTTGAAAGAACGAAACCGTTACTTCTCGGCGCGTTCCTTGAGGGCTTTCAAGGTATTGAACGGGGCATCCACCACAAACTTGTTGGCCACCATCGACGGCACGCTGCCGCCCGGTTCGGTGTGCACCTGATAGGTCACTTCGATCTGGTCGCCCTTGGGTACGAACTTCCAGAAACCATTGACTTTGGCGACCCGGACGAAGCCTTTTTCTTCAGGAATGTATTTCGGTACACCTTCGAGCTTGCGGGTCAGGCTGCCATCGGCACCTTCGATGGTGGTGACGTGCAGCACCGAATCACGCGGAGTAACCGGCCACGGGGTGTTGAACTGAGTGTAGGTCCAGCTCTGGTCACCTTCGTGCTTGAGCAGCTTCTGGGTTTTGCATTCGTGAATCCAGGCACAGGCTCCGGGCACATCCTCCTGCAACGCACGCAGCTTGGCCACGGTGGTCTTCATCAGCGTGACGCCCTGGTAGGCCTTGTAGTCGGACCCGGCCACTTCACTCAGGGAGATCTTGATGCCGTCTTCGTTTTTCGCGACTTTCCAGTCTTCGGCCCGGGCCGCCGAGGTGGCCAGCACGACCGTCAAACCACACAGCACAGCAATACGATGCAGCGAACCCATAGTCTTATTCCTTATTGTTGAAGTTCCGTTCGTAAAACACATCACGCCGCCGTCATTTGCTCCCACCAGCCGATCAGCCGAATGGCTTCCTCGCTGCTGCTTCCGCACACCTCGGGGTCGGCCTCGAAGGCCGAACACACCGCCGGCCGTTCCGGCTGGCCGAAAATGCTGCACAGGTTATCCGGGGAAAGTTGCAGGCAACGCTGCCCCGCGGCTTTGCCGTTGGGCATACCGGGAATCGGTGAACTGATGGATGGGGCAATGCAACACGCGCCACAGCCCTCACGGCATTTCATGACGACAAGCTCCTCGCGACGAGCAATGTGTTAAAGGACGGGGCACAGAGTACCCGCTAAAACAGTTGTTTTAAATTACCTGCGAGCGGGTTTTTCAACGCAAACGAACGTGACCATGCAGTCTCCGACAAAGCGTCTGTCCTGCGGCACGTGGATCTTGACGACTTACTGTTTGAACTCGAAATCCAGTGCTGCGCCTTCGACCTCGCGGCGCTCTTCATTGCGCAGTTGCAGCTGCATTTCATTGCTGAGCAGGCGTCCGTTGAGCTGGAACGGGCTGCTACCGCTTTTGTCACCGAACATCTGGGGCAACAGCGATTCACGCTTGGTCAACGGTACCGTTCCGACAGGCTTCAGTTCTTGAACCATATCCTTGGGCAAGCTCAGGTCCAGATTGGCGGATGGAAGCTCAGTCTTTACCACTTCGCTGGCCGGTTTCGACTTGGAGGCAATGGGTGGATGCTTTTTCGCGGGCGTCGCCGGTTTTTTGGCCGACGAGGCTTTTTTTGCGGGTTCGGCTTTTATCGGTGCTACGTGGAAACTGCCGGTGGCCTGTTCCTGCTCGGAAGCGGCAACGACGGATGCCGGCTGAATACTCGCAAACAGACAGAGCAATAGCCAGGCGGCAGGAAGAATAGGTTTCATGTATCCCACGGTGGGTGCAAACGGCAGAGGTGCATATGCTCGCCTGTTGCAGCCCACAAGACAAGCACAGTAGCAGCCTGTTACAAACCGCCGGCCATCTCCTGGCAGAGTTGGGTGGCCAGCATGCCCAGGGTCATCAACGCACGCTCGGCTTCACGGTTCCATGGCGTGCCGCAATTGAGGCGAATGCAGTGATTGAATTGCTCGGTATTACTGAAAATCAGTCCCGGCGCAATACTGATGCCCTGCTGCAAGGCCCGCACGTGCAACTCCTGGGTGTTGACTCGGCCCGGCAGACTCACCCACAGAATGAAGCCACCGGTAGGCCGGGTCATCTGCGTGCCTTCCGGGAAATACTGCTGCACCGCCAGCTGGAAGGCACTGAGGTTCTTGCGGTATTCCTGGCGGATGAAGCGCAAATGCCGATCGTACCCGCCATTTTCCAGGTAAGCGGCGATACCCATCTGGGTGACGCTGCACGCAGAATGCGTACTGAACGTCTGCAAGCGCTGAATTTCCTGCTGATACTTACCGGCAATCATCCAGCCGATCCGCACTCCCGGCGACAGGGTTTTAGAGAAGCTTGAGCAATAGATCACCCGGTCCAGCCGATCGTAGGCCTTGAGGGACTTGGTGCGCCCCTGCTCGAACATCAGCTCACCGTAGATATCATCTTCGACAATCTGGATATCGAAATCCGACGCCAGGCGCAGCAGTTGTTTCTGCCGCTCTTCAGGCATGGTGCCGCCCAATGGATTACTCAGCCGGGTGGTCAGCACCAACGCCTTGATCGACCACTGGTTGGCTGCCAGTTGCAGGGCTTCCAGGCTCATGCCCGTGGCTGGATCACTGGGGATCTCGATGACCTTGAGGCCCAACAGGTCGGCCAGTTGCAGCAACCCGTAATAGGTCGGCGACTCGGCCGCAATCAGATCGCCCGGACGGGTCAACACGCGTAAAGACATCTGGAGCGCATCGACACAGCCGTGCGTGATCACCACTTCCGACGGATCGACCACCACGCCGGCATCGCGCATGCGGATCGCCACTTGTCGGCGCAACGGCTCGAAACCGGGGCTGAACATGTAACTGAAGGCCCGCGGGCTATGGAAACGGGTGACTTTGGCCAATTGCTGATGCAGTGCCCGCACCGGCAGATAGTCGACACTCGGTACTGCTGCGCCCAGCGGGAACACGCCTTCGCGACGGGATTCCACCAAAACCTGTTGAATGATGCTGCTGCGGGTGACCAGGCCGGGGCGCTCGACCCGGGCGATGTCCGGCGTAGGTGCGGTGAGTGCCGGCGTCTGGTGCACGTAGTAACCCGACTGCGGCCGGGCGCGGATCAGCCCCTGATCTTCGAGATTGGCATACGCCTGCAACACCGTCGCATGGCTGACATTGAGCTGCGAGCTCATCTTGCGCACCGAAGGCACGCGCTCTCCCGGCTGATAGACCCCACGGCGGATGTCTTCGGCCAGTTGTTGAGCAATACGTTGATAGAGCAAAAGATTGGTCATGACGCAGCACTCGATTTCACGGGCATTTTATTCTTGTGTGAAACAATACCGGAACAGTTTAGAAGTGTACGGGGACAGTTGCCACAATAGTCGACCGTACAGTGCAGTGTCAGCAAAATCTGTACTGTTTTGTGCGGTAATCGGCAGGCATAAAAAAACCCGGCGCTGCGTGGCAGGCCGGGCTTTCCAGCGACGCAACCCCTAGCGGGCAGCGCCGAGCTGGCCTTTTTCGTCGGAAAACACAATTTCCACCCGACGGTTCTGCGCTCGCCCCCGTTCCGACGCATTCGCGTCCACCGGATACTCGTCACCATAACCCTCGACCTGGATGCGCCTGTCGTCGATGCCCAGGTCCATCAGCACGTCAGCCACCGATTGTGCGCGGTCACGGGACAGCTTGAGGTTTTCCTGTTTGCCCCCGGTACTGTCCGTATAACCTTCGATCCGCACCACGCGCTTGGGGTTGAGTTGCAGGAACTGCACAATCTTCAGCACCACGCGGTTGGCCGAAGGTTTCAATTCCGCTTCGCCCGTGTCGAACAACATGTCGCCCAGTGTCATCACCAGACCACGGTCGGTCTGGGCGGTCGTCAATGCCAGGATCTGTTCTTCAAGCCATTTGCCCTGCTGCTGCACACTGAACAGTTTGGATTCACGCAGTGCCAGTTGCAGGCGCTGCCGCTCCAGTTCGAGCTTCGCCGCTTGCTCTTCGTTAAGCGCCTGATTGGTGTGCTCCCGGGCAATGGCGCTATAGCGCTGGCTCAGGTAGGCGTAATGCACCACGTCCGAACCGCTGCCCCAATAGCTGGACAAACGATCGGCGCGGGCCAGGGACTCACCAGCGCGAATCACGTCCTTGGGGGCGATTCGCAGCACATTGGAATCTTCCTTGACCTTCTGAAAGTCGGCTCCAGCCTGCTGCAACGCGCTCTCGCTGTGCTGGCTGGCGCAACCGGACAGCACGGCGCAGCCGGCCAGGATCAAACCGCCGACGGCTTTGCTCTTGAGGCTCATTCGGCATCTCCCAGTTGCTTGCGCAGGCGGGCGATACGGGCGTCAAGCACGTTCAACTGTTCCTCGCTCTTGGCCGTCAACACCTTGGCCTCAGCCAGACGCGCATCGAGCTCGGCCTGTTCGGCCCGCATGCGTGCGTTTTTGAAAGATTGGTCAGTCATGTTGCCCTTGGCGCGGTTGAACTTGTCTTCGGCCAGTTTCATTTCCGGCACATCGTCAGCGGTGGCGCCCACAGCCTTGGCCTGTTCGAGTGCCTGTTCGGTCAGGCGAATCTGTTCATTCGGCGCAGGATCGGCTGCACAACCGGCCAGGAGCACAAAGGCCACGGCAGCGAAAAGAGGTCGAATACTCACTAAATATCCCTACTGTTTTGGGGTACTGACGGGTTGTTGCGAGGATTGCTGCGATTGTGAGCGCTGTGCCTTCCAACGCTCGATGTTGCGCATCAGCACGGTCTCCGTCAGTCCGGACGCGGGCAATTCTGTCATCTTTTTGGCCAACTGTCCGCGCAACCACGGATCGTTGCAGGCCGAGTCATGGGAAATCGCCAGGTACAGGCCAGGCTTGTCGACCGGTTGCGAGCGTGCGACCAAATCACCGGCCATGCCCAGTGTCTGTGCGGTTGCCATGCCCGAGTAACGTCCTGCCAGTACGAACTCGACCTCACCCAACAGCAGTTTCTGAAAGGCCTGGGTCAGGCTGGACGTACGTGCGAGGGTTAATTGCTGTCCGGCAAACGTGCTGAATTGCGGAGTCAATCGGGCCTTTTCCGACACGGCTCCGGGGTGGCCGTGCAGGTCCTGTGCCTGGTTGTAGACCAGCGTCGAGTCCTTGCGCGTCCAGACCAGATAGTCGTTTTCCAGTAAGCGTGGATGGATGTAATCCAGGGTTTCCAGCTCGCTGACCGTCAAGGCTGCGTCCGCCAGCATATCCATTCGCCCGCTGCGCACTTCGTCAAGGGCCTGGGCCCGTTTGCCGGCATAAAGCAGTTCGACCTTGAGCCCCAACTCACCCGCCACTTGCTGCAGCAAATCGGCGCTTGCACCGATCAGGTGTTTGGGATTCTGCGGGTCTTGCCACAGGTACGGTGGCGCGTCCGGGCTGCCGGTTACCACCAGGCGTTCGCATTTGCCTGCGGCAAAAGACAGCGCCGGCAATAGCGTCAATCCCAGCATGCTCCACACAAGGCGCAGATCCATGACGACACACTCCACTCAAACCTGGTGATGCCCCCCTTGTAGGAGCGAGCTCGCTCGCGATGTACGTTAACGATGACGCGTTCATTCTGGAAAAACGCGGCGCATTTGAGTCCATCGCGAGCAAGCTCGCTCCTACAGGTAAATGAAGGGCAAAAAAAAGCCCGGCCAAAAGGCCGGGCTCTTTATAAGTGAAGCAGCCGGATTAGACCAGCTTCTCCAGCTCAGGGATGGCTTCGAACAGGTCCGCCACCAGGCCGTAATCGGCCACCTGGAAGATCGGCGCTTCTTCGTCCTTGTTGATCGCCACGATCACTTTGGAGTCTTTCATGCCGGCCAGGTGCTGGATCGCGCCGGAGATACCGACGGCGATGTACAGCTGTGGAGCAACGATCTTGCCGGTCTGACCGACCTGCATGTCGTTCGGTACGAAACCTGCGTCGACCGCGGCGCGGGAAGCGCCCACGGCTGCGCCCAGCTTGTCGGCCAGGGCATACAGGTGTTTGAAGTTGTCGCCGTTCTGCATGCCGCGGCCGCCGGAAACGACGATCTTGGCAGCGGTCAGTTCCGGACGATCGGACTTGGCCAGCTCTTCGCCAACGAAGCTGGAGATACCAGCGTCGTGAGCAGCGCCAACGGCTTCAACGGCAGCCGAACCACCTTCAGCTGCAACCGGGTCGAAACCGGTGGCACGCACGGTGATCACTTTGACCACAGCGTTCGATTGAACGGTAGCGATGGCGTTACCGGCATAGATCGGACGCTTGAAGGTGTCAGCGCTTTCTACCGAGATGATCTCGGAGATCTGGTCAACGTCCAGTGCAGCGGCAACGCGCGGCAGGATGTTTTTGCCGTTGGAAGTGGCGGCAGCCAGGATGTGGCTGTAACCCTTGCCCAGCTCTGCAACCAGCGGAGCAACGTTTTCCGGCAACTGGTGAGCGTAGGCGGCGTTGTCGGCCACCAGCACTTTAGCCACGCCAGCCACTTTCGCAGCGGCTTCAGCCACGGCGCCAGCGCCCTGGCCGGCAACCAGAACGTGGATGTCGCCACCGATTTTGGCGGCAGCAGCAACGGTGTTCAGCGTGGCCGGGGCCAGCACTTTGTTGTCGTGTTCAGCAATAACCAAGATAGTCATTTAGATTACCTTCGCTTCGTTTTTCAGTTTCTCGACCAGTTCAGCCACCGACTTGACCTTGATACCCGCGCTGCGTGCAGCCGGCGCTTCGACTTTCAAGGTTGTGTTGGTGGAGGCGGTGGAAACGCCCAAAGCGTCCGGAGTCAGCGTCTCGAGAGGCTTCTTCTTGGCTTTCATGATGTTTGGCAGAGACGCGTAGCGCGGCTCGTTCAAACGCAGGTCGGTGGTGACGATGGCCGGCAGTTTCAGGGAAACTGTCTGCGCGCCGCCGTCGATTTCGCGAGTCACGGCAACACTGTCGCCACTGATTTCGACTTTCGAAGCGAACGTGCCCTGACCGTAGCCGCTCAATGCAGCGAGCATCTGGCCGGTCTGGTTGTTGTCGCTGTCGATGGCTTGTTTGCCAAGGATCACCAGCTGAGGCTGTTCCTTGTCGACAACGGCCTTCAGCAGCTTGGCAACGGCCAGGGAAGTCAGGTCTTCGGCGGACTCGACGAGGATGGCGCGGTCGGCACCCAGAGCCAGCGCGGTGCGCAGTTGCTCTTGAGCGGTGGACGGGCCTACGGAGACGACGACGATTTCAGTCGCAACACCCTTCTCTTTCAGGCGTACGGCTTCTTCCACGGCGATCTCGCAGAACGGGTTCATCGACATCTTGACGTTGGCAAGATCGACGCCGGAATTGTCCGCCTTGACGCGAACCTTGACGTTGTAATCCACAACGCGTTTGACAGCTACAAGAACCTTCATGGATTCCTCGTTACTCTCCGGTGAAAAGAAAGTCGCCTAGGCGAACCTGGCGGTTGATGCTCATCGGGCGCAAGGGCACCTCCAAAAACGCCGGCAAATGTGTCAAGTGACCAACGCTCATGCTGTGGATGACCGTTCGTCAGTGGTGACTGACAAGTCATTCAACATCGCGGCGTGTAAACTGCACAGCAAACCCGCGCGGCGCATCACTCTCTACTGCCATCGCCCTGTCTTTAGAGGTGCTCTTGAAACCAACAGTCAGCCTACGGCGAGCGCAAAACCGCCCGTATCTTGACCGGAACGCCTATTCCGGTCAATACGCCAAAACAGCCGTTCATAAGGCGCGTGACTTTGATTTCTCTGGCTTTGAGCCAATTCAAACAAACGTTTGTATTGGACGCTGAGAGTGGTGTAGATATAATGCGCCACCCAAAGAGAAAGGTGGTCAATCGATTGTCCGCTTCCGGCGCTGCGCCGGGATTCATGGATGCGACACCCAACCTCCAAATTAGAAAAAAAACTGTTGAGCCTTGAGTAGGAGATAACCTGTGGAACGCGAATACATGGAATTCGACGTGGTCATCGTCGGTGCCGGCCCCGCTGGTCTTTCCGCCGCCTGCCGCTTGAAGCAGAAGGCCGCCGAAGCCGGTAAGGAAATCAGCGTCTGCGTGGTCGAAAAAGGCTCCGAAGTCGGTGCTCACATTCTGTCCGGTGCCGTGTTCGAACCACGCGCCCTGAACGAACTGTTCCCGGACTGGAAGGAACTCGGCGCGCCGCTGAACACCCCCGTCACCCGCGACGACATCTTCGTTCTGAAGAACGCTGAAAGCGCGCAGAAAGTTCCAGACTTCTTTGTGCCCAAGACCATGCACAACGAAGGCAACTACATCATCTCCCTGGGCAACCTGTGCCGCTGGCTGGCCCAGCAGGCCGAGAACCTGGGCGTGGAGATCTACCCGGGCTTCGCCGCTCAGGAAGCGCTGTTCGACGAGAATGGCGTGGTGCGCGGGATCATCACCGGTGACCTCGGTGTCGACCGCGAAGGCAATCCGAAGGAAGGCCTGTACACCCCGGGCATGGAACTGCGTGGCAAATACACGCTGTTCGCCGAAGGCTGCCGTGGCCATATCGGCAAGCAACTGATCAAGCGTTTCAACCTCGACAGCGATGCCGACGCCCAGCACTACGGCATCGGCCTGAAGGAAATCTGGGAAGTCGACCCGGCCAAACACCAGCCAGGCCTGGTGGTGCACACCGCCGGTTGGCCGATGGACATCATGGGCGCCGAGAACACCGGCGGCTCGTTCCTCTATCACCTGGAAAACAACCAGGTGGTCGTCGGCCTGATCGTCGACCTGTCCTACAGCAACACCTACCTGTCGCCGTTCGACGAGTTCCAGCGCCTCAAGCATCACCCGGTGCTCAAGCAGTACCTGGAAGGCGGCAAGCGCATCAGCTACGGCGCCCGCGCCATCTGCAAGGGCGGCCTGAACTCGCTGCCGAAAATGGTCTTCAAGGGCGGCGCGCTGATCGGTTGCGACCTCGGCACCCTGAACTTCGCCAAGATCAAGGGCAGCCACACCGCGATGAAGTCCGGCATGCTCGCCGCAGAATCGGTGGCTGACGCACTGTTCGCAGAGAAGGACGGCACCGAAGAACTGACCACCTACGTTGACGCGTTCAAGAAGAGCTGGCTCTACGACGAACTGTTCGCCAGCCGCAACTTCGGCCCGGCGATCCACAAGTTCGGCGCCATCGTCGGTGGCGGTTTCAACTGGCTGGACCAGAACATCTTCGGCGGCAAACTGCCGTTCACCCTGCACGACACCAAGCCGGATTACGCGTGCCTGAAACTGGCGGCCGACTGCAAGAAGATCGACTACCCGAAACCGGACGGCAAGATCAGCTTCGACAAACTCAGCTCGGTGTTCATCTCGGGTACCAACCATGAAGAAGAGCAGCCGTGTCACCTGAAGCTGGCTGATGCGAGCATCCCGATCACCAAGAACCTGCCGCTGTACGACGAACCGGCCCAACGCTACTGCCCGGCCGGCGTGTACGAAGTAATCACCAAGGAAGACGGCGAGAAGCGCTTCCAGATCAACGCCCAGAACTGCGTTCACTGCAAGACCTGCGACATCAAGGACCCTGCACAGAACATCACCTGGGTGGCGCCGGAAGGCGCCGGCGGCCCGACTTACCCGAACATGTAAGCCGAACCGCGAACATCAAGGCTCCCGAAACGGGGGCCTTTTTGTTGCCCGCAATTCCGGGCATTACATCATTGCCTGCAGGAGCGAGCTTGCTCGCGAAAAACGCCAATACACCGCGTGCATTCAGACAATACGCGTTAGCGTTATCGACCTTCGCGAGCAAGCTCGCTCCTACAACCGAGCTCCGCCGACAGCCGCGCCGTGACCCCTTTGATCAGGGGAATCAGCTCGGCCATTTTTTCCAGTGGCATGTAAGGCACGGTGCTGGCAATGCTGATCGCCGCCACAATGCGCTTGCTCGCATCACGAATTGGCGCCGCCACGCAGCGGATCGACGGTTCATTGTCTTCCAGATCGAACGCGTAGCCACCGGCCACGTACTCGGTCATGCGCTGCTCAAGCTGTTCCCAAGACTGCTGGGGATGCTGCGGCCAGAACTGACTTTTCCCACCCGCTGGCAGGCTGATGTCGTACAGCCGCTGCCAATCCTGCGGCGAATCATCGAGCATCAACGCCTTGCCAATCCCGGTGCGTGCCAACGGCATGCGATGGCCGACCCGCGAACGCATTTCCGGACCATTGCGCCCCGGATTCTTCAGCAGGTACAAAACCTCGTCGCCTTCGCGAATGCCCAGGTGCACGGTGTCGCCGGTCAACGCCGACAGCTCATCCAGATACGGCCCGGCCAGGGTCACCAAGGGCAATTCTTCACGGGCCTGAAAGCCCAGCTCGATCAGTTTCGGCCCCAGCAGATAACCGACTTGCGGCACCACCCGCAGATAACGCTCGTCGACCAGGCAACTGGCCAGGCGATGGGTGGTACTGCGCGTAGTGCCGATCAGCCGGGCGATTTCCTTGAGATCGCGGGCGCCGCTGGCCACGGCCTGGACCACACCCAACCCGCGAAGCAGGGTCTGGGTACCGGTCGGCGCGGCGTCCTTGGCGATTTTTGGGGCGTCTTCCTGCATATCCAGCCTTTACCGTTGAGCGAGTGAACGGGCGGCATTATGGTCGCCCGGATGCCACGACTACAACTTGATACGCTCGACCTTGCCCACCAGCAGGATGTAGGACAGCGCGCCGATCAATGCCAGCACCGAGATGTAGGTGATCGCCGGAGCAAAGGAATCACCCGTGGCGAGAAAGCCGATCACGATAGGCGTGGCAATCGCCGACAGGTTGCCAATGAAGTTGAACACCCCGCCGGTCAGCCCGAGCAAGCGCGCCGGAGCAAGCGTCGACACCAGCGACCAGGTAATCGAAGCCAGGCCGTTGCCGAAGAATGCGAGCGCGAGGAAGGCAATCACCAGCGGCGTCGACTCGACAAAGTTGGCGCCGATGATCGAGGTGGAAATCAGCAAGCCGCTGATGATCGGCAACTTGCGGGCGAAACCTACCGTGCAGCCGCGACGGATCAAAAAGTCCGAGAAGAAACCGGAACACAGCACACCGACAAACGCGGCGAGAAACGGCAGCGACGCCAACAGGCCGGACTTGATGAAGTCCATGCCACGATATTTCACCAGGTAGGTCGGGAACCAGGTGAGGAAGAACCACAGCGTCGAGTTGAGGCAGAACTGCCCGAGGTAGATGCCCCAGAGCTTGCGCTTGGTGAGGACAATCCCCAGGTCCGTCCAGCTGAATCTGGCTTTGACCCTGGCCTGCTCGGCCTGGATGTCCACCAACCCGCCGCCCTCGCGGATCAAGTCAATTTCCGCGTCATTGGCGCCTTTGAAATCCCGTGGCTCGCGATACACCGCGTACCAGATCACCGCCCACACAATGCCCACCGCACCGGTGGAAACGAACACCATGTGCCAGCCGAATTCGTGCTGGAGCCAGGCCAGCACCGGCGTCAGGAAGGCCAGGCCGACGAACTGCCCGGATGTATAGAAACCGATGGCCGTGGCGCGTTCGCGCTCGGGGAACCAGGTGGTGACCACGCGACTGTTGATCGGATAGGCCGGCGCTTCCAGGGCACCGACCGCCATGCGCAACACGAACAGCGCGATAAAGCTCGCAGCGAAGCCGAGCATCACCGTGGCCACCGACCACAGCAGCAATGCGACGCTGTACAGAATCCGTGGCGGCACGCGGTCCACCAGCCAGCCGCCGGGGATCTGCATGGCGGCGTAGGTCCAGCCGAAGGCGGAGAAAATCAGGCCGACGTGGATCGGATCGATGCCCAGGTCACTGGTCAGCGCCGGGGCGGCAATCGACAGGTTGCTGCGGTCCAGGTAGTTGATCACCACGGTGATGAACAACAGCACCATGATGAAAAAACGCTTGCGGCTGGGCGTCACCAACGACGCCTGCCCGGTGAGAGTTTGCGATTGCATGGCGGGGTGCCTCTTCTTATGTTTATTGAGGTCGATTCGAAACTTCGCGCAGCCCCTTGTAGGAGCGAGCTTGCTCGCGATGGTGTGTCATTCAGCCTGATGTCGACTGACACACCATCGCGAGCAGGCTCGCTCCTACAGGGTTCAGTGGTAGGTCAGGGAGTGATCACCACTCGGCAAAACTGCCGTCGGCATGGCGCCAGATCGGGTTGCGCCAGCGGTGACCGATGGCCGCACGTTCGATCACGTATTCTTCATTGATCTCGATACCCAGGCCCGGGCCGTTCGGGATCTTCACGAAGCCCTGGTCGTAGTCGAACACCCGTGGATCTTTCACGTAGTCGAGCAGGTCGTTGCTCTCGTTGTAATGGATGCCCAGGCTCTGTTCCTGGATGAATGCGTTGTAGCAAGCCGCGTCCAGTTGCAGGCAGGCGGCCAGGGCAATCGGGCCCAGCGGGCAATGCAGCGCCAGCGCCACGTCGTAGGCTTCGGCCATGTTGGCGATCTTGCGCGTCTCGGTGATGCCGCCAGCGTGGGACGCATCCGGCTGGATGATGTCGACATAGCCTTCGCTGAGCACGCGCTTGAAATCCCAGCGCGAGAACAACCGCTCACCGAGGGCAATCGGTGTGCTGGTCAGCGGCGCCAGTTCCTTCAGCGCTTCGTAGTTTTCGCTGAGTACTGGCTCTTCGATGAACATCAGCTTGTACGGATCGAGTTCTTTCATCAGTACCTTGGCCATGGGCTTGTGCACCCGGCCATGGAAGTCCACGCCGATACCCACGTTCGGACCGACCGCATCGCGCACGGCAGCGACATTGGCCAGGGCCTGGTCGACTTTGTCGAACGTATCGAGGAACTGCAGTTCTTCGGTGCCGTTCATTTTCACCGCGGTGAAACCACGCTCGACCGCTTCTTTCGCCGCACGCGCAGTGTCTGCCGGACGGTCGCCGCCGATCCACGAATACACACGAATCCTGTCCCGCACCTGCCCCCCCAGCAGATCGCTGACCGACACGCCCAGCGCCTTGCCCTTGATGTCCCACAAGGCCTGGTCGATACCGGCCAGGGCGCTCATGTGGATAGCGCCACCACGGTAGAAGCCGCCGCGATAGAGCACGGTCCAGATGTCTTCGATGTTGCGGGGGTCTTTGCCGATCAGGTAGTCGGACAATTCTTCAACGGCAGCGGCAACAGTGTGGGCACGGCCTTCGACTACGGGCTCGCCCCAGCCGGTGACGCCTTCGTCGGTTTCTACCTTGAGGAAGCACCAGCGCGGCGGAACGATGAAGGTAGTCAGTTTGGTGATTTTCATCTGTGCTCTCTTTTTATCAATGCAGCTCTTGATAGATGCAGCGCTCGCAGCGCCAAAAAGTCTTAGCGGAGGGCTTTCCAGGCAGCGACGTAAGCCTTGGCATTGGCCGCCACTTGCGCAGGCGTCATGCCCGGTTTGAACAGGCCGGAACCCAGGCCGAAGCCTTTGACGCCTGCGTCGATAAACACCTGCATGTTGTCCGGGGTGATCCCGCCGACCGGCACAAGAAGGGTTCCGGCCGGCAACACCGCCAGCCAGGCTTTGACGACTGCCGGCCCCATCTGCTCGGCCGGAAACATCTTCAGTACATCCGCACCTTCGGCCAACGCCGCGAAGGCTTCGGTCGGCGTGGCGACACCCGGAGACAGGTACAAACCGGCCGCCTTCGCCGCGCGCAGCACCTTGGGATCACTGTGGGGCATGACGATCACCTGGCCGCCCGCCGCTTTCACTTGCTCGACCTGCTCCGGCGTCAACACCGTGCCGGCGCCGATCAGGCAATCGGCAGGCAAGGTACTGCGCAGGATGCGGATACTGTCGTACGGTTCAGGGGAGTTGAGCGGCACTTCGATGACGCGAAATCCGGCGGCGTACAGGACTTCGCCAATGGCGGCAGCTTCCTGTGGACGCAGGCCGCGCAGGATCGCGATCAGGCCGTTTTGCGCCAGCGCTTGTTTGAGCATGTCAGACCTCCAGGCAGGATTAACGGGATGCGGTGGACGTGACCAGGCCGGCGGCGAGCGCCAGTTGCCACAATCCGCGTTCGGTGGCCTGTTCGGCCAGGGTCACCCGGGCAAAACCGCAGGCGTCGAGCGCCCGCCTGTAGCGGGCACAGAGTTGGGTATTGCCGATGAGGATGATCGACGGCAGGTGCACGCTGTTGCGCCGACGCCGCTGGACATTGGCCAGGGCCGCCAACTCGTGGCCGATCAGCAGGCCGGACAGGTAATCCGCCTGGGCGGTGGCGCTCAATTCGCCCGTCAGGCCCAGGCTACGGGCGCTGAACATCGTCGACAGCGGACCGGTTTCACCGTCCGTCGACAACGCGACCAGCACGCCGCGATCAAACGCCTCGCCATCGAAGGACCCGCCACGCTGCTGGGTGCGTCCGAGAATGCTGTGCTCGCTGAGCACGGCGAAGACTTCGCCGGTCATGAACGTATCGAAATGCACGATGCAGCCATCGGCCACTTCCACCCATTTCGAATGACTGCCCGGGAGGCCGATCAACAGGTCGGCGCCCGCCTCGTTCGTCAGGTTTTGCAGCACACCGAGCACCTGGGTTTCTTCGCCGCGCATCACGTTCGGCAAACGCGAACGCTGGATGACGCCAGGCACAATGTGCACATCGACGCCGCGCAGGCTACGCACGGTTTGCAAGGAAGTACCAAGGTTGGCGACGTTCGCCGGCGTATCGCGGTAGGCCGCTTCGCGCCATCCCTGGGCGCTGCCGACCATGCCGCAGGCAATCACCGGTAATTGCGGCTGCGCATCGAGCCAGTCGCCGCAAGCTTCGTCGAAGGCCAGTTCGAAACCATCGGTGGATTCGCGGCCGCCAATGATTCGCGGCGCCTTCGGCAACTGCATGATCCCCGACGACAGCGAACGCTGTTCGAGCACCTGCCCGCCTTCAGCCAGTTTGTAAGCACGTAATGAGGTCGTCCCCCAGTCGAGCGCGATCAATTGCGCCTGCATCGCTTCACCTGTTTTGGTTTTTGGCAGTGAGTGAGCGGGACTATAAACCTGCGCAGGGCAAAATCTCAATATATAAATATCAATCCCATATTATGAGACAAGACAAAAAATATCGCAGCCTTCGACAGCACCCGCAGGCGCTGCCCAAGACTGCGATCTTTTAAAAGCGATCAGTTACCCGCTGCGAATTCCCGCAGCACTGCCCCGTCCATCCGATACCGAACCCACTCCTCCTGCGGCTGCGCCCCCAGGGATTTGTAGAATTCGATGGCCGGGGTATTCCACTCCAGCACGCTCCACTCGAAACGGCCGCAGTCGTTGGCGCAGGCGATTTTCGCCAGATGCCGCAGCAGGGTCTTGCCCGCACCGCCGCCGCGCTGTTGCGGGGTGATGTAGAGGTCTTCGAGGTACAGGCAATTGCTGCCAAGCCAGGTGGAATAGCTGAAGAAGAACACCGCGAAACCGATGGGCGCACCGTCGCGCAGGCAGATCAGGCCATGGGCGGTGGCACCTTCGCTGAACAGACTGCGCTCGATGTCGGCAACGCTGGCGATGACTTCATGGCGGGCACGTTCGTAGTCGGCCAGTTCAGTGATGAACGCGAGGATTTGCGGTGCGTCACTGGGGGTCGCCGGGCGGATTTCGATCGTCATGGACGTGCCTTGTCAAAAATGGAAAACGCCATACTAAGTCGGCGCGGTATTTGTGGCGAGGGAACTGTCCCAACACCTGTAGGAGCGAGTTCGTTCGCGATAGTCGTCAACGATTACGTGTGCGGCCTGAATAAATGCGGTGTCCTTGTGTTTTTCGCGAGCAAGCTCGCTCCTACAAAGGGGGTTTACTCCGGCCGGCACTAACCCTGGAATCGATAAACTCGGACCTGACATTCGGGCACTGCGTGGTTAGATAGACGCGCCGCTCATTTATCCGGCCAAGGAACCGCGTCATGTCTACCGCAACACCTCCTGTCTCAAGCAAGTTGTTCGGCCTGTTTTGCCTCGCCAGCTACCTGTTGTCGTTGTCCTACGGCTCGACGTTCTTGCTGTCGTTGCTGATTGGTTCTCGTGGCGGCAACGAACACGACGCCGGAAGTGTAATTTCGGCGGCGATGCTCAGCACCTTTGCGGCGGTGATTGTTTCCGGTCATTTGTCCGACTTGCTCGGTGCCGCCCGATCGGTGGCACTGTTCGGTGTATTGCTGGTAGCGGCCAGCCTGGGCTTCGCCCTGACTCCGGGCTTTGGCCATCTGCTGTTGTTTTTCGGATTGCTGCTGGGCCTGGGCTGGGGTGTGTTCTACACCCTCGGCCCGATCATCGTGGCGGGCCTTGTGACACCCGCACAGCGCGCCAGGTACTTCGCTTTGCTGTCGGGCAGCATGATGACCGGGATTGGCAGCGGCCCGTTGCTCGGCCGCGCGGCGACTGTGCTGGGCTATCCGGTGACCGCGGCGTTTTATCTGGCGGCGCTGGCCAGCCTGATCGGAGTCCTGCTGTTCTGGCACCTGGGCCGACAACTGCAACCGGCGCCCGCGCAATCGAGCAGCGTGTCGCGGATTTCCTGGCGTGCAGCGGGTCAAGTGCTGTCGTCAAGGGCCGTTTTCCCGATCATCATGGTCGGTCTCGGCGGCTGTGTGTTCGGCGGTCTGTCGAGCTTTCAAACCAGTTATGCCGCAGCGCGCTCGCTTGACTATTCGCTGTTCTTCCTCGGCTTCATGAGTGCGGCGATCAGTAGTCGCATGCTGGTTGCCGGGTTCGTGGTCAAGCGCGATCCATTGCGTGCATCGTGCCTGCTGTCGGGGCTGATGCTGGCATCGATCGTGATGTTCGGTTTTGTCGTCGACAGCAGCTTCAGCTACGTGCTCGCGGCGGTGATGCTCGGGATCGGCTACGGCCTGACCTACTCGGTGATCAACGGCCTGGCCGCCAATGAAGCGCCGAACGGCACCACCGCGCAATCCTTGCTGCTGTTCAGCCTGTCGTACTTCATCGGCGTGTTCGGCTTTCCCTTGCTGGCCGGGAAGATCATCGTCGAGCAAGGCATGGCCACGCTGTTGCTCACGGTGTTGGCAGTCGCTTCGCTCAACTGGATGATCACCGTGGGCCGATTGATCTGGCGAAGAGCCACGGCGGTCAGGGCACTGGAGCAAGCCTGAGCCGTTCGTCGCTGATAATGCACCCATTCAGATCGAGTGTGGACTAATCAGGTAAGGACTCTAATCGTTGGAGACAACACCATGATCCTGTCCAGGTTGATCGCCCTCGTTCTCGTGGCCCTTTTGTCTACTGCCACTTTCGCCGCGGCCCTCGGTTCCAGCACCGGCCCGACCAATCCGGTGGAAAAACCCAGGGCGCCCGCCATCCAGAGTGCCCCCGGCATGAACACCGATGGCACCACGATCGACCACAAACTGCCACCGTCCACCGGCACAGATCCACGGGTTCAAGGCAATGATGCAGGACGTCAGGGTGGTACGAGTTTGCCAGGCAGCAAAACACCCAGCAGTGGCGGACTTGGCTCGACCACTAGCGGTGACTCGGTTGATGACGACAGCGACAGCCAATAACATCCGGTTTGGAACCACAGAACCCTGTGGGAGCGGGCTTGCTCGCGAAAGCGGTGGTTCTGACACATTGATGCCGGATGTGCCAACGCCTTCGCGAGCAAGTCGGATCGCCGCACCGCCGCTCCCACAGGTGTAATGAGTGTCAGCGCTGTTTCAAACGGTCGATCACGACGGCCAGCAGCAAGATCGAACCCCGAATCACATACTGATAAAACGTATCGATGTTCTTCAGGTTCATCGCATTCTCGATGATCGCCAGGATCAACACCCCGGCAATCACGTGCCGGATCATCCCGATCCCGCCACTCAACGACACCCCGCCCAGCACGCAGGCCGAGATTACGGTCAGTTCGAAACCCTGGCCGATCATCGGCTGCCCCGAGGTCATGCGCGACGCCAGGATGACCCCGGCCAACGCGCCGATCACGCCATGCACGGCGAAGATGATGATCTTGGTCCGGTCGACATTCACCCCGGCCAGCAGCGCCGCTTCCTGGTTGCCGCCAATCGCCATGGTGTTGCGCCCGTAGGTGGTGTAGTTCAGCAGCCAGCCGAAAAACAGGAAGCAGACAATGGTGATCAGGATCGGCACCGGCACGCCGAACAACTGGCCGTTACCGAAGACGAAAAACGATTCCTGGGACACACCCACCGCTTTGCCATTGGCAAAGATGTAGGCCAGGCCACGCACGATCTGCATGGTCGCCAACGTGGTGATCAACGCGTTGACCCGTAGTTTGGCGATGACGATGCCGTTGATCAGCCCGACGATCAGCCCCATCACCAGCGCCGCACAGACTCCGAGAAACACGCTGTTGGTGTCGCGCATCACCACCGCTGCGACCACCCCGGCACAGGCGATCACCGAGCCCACCGACAAGTCGAAATGCCCGGACGCCAGGCAATACAACATGGTGCAGGCAGCAATGCCGGTGGTGGAAATCGCCAGGCCCAGGCCGCGCATGTTCAGCGGTGAAAGGAAGTTGTCGATCAGCAAGGTGCAGGCGACAAAGATGCCGACGGCTGCCAGCAGCATCACCCAGTCATCGAGGAAGCGCCGCAGGTCCAGAGGTCTGCGCGTGGTTGACAGCGTATTGTTTTGGGTTGTCATCATAGTCACCTCTCAGTTCGCCACGCCGTCGGCGCGTTGGCGCGGCAAAGCCAGTTGCAGCAGGTTGGATTCGTTGGCCTGGTCGCGGCTCAGTTCGCCACGCAGCGCGCCTTCACAGAGCACCAGGATGCGGTCGGAAATGCCCATGACTTCCATCAAGTCACTGGACACCACGATCACCGCGATCCCCTCTTTCGCCAGGTTATGGATGATCTGGTAGATCTCGGCCTTGGCACCGATGTCGATGCCGCGGGTGGGTTCGTCAAGCAGCAGCACCTTCATCGGCATCGACAGCCAGCGGCCGAGAATGGCCTTCTGCTGATTACCGCCGGAAAGAAACTTGATCTGCTGCCCGGCGTGTGGCGTTTTCACCTTGAGCGCCTTGATCTGCCGGTCGGCGTTGTCCTTTTCCCACAAGCCGCGCAACAGGCAGCCGAAGGTGGAATGGGCGCCGCGTGCGCTGATGTTGATGTTCTCGGCGACGCTGGCCAGCGGCAGGATGCCCTCCTTCTTGCGGTCCTCGGGGCACAACAGGATTCCGGCGGCAATGGCGTCCCGGGGTGAATGCAGTTGCAGTTCATGGCCTCGCAGCTCCAGGCGTCCGGCGCTGTTGCGCGCCAGGCCGCTGAGCAGGCGCAGCAGCTCGGTGCGACCGGCGCCAACCAGGCCGAACAGGCCGAGGATTTCGCCTTTGTGCACCTCGAAACTCACCGGCTCGCGTAACCCGGGCCCGAGCAAACCGTCGACCTTGAGCGCCACGGCGCCGCGTTGGCGGGGGCGGTAATCGTAGATGTCCTGGATGTCGCGCCCGACCATGCAGGTGACCAATTGATCGTGGGTCAACTGGCTCATGTCGTCGAACGTGCGCACGTACCGCCCGTCCTTGAACACCGTCACTGCATCACAGATGCGGAACACCTCTTCCATGCGATGAGAGACATAGAGCACCACTTTGCCCTCATCCCGCAGCCGGCCGATGATCGCCATCAAGCGCTCGATCTCCCGTGCCGAAAGGCTGCTGGTGGGTTCGTCGAAGGCAATCACATGGGCGCCACGGGACAACGCCTTGGCAATTTCCACCAGCTGTCGCTGGCCGAGGGACAGGCGCCCGACTTTCTCCTGCGGGTCGATTTCATCGGCCAGGCCTTTGAGACAGGCCAGTGCCTTTTGGCGCAGGGTAGCGCGATTGATCAGGCCGAAACTGGCTGGCAGATGCCCGAGAAACAGGTTCTCCGCCACGCTCATTTCCGGCACCAGATGCAGCTCCTGATGGATCACCGCGACGCCACTGCCGATGCTGTCGGCGGTGGACTTGAAGTCCATCGTCCGCTCGCCGATCTGCAAGGCACCGCTGCTGGGAATGTAGGCCCCGCCGAGGATTTTCAGCAGCGTCGACTTGCCGGCGCCGTTCTCGCCCATCAAGGCATGAACCTGCCCCGGATGGGCGACGAAGCTGATGTTGTCCAGCGCCTTGACCCCGGGAAAGGTCTTGCCGATCCCGTTGAAGCGCAAGCTGCCGCTGTTTTGTCGTGTATTTGTTTGCGCGTGCATAACCCACCTCTTCACACCGATCAGGCAGCCCCGTCGCCGAGGCCGCCACTGAAATCAAACAGCCGTCAGTTCCACAGGCCGATCTTTTCCAGTTCCTGCTTGAAGTTGTCGCGGGTGATCAGTGTCACGTCGTCCATGGCGGTGAATTTCGCCGGTTCAGTGCCGGTGGTGACCCACTCGTACATCATGCTTGCGGTGTTGTAGCCCTCGATGTGCGGGCTCGGCAGCATCGAGCCATAGAAGCCGCTGTGGGGTTTCTTCAGCTCGCCGATGGCGTCGGTACCGTTGATGCCAATGCCGATCACGTTGGCCGCAGCGAAGCCTGCGCTCTCGGTGGCACGCACGCCGCCGAGCACGGTGTTGTCGTTCATGCCGCCGATGATCAGGTTCTTCGCCGCACCCGGCAGTTTCACCAGGGCCGAGTTGGTGGCGTCCATGCTACCCGGCACATCGAGGGTTTTCAGGGCCGCGAACAGGATGTGGTCTTTCGGCATGCCGGCGTCCTCCAGTGCCTTGACCGAGCCGTCGGTGCGCTTCTTGCCGGTGTCGAGTTCGTTGTAGGTGTTGATCACCGCATAGGTGCCTTTCCAGTCCCAGCCGCGCTTCTTCGCCTCAGTGGCCATGGCACTGCCCTGCTTCTGGCCGACTTCGAACGCAGCCATACCGAGGTACGGCACGTCTTCCATGAACTTGCCGCTGGCATCGACGAAACGGTCATCGACGGCGATCACTTTCAACCCGTTGAGCTTGGCCTTGGCCATGATCGCCGGGCCGAGGGACACGTCTGGCGGACAGATCACGAACCCCTTGGCGCCATTGGCCGCAAGACTGTCGATTGCAGACAAGGTTTTCTCACCGTCCGGCACGGCGATCTTGATCAGGGTGAAACCCTTCTCTTTCCCGGCCTTTTCGGCAAATGCCCATTCGGTCTGGAACCAGGGCTCCTCCGCTTGCTTGACCAGGAAACCGATTTTCACTTCCTCGGCCGCCAGCAGCGTGCTGCTCAGGCTGACCGCCGAGACCGCCAAAGCGGCACAGCACAGGGTACGGATAGCATGACGACGATTCATAAGCAGACTCCTTGTTATTGTTCTTGAGCGTTCTTTGTAAGCCAATGGGCGGTAAAACCGCACCACCAATAGTCATATCATATGATGATTGCATTTTGGACGCAGTAAGGCGCCCACGTAACCGATCACTCAGTCGTGGTACATCACCGAGCGCCCACCATCGATGGTGATGCATGAGGCGTTGATGAACGGCGCTTCATCACTGGCCAGGAACACGGCAGTCATTGCCACTTCAATCGGCTGCCCGATCCGGCGTGGCGGATGCAGGTCAAACGCGCGCTGGCGTTCGGCGTGGGGGTCGGCGAAACCGTTCCAGTAATCGATGTTGATCTGGGTTTCGATGTAGCCCGGTGCGATGGCATTCACGCGGATGCCCTTGGACGCATATTCGATACCCAGCGCGCGGGTCAGGCCGAGCAGGCCATGCTTGGCCACCGGGTACGGGAAGCAGCCCGGAATGATGTGGCTGGAATGGGTGGAGGCAATGTTGATGATGCTGCCGATACCCTGCTCGATCATCTGCGGCAACACCGCCTTGCAACCGTACCACGCACCGTCCAGGTCAATGGCAAAGCAGCGGCGCCAGTCTTCCTCGGTCATTTCCAGCGGATCACGGAACACGTTGACCCCGGCGCAGTTGACCAGCACATCGATCCGGCCGTGCAGGTCGATTGCCAGCCTGGCCATGGCCTGCAGATCCTGCTGGCGCGACACATCGGCCTTGATCGCCACCACATCGGCGCCTTGACCGCGCCAGTATGCCGCGACCTTCTCGACTTTCTCGGCCTGAATGTCGCTGATGATCAGCCTGGCTTGCTGGGATGCAAAGGTCGCCACAATCGCTTCGCCAATGCCCTGGGCGGCACCGGTCAGCAATACGACCTTGTTTTTCAGGCGTTCGCCCTTCGGTGGTTCGGGTACCGGTGGCAATGACAACGGTTCAGCCATGGATCAGGACTCCTGTTCGAAAACACGACGAAAACCGGGCATCTGTCGATGTCCGGTAAAAAGGCGCTGAGTAAGAAACAGGTGGGTGCGAAACCGTTTCAGCTTGAAAACGGTCCGAGGCCTTGTCTCCACAAGGGAGTGCGAGGGAACTTCGCTGCATCACTTCACCTGTTTTGTTTTTTTAAGTGTGAGTGCATGTCACTGGTGAGGCCGACTATAAACCCGGCCCGCTTAAAATCTCAATATATATATTTACATCCCATATTATGGGATTTATCCAGCAAAACGCGTGCAATGCTTTCCAGGCACATCCACTGGTATCGACAATACGGCCCCATCCAACGGATGGCCCAGCGGACTTGCCGCGCTGGTGATGTACAGGGTTTTCAGGTCCGCACCGCCGAACACGCAACTGGTGGGACGACTGATCGGCAGCTCGATGATCCGATCGACTTTGCCGTCAGGACTCAACCTGAGCAGGCAGCTACCGTCCCAACGGGCATTCCAGATAAAACCTTCGGCATCCATCGCCGAACCGTCCGGGCCGCCGCGCCCATGTGGGCCAAACCAGGCCTGCGGCGCATCGAGGGCTCCGTCGGTACGGATGAAATGTCGATACAAGGTGCCATCGAGGCTGTCGCCGAAATAAACGCTGGTGCCGTCATCGCTCCACAACAGCGTATTGGGGATGCCCAGCCCTCGGAGCAGCGGCATGACCCAAGCGTCCCGATCAATGCGGAACAGCCCGCCGGAGCGCCGTTCGATGGGCAAGTCTGCGCCCCGCTCGTCGATGTTGTTTTGCATGGTGCCGAGCCAGAGCCGGCCCTGGGCATCGCAGCGGGCTTCGTTGGGGCGGTTGCCCGGTTGCGGATCGGCCACACAGAACAATGTCAGGCGCGGGTCCAGCCCGGGTGAGTCCAGGTCCAGCCGATACACGCCACTGTTCAGTGTCACCAGGGCGTCGCCGCTGACGCAGGGGATGAACGCCGATACATGCTCCGGCATCTGCCAGATCTGCACATTGGCGCCGATCAGCCGCAACGCCTGTTTACCGGCAATATCCACCCAATACAGGGCCTGGGTCGGCGCATCCCAGAACGGGCCCTCGCCCAGTTTTGCCCGATGCCCGGTAACCGCCGTGAACGTCATGAAACCTCCTGCAGTGTTCTTGTTTTTATGATGTAGGAGCCAGCTTGCTGGCGATGGTGTGTCAGTCGACCTCGTGCTAGCTGATACACCTTCGCGAGCAAGCTCGCTCCTACAGCAGCTCTTCGTTCTCAGCTGGCTTTTCTATCAGCCATGACTTGCGGGTAGTAACGCTTGATCGCCAGGGCGGCGTTATCGATCAGGGTCATGCAGGCCCAGACACCCCGGGCGGTGTCACGGGCCGCGATTGCCTCGGCCAGGTCCCGGTGAATCGGCAAGGTACGACGCAGTTCATCCGGGTCGGCGGCGGACACTTCAAAGGCCACTGCCAGTAAGGCGCCGAGGGCGGGAACCATCTGTTCTATGAATTGATTGTGGCTGGCAGCGAGGATGCACTCGTGAAAGAACTGGTCGGCGCGGTTGTAGTCAATGCCGCTGTCCACCGCCCGTTCCAGCGCGTTGCAGGCCATCAGGATAGCGTCCACTTGCTCGCCCGTTGCGCGCTCGCAAGCCCAGCGCACGGCCATCGGTTCGATGGTGCGACGCAGGTCGAGCAGATCGTCGACGAAGTTTTCCGGCAAGCCGCTGCGCGACAACCAGCCGACGACCTGTGGATCGAAGAGGTTCCAGCGCCGCACCGGCAACACCCGCGTGCCTACTTTCGGACCGACCTCGAGCATGCCTTTGGCAACCAGGGTCTTGATCGCTTCGCGGATCACCGTGCGGCTCACGCCAAGTTGTTCGCCGAGGTCGGCTTCGACCTTGAGCGACTCACCCGGCTTGACCTGCCCCGTGGCGAGCCAGCATCCCAACCAGTCAACCGTCGATGCATGAAAACTGCTGGACATGGACACCTCAAAGCCGTTCGCAATGGAAGCCCACGCTAATCATCATACGATTGGATGTCAATTTGATTCTTTGGAGAAACTCATAAGCCTAATGTGGGAGCGGCGGTGCGACGATTCGACTTGCTCGCGAAGACGGAGTCACATCCGACAAAGATGTCGGCTGACCCGGCGCTTTCGCGAGCAAGTCGAATCGTCGCACCGCCGCTCCCACAGGGTTATGCGTCAGGGCTCGAGACCAATGGGGAAAAACTCGCCGCCACTCCAGACACCGAGCCAGCGCTGGCCGTCGATTTCGCGACTCACCGCCAGCTCCACGAGTTGATAGAACACATTGCGGTGAATCAATGCTTCAAGATTGCTGCGCACATGTACGTAAGGAGCTGGCTCCTGCGTTACCGGGTCGATGACCACCCGCATCGGGTGCTCGCTACCTGCCTCGGTGGTTTCATCGACGTTGGTGGTAAAGCGCAACACCTGAGCCTCGCCTTCGCCTTCCACATCCACCGCAATCGCCACGAACGGCGCATCGTCGACCTTGATGCCGACCTTTTCCACCGGAGTGATCAGGAAATAATCATCGCCATCGCGGCGGATGATGGTGGAGAACAGCTTGACCATCGGCTTGCGCCCGATCGGCGTGCCCAGGTAATACCAGGTGCCGTCGCGGGCAATGCGCATATCGATGTCGCCGCAGAAATCGGGATTCCACAGGTGCACCGGCGGCAAGCCTTGGGTCTTGGGGATTTGCCCCAGCAGGTCGTTGGCTTTTTGCGGGCCACTCATGGCGTTCTCCTTGGCATTACTGGTCGCTGATCCCCAGCAGGCTGCGCGCATATTGTTCCAGCGGCGGGCCCATCAGGTCTTCGGGTTTTTTATCGTGGAACGTCAGTAAACCGCCACGACTCTTGATGGTTGCAGTATCAATCAAATACTGGGTGCTGGTCTCGATCAACATGATCTGAATCATACCGCTGTCGATGCCGAGGCGGTCCAGGGCTTCCTGATCCAGCCACTCGTCAGAGTTGCCGATACGGTCGTCAGACTTGGCAAATCGGGTGTAGAGCAGGTAGTGCGCACCGGCGGCACGGGCTTCGCCCATGGCTTGGTCGAGGCCCTCCGGTGTACGGGCACGGCGGACCATCGGGAAGTATTCGACGAAGCCATCGAACGCGACTTCGGCAATCACGTTGGGCCGTGGGTAAAGGGCGCTGCCCGGCGGCATGAAAGCGCCTTGGGCGATATAGACGAACGAGTCCGGCTGAATGCGCAGGTTGTTTACGCGACGGCTGTCGCTGTGATCGAGCAACCCCGCATCGCTCATATGGTAACGAGTCCCTTCGGCCATATCGCTGACGTTCATGCAGCCACCAAGTGCCAAAACGGCCAGCAGCAAAACCAGGCTACGCATCCTATCCTCCAGAGGCCAGTGTCGGAAAACCGGCGAATGGCCGTAGGATGCAGCTTTTGCGCCAGCTCATGAGCATTGTTGGCTTATCTATAGCCATCGCGAGCAAGCTCGCTCCTACACGGAGCGTGGCTTGCCCGCGATGAGGCCGGTTCAACCGCCGATGATTTTCATGACAGTCGCGCCACCAGAGAACGCCACTTCCTGCTTGTCGCCCAAGGCTTTCACCAGAAGGCGTTGCAAGGCCGGCAGCGCCTGGTGACGGGGCTTGTCCAGCAGGTCGCCGATGTAATGGCGATTGCTCGACGACAGGCAGCCATGCAGCCACCCGGTGGAGGACAGACGAAGTCGCGAGCAGGTGCGGCAGAAAGGCACGCTTTCGTTGGCGATCACGCCGAAATGACCCTGGCCGGGAATTTCATAGCGAACGGCCGTCGCATCGATCGGGGCATCGGCCTGCAGATATTCGTAGCGCTCGCCGATCAGGCTCAGCAGTTGCTGGAGGCTGACGAACTGTTGCAGAAAAGCATTGGAATCGTTGGCCAGGTGGCCCATGCGCATCAGTTCGATGAAGCGCAATTCATAACCGCGCTCCAGACAGTAGTCGAGCAACGGCATCACTTGATCGAGGTTCTGCCCGCGCAGCGGTACCATGTTGACCTTGATCTTCATGCCGGCCGCACTGGCCTCGCTCATGCCGTTGAGCACGGTGGCCAAGTCGCCGCCCCTGGCAATGCCGCGGAACGCACTGGCGTCGAGGGTATCGAGGGAGACGTTGAGGCGCCGAATGCCGGCGTCCACCAGCAGCGGCAGTTTCTTCGCCAGCAACTGACCATTGGTGGTCAGGCTGATGTCTTCCAGGCCCATCTTCCCGACCGCCGTCATGAACGCCTCGAGTTTCGGGCTGACCAGCGGCTCGCCGCCGGTAATGCGCAGACGCTCGATCCCCGCCGCTTCAATCAGGTAAGCCACACCGCGCGCCATGGCTTCGGCCGACAATTCATCCTGCGCAGCCACCAGCCGCTTGCCGTTGGGCACGCAGTAGGTGCAGGCGTAATTGCAGGCAGAGGTCAGACTGATTCGCAAGTTGCGAAAACGCCTGCCTTGACGGTCAACGATCATGGTCACTCCGGCGGAAGAATATCGGGCCGCTAAAACTTGACTCAGAAATCAAGTTTTAGCAAGTCCTCTACCTGAGTATATTCCTGCGGTACCGCGCCAAGTAGCGAAATCATGGCGCAATAAGGCAACTGAATGGCTCAGCTGCTCGGAGTGTCGGTGTCGCGCTTGCGCTTGTTGCCCATGCGCACGCCGATGTCCATGAGGAACTGGAAGAAACCTTCCTGGTCTTCCAGCACGTTGCTCCAGAACGGCGAGTGATACAGCGCGACGGCACCGTGCACCAGCGCCCAGGACGCGCAGTAATGGAAGTACGGTGGCACGTCTTCAAGCTTGCCTTCGCTGATCCGGCCCTTGATCAGCAAGGTCAGGCGTTCGAAGTTCGAGGCACGGATCTTGTGCAGCTCCTCGATCATCTCCGGTACCTGGTTGCCCTTGACCACTTTCTCTTCGAGGCGGTCGAACAGGCGATAGCGTTGAGGATCGCGCATGCGGAATTCGAAGTACGCACGGGACAGGGCTTCCTTGTCCTTGTCGACATCGGCCGAATGCAGCAATTCGTTCAAATCGCGCTCGTAGTCGAGCATCAGGCGCAGATAGATTTCCGCCTTGGATTTGAAGTGCTTGTAGATCGTGCCTTTGCCGATACCGACGGCATCAGCAATCATCTCGACGGTGACACTGTCTTCACCTTGTTCGAGGAACAGCTTGAGCGCGGTATCGAGAATTTCCTGCTCGCGGCGACGAAACTCACGGACCTTACGAGGTTCTTTATGCATAAGAAAAGGTCTGTCGGGTCAAAATTCGAAGCCGCGTATTATGCCTAACTTGCGCAAAAATGCACGGATCATCCGACCATATCTGTGCTTTCTGGTCATTCCGCGCACGTTTGCAGCCTGATGAGAACGCTTCCGAAGCGCACGTATTCCAAATTTGTTTAAAAACCCGTGCCACCAAACTGGACTAGGCGCAATCCTGATCAATACTTGAAATGTCGGCGGGGCATCTCCCCCAAGTGTCACGCTGATATTGGTACCAACGGACCGCGTGCCATTGTTTTACTCCTAATGGTCTTAACCCGGATTCACCCCCCAGAACCCGGGTTTTTTTTGCCTGCGATTTAACCTTTTACGTGTGCCAGCGGGAACAGCCGCTTGAAATTGGCCGTGGTCTGCTCGGCAAACCGCTCGTAGGATTCACCGCGCAACATTGCCAGGAATTCCGCTACTTCACGCACGTACTGCGGCAGGTTTGGCTTGCCGCGATAGGGAATCGGCGCCAGGTATGGCGAGTCGGTTTCCACCAGCAATCGGTCGGCCGGCACCTTGCTGGCCACATCGCGCAACGCATCGGCATTGCGGAAAGTGACAATTCCGGACAGGGAAATGTAATAGCCCATGTCCAGCGCGGCCTTCGCCATTTCCCAGTCTTCGGTAAAGCAGTGCAATACGCCAGCCTGGGGCAGCGCCGCCTCACGCAGCAAGTCCAGGGTATCGGTGCGGGCCCCACGGGTGTGGATGATCACCGGCTTGCCGGTCTGCTGCGCCGCCTGCAGGTGCAGGCGAAAGGATTCCTGCTGCAACTGCGCCGCTTCCGGCTCGTAATGGTAATCGAGGCCGGTTTCGCCGATGGCGACCACACGCGGGTGATTGAGCTCCTGCAACAGCCAGTCCAGCGCTGGCGCGGCACCCGGCTGCACATCCAGAGGGTGCACGCCCACCGAGCAGTCGACGTCTTCATAACGTTCGGCCAGGGCCTTGACGTCGGCCGCGTTGTCCGCGCTGACACCGATACACAGAAAGTGCCCTACCCCGCGCTGCCGGGCTGCATCAAGGGCGGCATCCAGGGAGCCGTCGTGGGCGGCCAGGTCGAGGCGATCAAGGTGACAATGGGAATCTACGAGCATAAAGGGCTGCAACTTACATCGAATGGGTGGGACGGTCGGGTGTTCTGATAATCAGAGTCTAGGCGCAGGCAGTCATCTTTGGGCAGGCAACGACGCCCATTGCACCAGCAATGCCTCCAGCAGCAGGGCCGGATTGAGGTTGGCCTTGCTCAAGACTTTCTGGCGCTGAGCGAGGATCCAGTCCTGAATATCGAGGACTTTGCCCTGGGCGCTTTTCTGCGCCAGGTATTGCACGACTTTGCGCATGTCGGCCAGGCCGAGGCCGGCTTCGTCCTGGGTCAACTGATAGCGCAGGATCAGGTTCGACCAATCGCAGAACCAGTCGAACAGGCGCAGCATCGGAATGTTTTTCCATTCCTCTGCCAGTTGCGTTGGCGACTGCTGTTGCTTGAGGAGTTTCTTCACCCCTTCGACCACTTGCGTGCGCTGTTCACGCACGCCCTGGGCCTGAAGGTTGACCGCCGCCAGTGGCGAACCGGCGGCCAGCGTCAGCAGTTCGACGCGCTCTTCTTCGGAACACTCCGGCAACGCCTGAGCCAGCCACTTCAAGCTCATGGCCTCGCCCGGCAGCGGACAGGCCTGCTGAACGCAACGACTCTTGATGGTTGGCAACAAACGGCTCGGCTGATGACTGACCAGCAACAGAACCGTATCGCCGGACGGTTCTTCAAGGCTCTTGAGCAAGGCGTTGGAGGCGTTGATGTTCATCGACTCGACCGGCTCGATCAGCACCACTTTGCGACCGCCCAACTGCGCAGTCTGCACCACGAAACTGACCAGATCGCGAACCTGATCGACCTTGATCGCCTTGTCGGCTTCTTCCGGCTCCAGGATGTAGTTATCCGGGTGGCTGCCAGCCTTGAGCAACAGGCAGGATTTACATTCGCCGCAGGCGTCCAGCGCGATCGGGCGCTGGCACAGCAGGCTGGCCATCAGGCGCTCGGCCAGTGCCCGCTTGCCGATCCCGGCCGGGCCATGCAGCAGGTAGGCGTGCGCATGCTGGGCGCGACCCGCCAGGTGCTGCCAAAGGGTTTCCTGCCACGGATAGGCCTCAGCCACGGCTCAACTCCAGCAGGCGCGGCAACAAGGCATCCAGCGATTGCTGAACCTGTGCCAACGGTTGGGCAGCATCGACCAGCACATAACGCGCCGGATCCGCCTCGGCCCGCTTGAGGAAGGCATTGCGCACGGCATCGAAAAAGGCCCGGCCTTCGAGCTCGAAGCGATCCAGGCGACCGCGAGCACTGGCGCGGGCCAATCCCACCTCGACTGGCAGATCGAAAATCAGCGTGAGGTCCGGGCGCAGATCGCCTTGAACGAAGGTTTCCAGGGTCGCAATGCGCTCCAGCGACAAGCCGCGACCACCGCCCTGGTAGGCGTATGTCGAATCGGTAAAACGATCACACAAGACCACGGCACCGCGGGCCAGCGCCGGGCGAATCACTTCAGCCAGGTGCTGGGCACGCGCGGCGAACACCAACAGCAGTTCCGTATCCGGGTTCATGACTTCGGCGACGGGGGCCAACAGAACATCACGGATGCGCTCGGCCAATGGCGTGCCGCCCGGCTCGCGGGTCAGCACCACCTCGACGCCGGCAGCGCGCAAGCGCTCGGCCAGGTATTCGCGATTGGTGCTCTTGCCGGCGCCTTCCGGGCCTTCCAGAGTAATAAACAAGCCAGTCACAGGCAGTCCTTAGTCAGAGTCATTGCGGGCTTTTCGGTGCGCTGGCATCGAGGACCGGCGTTTCAGGGGCCGGCGCAGGATCTTGCGACGGCACCTGCGGCAGCGCCTCGGGGGCCGTGTTCGGTGAAGCCGCCGGGATCGGCACCTGCTCTTGCGAAGCCTGCGCCTCCTGCGTTCCGGCTTGTTCAGCCTGGTTTGGCGGTGTCTCTGACACGGAAACGGGCGCCGGGCTGGAGCGGTAATCGGCGCGACGCTTGAGCTGGAACTCCTTCACTGCATTGTTGTGGGCATCCAGGTCATCGGAGAACACGTGAGTGCCGTCACCGCGCGCCACAAAGTAAAGGCTGTTGCCCTCCACCGGATTCAGTGCCGCATGGATGGCTTCGCGACCGACCATCGAAATCGGCGTCGGTGGCAGGCCCGCATTCATATAGGTGTTATAGGGCGTCGCTTCCTTGAGGTGAGCCCGGGTCAGCTTGCCGCTGTAGCGGTCGCCGAGGCCGTAGATCACCGTCGGGTCGGTCTGCAGCAGCATGCCTATCGCCATGCGCCGGACAAACACACCGGCAATCTGCCCACGCTCCTGCGGTACGCCGGTTTCCTTCTCGACCAGCGAGGCCATGATCAGCGCTTGATAGGGTTCGGTGTACGGCGCATCCGCGGCGCGCTGCTCCCATTCCTTGGCGAGCACTTCGTCGAGGCGGTCGTAAGCGGTTTTCAGCAGCTCGATGTCGGACATGCCGCGCACGTAACGATAGGTGTCAGGGAAGAAGCGCCCTTCCGGAAAAATCCCGGTGTGACCGAGCTTGTCCATGACCTGGCTATCGCTCAAACCATTGAGGCTGTGATCGAGCTTCTCTTCCTTGGCCAGCGCTGCGCGGACCTGACGGAAATTCCAGCCTTCGACCAGGGTCAGGCTGTACTGAACCATTTCCCCGCGTTTCCACAGGTCGATCAGGCCTTCGACGGTCATGCCCGGTTGCATGCGATATTCGCCGCTGTGCAGGGGTTGTTTGGCGAGATTGAAGCGCCAATACACGCGTAGCCAGAATGCGTCCTTGATGACGCCATTGGCTTCGAGGCGGTAGAAGGTGCGAGTCGGTGTGGTGCCCTTGGGCACATTCAGCAATTGTTCCTGGGCAATGTTCAGCGGCTGTACCAGCGCCGAATGAATTTTCCAGGCTGAAGCACCCAACAGCAGCCCTGCCAGAACCAGTCCGGTTTCCAGCAGCAGCAAGAATTTACGTCTCACGTATCAAGCATCCAGTAGTGCATGGGCAATGGATTGAAGTTTACGGGTGAGCGGCCCAACCGGCCAGCTCAGTGCTGCATAGGCACGCACCGGCCAAACGCCATATACGCTGTTGCAAACAAAGACTTCGTCAGCCCATTGCAGCTGCTCAAGAGGAATATCGGTGATTTGCGTGGGGATTCCCAGCGACTTGGCCTGAAACAATACTTCGGCACGCATTACGCCGGCCACGCCGCAGCGCTTGAGGTCAGCGGTGACGAGTACACCGTCACGCACCAGGAACAAATTGCTGAACACGCCTTCAATCACGCGCCCGGCCTGATCGAGCATCAAGCCTTCGGCATGCTCGGCGTCCTGCCATTCGGCACGGGCGAGGACTTGTTCAAGGCGATTGAGGTGCTTGAGGCCGGCAAGTAACGGCTGTCTGGACAATCGCGTGGCGCAAGGGAACAAACGAACACCCTGCTCACCATGCGCGGCAGGGTAAGCCGCAGGTGGATTGCCTTGCAGAATGCGTCGGGCCTGAGCCGAAGGATCGGGGGCATAACCGCGCAGACCGTCACCACGGGTGAGGATCAGCTTGAGCACACCATCACCCAGTGCTGCGGCGTAGGCCAGCAGTTCGCTGCGGATCAGCTCATGCCCGGCTGTTATTGCCAGGCGCGAACAGCCTTCCGCCAGACGCGCCAGATGCCGGTCCAGCAACACTGGCTGCCCGTTGCGCACGGCGATGGTCTCAAACAGACCATCGCCGTAAGCCAGGCCGCGATCCTTCAGCGACAAAGCGTCAGCCGGCTGACCGTCGACCCAGCTGTCCATCAGCCTGCGAACCGGCGGAACACCAGCGAGCCGTTGGTGCCGCCAAAACCGAATGAGTTGGAAACGACCACATCGATATCCATGTTGCGCGCCGTGTGCGGCACGAAATCGAGGTCGCAGCCTTCGTCCGGCTCATCAAGGTTGATGGTCGGCGGCGCTACCTGACTGTTGATTGCCAGCACGCTGAAGATCGCCTCGACTGCGCCCGCCGCACCCAGCAGGTGACCGGTCATGGACTTGGTGGAGCTGATCGCCAGCTTGTAGGCGTGATCGCCGAACACCGACTTGATCGCATTGACTTCGGCCAGGTCGCCAGCGGGAGTCGAGGTGCCATGGGCGTTGATGTACTGCACTTGATCGCCATTGATTTTGGCGTCGCGCAGCGCATTGGTGATGCAGCGCGCAGCACCCGCGCCATCTGCAGGCGGCGAGGTCATGTGGTAGGCATCGCCACTGGTGCCGAAACCGATCAGCTCGGCGTAGATGGTCGCACCGCGGGCCTTGGCGTGCTCGAGTTCTTCGAGCACCAGCGCACCGGCGCCATTGGACAATACGAAGCCATCGCGGCCCTTGTCCCATGGACGGCTGGCGCGGGTCGGCTCGTCGTTGCGGGTCGACAGTGCGCGCGAGGCACCGAAGCCGCCCATACCCAGGCCGCAGGCCGCCATCTCGGCGCCACCGGCAATCATCACGTCGGCTTCGTCGTACATGATGTTGCGGGCTGCCATGCCAATGCAGTGGGTACCGGTGGTACAGGCCGTGGCGATGGCGTAGTTAGGTCCCTGTGCCCCCAGGTGGATCGACAGGAAACCGGAAATCATATTGATGATCGAGCCCGGCACGAAAAACGGGGAAATCCGCCGTGGGCCGGTCTCATGCAGGGTGCGGCTGGTCTCTTCGATATTGGTCAGTCCGCCAATACCCGACCCCATGGCCACGCCGATGCGCTCACGGTTGGCGTCGGTGACTTCCAGGCCGGCGTTGCGTACCGCCTGAAAACCTGCGGCCAGACCGTATTGAATGAACAGGTCGAGCTTGCGGGCTTCCTTGAGCGACAGGTACTCCTCGACATTGAAGCCCTTTACCGAGCCGCCAAAACGGGTGGAATAGGCAGAAAGGTCGGTGTGTTCGATCAGACCAATGCCACTGCGGCCAGCCAGAATGCCCTGCCAGCTGCTCGGCACATCCGTGCCCAGTGGCGACAACATACCCATACCGGTGACTACGACGCGTCTACGCGACACAGCACTCTCCTTTTTCAAATGACGACTTTGCATCAGGCCTAAAGAAAAAACCGCACGCCATGATGGCAGTGCGGTTTTTCCATGACAGCGAGCAACGATTACAAACTATTACGCCTGGTGGCTAGTAACGTAGTCGATTGCAGCTTGTACAGTAGTGATCTTCTCGGCTTCTTCGTCAGGGATTTCGGTCTCGAATTCCTCTTCCAGAGCCATCACCAGCTCAACGGTGTCAAGGGAGTCGGCACCCAGGTCTTCTACGAAGGAAGCAGTGTTGACCACTTCTTCTTCTTTAACGCCCAGTTGCTCAGCAACGATTTTCTTGACGCGCTCTTCGATGGTGCTCATACCTTGTTTTCACTCCTAATGGACAAATTCAGGCAGCTGGCCAGTGGGTAAGTGTATAGAAAGGCTTTTCAGCTTTTCAACTGAAAGCTTCACTCCTCAAACCCGGTGACCCTATGCCTATAAAATAGATTGCAGCTTTATAACGGATTTTAGACAGCTCGTATGACATTTTTTTGAAGCAATCCGTCACATTTGAATTACATGTACATCCCGCCGTTCACCGGGATTGTAGCTCCGGTAACGTAAGCCGCACCGTCCGACGCAAGAAAAGCGACCACGGACGCGATCTCTTGAGCCTGCCCCAGACGACCCAGCGGAATCTGCGTCTGCAAGGCTTCACGCTGCGCCTCGGGCAATTCACGAGTCATATCGGTATCGATGAACCCTGGGGCCACCGAGTTTACCGTAATCGAACGCGAACCGACTTCACGCGCCAGTGCACGGCTGAAACCTTCCAGGCCGGCCTTGGCGGCAGCGTAGTTTACTTGGCCTGCGTTGCCCATGGCACCCACAACCGAACCAATACTGATAATTCGGCCCCAACGGGCTTTGGTCATGCCACGCAAAACGCCCTTGGACAGGCGGAACAGACTGTTCAGATTGGTATCGACAACGTCGTGCCACTCGTCGTCTTTCATGCGCATCATCAGGTTATCGCGGGTGATACCGGCATTATTGACCAGGATCGCCGGCGCACCGAACTGCTCCTGAATGCTCGCCAGGACTGCCGCCACGGACTCGTCGCTGGTGACATTGAGTTCCAGGCCGGTGCCCTGAATACCATTTTCCTTCAGGGTGGCGGCAATGCGTTCAGCACCCGACGCGGAGGTCGCAGTACCGATAACGATGGCGCCTTGACGACCCAGTTCCAGGGCGATGGCCTGGCCGATGCCACGGCTCGCACCAGTGACCAGTGCAACTTTACCTTGCAGACTCATGCAAGCTTCTCCTGAGTTCAGGCCAACGCTGCGCGGGCGGCAGCGAAAGCGTCTGGGGTATTGAGGTTGGATGTCGACACGCCTTCGGCGCAACGCTTGTTCAGACCGGCGAGCACTTTACCCGGGCCGCACTCGACCAGATTGGTCGCGCCCCTGGCTGCCAGCGCCTGCACGGATTCGACCCAGCGTACCGGCTTGTACAGCTGCTCGAGCAGATCGCGCTTGAGGGTTTCCAGATCGGCCGGCACTTCGGCACTGACGTTCTGGACCACAGGAATCTGCGGTGCCTGCCAGTCGATTGCCGCGATCGATTCGGCGAAACGCTCGGCAGCCGGACGCATCAGTTCACAGTGCGATGGCACGCTCACCGGCAGCGGCATGGCGCGCTTGGCGCCACGGGCCTTGCAGCCTTCGATGGCGCGATCAACCGCAGCCTTGGCGCCGGCAATCACTACCTGGCCCGGGGAGTTGAAGTTGACGGCGCTGACCACTTCGCCCTGCGCCGCTTCGGCACAGGCAGCCAGCACATCGGCATCTTCCAGACCGAGGATGGCAGCCATGCCACCCTGTCCGGCCGGCACCGCTTCCTGCATCAATTGGCCGCGGCGCTCAACGAGCTTCACCGCGTCTGCCAGCGTCAGGCTACCGGCAGCAACCAGCGCGCTGTATTCGCCCAGGCTGTGCCCGGCAACGTAAGCCGGACGCGCACCGCCTTCCGCCAGCCACAAACGCCACAAGGCGATCGAAGCGGTCAGAATGGCCGGCTGGGTTTTATCGGTTTGATTGAGTTGCTCTTCCGGCCCTTGCTGGGTCAGTGCCCACAGGTCGTAACCCAGTGCTTCGGAAGCTTCTTTGAAGGTTTCGAGGATCAGCGGATGTTGCGCGCCCAGCTCGGCCAGCATGCCGAGGGACTGCGAACCCTGTCCTGGAAAGACGAATGCGAGGGAAGCAGACATGTAACAAGCCCCTAATGATCTTGTCGTCGGAGAATGACGCCCCGCTTGGGGACGCAAGAAACTGACAGTTGGATGGCCCTTTGAACCGGGCAGTCACATTTAAGCATTGTCCGACGAAAACGCCTAAGACAACAAATCCTCCAGACGGCCATGGAGGCGCTCAGGCAAGTTCTCCTGAATCTCTATCAACGCGCGTTGAATTGCACTCTGGAAGCCCTGAACCCCGGCCGAACCGTGACTTTTCACCACGATGCCCTGCAAGCCGAGGAAGCTTGCGCCATTATGTCGCGCCGGCGCCAGATCGGCCTGCAAGCGTTTCATCAAAGGCAGCGCCAAGGCACCGACAGCGCGGGAAGCGAGGCTTTTCCTGAACAAGGCTTCGATGCGCGCGGCAATCATGGTCGCGAGACCTTCGCTGGACTTGAGCAGGATATTACCGACAAAGCCATCGCAGACCACCACGTCCGCCTCACCGCGATACAAACCATCACCTTCGATGAAGCCGATGTAGTTGATACCTCGGGCGGCTTGCAGCAACGTCGCAGCCAGCTTGACCTGCTGATTCCCCTTGATGTCTTCGGTACCGATGTTCAGCAGCGCTACCCGTGGACGGGTGATACCCAGGGTCTCGGCCGCAACCGAGCCCATGACCGCAAACTGCAACAGGTGCTCGGCACTGCAATCGACGTTGGCACCCAAGTCAAGCAGTTGGCAGTAACCCTTTTGTGTCGGAATCGCCGCCACCATGGCCGGGCGGTCAATACCCGGCAGGGTTTTGAGTACGAACCGCGACAACGCCATCAGCGCACCGGTATTGCCGGCACTGACGCAGGCCTGGACCTTGCCGTCGCGCAGCAGCTCAAGGGCCACGCGCATCGACGAGTCCGGCTTGCCACGCAAGGCCTGGGCAGGTTTTTCGTCCATGGTGATGACTTCACTCGCCGGAGCAATCGACAGGCGCGCGCGATCCACAGCCGAATGGCCAGCGATCAATTCTTCAAGAAGGGAGGGTTGACCGACGAGGGTCAGGTACAGCGAGGGCGTGGCAGACAGGCAAGCAAGGCTGGCCTGGACAATGCTGCGGGGACCGAAGTCCCCGCCCATTGCGTCAATCGCGATGACTTGAGCGGACAAGTGATTACTCGTCAGCGCCCTTGTCGATCACTTTACGGCCACGGTATACGCCTTCTGGCGATACGTGGTGACGCAGGTGAACTTCACCGGTGGTTTTTTCTACAGACAGGGTGCTAGCCTCGAGAGCGTCGTGCGAACGGCGCATGTCACGGGCAGAGCGGGATTTTTTGTTCTGCTGAACAGCCATAATTGATTAACTCCTAAACGTTTGGGTCACGCTTTAACTGCGCCAATACACTGAACGGGTTGGACCGCGTTACCTCGTCCTCGCTCGGTTCGGGCTCATCTGCTCCCGCCGGCTGCTGGCATTCTTCCGGATGATGAGCAGGCACAATGGGCAAGGCGAGCAGAAGCTCCTCCTCGATCAGTGACTGCAGATCCAAAGGATCTTCGCCCAGTTCCAGCACGTCATAACCTTTCGGCAACGACTGGGTATTCGCACCCTCCTTCACCACAGCGTAACTGCATTCGCTATGGATCGGCAGGGTGACCAGCTCAAGACAACGCTGGCAAACCATTTTGACTTCAGTGTCGATAAAGCTGTGGATGACCACAGATTTACGTTCATCTCGTTCAAAAACGAATTTAGCCTGCACCGTACCGACATTGTCGGAAAGCGGGTCGCAGAGTCTCTCCAAATCGGCCAGCAGCATTTCACCTTGAAGGGTGGTGCCACGATCAGCCAATTTGCGCGGGTCAACGTGAGGTGGAATCGGGTCATTCAACATAGGCGCAGCATTATAGGGATGCACCCGCCCATGTCAAAGGAAATTCAGCCCTGTCCGTCACTTGGAAGCCTCGCTAGAATTCGCACCTGCCTTCTGGAGATGCGCATGCTGCCTTTATTACTCGCTTCCGGCTCGGTCTATCGCCGGGAATTATTGACTCGCCTGCAGCTGCCTTTCACGTGCAGCTCGCCGGATATCGACGAAAGCCATCGTCCCGGCGAATCGGCCATGGAACTGGTCAAGCGCCTCGCCGAAGAGAAAGCGCGCGCCCTGGCCGACAGCCATACCGCTCATCTGATAATCGGCTCCGACCAGGTCGCAGTGTTGGCAGACCGGATAATCGGCAAGCCCCACACGTTCGAAAGAGCCCGCGAACAATTGCTGGCCTCCAGCGGTGCCAGCGTGACGTTTCTGACCGGTCTGGCCCTGCTCAACAGCCAGACCGGGCACTGTCAGGTCGACTGCGTGCCGTTCACCGTACACATGCGCACACTCGACACGCCCCGCATCGAACGCTACCTGCGCACCGAGCAACCCTATGACTGCGCAGGCAGCTTCAAGGCCGAAGGCCTGGGGGTCAGCCTGTTTCGCAGCACCGAGGGACCCGACGCCACCAGCCTGATCGGCCTGCCGCTGATTCGCCTGATCGACATGTTGCTGGCCGAAGGCGTACAAATCCCCTGAGTCCAAATATTAAAAAACCGGCCTCGCAGGCCGGTTTTTCATGTCACTCCACAATCAGCGCAACGACGGACCGTTGAACCCCATCCACATCGCCAAATGCTCAGCCACGCTGGCACCGAGCTTTTTCGAGAAGCGATCGAATGCCGACTCCTGAACGGTAAAGTCCACCAGTTCTTTCTCGCCGATCACATCCCGCGCAACCGAACTGGCATTACCCAGCCCATCGATCAATCCCAGTGGCAGCGCCTGCTCGCCGGACCAGACCAGGCCAGAGAAAAGCTCCGGATGCTCTTTGTCCTTCAGGCGATCGCCCCGCCCCTGCTTGACGCTATTGATGAACTGCTTGTGGGTCGTATCGAGCACACCCTGCCAGAAGGCGGTTTCTTCCGGCTTTTGTGGCTGGAACGGATCGAGGAACGACTTGTGCTCGCCAGAGGTATAAGTGCGACGCTCGACACCCAGCTTCTCCATGGTGCCGACAAAGCCATAACCGGCTGCCGTCACACCGATGGAACCGACCAGGCTGGCCTTGTCGGCATAGATCTGATCCGCCGCACTGGCGATGTAGTAGGCACCGGAAGCCCCCAGGTCGGAAATGACCGCATACAGCCTGGTATCCGGATGCAGGCCGCGTAGACGCTTGATCTCGTCATAGACATAACCCGACTGCACCGGACTGCCGCCAGGACTATTGATCCGCAGGATGACACCCTTGACCTTCTCGTCCTCGAAAGCCGCGCGCAGGCTGCCAACGATATTGTCTGCACTGGCCGGCTCCTTGTCGGCAATCATACCCGTCACATCGATCAGCGCCGTGTAATGGGCACTGCGGGTGGCGGCTTTTTCCACATCCATCAGCGGCGAAAACAGAACAATAGCGCCGAACAGATACACAAAAGTCAGAAGCTTGAAGAATATGCCCCAGCGACGGGACCGACGCTGCTCCTGCACGCCAGCCAGCAGCGTCTTCTCCAGCAGCGCCCAGCTTTTGTCGTCACCGCTCTCTGCGCTCGCCTTGGCGGGCGCTTTCCATTCGTCGGTCATGCCATCCACCCCAAAAACAACCGGTTAAGCCTGCTGACTCAGCCAGGCATGCAATTCTGAAAAGCGGTCGATGGCCAGTCGCGGCTCATATAACTTCAACGCATCGATCGTTTGAGCACCATAGCTGACTGCCACCGAGTCCATACCGGCGTTGCGCGCCATCTGCAAATCAAAGGACGAATCACCGACCATCAACGCCTGTTCCGGGCGAACCTCGCAATGCGCGAGAATCTGCTCGAGCATCAACGGATGAGGCTTGCTGGCGGTCTCGTCAGCGGCACGGGTGATATCGAAGTAATTCTCCCAGCCATGGGACTTCAACACCCGGTCCAGCCCGCGACGGGCCTTGCCGGTCGCCACAGCCAGATGATAACCCTCGGCACGGAATGCCTCGAGCGACTCGACCACACCCTCGAACAACGGTGAAGGCACAGCCTCCGACGCAATGTAATGTTCGGCATAATGCTCGCGGAACGCGATCAGTTCGCTGTCGCCAATCTCGGGGTACAGGGTGCGGATCGCTTCCGGCAAGCCCAGCCCGATAATACCTTTGACGGCAAAATCATCGCGCTGTTCAAACCCGGAACGCTGCGAGGCAACGTGCATTGCCTCGACAATCCGACCGATGGAATCGGCCAGCGTCCCGTCCCAATCGAAGATCAGCAGTTTGTAATCAGATGGGCGCACTCAATCGCTCCACGGTTTTGGCCCACATCTCGTCGACCGGTGCCTGCAACTTCAGCTCGCCACCGTCAGGCAGCGGCACAGTCAGCATGTAGGCGTGCAGGAACAGGCGCTTGCCGCCCAGATCGCGGATTTCCTTGCTGAAACCTTCGTCGCCATACTTGGTGTCGCCAGCGATGCAATGCCCGGCGTGCAAGGTATGGACGCGGATCTGGTGAGTCCGACCGGTAATCGGCTTGGCTTCGATCAGGGTGGCAAAGTCGCCGAAGCGGCGCAGGACCTTGAACACGGTCACGGACTCCTTCCCCTCCTCCTCGTCGACCTCGACCATGCGTTCGCCGGAGCGCAGATTGCTCTTGCCCAGCGACGCACGGACTTGCTTGATCGAGCTCGCCCAGTTACCGCGGACCAGCGCCATGTAGCGTTTGTCGACGCCATCACCGCGCAACGCGGTATGCAAGTGGCGCAACATGCTGCGCTTCTTGGCGATCATCAACAGGCCGGACGTATCACGGTCGAGACGGTGAACCAGCTCGAGCTCCTTGCAATCGGGGCGCAACTGACGAAAGGCTTCGATCACACCGAAAGTCAGCCCGCTGCCGCCGTGCACCGCAATGCCCGCAGGCTTGTTGATCACGATCAGCGCCTTGTCTTCGAAGACAATCGAGGCTTCGAGTCGCTGCAGCAGGCCTTGTGCCAGTGGCACCGGCTCGTCGCGTTCAGGCACGCGCACCGGCGGCACGCGCACGATATCGCCCGCCTGCAGCTTGTACTCGGGCTTGATCCGACCTTTGTTCACGCGCACTTCGCCCTTGCGCAAAATGCGGTAAATCAAGGTCTTGGGCACGCCTTTGAGTCGGGCGAGAAGGAAATTATCAATGCGTTGGCCGGCATATTCCGGCGAGACCTCAAGCAGTTGTACGCCTGGAGTCGGGGGGGTAGTCGTCGTCATGGCGCGGATGATAACAATTTTTTATGGAATTGAAGCACTTAATCATTGCTGCTATAGTCGCGAACGTCGCCAAAAGCGGCCTGGACAGCGGACCAACGGTCAAAAACCGGCCCTGACCAACGCAATTCACCAGGACGCGAGGCCGTCCTACGGGGCTTTCGCTACGTAACGGTGGAGTTTGCAGGTGTAACGAGCGCAGGTGACATGAGGCCTGAATCACGCCACAAAGCAGAGTTTTCCACTCGTTTTGCGAGCCATATTCACGGCCAGTTCACAAAGTGCAGTCAGCTGCGAATGACCCCGAGCGAAGGCATCGGAAACAACGCCTAAATTAGCCATGATGCGTGACCTCCCCTTTCGGAGCTCACGGTAAATGCCAACCCGCTGCGGATTCTGCGCGCGGCAGCACCCGAATTATCAGGGATACGTGTAGGGTGGAGATGCACAACCGCCGGACTGTGTAGCAACAGGATTTCTCAAGACGCTTCATCTCGTCCACAGCCGCTGGTTGATTCCTCCTCCTGACTGAGTGCTTAAGTAGCCACAGCAAGCAGGACGCGTACGTCGCGATGAAGGCCCACATTGGCCGGACTTCGCTGGACACGGGAAATGGCCAACCACTCCCGACGCACCTGACACCGACCGTGAGAAGTCGTGTGTGCCGAACGCCGTTTCCGGCAGCCCGGAAACCGACGGTACTACATGAAAAGAATGCTGATTAACGCAACTCAACCCGAAGAGTTGCGTGTTGCACTGGTAGATGGCCAGCGCCTCTACGACCTGGACATCGAATCCGGTGCACGCGAGCAGAAGAAGGCCAACATCTATAAAGGCCGGATTACTCGCATCGAACCAAGCCTTGAGGCTGCCTTTGTCGATTTCGGCTCTGAGCGCCATGGCTTCCTGCCCCTCAAAGAAATCTCCCGCGAATACTTCAAGAAAGCCCCGGAAGGTCGCGTCAACATCAAGGACGTCCTGAGCGAAGGCCAGGAAGTCATCGTTCAGGTCGAGAAAGAAGAACGTGGCAACAAGGGCGCCGCCCTGACCACCTTCATCAGCCTGGCCGGTCGTTACCTGGTGCTGATGCCGAACAACCCGCGTGCCGGCGGTATCTCCCGTCGCATTGAAGGCGAAGAGCGCAACGAACTGCGTGAAGCCCTGAACGGCCTGGTTGCCCCGGCCGACATGGGCCTGATCGTGCGCACTGCCGGCCTGGGCCGCAGCAGCGAAGAAATGCAGTGGGACCTCGACTACCTGCTGCAACTGTGGACCGCCATCAAGGAAGCCTCGCTGGACCGCGCCGCGCCATTCCTGATCTACCAGGAAAGCAACGTGATCATCCGCGCGATCCGCGACTACCTGCGCCAGGACATCGGCGAAGTGCTGATCGACAGCGTTGAAGCCCAGGACGAAGCCCTGACCTTCATCCGCCAGGTGATGCCGCAGTACGCCAGCAAGATCAAGCTGTACGAAGACAGCGTTCCGCTGTTCAACCGTTTCCAGATCGAAAGCCAGATCGAAACCGCTTTCCAGCGCGTTGTCGAACTGCCTTCCGGCGGCTCCATCGTGATCGATCCGACCGAAGCCCTGGTGTCCATCGACATCAACTCGGCGCGCGCCACCAAAGGCAGCGACATCGAAGAAACCGCGCTGCAAACCAACCTTGAAGCGGCCGAAGAAATCGCCCGTCAGTTGCGCCTGCGTGACATCGGCGGCCTGATCGTCATCGACTTCATCGACATGACCCCTGCCAAGAACCAGCGCGCCGTGGAAGAGAAAGTCCGCGAATGCCTGGAAGCCGACCGCGCTCGCGTGCAAGTCGGTCGCATCTCGCGCTTCGGCCTGCTGGAAATGTCCCGTCAGCGCCTGCGTCCATCCCTGGGCGAAAGCAGCGGCATCGTCTGCCCGCGTTGCAACGGCACCGGCATCATCCGTGACGTTGAATCGCTGTCCCTGGCGATCCTGCGCCTGATCGAAGAAGAAGCCCTGAAAGACCGTACCGCCGAAGTTCGTGCACAAGTGCCGATCCCGGTGGCTGCGTTCCTGCTCAACGAAAAACGCAACTCGATCACCAAGATCGAACTGCGCACCCGCGCCCGCATCGTCATCCTGCCGAACGATCACCTCGAAACGCCGCACTTCGAAGTGCAGCGCCTGCGTGATGACAGCCCGGAAGCCGCGACCAACCAGTCCAGCTACGAAATCGCCGCTGCCGCTGCCGAAGTCGAAGAAGTCCAGCCAGCTGCTGCAACCCGCACCCTGGTTCGCCAGGAAGCGGCGGTCAAGACGGCCCCGGCCCGCGCCAACGCTCCGGTTCCGACCGAAGTCGCCGCTCCGGCCCCTGCTCCGGTCGCCGTGCCAGAGCCAAGCCTGTTCAAAGGCCTGGTGAAGTCGCTGGTGAGCCTGTTCGCCACCAAGGAAGAGCCTGTCGCGCCGGTTGTCGTTGAAAAACCTGCCGTCGAGCGTCCGGCCCGCAACGAAGAGCGTCGCAACGGTCGCCAGCAAAGCCGCAACCGTACTGGTCGCCGCGATGAAGAGCGCAAACCTCGCGAAGAACGTGCCCCGCGTGAAGAACGCGCACCGCGCGAAGAGCGTCAGCCTCGCGAAGTTCGCGAGCCTCGTGAGTCCCGCGAAGAAACGCCGGCAGTCGCCCGCGAAGAACGCGCACCGCGCGCTCCTCGTGAAGAACGTGCACCGCGCGCTCCGCGCGAAGACCGCAAGCCTCGTGGCGAGCGCGAAGAACGCGTTCGTGAACTGCGCGAGCCTCTGGATGCCGCTCCGGCCGCTCCGGCCGCTGCTGCTACCGCTGAAGAGCGTCCAGCTCGCCAGCCACGCGAAGAACGCGCTCCACGCCCGCCGCGTGAAGAACGTCAACCACGTGCCGAACAAGCTGCCGCAGCCGCAGCCGAAGAAGAACTGACCACCAACGAAGAGCAACTGCAGGAAGAGGGTCAGGAAGCCGCCGAAGGCGATCGTCCGCGCCGTCGTTCCCGTGGCCAGCGTCGTCGCAGCAACCGTCGCGAGCGTCAGCGTGACGCCAACGGCAACGTGATCGAAGGTTCGGAAGAGTCCGAGTCCGGTGAAAACGCTGAAGCACCAAGCGTTGCCGACCTGGCCGCCGGCCTGGCTGTCACCGCAGCCGTCGCCAGCAGCGTGATCAGTGCTCCGGCTGAAGCAGAAGCCAACGTGCAAGCCGAACGCGCCACTGCCGCGACCCTGGAGTCTGCTCCAGTTGAAGCGCCAGTCGTTGAAGCGACCACGCCGGTTGAAGTCACCGCATCGCCGGAAATCGAACTGGCGCCAGCGCCTGAGGCACAGCCTGCCGTTGAAGCGGCCGCCGAGCCGGCTCCCGTGGTTGAAGCACCTGCCGTGGTTGCAGAGGCCGTCGTCGAGACCGTGACTGAAACCGTTCGCGAAGTACGTGAAGAGCAAACCGCGTTCAACTGGGTGGCCGAGCCAGCCGTCACTGAAGCAGCTGCACCAGCCGCTGAAACCCAAGTGGCTGAAGCCATGGTTTCCGAGCCGGTAGTTGCCGCAGCGGAGCCGACTCCAGCGCCGGTGGTTGAAGCACCGGTCGTTGAAGCACCGGTCGTTGCCGAAGCGCCTGCACCGGTAGTCGAGGCCGCGCCTGTCAGCGCCCTGACCCCAAGTGGTCGTGCGCCTAACGACCCGCGTGAAGTGCGTCGTCGCAAGCGTGAAGCCGAGCGTCTGCAGAAGGAAGCCGAACTGGCCGCCGCTGCTGCTCCGGCTGAAGCGGTTGTCGCTGCCGAACCCGCACCGGTTGCCGCTGAAGTGGCTGCCGAGCCGGTTGAGTCAGTGATCCACGAAGCACCACGCTCCGTTCAGGAAGCGGTCGAGCAACACGAACAGGCCCAGGAAAAAGAGCACGAGCCTAAACCTCTCGTCTGATTCCAACGGCTACTAAAAAGCCCCGCCTGGTGATCCAGGCGGGGCTTTTTCATGTCTCGAATTCACAGTTATCCCTTGTCGGAGATCCAGGCGGGTTTGAAGATCAATGCCTGCGGCACATCCACATCCCACAACACACCGGGATCATCCAGCACAACTTCAACCACCCGCCCCTGCGCAAACAGTGCCTTGGCCCCACGATCACCCGATAGAGCCATCAACCCTGGGCCGAAGCTGCGTCCAAATCCTACCGGGTGCGCGTATTCGCCGCCCTGAAGCGGCACACTGATGCAATCATCTGCCATCTGCTCCACCACTTGCTCAATGCTCGAGGGAAGGATGAACGGCATATCCCCCAGCACCATCAACCAGCCATTGAGTTGCGCACACGACGCCACCCCGGCCGCAATGCTGTCACCCATTCCCGTCGATTCGATCAGGACGATCTCGCAGCCATACGCCTTGGCCATACGGATGACTTGCGGGCGATCCGCGGTTGTTACCAGGACACGCTTGTCCAGAGCGACAGGCAGATTGACCAATGTGTGCTCAATGACGGATCGAACCGCACCGTCACGACCGGTGCAATCGGCCAGCAATTTATCCTTTTCGACGCCCGCCACCTGACGAAACCGACTGCCCCGCCCCGCCGCCAATACGATGACGCCGATCGACTCGCTCATACCCTCTCCTGCAGGATCTTCTTCTGCTTCAGTTCGACGCCATTTTTGACCGCGACGATTTCCGCCATGAGCGACAGGGCAATCTCCGCCGGATTATGACTGCCGATGTGTAAACCGATCGGACCATGCAAGCGGTCAATCGCCGATTGCGACAAACCCAGTTGAGCCAGGTTCTCCCGGCGCTTCTGACTGTTGACCCGCGAACCCAGCGCCCCGACGTAGAAAGCCCTGGAATCCAGGGCCGTGAGCAGTGCCATGTCGTCCAGACGCGGATCATGGGTCAAGGCCACGATGGCCGTGCGTTCGTCGGTCTGGATATTCAATACCGCCTCATCCGGCATGCCCGAAACGAATCTTCCGTGCTGATCCTCCCAGCCGTAGACGAACTCGGTACGCGGATCGCAAATCAACACCTCGAAATCCAGCAGGCGGGCCATTTCAGCGACGTAGCGCGACAGCTGCCCCGCGCCGATCAGCAGCAGGCGCCAGCGTGGACCGTAGATTGAGCGCAAGGTCTGGCCGTCGAACGTCAACACGTCAGTTTTATTGGCCGACTGCAACAGCACTTCGCCAGTGGCCAGGTTCAGTTCACGCGCAACGATTTCATGGGCCTCGCAACGAGCAAGCAATTGCTCGACCCAATCCCCATCGTCGATACGTTCCTCGGTCAAGCGCAAGGTGCCACCGCAGGGCAAGCCGAAACGTGCGGCTTCCTCGCGGGTCACGCCGTACGTGATCAATTGCACCGGCGGCCCGTCTAACGCCAGGCGCCCGTCGTGCAGCCGGGCGATCAAGTCATCCTCGACGCACCCGCCCGAGACCGAACCAATCACCATCCCGTCTTCACGCAAGGCCAGCATGGCACCGGGTGCCCGGGGCGCAGTGCCCCAGGTTTCGACCACGCTGTACAACACCACCCGCTGACCAGCGCGATGCCACTGCAACACGCTGCGCAGGACATTCAGATCGGCGCTGTCCATCAGGCTCTGGCCTGCTGCCAGCCCGACAGCTGATAACGAACCGGCAAGTTGCGGATGCGTTTGCCGGTGGCAGCAAAGATCGCATTGCACAATGCCGGCGCAATCGGTGGCACGCCCGGTTCACCGACACCGCCCAACGGGACATTGCCCGGCGGCATCACCAGATGCACGGCCACCTCTTTCGGTGCCAGGGACATGCGTGCCACTTCGTACATGTGGAAGTTATCCTGCTGGACCTTGCCGTCCTTGAAGCTGATTTCCCCCAGCACCGCATTGCCCAGGCCCATGACGCAGGCGCCCTCGAACTGCGCGCGAATCCGCTCGGGGTTGATCTGCGGTCCGCAATCGACGGCGATGTCGGCCTTGTGCACCACCAGCGTGCCGTCGTCCTTCACCTCCACCTCGATTACCGCCGCCACATACGTCACGAAGCTGTAATGCACCGCCAGGCCCAGACCGCGCCCCTTGGGCAACTCGCGCCCCCAACCGGCGGCTTTGGCGGCGGTCTCCAGTACCGTGCGCAGTCGCGCGGTATCGATCGGATAACGCTCGGGGGATTCGCCGTAGTTCCACTCTTCACTCAAGGTGCGCGGGTCAATCTGACGATCGGGGCCGAGCAATCTGATCTGGTATTTCAGCGGGTCTTCCCCGGCCTTGTGCGCCAGTTCATCGATAAAACTCTGGATCGCGAAGCCATGGGGAATGTTCGACACCGAGCGATACCAGCCGACCCGGGTATGCACCGTTGCCTCGGGGTTTTCCAGGCGAATGTTGGGGATTGCGTACGCCATGTTGGTGAATCCCATGCCCAGTTCGAACGCCGCCTCATGCTTCATGCCCGGCGCAAACAACGCAGTGATGCTCGGCGCCACCGTACGGTGCAACCAGCCGGACGGCAGGCCATCCTTGTTCAGGCCGGCCTTGAGGTATTCGACCGATACCGTGTGGAAGTACGAACAGTGGATATCGTCTTCGCGGGTCCATTGCACCCGCACCGCTTTGCCGGGGAATTCCTTGGCGAGGATAGCGGCTTCGATGATGAAGTCGGGCTTGGACTTGCGCCCGAATCCGCCACCGAGCAGGGTCACGTTGAACATGACGTTGTCGAACGGCAGGCCCAGGCGTTCAGCGATCCGCTCCCGGGTGACCTGCGGTGCCTGGCTTGGCCCCCAGGCTTCGCACGCACCGTCCTTGAACCGGGCAATGGCGACCATCGGCTCCATCGGCGACTGTGACAAATGCGGCAAGTAGTAGGACGCTTCCAGCGTGCTATCGGCGCTGGTCATGGCCTCATCGAGGTTGCCGGTATTGCGTACCACCTTGCCGGGCTTGAGCGAGGCGGTTTCAAGCTCCTTGCGATAGGCGATCGAGTCGTAGCTGGCGTTAAGCCCGTCGTCCCACTCGATTTTCAATGCCTCGCGGCCCTTCATCGCCGCCCAGGTATTGCTCGCCACCACGGCGATACCGCCGAGTGGTTGAAACTCCGAAGGCAAAGGCCGGCTTTCGATCTGCAGCACTTTGACCACGCCCGGGACTTTCATCGCCGCGCTGCCATCGTAGCTTTTGACTTTGCCGCCATACACCGCGGGCCGCGCAATGGTCGCGTACAGCATGCCGTCGAGATGCACATCGGCGCCGTACACCGCACGGCCGTTGACAATGTCTTCACCATCGATGGCCTTGGTGCCTTCCTTGCCAATGTAGCGAAATTCCGAAGGCTGCTTGAGTTTCAGGCTGTCCCGCGCAGGAACGGGCAACGCAGCTGCAGCGGCAGCGAGCGCCCCATAGCCCAACTCGCGACCGGAAGGTTCATGGATGACTTTATGCAGTTGCGCGTGACACTCGCCTGCCGGCACTTTCCACTGGTTGGCAGCGGCTTGTTCGAGCATGGTCCGCGCGGCGGCACCGCAGCGGCGCATCGGCTCGTACCAGTGACGCATGCTGCGCGAGCCGTCGGTGTCCTGGTTGCCGAAGCGCACTTCATCGCCTGGGGCCTGCCGCACCCTGACCATCGCCCAGTCGGCTTCCAGTTCATCGGCCACCACCATGGTCAAACTGGTACGCACGCCCTGGCCCATCTCCGAGCGGTTGCAGATCACGGTCACCGTGCCATCCGCAGCAATGCTCACATAGACTTTCGGATCGTCGACCCAGCCGTGGGGCATGCCGTCGGCGCCGAACTTCTTGTCTTTTTCTTCGGCAAAAGCGTCTTGCCAGCCCCAGCTCGCCGCCAATACCAACGCACTGGTGGCGCCTACGCCTTTCAGAAAACCACGGCGACTGAGCTGGCTCAGATTGCTCAGGGCGAAATCATTCGGTAACCGGCTCATGCCTTGGCCTCCTTCAGGTGAGTGGAGGCCTGGCGGATCGCCGTCTTGATACGGTTGTAGGTGCCGCAGCGGCAGATGTTGCCGACCATGGCCTCTTCGATCTGCTCGTCGCTCGGGTTCGGGTTGGTCTTGAGCAGCGCGGTGGCAGACATGATTTGCCCGCCCTGGCAGAAACCGCATTGGGCGACCGCCGTGTCGAGCCAGGCCTGCTGCACGACTTTGCCGACCGGGTCGGCGTGCAGGTTGTCGATGGTGCTGACGTTCTGCCCGACGACTGAACCGATGGGCGTGATGCAACTGCGCGCCGGAGCCCCTTCGATATGAATGGTGCAGGCCCCGCACAGGCCCATGCCGCAGCCGAATTTGGTGCCGTTGTAACCGGCCACGTCGCGGATGGCCCAGAGCAGCGGCATGTCCTCGCTGACGTCGAGTTGATGGTCTTGACCGTTGAGCTTCAGGGTAATCATGGGCACGCCCGCATAGTATTGGGTTATGGGGTCGAGCAATCTGCCGCCCGAACATCGGCGGTTGGCATTACGCAGATCGGCTCAGGCTAATGGGCTCTCTTGTGCAGACGCAAACGGTCTGCACCGGGCCTTTGATGGAACAAGTGTGTGCATCGTTAGCTGACTAAGTTAACCGAGCATTAACAAAAAAGCCCTGCACAATAAACACTGTGCAGGGCTTTTTGATCCGTCCGGAAAGCTTAGCTCAATACCGGTTCGGCTCCATTTCCAGGTCAACATGGAAACGTTCTGAAATGTCTTTCTGGATACGCTGCGCCAGGTCGAGCAACTGCAAACCGGTCGCTCTGCCGTAGTTGACCAGCACCAGCGCCTGCAATTTATGCACGCCCGCATCGGCTTCGCGGAAACCTTTCCACCCTGCCCGCTCGATCAACCAACCCGCGGCCAGCTTCATCTGCCCGTCGGGTTGCGCATAGGCCACCAGGTCCGGGTATTCGCCCTTGAGCCGTGCAGCCAGCGCCGCCGATACCAAAGGGTTCTTGAAAAAGCTGCCGGCGTTACCGAGCACGGCCGGATCTGGCAGTTTTTCGTTGCGGATGCTGCAAATGGCCTGGCTGACATCACTGGCGGTCGGATGCTCGATGCCTTGTTCGGTCAGGCGCTGACGCACCGGGCCGTACTCCAGATGCAAATGCGCGGCGCGGTCGAGGGCGAAACGCACACGCAGGATCAGCCAACGCCCCGGTTCCTGCTTGAACAGGCTGTCGCGGTAAGCGAAGTTGCATTGCGCCAGGCTGAAGTCGCGCAGTTCGCCGGTCTGGCGATCGAGTGCGGTCAGGCCGGCGAACACGTCCTTGATCTCGACTCCATAGGCGCCGATGTTCTGCATTGGTGCCGCACCGACGGTACCGGGAATCAGGCTGAGGTTTTCCAGGCCGGACAACCCCAGGGCCAGTGTGTGTTGCACAAATGGATGCCAGGGCTCGCCCGCCTCGGCCTCGATCACCACTTTGCCGGCGTCATCGCTCAACACGCGAATCCCGCGAGTGGCCATGCGCAGCACCAGTGAATCGATATCCGCCGTCAGCAACAGGTTGCTGCCACCGCCGATCACCAGAACCGGGACCTTGTGTTCCAGGCCATAGGCCAGGGCTTCACGCACATCGTCGTCGCTACGGGCCTCGGCAAACAGCCGGGCCTGGACATCCACGCCAAAGCTGTTGAACGGCTTGAGCGAAACCTGCGATTGAACCTGCAAACTCATAACCGTCCCTTCAGTTCGATGACCAGCAGATCGCTGGCGCGCTCGATCAGGTCCAGCACCTGCTCGAAGCCTTGTTCGCCGTCGTAGTAAGGGTCCGGCACTTCATCGATTGGCGACTGGTAGCGACGCAGGAACAGGTCGAGTTCGGCCTTGCCCTGGGCCGGCTGCAAAGCCTTGAGATGGCGCAGGTTGCTGTTATCCATCGCCAGGATCAGATCGTAGGTGGCGAAATCGGCGCGGGTGACTTGCTGGGCGCGCTGGGCGGACAAGTCGTAACCGCGCAGCTTCGCCGCGGCCTGACTACGCTTGTCCGGTGCCTTGCCGACATGCCAGTCACCGGTGCCGGCGGAAGCGACTTCGACCAGTTCAGCCAGCCCCGCTTCACGCAACTTGTGCCGCAGCACGCCTTCGGCCGTGGGAGAGCGGCAGATGTTGCCCAGGCAGACAAACAGAACCCGCATCACGCCTCCAGAAGGCGACGAACGCGCTCAAGATCTTCAACAGTGTCGACGCCGGCTGGCGGCGCGATCAGTGCATCGGCTACGTGGATCCGCACGCCGTGCCACAGGGCACGCAACTGCTCCAGGCTCTCGGTGTTTTCCAGCCAGCACGGGCCCCAGCTGACAAAATCCTGCAGGAAACCGGCACGATAGGCATAGATGCCGATATGGCGACGATACGGCACACCTTGCGGCAACTGCTCACGGCTCACCGCGAACGCATCCCGCGCCCAGGGCAAGGTGGAACGACTGAACGTCAACGCCAGGCCGTTGAGGTCGCTGACGACCTTGACCACGTTGGGATTGAACAGGGTGTCCACGTCTTCGATCGGCTCGGCCAGGGTGGCCATGCGCGCTTCGGCGTGGGCAGCCAGGTTGGCGGCGACCTGATCGATCACGCTCGGCGGGATCAGCGGCTCGTCGCCCTGGACGTTGACCACGATGGCGTCAGGCGCCAGGCCCAGCTTCATCGCGACTTCGGCCAGCCGATCGGTGCCGGAGTTGTGATCTTCACGGGTCAACACCACTTCGGCACCAAAGCCTTTACAGGCCTCGACGATGCGCGCGTCGTCGGTGGCCACCACCACCCGCTCGGCGCTGCTTTTGCTCGCCTGTTCCCAGACGTGCTGAATCATCGGCTTGCCGGCGATCAGCAGCAGCGGTTTGCCCGGCAGGCGGGTGGAGGCATAACGCGATGGAATGACGACGGTAAAGGCTGTGGTCATTTATCCAGGCGCTCGTCGGTGGTCAGGGTGCGCGCTTCCGATTCGAGCATCACCGGGATGCCATCGCGAATCGGGTAGGCCAGGCCTGCGCCCTTGCTGATCAGCTCGGTTTTGTCGGCGCTGAGCTTGAGCGGGCCTTTGCAGACCGGGCAAGCGAGGATGTCGAGCAATTTGGTGTCCATGAGCATTCCCTGGAAAAAACGGAGTTAAGGCAACAAACGAGCCGGTAACAGGCGCATCAGCTGTGTGTCGAACCAGGCCACGAAGGCCGGCGATGGCACAGCATCGACCGCCAGGTACCACCAATCGGTGGCGGCAAAGGCACGGCATTTCACCGCGTCTTTTTCCGTCATCACCAACGGCAACGACGGCGCGAAATTCAAAGTCTCCACGCTGTATTCGGCGTGGTCGGCAAACGCATGTGGAACCGGCTTCCAGTGTAGCGTTTCGAGGGTCTTGAAGAAACGTTGCGGATTGCCGATGCCGGCCACCGCGTGCAGGGCCTGGCCGCTTTGGAAGTGGTCGAGGGGACGCCGTTCGCCGCTGCGCAGATTGACCAGCGCGGTGGGCTGCAATTGAAAGGCAAACCCGTCAGTGCGGTCAGCCGCGGCGCCGTTGTAGAGGACCGCGTCGACGCTTTGCAGGCGCTCGACCGGCTCACGCAATGGCCCGGCAGGCAGGCAACGGCGATTGCCCAGGCCGCGGGCGGCGTCGATCAGCACCAGTTCCAGGTCACGGGCCAGGCGGTAGTGCTGCATGCCGTCGTCGGACAGGATCAGGTCCAGCGGCTCACTGGCCAGCAACGCTTGGACAGCGTTGCTGCGATTGGGGTCGATCATCAGCGGCACGCCCGTGCGCTGGACGATCAGCAACGGCTCGTCACCGGCGACGTCAGCGCTCTGCTCGGCCTCGACCCGCCACGGCAACTGCGGCGGTCTGGCGCCGTAGCCGCGGCTGACCACACCGACCCGCAGGCCGCTGCGCTGGCAGTGCTCGATCATCCATAGAATCAGCGGCGTCTTGCCAGTGCCACCCACGGTGATATTGCCGACCACGATCAACGGCACCGGCGGCTGGTAGATCTCGCCCTCACCCGCCAGAAAGCGCTTGCGCTTGTTCATGACCACGCGCCGGTACAGCCACTCCAGTGGCTGCAACAGTTTCAGGGCCGGATGACCTGCGTACCACGCCGCCAGCAATCGTTCGGACATGGCCATCAGGATGCGGGGGGTGCCGCTTCGACAGTGGTCATGCGCAAATGGCTGAAACCGAGCTTGCCGGCCGCATCCATGGCGGTGATGACGGACTGATGCTGCGTCTTGCCATCAGCGCTGATCGACAGTGGCCGGTTGGTGTCGCCATTGGCTTCCTTTTGCAGCGCGTCCATCAGAGAGGCCAGGTCGCTTTTCGGCAGGATCTGGTTGTTCACCGAGAACACACCGTCGGCGCTGATGGCGATGTCCAGCGGCTTGTTCTGGTCTTCGGCCGGGGAGCCGCTGACCGCTTCCGGCAGATCGACGCGCAGCTGGGTCTCACGGGTAAAGGTGGTGGTCACGACGAAAAACAGCAGCAGGACAAACACCACGTCGATCAGCGACACGAGGTTGATGTCCACGTTCTCCCGTTGCTTGCGGCGGAATTTCACGCTTTGCCCTCAGCCAGATCAACGTCACGGTCGCCCTGCACCACTTCAACCAGCTTGATGGCTTCCTGCTCCATGCCCACGACGAGCTCATCGATGCGCCGTTGCAGAAACCTGTGGAAGAACACCGCCGGGATACCGACGATCAGGCCCGAGGCCGTGGTAATCAAGGCTTTGGAAATACCGCCGGCCAACACTGCGGCGTTGGTCATCATGCCCGTGCCCATGAACGAACTGAAGATATCGATCATGCCCAACACGGTACCCAGCAGCCCCAGCAAAGGCGCCATGGCGGCAATGGTGCCCAGCGCGTTGATGTAGCGCTCCAGCTCGTGAATCACCCGGGCAGCGGCCTCTTCGATGCACTCTTTCATGATCTCGCGACCATGTCTGGAATTGGCCAGGCCGGCCGCCAGGATCTCGCCCAACGGGGAGTTGGCGCGCAGTTCCTTGAGTTTTTCCTTATTGAGCTGTTTGTCCTTGATCCAGACCCAGACCTGCCCGAGCAAGTGCTCCGGGGTCACGCGGCTGGCGCGCAGCGTCCAGAGACGCTCGGCGACGATGGCCATGGCCACGATGGAACTCAGAATGATCGGCAGCATCATCCAGCCGCCGGATTTGACCAATTCCCACACAGTGACAGTCCCCTCGAAAAAGTGCGCCACTCTAACATAGGGGGTGGAAGCACCGAAGACCGTGATGTCGCATCCGGTCGGGCATTAATAGCGCTCGCTTATTGGTTCGAGGGCGGCGGATCGCGCCAGAAACGCCGTTCCTGGCGCATTGACCACGGCGGCTCGAAGCGTCCCAGTTGCAGACGAATGGCACCGTGTTCTGCACTGTCGTAGATCGCCATTCCACGTTTTTGATAACGCGCGATCACCGTGGGATGCGGATGGCCAAACGAATTGCCCTGGCCACGGGAGATCAGCGCACCTTTAGGTTGCAGGACATCCAGAAGGGCCCCGGACGACGAGCTGCGACTGCCGTGGTGTGGCGCCTGCAGCCAGTCGGTGGGCAGGGCCAACGGGCTGTCCAGCAGGGCCCTCTCGGCGGCGGCATCAATGTCGCCACTCAACAGCAACCGTTCGCCATTGGCCTCGATCAGCAGGACACAGGAGTTCTGATTGCTGTCGCCGGCCAATGGCCAGTGCCAAAGCTGGAAATCGACTTCATCCCAGGTCCATTGCCGTCCACTCTCACAACGCTCGGCCTGCAACTCCACGGGCAAGTCTGACGGTTCACCACTGACCACCTGTTTCACCGGCAAGCCCTTGGCAATCGCCCGGGCACCGCCTGCATGATCGGCATGGGCGTGACTGATCAGCATCAGGTCGATGTCCTTCACCCCCAGTTTGCGCAACGCCGGCAGCACCACCCGCTCCCCCTGGTCGAGTTCACCGAAACGCGGTCCGGCGTCATACAGCAACGTGTGATGCCGGGTGCGCACCACGATCGCCAGACCCTGGCCGACATCCAGTTGCCAGACTTCGGCCCTGCCTTCCTGCACCATCGGCCTGGGCGAAAAAACCAGGATCAACAGCATGGGCCACCCTAACGGACGCATCGGTACGCCTCGCGGCAGCAATAGCAAAAAAGCGCCAATGGCACCGATTGCCCAGGCCCATGGCGGGACCGCCATGGGCACCCACGCGGGAACCTGACCGGAGACGAGCCCCAATCCCCTGAACCACCAGTCGATCAAGCCGCCCGCCAGCCACAGCAAGTTCTCACCCACGTAAGGCACCGACAGCAACAGCGTCCCGAGCAACGATGGTGGCAGTACCACCAGACTGATCCAGGGCACGGCGAACAAATTGGCCAGCGGCCCGCTGAGACTGATGGGCAACCCCAGTGCCAGTAATAACGGACACAGTCCGATTGCAATCAGCCACTGGGCGCGGGTCCAGGATTGCCACCACCGCCAGGGCCCCAACCGGCCGCCGAAGGTAAATATCAAGATTGCCACAGCCGCGAAAGACAGCCAGAAACCAGGCTGAAGACTCGCCAGCGGCTCCAGCAGCAAAATGCCGTTGAGTGCCAACAACAGGGGCCACCATGCACCGAGATGGCGGAACTGCAGACGCCACAACAACACCAGACCAAGCATCAGGCAGGCTCGTCGCACCGGCACCTCGAAACCGGCCAGCATCCCGTAACCCAGCGCAGCGGCGAATGCCAGGCCACACGCCCAAGGCAACCATGGCAGACGGTTCGGCCATAACCCAAAGCGGGCCAGGCCGGCGATCAGCAGATACACAGCTCCCGCCAGCAATCCGATGTGCTGCCCGGAAATCACCAACAGATGCACCGTGCCGGTGTCCTGCAATACCTGCCAGTCTTCACGACTCAGCCCGGCGCCGTCCCCGAGTACCAGCGCCGTCAACGCGCCGCTTCGCCCCTGGGCATCCACCGCCAGCAAGCGCTGACGGATTCCGTCGCGCCAGGCCCATTGGGCTGGCGCAAGGCGTTCGCCCGCCTTGATCGTCCCGGTCGCCCCGATGCGCTGTGCCAGCAACCAGGCCTGGTAGTCGAAGGCCTGCGGATTGAGGAGCCCGACCGGGCGCTTCAGCTTGACTGCCAGGCGCCAACGTTCGCCACTGTTCACCGGCGGCCCGCCATACCAGGCCAGACGCATTTGCCGCGGCAGCCGGGTACGTCGAGACTGGATGTCGGTCAATTCGAAACGCACGACACCGTCGTCATGCCGGGGCAAACCTGTGACCCGCCCTTCGACCCAACGGGTTTCTCCGTCCAGCGTCGGCGGCAACCGGTCATCCAGCGCCCACTGCGCATTCGCGCAGGCCCAACTCAAACCGAACAAATAAAACGCCAGCGGATACGTTCTGAACGGCAACAACATCAAGCCCGCCACCGGCATCGCCAGCCACAACCAGACCGGCGGTAATGCCGGTAAAAAACGCAAGGTCAGCAGACCCAACGCCAGCGCCATCATCCCTGTGCGCATAAGCCCGTCCTTGAGAGTCCCCTCCAAGGCTTAGCCCGCCCGTCGTGCAGGCGCCGTTATCAATTGTCACAAAGTCTGAATGGGGCGTTCATAGAATCCAGACATACTTGCCACCCTGACCGACCGAGAAGCCTTATGCCCCGGCGCTTATTCAAACGTTACATGCCAGACCCGATGAGTATCAGGGAACACAAGTCCTTACGCTTTCTCGGCACACTGTTGCATGACCCCAACCTGTGGCACCTCAACCGCCACTCCGTTGCCCGCGCCATGGCGGTGGGCCTGTTTGCGGCGTTCCTGCCAATCCCGCTGCAGATGTTGCTGGCGGCAATCCTCGCCATCATCGTGCGCGGCAACATGCCGATTGCCGTGAGCCTGGTCTGGCTGACCAACCCGATCACCATGCCCGCCGTATTCTTCTGCACCTACCAGACCGGCGCCTGGCTGATGGACGTTCCCGCCCGGCAGTTGCCGGACTCACTGACCTGGGAATGGATCAGGGGGGAAATCTCGACCTTGTGGCAACCGTTTCTGTTGGGCTCGGTAGTGACGGGGCTGGCACTCGGTGCGCTGGCCTACTTCCTGGTGATGATGTATTGGCGCTGGTGGGTGGCCAGGCAGTGGAAGCGGCGCAAGAAGAGCCGGATGTGAGAATGCAAGACGGCCTCCACTTGGGAGGCCGTTTTATTTTGGTGTCTGGGCTGGCGCCATCGCGAGCAAGCTCGCTCCCACAGGGGATCTACTTTGCGACATAGATCGAGTGTGGGAGCGGGCTTGCTCGCGAAACAGACGACTCGGTATTTCTCAGGTACGCATGCCGCGCCCGCTGACCAGCAACCGCGCACAACCGAGATACAGCACCACGGTCGCGACCAGCATGAAGGCGATGGCCACGCTGATCCGGATATCCGATACGCCGAGGATGCCGTAACGGAATGCGTTGACCATGTGCAGCACCGGGTTGGCCAGGGACACGGTCTGCCAGAACGGCGGCAGCAAGGTGATCGAGTAGAAAACCCCGCCCAGGTAGGTCAGTGGCGTCAGCACGAAAGTCGGAATGATCGAAATGTCATCGAAGTTGCGCGCAAACACGGCGTTGATGAAGCCCAGCAGCGAGAAGATCGTCGCGGTCAGCACCACCACCAGAATGGTCACGCCCAGGTGATGCACCTGCAAATGCGTAAAGAACAGTGACAGCAGGGTCACGATGATCCCCACCATCAAGCCGCGCAGCACGCCGCCCAGGGTGTAGCCGATCAGGATGGTGTGCGGCGACAACGGCGAGACCATCAATTCTTCAATGGACCGCTGGAACTTGCTGCCGAAGAAACTCGACACCACGTTGCCGTAGGAGTTGGTGATCACCGACATCATGATCAGCCCCGGCACGATGTACTCCATGTAAGTGAAGCCACCCATGTCGCCGATCTGCCGACCGATCAGATTACCGAAGATCACGAAGTACAGGACCATGGTGATGGCCGGCGGCAGCAAGGTCTGCGGCCAGATCCGGGTGAATCGCCGGACTTCACGGTAAACGATGGTGTTGAGGGCAACGAGGTTGGGGCGCAGCTCTGAACTCATACCGCCACCTTCGACAGATTTTTCTCCACCAGGGACACGAACAACTCCTCGAGGCGATTGGTTTTGTTACGCAGGCTCAGCACTTCGATGTTCTGCTGTGCCAACTGGGTGAACAGCGCGGTGATGCCCATGGACTTGTCCACCTGGACTTCCAGGGTGTGGCTGTCGATCAGCCGGGACGGGTAGCCGAGCAACTGAGGCGCGGCTGGCAGAACGCCCTTGAGGTCCAGCAGAAAGGTTTCGACATGCAGTTGGCTGAGCAGCTGACGCATGCTGGTGTTCTCGACGATGGTGCCGTGGTCGATGATGCCGATGTTGCGGCACAACTGCTCAGCCTCTTCCAGATAGTGGGTGGTGAGGATGATGGTGATGCCTTTCTGGTTCAGCTCGGTGAGGAAGCTCCACATCGAGCGACGCAGCTCGATATCCACCCCGGCAGTCGGTTCGTCGAGGATCAGCAGGCGCGGTTCATGGACCAGCGCGCGGGCGATCATCAGGCGACGCTTCATGCCACCGGACAGTGAACGCGAAGGCACATCCTTCTTGTCCCACAGGCCGAGCTGGGTCAGGTACTGTTCGGCGCGTTCCTTGGCGATTTTCGCCGGAATGCCGTAGTACCCGGCCTGGGTCACGACGATGTCGAAGGTCTTTTCGAACTGGTTGAAGTTGAATTCCTGAGGCACCACGCCGATGGAGCGTTTGAGCTGCGCAGGATTTTTGTCCAGGTCGTGGCCGAAGATATTCACTGTGCCGCTGGTCTTGTTCACCAGGGTCGAGAGAATGCCGATGGTCGTGGACTTGCCGGCGCCGTTAGGGCCGAGCAAGGCGAAAAAGTCACCTTCGGCGACATCCAGATCGATACCATTCAGGGCCTGGAAACCGTTGCCGTAGGTTTTGGTTAGCTGCCGGATGGACAGAGCGGAACTCATATCGGATTTACGCACCAAGAAGGGAAGAAAGGGTCAGGTAAGGGCGGGCGGCGCGCATTGCAACCACGTCGCATGAGCGCAATGGTGCTTGTCGCCGCCACACAAGTACAGTCAAGTGTGTCGATAGTGAGTATTAAGTCAACGCGGTCATGACGGCTTTGCGATACGCCGGACGCTGTTGCAATCGTGCATACCAGGCTTCCAGATGAGGCTGCGGCGCACGCTCGATCGGCATCTCGAACCAGGCATAAATGAAACTGCCCAGGGGAATATCGCCCATGCCGATCTCGTCTCCGGACAGGTAGGGTTTGTTCGCCAACGCCTGATCGGCCATCGCCAGCAGCGTGTCGCATTCCTTGATCGCGGCCTTGATGGCGGGCCAGTCCTGCTGGTCTGCCGGGGTACGCAGCACACCCCAGAACACGGTACGGAACGGGCCGGCAAAGCTCGAGGTGGTCCAGTCCATCCATTTGTCGGCGCTGGCACGGGCTTGCAGATCCGCCGGATACCAAGTCGTGCCATCGGCGTGAAGGGCCATCAGGTAACGCACGATGGCGTTGGACTCCCACAACACAAAACCATCGTCTTCCATCACCGGAACCCGACCGTTGGGGTTCATCGCGCGGTACTCGGGCGTATCGACGACACCGAAGGCGCCACCGGCATCGATAGCCTCGTAGGACAGCCTCAGTTCTTCGGCGGCCCACAATGGTTTTCTGACATTCGATGAGTTTTTCCGACCCCAGATCTTCAGCATGACCGCCTCTTTTTCGGTAAGTGGGCAGGCAGCATACGCCGGATCAGGCACGACTCAAATCGCTCTGCATGTCGCCCAACAGCGGTTGCTGTTGCTCACCGAACAGGTGCGGATAGCATTTTTCCAGGTGCTCGAAAAAGAACGCCTCAGGTACGTCGGCGAACTGGCCGTGATCGACCAGGTACTCCATCAGCTTCGCGCCATCGCGGTTGAAGGGATGAAAAACACTGTCGTTGATCCCGTCGAATTCCAGCGGCGCCACATTGAACAGGTCGCAGAGTTTCCGGTTGAACGCGGGTGTCGCCTTGATCCAGCGATCCTGCAAATAAAACTCGGTGTAGCCGTGCATGGCGAACATGTCGCTCTTGAGCAATTCAAGCAGCCTTGGCGTCGACAAATGATTGCGCACATCCGCCAGGCCGATCCGCGCGGGAATCCCGCAATGCCGCGCCGCGCCTGCCAGCAACGTGGCCTTGGGCACGCAGTAACTCTCCCCGGTCGCCAATGCATGACTGCCGCGCAGGGTCTGCGGATCGCGACTGAATGTGTACGGGTTGTAACGCACCGCTTCACGCACGGCGTAATAGAGGCTGATCGCCTGCTCAATCGGATCGCGACTGGCGCCACGATGTATTTCGGCGAACTCCACCACCGACGGATGGTCACTATCGATGAAGCGGCCGGGACTCAGGTACTCGTGCATGAGAATAATCTCCTGGGGAAGCCCCGAGTCTAGCGAGAGCTTCAGCACAGAGATAACGACGTTTCGGCCAAACATGGGCGCTTTGCCGTTCACTCGATAAACGCTTTTCCCACGTGTGTGGCGGCCCGCCTGCCGCACGAAAATCATCCGGGGTTTTCAAGATTCCAATCACATCGCTCAGGCCTGCCTGTTTTGCGGATGCCGTCTAAGCTCTGAGGGCTGGTTCGCCCTGGTTTCACGGAGGAATGAATATGCTGCTGTTGTGGATACTGGTTTTGCTGGTCGGTATTGCCTGTTTGGCCCACCGCCGCATCGCCCCGCTCCCCACCCTGGTCGTCGTGGCCGTCTATGTCGTGGCAATGGGCGCTTTCAGTCGCGCGCCGGGCTGGTTGCTGCTGGTCCTCTGGGTCTTGATCGCCGCCGTCGCCGCGCCCTTGCTGCTGCCCGACCTGCGCCGCAAATTGTTCAGCACACCGATATTCAACTGGTTCCAGAAAACCCTGCCGCCCATGTCGCAAACCGAACGCGATGCCATCGAGGCCGGCACGGTCTGGTGGGACGGCGAACTGTTCAGTGGCCGTCCGGACTGGAGCAAACTGCTGTCCTATCCCAAAGCGCAATTGAACGAAGAGGAACAGGCTTTCATCGACGGGCCGACCGAAACACTCTGCGCCATGGTCAATGAATGGCAGCTCGGTCAAACCATGGACCTGCCGCCCGAAGCCTGGACATTCATCAAGGACAACGGCTTTTTCGCCCTGATCATCCCCAAGGAGTTTGGCGGCAAGGGCTTTTCCGCCTATGCCCACTCGCAAGTGGCGATGAAACTGGCGAGCCACAGCGGCGACCTCGCCTCCACCGTGATGGTCCCCAACTCCCTCGGCCCGGCCGAACTGTTGCTGCATTACGGCACCGACGAACAACGCAATCATTACCTGCCACGCCTGGCACGCGGCGACGACATCCCGTGCTTTGCCCTGACCGGTCCGCTGGCCGGCTCCGACGCTGGCGGCATGCCGGACTCCGGAGTGATTTGCAAAGGGCAATGGGAGGGCCAGGAAGTCCTCGGCCTGCGCCTGAACTGGGAAAAGCGCTACATCACCCTCGGCCCGGTGGCCACCCTTCTCGGCCTGGCCTTCAAGGCCTATGACCCGGATCACCTGCTGGGCGAACAGGAAGACCTGGGTATCAGCCTGGCATTGATACCGACTGACACCGCCGGTGTCGAGATCGGCCGCCGGCATCTGCCGCTGGGCGCCGCCTTCATGAATGGCCCGAACTCAGGCAAAGACGTGTTCGTCCCGCTGGAGTTCCTCATCGGCGGCCAGGAAATGCTCGGCAAAGGCTGGATGATGCTGATGAATTGCCTGTCGGTCGGGCGTTCGATTTCCCTGCCGGCGGTGGGCACCGGCATGGCCAAGTTCACCAGCCTGGTGACGGGCCAGTACGCTCAGGTTCGCGAGCAGTTCAATGTACCGATTGCCGCTTTCGAAGGCATTCAGGAAGCCATGGCCCGCATCGGCGGCAACGCCTGGATGATGGACGCCGCGCGGATGCTCACCGCCAACGCGGTGGACCTCGGCGAGAAACCGTCGGTGCTGTCGGCGATTCTCAAGTACCACCTGACCGAACGCGGCCGCGAGTGCATCAGCCACGCCATGGATGTGCACGGCGGCAAGGCGATCATCTTGGGGCCGAACAATTATCTCGGACGCATGTGGCAGGGCGCGCCGATCTGCATCACTGTGGAAGGCGCGAACATTCTCTCGCGTAACCTGATGATTTTCGGCCAGGGCGCGATTCGTTGCCATCCCTTCGTCCTCAAGGAAATGGCGCTTGCTGGCCGTGAAGACAAGGATCAGGCGCTCACAGAGTTCGATGGCCTGCTGCTCAAGCACATCGGCTTTGCCGTGAGCAACGCCGCCAGTACTCTGGTGTTGAATCTTGGTTTCGGGCACCTGGAACACACCCCGGGCGACAAACTCAGCCAGGGCTACTTCCGCGCACTCAATCGTCAGGCCGCTGCTTTCGCCATGCTCGCCGACCTCAGCATGATGCTACTGGGAGGTGAACTGAAACGCCGGGAGCGTCTGTCCGCGCGGTTGGGTGACGTGCTGAGCAACCTTTACCTGGCCAGCGCCGCCCTCAAGCGCTACCACGATCTCGACTCACCGCAGTACATGACGCCGCTGCTGGCCTGGGCCATGGAGGAAAGCCTGGGGCAGGCCGAACGCGCCATGGATGAACTGCTGAGCAACTTCCCGAACAAGGTCGTGGGCTGCCTGCTGCGGGTGATCGTGTTCCCGTTCGGTCGCCGGCACAAAGGGCCATCGGACAAACTCGCGGCCGAAGTCGCTGCGTTGATTGGCCGCGCCAAGGGCGACCCGGCCCTGGAGGAATTGCTCCTGGGTTGCTATCGCCCGCAAGCGAGCGACGATCCGGTGGCTGCATTGCAACACGCCTGCAATCTGTTGAGCGCCGCACAGCCGCTGTACAAAAAGCTGCATGTGGCACTCAAGAGTGGCCAGGTCAAACCGCTTCCCGGCGAGTCGCTGATCGATGCCGCGTTCGAGGCTGGCGTGTTGCAGCCGGTGGAGGCCCAAACCCTGCGTGAAGCCGAGGCGGCCCGGCGCAAGGTGATCGATGTCGATGACTTTGACCAAAAGGCTTTGGCACTGGCCAAGGGAAAAGTCCGCTGATCCCTTCAAACATGTAAAAACGGGCGCGGGCGCTTTATACTCCCGCGCCCGTTTTGCTCTTGAGGACTTATCTCGTGTCCAACATCGTTGCCGATCATCTCGTTTTACTCGACCACCTGCGCAGCATCCTGGTCGCCGTAGGTGAGGCCGAGCAGGTTCCCGAAGAAAGCCATGCCTTGTTCCTTGAGCGCTTCGACGAACTGCTGGCGTCACTGCCGATCGATCCGATCGAAAGCCAATACCTGGGCCAGGACATCCTGACTCAAGTCATTTCCCGTTATCCGCAAATCGCCCACCTGATTCCACGGGATCTGCTGTGGTATTTCGCCGGTGACTGCCTGCACTACTTGTCCGATGAAGAAATCGACCTGTATCAGGCACTGGAAGAGCGTCGCTTCGAAGCCGAACAGAACGACGAACCGTTCGACTGGAACCAGGAAAAGCAGCTGCTGGCGCTGTCGAACCAGGACAGTAAGCACTGATCCCCCGACTGATTCACGCAAAAGGCCCGCATGGTTGAACATGCGGGCCTTTTTTGCGTTCAGAACAAGCCCTCACTCTCCGGCAGTTCATACTCCGATGGCGACCAACCCGGACCATTCGACCTGCCCGGCTTGCCCAACGTCGGCTCCTTCTCCAGACACTCCACCAGGTAATCAATCAACACCCGAAGCTTGGGAGGCAGGTACCGGGTTGGCGAGTGCAACAACCAGGCGCCGCCGTGATAGGACGCCAGAAAGGTCCAGTCCGGCAGCACTTGCACCATCAACCCCTTCTCCAGGGCATACCGCGCCGTGAAATACGGCAGGCTGCCAATCCCGATGTGCTGCAACACCGCGCCATAACGCACGCCGGTGTGATTGGCGGCATACCGCCCACGCACACCGACGGTTACGGTTTTGCTGCCCTTCTTGAATTTCCAGCGTGCATCGCTCGGGGTTTCGCCCAGGTAAATGCAACTGTGGTTGAGCAAATCATGGGGATGAGTCGGCGTGCCGTGCTCGGCCAGATACTGCGGTGTGGCGCAGAGCAAATGATCGATCGTCAGCAACTGCCGCCCCACCAGCCCCGCAGGCGGCCGGTCGGTGATGCGAATCGCCAGGTCGACGTGATCGTCGATCAGATCGACCTGACGGTCCTCAAGCAACATCTCCACATCCACTTTGGGATAACGGCGCAAAAACTCCGGCATGTGCGGGTGAATCACGATCCGGCCCACCGCTTTCGGCACGCTGATACGCACCAGCCCTTCGGGTTCATCGGTGAACTGACCACTGATTTCCATCACTGACCGGGCGGCATTGACCATATCCTGGCAGCGCTTGAACACCTCCTCGCCACCGTCACTCAGGCGCAGCTTGCGCGTGGTTCGTTGCAGCAACCGGGTCGCGAGCGCCTTCTCCAGACGCGAAATGCTACGACTGACCGCCGAGGGCGAAGTACCCAACTGGCGAGCCGCCTCGGAGAAACTGCCCGTCTCGACAACCTTGACGAAAATCGCCATTTCACCCAGCAGCGGCAGCGGAAGATTTATGCTCACAGCGCAACAGTCCTTTGATGTTTGCCCGGATTATCACGCATTTACCGGCTTTCTATAATAAAAACAGATATTCAATACGAGCCTGGAATATGACGCTGCGCCTTTTTTTCCATAGTGATGAGCTCAAGGCCAACGTGGAAGTCCTGGAATGCATCCCCCACGAAAACGAGTTTGCCGTGGTCTTGCGAGCAACCCTGTTCCACCCTCAAGGCGGCGGACAGCCTTGCGACACCGGCTGGATCGGCGAAAGCCAGGTGCTGCGCGTGGTCCAGGATCCCGAGCGGATCATTCACTTTGTCGACCGCCCCGTAAAAACCGGCATGACTCAAATCCGCGTCGACGAACAACAGCGGTTGTTCAACACGCGCATGCATTCGGCCGGGCATTTGATCGGGCACTTTGTACAAGCCATGGGCTGGATGCCGATCAAGGCGCATCACTGGCCTGGTGAAGGTCGTGTGCAATTCAAACCGGGTAACTCGGCGCAGGACGTTGAGGCCCGGACAATTGAGCAGGGCATCGGGCAGTGGATCGACCACGATCTGCCGCGCCTGACCTCACTGCGCGAAGGCGTCCGGGAGATCGGTTTCGGTGAACTGCCCGCCTACGGTTGCGGCGGCACCCATGTACGTAGCCTGAAGGATTTGGGCGCGATCACGATCAGCACCCTTTCGCAAAAGAAAGGCACGCTGTCGGTCCACTACCACGTGGACTGAACACAGGGCGTTTGTGAGACGCCTGACTTTTTCGATGCAAGCATTGCCTGGAACGCAAAAGGCCCGCTCAGTCAGACTGGCGGGCCTTTTTTTGCTTCAGCGCAACGGGTCGACATCAGGCGAGCGCATTGCGCTGCGACCCCGCCCACCCGCCTGGCTCCAGTCTTTGCACCAATGGTTTTCTTAAAAATCATGGCACTTTGGATTGATTGAACTACCTTCAAACAATAAGAAGTCATGACGGACCGAATTTCCACGTCAGCTTCAGTGATCAGATAGCGGACTGGCAAAAGGAGTTACCTCACCATGATCCTGGCAGGCGTTTTCCGGCTCTGTACCTTCAGTGCCGATTACTTTGCGGGGGAACCAGGTTGGCGGACCGTACCGTCCACAGGCGCGAGTATCGCTCCGACAGGCAGTCCAGGTAACCGGATCACTAAAAACCGTTTCAGCAAAGGTCGCTCGCTGTCCAGCCGGATCAGCGAATTGCACCCGCTCGTGTGTAGTACGCAAGGAATAACGCCAGGGCCGTGGATAAGAGGTCTGGCGCATTGGGGGGGATAGCCCGATCCCCGTGAAGTGATCCGAGACAACCAAGTCTGCCTAAAGACGGCCTATCCAGTGAGGATGTACCAAATGAGCCTTCATCCCGTGCCCGCTTTCAAGCGAATTATCCATGGCCTGTTCTGGGTGGGCCTCAGCGTGGATGCGGCTCAGGCCGCGCCGGCCAACTGTCCGCAACTGGAAAATTGGCCGACAACGTACGAGGTCGGCCAGGGACTGCAGAGTGAACTGCGCAGCCCCGTTCCGGTAACGCAACTGGCGGTGGGTGACCCGAAAATTGCCGACGTGCAACCCAGCGGCAGCAACGCTTTCATACTCACGGGCATTGCGCCGGGGACCACCAGCCTGATGGTCTGGACCGCCTGTTCGAAAACGCCGCGCCAAAGCATGGTGTTCGTCAAGGGTAAAGCCACGTCGGCGCTGACCAGCGTACCGTCGGTGCCTTCCGACGACCCGCTGCTGCCGAGCCAGGTGCAGACCGATATCCGCTTCGTTGAAGTCAGCCGGACCAAGCTCAAGGAAGCCTCGGCCTCGATTTTCGGCATCCGGGGTAACTTCCTGTTCGGCTCGCCGAGGACCTTGCCCACCATCGGCGGCATTGTCACGCCGTCGATACCGGTGAACAACAATAACTTCAACCTCACATTTGCTACCGGCAATACCCTGGTGGCGCTCAACGCGCTGGAAGGCAGCGGTTTCGCCTACACCCTGGCGCGACCAAGCCTGGTCGCGCTCAGCGGGCAGAGCGCGAGCTTCCTGGCCGGCGGTGAAATACCGATTCCGGTGCCCAGCTCAGGCAGCGATAACGTGTCCATCGAGTACAAGGAATTCGGTATCCGCCTGACCCTGACGCCGACCATCGTCGGGAAAAGCCGTATCGCGCTGAAGGTGGCGCCGGAAGTCAGTGAACTGGACTTCACCAACGCCGTGAGCATCGCCGGCACGGTAGTCCCGGCCCTGACCGTGCGCCGTACCGATACCAGCATCTCCCTGGCCGACGGCGAAAGCTTCGTCATCAGCGGCCTGATCAGCTCCCGCAACAATTCCCAGGTGAACAAGTTTCCAGGGCTGGGCGATATCCCGGTTCTGGGCGCGTTTTTCCGCGACAACACCATCAACCGTGAAGAGCGCGAACTGCTGATGATCGTCACCCCGCATCTGGTCCAGCCACTGGCGGCCAATGCACAACTGCCGTCACTGCCTGGCGAGCAGCTGCGTAATTACGACCCGAATTTCTACCGCATGTTCTTCCTGGAAAATGGCGACTTCGACAGTCTCAGCGGGCTCTCGCAATGAACCGAAGCCTGAACCGGACTTGCCTCGCCCTCACTCGTAATGGTGACGTTGAACGCTTGCCGGGCCAGCTGTATTGCCATTGGCCAGGCGTTCAACGTGTTGTAGCCAGAGGACATTCGATGAAAGCAGTCATTGCAATAACGGCGACATTGATGCTCGCAGGTTGTGCCAGCAATGGCCTGGCTTCGCGCCCGGCCAGCTGTGCCAAGCCCGGTTCGGAGCAAGAACTGGCCCTGAACCTGGCCGACAGCATGGCCGACGAAGGCCGCTTGTATGCCAGCCTGGCGAATCTGGAAGGTTTGTCCGATAACCTGGTCCAGGTTCGCCTGCGCAAGGCTCGGGTGCTGCGCATGATGGGGCACAGCAGCGAAGCGCAGCCGTTGTACGAAAGCTTGCTCGGCACCTGCCTGGCGGCTGAAGGGGAACATGGCCTGGGCCAGTTGGCCGCTGCCAGAAACGATAACACCGTCGCTGCCACTCACCTTGAGCGTGCGGTGAAGATGGCGCCCACCGACGAAAGAATGCGCAATGACCTGGGGGTCGTCTACCTCAATCAGCGACGGATCCCAGAAGCGCGCTTTGAGTTCATGACCGCCCTGGAACTCAAGCAGGGAAACACACTGGCGGCACTCAATATGGTGACGCTGCTGATCTACCAGGATAACTGGAAGGGGGCTGCCGAACTCGTGACCCGCGCCGACTTGAGTCCCAAGCAAGTCGCAGAGGCTCAGACCCGAGCGGAAAAACTCAAGGTCTCCGCCAAAAAAGTGGTGGCTTCCGATGGCAATCGCGGGGCTGAGGTAGCCGATGCCTCTGCCAGTGCGAACAAGTAGAACGTACGAGGAGTCGAGATGAATACCAAAAGGCTGTTGATCCTGTGCATGGCTAGCCTGTCCACCACTGCCTGGGCTATCGAGCCGGGCCCCTCTTCGCCCTATCAACAAGGCACCGAACAGTGGTTGCAGCTGCAGATTCGCGGCGTGGTTGCCTCCCCTATACTGCAAACCGCTTCGGCCACCGAACGTGACCTTGCCATGCAGCGCTGGCTGAATAGCTTCAACTACCCGATTCCGCAATATTTTGACCAGGATACAGCGGGACAAATGACCATCGGCAACTGAGGCCTTTCGATAGGTGATCAGCCTCTGGCGTAGTCCAGAGTGGCCTGGCTAAAAAGCCAGGCTTAATCACGTGTGCAGGAAAATACAGCCCAGGTATCAAAAAGTGGAGCAGGCGATTGGAGTGAATACACTCCGTTCGCCTGCTCCACCGCGTTCTTATGCAACACAGCCACCTTGTTCTACAGCAAACCACTCCCGCTCACTTACCGAATGCTCTGAGTGCCCCGATCATGGCCGGGCCGATAGCGACCAGGAAGAAGCTCGGCCATAGACAGAAAATCAGCGGAAATACCAGCTTGGTACCGACTTTCGCCCCCATCTCTTCGGCAGCTTGCGTACGCCGGTCACGGAACTCATCGGCATAGATGCGCAAGGTGTCGGCCACGCTGGTACCAAAGCGGATACTCTGCGCCAACAGGCTGACCAGCCCTTGTACGTCATCCAGGCCAGTGCGCAGGGCCAGTTGCTTGAGCGCCTCGGTACTGGAAATGCCCGCGCGAATTTGCGCATTGACCAGGGCCAGTTCTTCAGCCAGTTCGACCTGACTGACCGACATCTCCTCAGCCACCCGTTCGATGGTCGTGGGCAAGGCCAGGCCCGACTCCACGCACACCACCATCAGATCCAGCGCATCCGGAAACGCAGCACGCAGCCGACGTTGTCGCAACTGCTTGCGCTTGTCGACATACAGCGATGGCACCAACCATCCGATACCGGCCACCAAGACCACCAACAGCAGCCCCATGGTCAGGGACAGCTTGGGAATCATCGGCAACAGCAGCAACGCAATACCGATCAATAACAGCGGCAACATCAAGCGCACCGCCCAGTACATCTGCACCGCCGACGAAGAACGGTACCCCGCATGCGTCAACAGGGTCTGGGTGGCAGACGTCTGAGCCGAGTCGGCCGAAGCAAAGCGCTGGCCGACCCGCTCCAGCAACAGTTGCAGGTTACCCGGAGCTTCCTGCCCGGTCGTGTTGCCTAAATGACCACGCTTGATCAGCGCCAGACGACGCTGCACCGGGTCCTGAAGTCCCATCATCAGCAAGATCACGGCGAGGACCGCAAGCACCGTACTCAAACCGATCGCGCCAAGGAACAACAGGCGCGCCACCTCCTCATTCCCCGTGAACCGACTGAACAACCCGAGCAAAAAGTCCATGACCTGTACCTCCCGGTAGCGAATACCGCTCAAACCTGAATCCGGATGATTTTGCGTATCCAGAAAATCCCGATCAACATGGCGCCGAACGCCCCGATGATCATCTTGCGGCCTGTGGGATCATTGATCAGCACAGGCATGTAACTGGGGGTGGTAACTATGATCGCGATCGCCAGCACGAAGGGAATCGCCACCAGCACCCAGGCCGACATGCGCCCTTCCGCCGACAAAGTTTTGACTTTGCGCTGAAAGCGGAAGCGCCCGCGAATCAGCCGACTCAGTCGCTCCAGAACTTCAGTCAGATTACCGCCAGTCTCGCGATGGATGAGGATCGAGGTCACCAGCATCATCACCGTCATGCTCGGCATGCGTTCCAGCAGGCCGAGCATGGCCCGGCGCACATCGTTGCCAAAGTTGATATCGGCGAAGGTCAGGCCGAACTCATGAGCCACCGGCCCCCTGTGCTCCTCGGCCACCAGGCGCAGGGTTTCGTTGAACGGGTGCCCGGCACGCAGAGCGCGGCACATGGCATCCAGCGCATCCGGCAGGCCTTCCTCGAACTCAGCGAAACGCTTGCCACGGTCGCGAGAGATTTTCAGTATGGGTAACCAGAAGACCGCGAAGCCCGTGATCAGCGCCATCCACCAGACTGACGAGACCATCCAGATCGAGATACCCGCCGCCCCCCCCAGTACCAGCCCCAGCAGCAATACCCGGTAGGCCCGGTATTCGTGTCCGGACTGCTCAATCATTTGCGTCAATGTCTCCATAAAGGGCAGCTGTTCAAGCCTGGCCTCCAGAGGCGACAAGCGCGTCAGGTATTTTTGTCGCAATACCGTCTGCATGTTGGGCTGATTGTTGGCTTTCTCCAGTACATGCAAACGGCCGCGGATGCGCTTGCGCATCTTGCCGGCCTCGCCAAACACCGGCACTGCAACGCTCTGGGACAGGAGAAAGACGGCGATAAACACCATGCCGAGGAACATCAGAATGAATTCACCAGGAATATTGTTCATGACTGCCGTGCCTCCATCCACTCAGGCCTGAACATCTCAAGCGGCAACTCGATGCCACGCTTGGCCAGCACATCACGGAAAGCGGGGATCATGCCGCTGGGCCGATAGTCACCGAGCACTTCGCCGTTTTCACCCATGCCATGGCGCGCAAAGGAGAAGATTTCGGTCATGGTGATGATCTCGCCTTCCATGCCGTTGATCTCCTGCACACTGACCAGGCGGCGCTTGCCGTCTTCCTGGCGCTCCAGCTGGATCACCACATCGATGGCCGATGCGATCTGCTGACGCATGGCCTTGATCGGGAAGGTCGCCCCGGTCATCGACACCATGTTCTCGATCCGCCCCAATGCATCGCGTGCGGTGTTGGCGTGGATCGTGGTCAACGAGCCGTCGTGGCCGGTGTTCATCGCTGTCAGCATGTCCAGCGCCTCGGCACCGCGCACTTCGCCGATCACGATACGGTCCGGTCGCATCCGCAGGCTGTTGCGCACCAACTCCCGCTGGCTCACCTCGCCACGCCCCTCGATATTCGAAGGCCGGGTTTCCAGTCGTACCACATGGGGCTGCTGCAGTTGCAGCTCGGCCGAGTCTTCGATGGTGACGATCCGCTCGTTGTGCGGGATGAAACTGGACAGCACATTGAGCATGGTGGTCTTGCCGCTGCCGGTACCGCCGGAAATCAGCACGTTCAAACGCCCACGGACAATCGCCTTGAGCAGCAGGGCAATGGCCGGGGTCAAGGTCCCTACCTGGATCAGGCTGTCGGTATTGAGCAGGTCCACCGCAAAGCGCCGGATCGACACGCTCGGGCCGTCGATCGCCAGTGGCGGGATAATCGCGTTGACCCGCGAACCGTCCTTGAGCCGGGCGTCCACCAATGGCGAGGACTCGTCGATACGCCGCCCCAGGCTGGAGACGATACGGTCAATGATGTTCAGCAAATGCTGATCATCGCGAAAGCGCACATCGGTGCGTTGCAGTTTGCCGAAGCGCTCGACATAGACCGAGGCATAACCGTTGACCAGAATGTCGGACACGCTGTGGTCAGCCAGCAATGGCTCCAGAGGGCCAAGGCCGAGTACCTCGTCGGTGATCTGCTTGATGATCAACTGACGGCTGGAAGTACTCACCGGTGCCGAATGCTCATCGAGCAGGCGCTGGCAAATATCGCGAATCTGCCGAGCGGCTTCTGCCTGTTCAAGGGAGTCCAGCAAGGACAGGTCCATGACCTTGAGCAACTGCTGGTAGATCTTTTCTCGCCACTCGGCTTCCACCGGGGTGACCTGACTTTTGGTTTCGTAAAGAACATCTGGCGTTGCGCGCTCCCACGCCATTATTTCCTCTGCCGGATCCGGCAGGTCGTCACCTGGCTGGTTAACCGGCGATGAGGCAGGTTTACCGGACTGTTTGCGCAAGCGGTTACGAAAGTCGCTGATCATGGGTCACCCCCCGAAAAAACGGTTGAAGGCGCGTTTGAACACGCCTTTTTTTCCAGCCATCTGGTTGCCGAGCAGGTCATCGGCCACGTTGCGCAGGGCAACGGTGATCGCCGCCTTCGGCGCATGCAGCCCCAACGGCACACCCGTGTTCTGACTCTGGCTGACCAGGTTGAAGTCGTTGGGTAATTTCGACAGGTTCGTGCAGCGCAGCGCCTCGCCGATATCCTTGAGGCTGACCGCTGCCCCCTTGTCATAACGGTTGACCACTATCTGCAATTGATCCCCACGCACGCCCAGGTCTTCGCGAAGAATCCGTACCAGGGAGCTGGCATCGCGCAGATGGCTGACGCTCTGCTGCACCACCACGTACACCCTGTCCACCTGTTCCAGCACGGAGCCGGTGAGGTGGTCGATTTGCCGCGGCAGATCGACCACTACCCAGTCATAGCTGGCGCGGGCCAACTGCATCAGGGTGTCAAGTTGCTCGGGTTGAGCATCCTGCGGCAGACACAGCTCACCGGCCCGGCCACCCAGCACGTGCAAGGTCGGGCTGAAGTGGCTGCAAAATCCGCGTAATGCGACGCTGTCCATGCCGTCGATCTGATGCAACACCTCCAGATGGCTGTGTGTCTGCGCCACATCCAGGTAATGCGTCACGCTGCCAAATTGCAGGTCCATGTCCAGCAACAGGGCACTGCCACCCTTCATGCTGAGCTGCTGAGCCAGGTTGCAGGCAAGCATGGTGCCGCCGGATCCGCCCTTGGCGCTGATCACGGCGAGCAATTTCCCTTCTGTCCCGCTGCCGCTCCGAACCTCCATGACCAGGCGATTCAAGGCGGCGACCAGTTCTGTCTCGGCGACGGGCTCCGGCAGGACGTCACGGGCGCCGGCCTGCATCGCCAGGCGCATGCCCTCCTGTTCGCTCAACAGTCCGCACACCAACATCGGCGGACGCTCATGGGCCGGGCGCTGCAACAGTGCCGACAGCTCCTCGCGCCACAGGTGGCTGACGCGCAACAGCAGCAGATCGGGCATCCGGTCCAGACCGTAGAGCGGGTCGACGTGCCCATTGCTCACCAGGCGAGTGCTCACCTCCAGGCTGGGCATGCGTTGGCAGACGCTCTGCAGGTCGCGCAATGACGTGGCATCACGGCTGCTGATCAGCAACCTGAGCCCGGCTTTGCCTGTCGCACTGGAAAGTGGAGTGTCCTTGGTATTCAGCATGGCGTGATCTCCCCGGAATCGGAATGACGCCCAAGGCTTTCGCGTGGCAAGGTGGCCCTGAATGCAGGCAGGGTTATGGGCACGCCGAACCCGGGAATAAACAGGTTGAAAACGAAGTTTTGCAGACTCAACTGGACATAACGGACGGCACGAAAACCGTTGACGCTGACCAGGTCGCCGGGGTTTGCCACCACTGCACCGTTGACGTCCAGATAGGTCAGGGTCAGGTTGGTGGTAGCCAGATTGCTGATCAGCTGGCTCGTACCTGCGTCGGTCGCGGCATTGAAGATCGCCCGTCGCAAAACCACCGGATCGCTGATATTGCACACCGCCGCCAGGCGCGCACCCCGCCGCACGGCTTCATCCAGCGCATTGACCGTGAAGTACGCGCGGCCCATTTCCAATACGCCGAACAACAGCGTGAACACCAGCAGACCAATGACGGCGAACTCCACCGTATAGGCACCGCGCATATGTTTTCTATTCATCACAGGGCCCTCATCACAGTAGTGGCGACCAGCGGAATGCCCAGTGCAATCGAATTACCAAAAAAACCGGGAAGCGATCCTGTGCAATTGCCAGCGCCAATTACCGGGCAGAACGTGTAAGTGATGGTGACCCGCACATGGTCGGTGCCCACTGCGGCAACGTCCACGTTGCCAGTCGTCAGGCCTGACACCACAGCGGTCCCGGTGTTGGCAGGCACGCCATACACCGCAACGTTTTTCGTTTGGGTCAGTAGCGTATTGCTCAGAGCGACCGCACCCAGCGTCGAGTTCCAGGCATTGCTGGCGACGAAACGGTCGGCATCGCGGCTGGCCTGCAGCAGCACGTTGTACTGATAGAGCATGCGGCCGAACTCACCGAAGGCCAGCATCAGCAACAGCAACACCGGCAGGACCAGGGTGAATTCCACCATGGCCAGACCTTGTTGGTGCTGCCGACGTTTAAATCCGTGAATTCGCATGACGCCTCCTACGAGTCAGTGCTCGGAGTGCCGCTGCCGGTGAGGTAGGTTTTGTAGAGCTGAATGATCTGCGGGCCGGAATCGGTTGACGGCGAGGGGCCGGCCACGTTGTCGCCTTCGCACTCCTTCACGAACTGGCCGAAGATCTGCGCGTCCCCGCCACCGCCATCCATGGGCTGCACAACGAAATAGCAGCCAAAACCGAGAACGGGGATCGAGGTTGCACCATTATTTTTTCCGGAGCAGTCGCCCACCACGATTTTCATCATCCGGCGCTCGAACACCCCATTGTTCTGACAGCCACTGGCCCCTGCCACACACGCAGCAACGCTCGCACGCCAGTCGTTGTAGTCCAGTATCGCATTGCCGCCCGCGGTGAGATTGCCATTGCTCGAGGTGACGGTTTGCCCCTGGTACTTCGCTTGTGGGGGATTGACTGAGTCGTCGTAAGTGATGGCGGGGTTGCTGGACGTGGTCACGAGGTCCGGCGGATAGTCCGAGGCACTGACCGGGCCGTCGTAGATGCCGAAGCGCGTATTCAGGCCTTGAGACGCAGGGCCGACCTTGTTGCCAGGGGCGGTCGGGACCTCTTGCCCCACATTGCGGCAGACGGAGCCACCTCCGGCCATATCCTCCCTGACTGAACTGCCGCCCGAACCAAAGTCGAGCAACTGAAAGTTGCCAGGACCAATGGGCGACGAATTGCCGGCAGCCGTCTTCAATACCTGCAGATCCCCATACTGGAAGCCCCAGAACATGCCGGCGCCAGGGTTGTACTTAGTCGGGTCGCCACAGACCATCAAAGGCGCGAGATCGCAGGGGCTGGTGGGGCTGGGGCCAGCGGTGGCAATCGCCGCCACCGCTTTGGTTCCCAGGCCGCCAGCGCCGAATGCCTGGGCGAAACTCCAGAAAAATCCCGTCAGGTTATAGCTCGGTACCGATACCCGAACGTACTTGGCATTCGCCGGCCCGGGGTAGGAGAACGGGCCATAGACGCTGCTTGCCAGTTCCACCACTGCAAATGCACCTGCATTGCCGCCGACTGCCGTGGCCAATTCGTTGTTGCCCGTGGCATTGGCATTCTGTACCAGCGTATTGAGCGCGGCGGTCTTCGTCGTGCTGGCACTGTTGATGGCCCCCCCCACCTGACTCAGGGTCTTGGCACCACTCAGGGCGGCGGCGTCCACCGCATTCTGCAGGCGCGTTTTGTTCAGCAGCATATGCCCGCCGTCCAAAGCCAACGCCGCCACCATGGTCATCGCCGCCAACGCGATCACCATCAATACGCTCACCGATCCTTCCTGGCGCCTTGGCGTCGAAGTGAACGGCCGCTGAATACGAAGATTCATCATCAAGCCCTCGATTGCCGATACTGATCCGGATCGGCTCCGCCAATACCGTGGTGCCCATGTACCTGTTGCGCCCTGTCAGCGAACTCTGACTTCTATGGCTTCGGTTCCGCGGATAATGGTGATTGCCCCGCCACCCTCGCCACGGCTGCGCGGTACCACGCGTTTTGGCTCCGCGACGGCGGCTACAGTCATGGCCGGCGCAACAGGTGCAACAGGCGCAGCGGCCGCGGTTTTCTTCTCGAGATTCAGTGGGTTACGCAGCGCCAATTGCAACTTGCCTTCCGTCTGCGCCGTGACCAGGGCTTCCGCTTCAGCGGTCGACATTTCCAGCGTCACCGCGCGCACCACGACCGGCTGGGTCTTGTCGGTACCCGCTGTCTGATCCACCGCCAACACCCGCAAGTTCTCGAGGATGGTCCTGGACGTGGCGCTGTTACTGCCGGAATTGGTGGTTTTGGTCGCCAGTACATCGACCCGGTTACCCGGCAACAGGAATCCGCCCACGCCGACCACATCGTCCACCCGTACCGATATGGCGCGTTTATCAGGCGCAATCAAAGAGGCCAGGGTACTGCCACCCAGGTGCTCGCTCAGACGCGCACCGCGCACGATGTCGCCGCGCAGAATGTCGAACGTTGCGATCTTGCCCACGGTTTTTTCGCTGGCATCGAAGGCATCGTCCGGGATCGTATCCATAGGCATGCGTACGGTCGTGACCTGCTGGGCCTCGACCATCTGCCCGAATGGAATCTCTACCGTGGCGACCACCACGTTTCGGAGGTGGTCATCCGGGCTGGCATTGAGCCGCGCGCTCAGCCAGGAGTCGGCCATCCACGCAGCCCCAAGGCCCATCGCCAGAGAAACGCCTATCAAGGTAAGAGTACGAGAGCTCATGTCAGTATCTCCGTATCAAAGAAAGTCGAGCTGGACGAAATAGTTGTGCCAGGCCCATTCCAACTCTTTCGGTGACAGTGGTCCGGAACCGCCCATGTAACGCTGGCGATCGAGTGCCATGTTCAGGAGATCGCGGGGATGGCAAGGCACCAGGGGCATGCCTTCACTTGCATAAAGCCTTTGCAGCGCATAACGCACCAGCAGCGGGTCATAAGCAATACCCAGACGCTCGCTTTCCATACGCCAGATTTTTTCGTACTGCTCCGGCTTCAGGTAACCGAACTGCAGCTTGTAGCCAATCCGGCGAAGGAAAGCCTCATCGGCCAGCTCCAGGGGATTGAGGTTGGTGGAAAACACCAGGATCAGATCGAACGGCAGCTCGCAATGCCGACCGCCGCCCAGGTTGAGGAAATCGCGTTTTTCTTCCATCGGGACGATCCAGCGATTCAACAGCTCGGCGGGTGCCATGCGCTGACGTCCCATGTCGTCGATGATGAACAGGCCATTGCTGGCCTTGAGTTGCAAGGCAGCCTGGTATTGACGGGTGAAGGGGTCATAGCGAACGTCCAGCTGTTCCATGCTCAACTCACCGCCAGTGATGACGATCGGGCGTTTGCAGCGCAGCAGTCGACGGTCGATCCCTTCGTTGAGCATCAGATTGTTCTGTTGAACGTTATCATCGAGCCGCTGATGCACCTGCGGGTCATAGATCTCGATCACCGACTCGTTGATAACGATGGCATGAGGGACCCAGATGGCCTCGGCGAACAGACGGATCAGCCGGGTACTGACATAGGTCTTGCCGGTACCCGCGGGGCCATAAATCATGATCGCGCGCCCGGAGTTCATCGCCACACCCAACTGATCGAGCATCCCCTCCGTGAGCACTACGCCAGCAAGGGCATTGTGCATATCGTTGGCAGTGATGCGACCATGGTGAATGGTCTGTAGCTTGATCAGGGATCGGTAGGTACTCACCGGGAAGGGGGCCGCTCCGATATAGCCACTGCGCGACAGGGCATCGCGGGCGACACTGCGACCCCGTTCGGTCAGGCCATAACGCAGCATCTGCCCGCCCGTTTGATTTACCTGGCCAAGTACTTCGACACGACCATCCTTACGCAGAAACGCCAGGACCTCTTCAAGTACCGCGCCGGTCAGCGCCAGGCGCTCCACCAGCCGCGACATGTCCAGCACACCGGCATCAAACAAATGCTTGCACACCAACTCGCCGAGAAAACTGTCGGTCAGGCCGGTTTCGCGGATAGTGCACGGCTGAGGAGCCAGTCGTTGCACCGCGTCCCGATCGCTGGGGTAGGCATCACTATCGACGATGACGTGCATGTCTAACCTCCGAATCCAACGGTAACTTGCCAGTAGATGCTGTTCAAAGTGCCGATCAATATTGCAATCGAATATGGGAAAGGCTTGCCGGCTACTTCATCTGAAGCTGGCGCCAGATAAGCCTGCGCCCTTAGAATCAGCAAATAGCGTCCCAGGGTCTGACGCAATTGACCGCGAACCAGCACGATCAATAAACCGCATACACCACCGGCTATCAGGCTGAACATTGCAGCCCACAACGCGAGCTGGAACGGTAGAAAACTGCCGACCATGGCCATCAACTTGACGTCACCGGCAGCCATGCCACCGAAGGCGTACATCGGCAGAAACAGCGCAAAACAGATCAGGATCCCCAGCAGGCTGCCACCCAATCCGCTGACACCGCCTGAATGCATTTGACCGATCAATCCCAAGGCAAGACCCACCAGGACGAGCATGTTGGGAATACGGTGGCGAAGCAGATCGCTCACCACCGCCACGCCCAAAAGTCCCATCAATAAAACCATCGAGAGCAGTTCCGTGGACATGGCATGTCTCCCTGCGGGTATTAATCGTTAGCACGCACGCTTCTATTGGCGGCCTTGAGCAGCGCAGTGATTTGCGCTCCCTACGCTAAATTGACAGAGACAACGCGAAGTCCATTGAGAAAGTTGCCGGCGCCCTATCAGAAAGCGGCAACCGGCTGCCCCATGGACTTCGACGGTCCTCCCCGGCGGGAATTAAGCTGCCGGGACGCAGGCGGCCCCCTTGAGCGCATCGCACAGGGCCTGAATTTTGGTCTTAACCTCAGTACCAAGAACCGTGAACAATCCGACCACAAGCGCCGTAACCAACCCGCCGGCTACCGCGTATTCCACAACGGTCAGACCATCTTCGTCCTGGATGAACTTCACTACCGAAGCCTTGATTGTTTGCATGATCATTTTGCCCACCTCACTCGAATGTTGTTTTTTTCTGAGGCAGTACGTTCTGTGCTGCCTGAGTGCAACACTAGTCAGGGGCAAGGCATGGGCGTTAGGAAGATTTTGCACATCGCTAGGACTTTTTTGCGGGGCGGCCAAATACGAGGTCATTGGCCTTTGCAGAAGTAACGGGAGGGATAAACAAGGCATTGAAAAGCAAAGGCAATTGTCATTGATTCACAAGCGACAAGCGGTTTATCCGGAATCGACGAAAACACACCAACAAACACTCGCCCGGGCTGCCTTCCAGGCAATCCATATAGCGAATAGAACTAAAAATTGTCATTCCTATCAGGATTAAATCTGCAAAGTGATAGCACCTTGGCAATACTGGCGAAGAGAGTCACCAAGAACCTCAGAGTAAAGACATGACGTCGAATGTAACCAGAAGGCCATCACTCCTGTGGTTCGATCTGACTCATGATCGGTCCACGAAAGAACTCGTCGCGCAGTTCGAGGACATCTGCGACTGCAATCTGGCGAAAAACTCCGTGCTGCCCGTCAGGGAACAGGCAGACATGATCTGCATCCACTTTGATCGCCCCGACACGCAAGGCTTGAGGCTATTGCTGGAGATCAAACGCACCACACCCAGCATCCCGATCACCATGTTCACCGTGCAGCACTCGGAGGAACTGGCGGTATGGGCCATGCGCTCCAGCGTCTGGGAATACATGGTGCTCCCGCTCTCGACCAGCGAGAGGAAGCGTTACCTGACGGCGTTGCTGCAGCTCTGCGAGCTGCGCCGAAATGCCAACAGCCGCGGCAAGTCATCGCAGATCGACCACTCCCCGGCCCTGCCGGACAGCATCCGGCTGACCTCGGGACACCAGAAACACCAGGCGCTGAGCAATATCATGCTGTACATCGAACAGCACTTTCGAGACAGCATCGATCAGAGGGAACTGGCACAGCGCTGCGGCATGACGACATTTCGCTTCAGCCGCCTGTTCAAGGAAGCCAATGGACTTGGCTTCACGGATTACATCCTGGACAAGCGCATGAACTTCGCAAAAGATTTGCTCGACAACAGCCAGATGCCGATTACCAGCATCGGCTATGAGGCCGGCTTCAAGGATCCTTCCTATTTCGCTCGTGCCTTCAAGCAGTTCGCCAACTGCACGCCCAGCGAATACCGCCTGGCACGCCAAATCAAAGCGGCGGCAGCTACGCAACCGGTGCAGGATGAAGAAACCACTGACGCGCTCGAAAGCCTGGTACAAAGCCTCGGCGGTTGATCCGGTTTTTTACGCGCAAACAAAAACGCCGCTCAATGAGCGGCGTTTTCGTTAAATATGGAGCGGGAAACGAGACTCGAACTCGCGACCCCGACCTTGGCAAGGTCGTGCTCTACCAACTGAGCTATTCCCGCAAATGGCGTCCCCTAGGGGACTCGAACCCCTGTTACCGCCGTGAAAGGGCGGTGTCCTAGGCCACTAGACGAAGGGGACACGCTGCCCGGAACACATGGTGTGTGTTTCGGTGCCCAGATCCGCGTCCGAAGACTTGGTTCTGGTTTCACTCAGCCCTGCCCGAAAGCAACGCTGTTTAAAATTGGAGCGGGAAACGAGACTCGAACTCGCGACCCCGACCTTGGCAAGGTCGTGCTCTACCAACTGAGCTATTCCCGCATTGGCGTCCCCTAGGGGACTCGAACCCCTGTTACCGCCGTGAAAGGGCGGTGTCCTAGGCCACTAGACGAAGGGGACACGCTACAACATTCACTCCCTGCTTCGTTTCGCTGTGTGCTTTACGCTGCAAGTGGCGCGCATTCTATGGATGGATTGAGAGGTCGTCAACCCCCTGATATAAATTTATTTAAATCAATGACTTCGCCCTGCTTTTGGGCGCCATTGGGGTTTTTCCGCTGCCCGGCGTTTGACGCCTATATTCTGGCACCCGCCAAGACGTTATAGTCCACCCGTGATGGCAATCTGTATATCACGTGCCACCATTCATAGAAGCAGGGCTGCGGCCGATATAAGCGCAGGCATGTCCGATCCAGCCCGTCATGCGGGCCTGGGCGCTCAAACGCCAAGCCACTAAACTCGCATGCGTACCTAATAAGAGGTCTTACCGGTGACGCCACTCATGATCGCCCTGCTAGTTGGAGCCGGGATCGCACTGTTGATCGCCATTGGTTACATCAACCATGTGGCGGAAAACAACAAGCTGGAAAAGGCCCGTACCAAGATTGAGCTCAACGATCGGCTGCGACGCTGCGGCGAGATCACCGAGACGTTCCCCGGCCAGTTGATGACCCCGACACTCAAGCTGTTGCTGGCCCGCCTGGAACTGAACGTCTGCAAGCGCCTGCTCAATCTGGAAAAATCCAGCGCCAACCTCAAGGCTCGGATCGCCGAACTGGAGACCCTTGTCGGCCAGGGTGAATCCATCCCGGTCAACAACCCACCGGCACCGATCCAGACCGAAGCCAAGGCCAAGGATGTGCGCTTCCTGCTCGAAGCCCTGCACGGCCAAATCACCCGCGCGGCACAGGACGGCTTCCTGGCCCCCAACGAGGCCAAACGCTGGATCCGTGAAGTGCGCCACATCCTCGTGCTGCTGCACATCGAGTTCTTCAACAACCTCGGCCAGCACTCCCTGCAACAGAACCAGCCCGGGCAGGCTCGCCTGGCATTCGAGCGCGGCGTGCAGTACCTGCGCAAACAACAGGAACCACAGGTCTACGCCGAGCAACTGGAATACCTGGAAAAACTCCTGGCCCGCGCCAATGACCAGGTCATGGATCGCATTGCGCCGGTCGAAGGCGAGGTCAATCAGTTGACCGAAGGACTCAAAGACGTCGAGGCTGACGCGGACTGGAAAAAGAAAGTGATCTACGACTGATCAGCGAAAACAACTGTAGGAGCAGCCGGTCGACGCTCGAATGCTCGCGATGGACTCCAGAGCGCCGCGTTCAGCCAGTAAACGCACGTTATCTTTTGCGACCATCGCGAGCATGCTCGCTCCTACAGGAAGCTTTAATCGAGAGGTGGCTTTTTTTGGTCTGGCCGAAGATCATTTCAAAGCCTGAAATGCCCCACCATCCCCTTCAGTTCAACCCCCAGTTGCGCCAACTCGATACTGGAGGCGGCATTGCCCTGCATCGCCAGCGATGACTGATCGGCACTGGCGCGAATACTGGTGACACTGCGGTTGATCTCTTCGGCCACCGAGCTCTGCTCCTCGGCTGCTGCGGCAATCTGCTGGTTCATCTGCTGGATCAACGATACCGCCGCCGCAATACTTCCCAGCGCACTCTCGGTCTGCAAGGCATCGCTGACCGCCAGCTTCACCAACTCGCCACTGCTCTGGATCTGCTGCACCGACGACTGCGCCGCCGAGCGTAAAGCGCTGACCAGACGTTCGATTTCCTCGGTCGATTGCTGGGTTCGCCTGGCCAGTGCACGCACTTCATCGGCCACCACGGCAAAGCCCCTGCCCTGCTCGCCGGCCCGAGCCGCCTCGATCGCCGCGTTCAACGCCAGCAGGTTGGTCTGCTCAGCCACGCTTTTGATCACACTCAAGACCGTGCCGATATTCTGGATTTCCGCACTCAGGCTTTCGATGCTCGAACTGGCCGAAGAAGCCGAATCCGCCAACTGTTCGATCCGCGCCATGCTCTGGCGCACCACCTGCTGACCGCTTTCAACCTTGCCGTCAGCCGTTTGCGCGGCTAACGCAGCTTCTTCGGCATTGCGTGCGACATCATGCACCGTGGCCGTCATCTGATTCATCGCGGTGGCGACCTGTTCGGTTTCCTCTTTCTGCGAGCTGACTTCGAGGTTGGTCTGTTCAGTCACCGCCGACAGCGATTGAGCAGAAATCGCCAACTGCTCGATACCCGACTGCAAGCCGCTGACGATATGACTGAGCCCCGCGCCCATTTGCTGCATTGCCTGCATCAACTGACCGATTTCGTCACGGCGGGTCACGTCAATGGTCGCACTCAAATCCCCTGAGGCAATCTGCTGCGCCACATGAATCACACTGCGCAGTGGTGCCACGATCAACCGGGTGATGAACCATGCGGCAACCAGCCCAACCAGCAAGGCCAACGCGGAAGAGCCGATGATCAGCAGCGAGTTCTTTTTCAGTTCAGCCTGCATCGCCAGGTCTTCAGCGACATAAGCCTGATCCACCCGCTCGACCACTTGGGCTGCGCGCTGGTGCAATTGTTGATAGACGGTTTTTTCCTGCTCCAGCAGGCCGGTGTACTCGGCAAGCTTGTCACTGAAACTGGTGATATGACCCATGACCTCATTGAGGACGGTCTGGTAACCCTCGTCCTTGACCGTGGTCTTGAGCTGCTCGGCCTGGGTCAATGCCTGGCTGGCCTGTTCGATCTTGCCCTGCCCGGCGCTGTCGTCGCCTTTGCGGCTTTGATCCAGACGCACGCGCGCTTCATTCATGGCTTGCAGCATCAAGCGTGAAACCTGGCTGACCTGACTGGCCTGCTCGATGAATTGCGCACCGTCCTTGCCTTCGGAATCTTTCAGCGTATAGGCACCGTCATCGGCGAGCCCGGATTGCAATACATCAAGATTATTGGCCACGCTGGACACCGACCAACTGGCCATTTCCAGCGCCAGGTCCTTGGCCTGGGTGAGCGAGACAAACTCGTCGAAGGCCTTGCGATAGGCCCCCAAAGACTGTTCGACATCATTCATCACCGGCACGTTGGCTGCTGACGCGGCCTTGAGCTGGCCGGCCAGGGCGATCAGGCCATCGACGCCCTCGTGCAGGGCATCGACGGTTTTCGGATTGCCGTGCAAGGCGTACTCTTGCTCCAGCAGCCGCACCTTGAGCAAACCGCTGTTGAGCGATGACATCTGCTTGAGCCCGTCGAAGCGCTGGCTGATGGTTTGCAGGGACCAAACGCCAATGCCCGCCACCAGCGCAGTCAACAACAGCACCAGGACAAACCCGACTCCCAGTTTTTTCGCCATACCGAGGTTGGCAAAACGTCCTTGCACGGCCGAAATCATTGCACTTAGTCCCCTGCCATAGTCTGTAGACGCAGATTCGCAACGGGCCAGAAGCAACACAAGGCTCTGGCGCCTGAATAATGGCAAAAAGCTACGCCAACGTCGTTTTCAGAACGCTTGAGGTCGATCCCGGGCAGTGGCCTGAAGGAGGGCACGGGCACGTGGGTCGCAGGCATATGCCACATTGATCCGCTGCCAGTCACCGGCCTCACCCGAGGGGTTGAAGGCGCTCTTCGATGACAGCAGTACACCCAGACGCCGCGCCAGGGTCCGCACCTGATCGCAGTCGGACGTTCGTGATCGCGCCCAGATGAACAGGCCTCCCGCCGGCTTGCCGAAAACCTCCCATTCGGCATCTTCAAGCAACTGCAAAGCCGCCAGCCGGTCGCAACTCAGGCGTTGGCGCTGACGCTGCACCAGTTTGCCGTAGGCACCGTTAGCCAACAGGCACGCCAGCACCGACTCGCAAAATCGTGAGGCGCCCATTCCCGTGGTCATCTTGACCTCGGCCAGACGCGTAATGACCTCGGAACCGGCCACTACGAAACCAACCCGCAAGGAACTACTGAGGGTCTTGGAATAGCTGCCCACGTAGATCACGTTGCCGTCCAGCGCAGCCAGTCGCATACCGGAACCGCTGTGCAAATCCGCATAAACGTCGTCTTCGATCACCTGCACGCCAAAGGTCCTGGCCAACTGCAACACGCGGCGCGCCACCAATGGTGCAAGGCTGCTGCCGGTCGGGTTGTGATAAAAGCTATTGATGAGCAGCCCTTGAGGCCGGTGTTTGACCAGCACCGATTCGAGCACGTCCACGTCCGGCCCGCGCGGTGTTCGCGGCACATCGACCATGTGGATGCCGTGCAGCCTGAGCAGATCGAACAGCACCGGATAACCGGGACTCTCCACGACCACACAGTCACCGGCCTTGAACAGTGTTCGCACAATCAGGTCAAGCCCTTGGCTGGCACCCGCCGTGGTCATGATCCGGTCGTCCTGGACCCGGATGTCCAGATGCCTGAGGCGCTTGAGTATCTGCTGTCGCAAGGCTGGCAAACCCAGCGGCGAACTGTAGTTGAACAGGCTGGCCGTATCGGCACGACTGACTTGCCGAATCGCGTAAATCAGATCGTCGGTCTCGCGCCAGCTTTCAGGCAGCCCGCCACAACCCAGCCGCAACTCACCCGGACAAGGCCCGTATTCGGGCTCAGCCCCCTCGAACCACGCAGGCTCGCGCTTTGCACCTGCGGCCAGTGCCGGGTCGGCAACCGTATAGCCGCCCCCATGGCCTGACACCAGCATCCCCTGTGTCACCAGGCGTTCGCAGGCCTGAATGACGCTTACCTGACTGAGCAAATTGATTCGCGCAATCTGTCGCACCGAAGGCAGGCGCGTACCGGGTGTCACCCCGCTGGAATTCAGCCAGCAGGTCAGCGCGTCAACAATTTGCTGTACGACAGGCACCAGTGCCTGCCGGTCGATTCTCAATTCCATGAGCAAACAGACTCCTGTTGGTTTTGCCAGAAGCAGTTAATCACAGGAGTGTTCGAAGGCCTGTGCGACAACGCCGCCAAATTCATTGGGTCCAATGGTTTGAAACACATTGCCAGGCCCTTTTACGAAACCAGAAAAACTGTGGGAGCGGGCTTGCTCGCGAAAGCTGTTTGCCAGGCCACATTGATGTCGACTGACACTCCCCTTTCGCGAGCAAGCCCGCTCCCACAGATTCCCGGTGTACCTGGTATAGGTGCATCGTTTTAAAATGCGGTTACGCCACCATCTACCGCCAATGAATGCCCCGTGGTGAACGCAGCGCCATCGCTGCACAGGTACAGCACAGCGCTGGCGATCTCTTCGACCTTGCCGATGCGACCGACCGGATGCATGGCGTTGGCGAACTCGCCTTTTTTCGGGTCGGCTTCATAAGCTCGACGGAACATATCCGTGTCGATCACCGCCGGACACACTGCGTTGACCCGGATCTTTTTCTTGGCGTATTCAATGGCCGCCGATTTGGTCAGGCCGATCACCGCATGTTTAGACGCTGCGTAGATGCTCATTTTCGGCGCTGCCCCAAGGCCGGCCACCGATGCCGTATTGACGATTGCGCCGCCCCCTTGCGCCAGCAGCAGCGGCAATTGGTGTTTCATGCACAGCCAGACGCCTTTGACGTTGACGCCCATGATCGCGTCGAACTCGTCGAGCGTACCCTCGGCCAGCTTGCCTTTCTCGATTTCGATGCCGGCATTGTTGAAGGCATAGTCAAGGCGACCGTAAGTATTGATCACCTCATCCATAAGATTTTTTACATCGCTTTCCAGGGTAACGTTGCAGCGCATGAAGGTTGCTTCGCCACCGGCCGTACGAATCAGCGCCACCGTGCCCTCGCCACCCGCCGTGTCCATATCGGCCACCACTACTTTCAGGCCCTCGGCGGCAAATGCCTGGGCGGTCGCGCGGCCAATACCGGCCGCCCCACCCGTCACCACGACCACCTGGCCGGAAAACGTCATGCTCATTGTTATGTCCTCGAAGAGAAGAAAGCGGGGAATCGCGCATGACCAGTCTAGCCATGGAGGTCTTGAACACGGCAGCACTATCAAGGCTCCGGTTGGGCGCCCATGAGTTGCAGTGATGGAACTGCCGTACCAACTATCACTGCACTGGATCAACGTGCATTCGCCGCATCAGCCGAACTTGCGGCATCGTCGCTGACCGGCTATCAACAAAGCTTCATTCATCCTGAGTGCCTGCCATGACCTCCCAGACCAATCGCCAATTCCTGCTCGCCAAACGTCCGGTTGGCGCGGCGACCCGCGAGACATTCACTTACCAGGAGGTGTCGGTCGGCGAACCGGCGGCGGGTCAGATCCTGGTCAAAAACGAATACCTGTCCCTGGACCCGGCCATGCGTGGCTGGATGAATGAGGGCAAGTCCTACATCCCGCCGGTCGGACTCGGCGAAGTCATGCGCGCATTGGGTGTAGGCAAGGTCATTGCCTCGAACAACCCGGGGTTTGCAGTCGGGGATTACGTTAATGGCGCCATCGGCGTGCAGGATTACTATCTCGGCGAGCCACGTGGCTTCTACAAGGTCGATCCGAAGGTGGCACCCCTGCCACGTTACCTGTCCGCACTGGGCATGACCGGGATGACGGCGTACTTCGCCCTGCTCGACGTCGGCGCGCCGAAGGCCGGTGACACCGTGGTGCTGTCGGGCGCGGCCGGCGCCGTGGGCAGCATTGCCGGGCAGATCGCCAAGATCAAAGGGTGCCGCGTGGTCGGCATCGCCGGCGGCGCGGACAAGTGCAAGTTCCTGGTCGATGAACTGGGTTTCGATGGTGCTATCGACTACAAGAATGAGGACGTCCTCGCCGGCCTCAAGCGCGAGTGCCCGAAAGGCGTCGACGTGTATTTCGATAACGTGGGTGGCGACATCCTCGACGCGGTATTGAGCCGCCTGAACATGAAGGCGCGAGTAGTGATTTGTGGTGCCATCAGCCAGTACAACAACAAGGAGGCGGTCAAGGGGCCGGCCAATTACCTGTCGCTGCTGGTCAACCGCGCGCGCATGGAAGGTTTTGTGGTGATGGACTACGCCGCCCAATACGCCAGTGCCGCACAGGAAATGGCCGGTTGGATGGCCAAGGGGCAACTCAAGAGCAAGGAAGACATCGTCGAAGGACTGGAGACTTTCCCGGAGACGCTGATGAAATTGTTCAGCGGGGAGAATTTCGGCAAGCTGGTGTTGAAGGTCTGACCCGATCGTTGAACGCACCCAAAAACCACTGTGGGAGCGGGCTTGCTCGCGAATGCGGTGTGTCAGACAACATCTTCGTTGACTGACACGCCCTCTTCGCGAGCAAGCCCGCTCCCACATTTGGATCCTGGGTGTCTGATCAGGCCAGTTCAGCCACGACAGAAGCCAACGCCTTGGCCGGATCCGCTGCCTGGCTGATTGGACGACCGATCACCAGATAGTCGGAACCGGCATCCAGCGCCTGACGCGGAGTCAGAATGCGGCGCTGATCGTCCTGGGCGCTGCCCGCCGGACGAATCCCCGGGGTTACCAGTTGCAGTGACGGATGTGCCGTTTTCAGGGCCTGGGCTTCCAGGGCCGAGCACACCAGGCCGTCCATCCCGGCTTTTTCCGCCAGGGCGGCCAGGCGCAGAACCTGCTCCTGAGGCTCGATGTCCAGACCGATACCCGCCAGATCTTCACGCTCCATGCTGGTCAGCACGGTCACGCCGATCAGCAGTGGTTTCGGACCGGTGCGCTGATCCAGCACTTCACGGCACGCGGCCATCATGCGCAGGCCGCCGGAGCAATGCACGTTGACCATCCACACGCCCATTTCCGCAGCCGCCTTGACGGCCATTGCGGTGGTGTTCGGGATGTCGTGGAACTTGAGGTCCAGGAACACTTCGAAACCCTTGTCGCGCAGGGTCCCGACGATTTCCGAAGCGCAGCTGGTGAACAGTTCCTTACCGACTTTGACCCGGCACAGCTTCGGGTCCAACTGATCGGCCAGCTTCAGTGCGGCGTCACGGGTAGGGAAATCCAGGGCGACGATGATAGGAGTCTGGCAGGCGGACATGAGTGGGCTCTCAGGCAAGTCGAAATCGGCGCGCATTGTAGCGGAACCAGCGCCGCTGCGGGACCCGATGATCGGTAAATCGTCGCGACGGCTCAGGCAAGACTAGCCCTCGAGGCCATTGTGTCGAGTTCGATACACACACGACACGCCCATAACACCCAGGCCCGCTACCCTCGGCAACCGCAACAGGTCCTTACAACGGCACTTCCCGCCTCAGAGCCGGACGCCTATGCTGGAACCACAACCTCGCAGCCTATCTTTGTGGTTGGCAGCCTACCAGGCAGATGAACGCACGCATGCAAAACACCCAAGCACCCGTGAACGACGAGCAGAAAACGCCCGGTGACGACAAGCGCTGGAGCATTCGCGCCCTGATCGTCGACGATGACGTCCCGATCCGCGAACTGATGATCGACTACCTGGCCCGGTTCAATATCCACGCCAGCGGCGTCACCGATGGCGCCGCGATGCGCCAGGTGATGCAGGCGGAGCATTTCGATGTGGTGGTGCTCGACCTGATGCTACCCGGTGAAGACGGTCTGTCGCTGTGCCGCTGGCTGCGCGCCGAATCGGACATCCCGATCCTGATGCTCACCGCCCGCTGCGAACCGACCGACCGGATCATCGGCCTCGAGCTCGGTGCCGACGACTACATGGCCAAGCCATTCGAGCCCCGCGAGCTGGTGGCGCGGATCCAGACCATCCTGCGTCGGGTGCGCGATGACCGCAGCGAACAACGCGCGAACATTCGTTTCGACAATTGGCGCCTGAACAGCGTACTGCGCCAACTGATTGCCGATGATGGCCTGGTCGTGCCGCTGTCCAATGCCGAATTTCGCCTGCTCTGGGTATTTATCGAACGTCCGCGCCGCGTGCTCAGCCGTGAACAACTGCTGGACGCCGCTCGCGGTCGCTCGATTGAAGCCTTTGACCGCAGCATCGACCTGCTGGTGTCACGCCTGCGCCAGAAACTCGGCGACGACCCCAAGGCTCCGCAGTTGATCAAGACCGTTCGTGGCGAGGGTTACCTGTTCGATGCCCGAGACATCGGCTGATGCGCGGGCGCTTCGATACGCTGTTCGGCCGCCTGTTTGGCGTGTTGCTGCTGGCGATCATCCTCGCGCACCTGCTGGCCTTTGCCTGGTTTCACCATTACGGCCCGCCGCCACCGCCGCCTCCACCGGAATTTTCCGAAGGCCTGGACGGGCAACGCCCACCGCTGGATCCACACTTCGAGAAACGATCACCACGGCCGTGGTTCGGCGGCCCCCTGGTACCCCTGACGTTTCAACTGATCTCGCTGATCATTGCCGCCTGGTACGGCGCCAAACTGCTGAGCCGACCGATCCAGCGCCTGAGCGACGCGGCCGAGCGCTTGAGCGAAAACCTCGACAGCCCGCCACTGGATGAATCGGGACCGCGGGAAGCGCGGCAAGCGGCGCACACGTTCAATAAAATGCAGCGCCGCATCCTTGAACAGGTCAAGCAGCGTTCACGCATGCTCGGCGCGGTGTCCCACGACCTGCGCACACCGCTGTCGCGGCTCAAGCTGCGGCTGGAAAAAATCGACGACGACAAGCTGCAAGGCCAGATGCGTCAGGACCTCGACGACATGATCAGCATGCTCGACGCCACCCTCACCTACCTGCATGAACAGCGCACCAGCGAAGCCCCGCAGTGGATGGACGTTCAGGCGCTGGTGGAGTCCCTGAGCGAAAACGCCCAGGACCAGGGCGCGAACGTCCAGGCCAGCGGCCACTGTGTCCCCCTGCAAGTCCAGCCGATGGCCTTGCGCTCTTGCCTCAACAACCTGATGGATAATGCCCTGCGCTACGCCGGGCAAGCGCTGATCAGCCTGGAGGACCATCGTGAACAGCTGGTGATTCGGGTCATCGACCATGGACCGGGTATCGCCGCGGAACAACGTGAGGCCGTGTTCGAACCCTTCTTTCGCCTGGAAGGCTCGCGTAATCGCAACTCCGGCGGCGTGGGCCTGGGCATGACCATTGCCCGCGAAGCCGCGCAACGAATGGGCGGGCAACTGACTCTGGAAGAAACCCCGGGTGGCGGCCTGACGGCGGTGATTCGCCTGCCACGCGCCTGATACACACACTTGTGGGAGCGGGCTTGCTCCGGGCGGCGTTCCGACGAAAGCGGTGTATCAGTCAACTGATGTATCAACTGACAGATTGTCTTCGCGAGCAAGCCCGCTCCCACATTGATCTGCGTCAATCACAAAACCAGTGTGGGAGCGGGCTTGCTCGCGAAGAGGCCCTGAGCAGAATGCAATTCTCAGGGCCGGCGATCTTCAACCCGTGCCTGGGTCTTGCTCCAGTCGATCAACAGGCTGTAGGCCACCGCCAGCAATGTCGGGCCGATGAACAGGCCGATAAAGCCAAAGGCAATCAACCCGCCAAACACCCCAAGCAGCACAATGACCAGCGGCAGGTTACCGCCACGGCTGATCAGGTACGGCTTGAGCACGTTGTCGACACCGCTGATGATGAATGTGCCCCAGATCCCGAGGAACACGGCCAGCCCGTACTCGCCTTTCCAGGCCAGCCACGCGGTCGCCGGAATCCATACCAACGGCGGCCCCATCGGAATCAGGCTGAGCATGAACGTCACGATACCAAGCACCAACGCTCCTGGCACGCCGGCAATCAGGAACCCGATCAGCGCCAGGATCGCCTGGGCCGCTGCCGTGCCGATCACACCGTTCACCACCCGCTGTACCGTGCCTGCCACCAGTTCAATGTAGTAGCCGGCCCGCTGACCGATCAGCCGCTCCAGCAAAGTGTGTACAAACGCAGCCAGGCGCGGCCCGTCACGATAGAAAAAGAACACGAAGACGATGCTCAGGGTCAGTTCGAGAATACCGCCGCCGATCTGTGCGCTGCGCGCCAGCAACCAGTTACCCACCTGCCCCAGATAAGGCTTGAGCGACACCATCATCGCCGCGCCCTGCTCATCGATGCTGTTCCAGATCCCGACCAGGCGCTCGCCCACCAGGGGAATCGACCCCAGCCAGGCTGGTGCTTCGGGTAACCCCTCGACCTGCGCATCCTTGATGAACGCCGTGGCATCGCGCACATGATCGGCAAGGTTGAAACCCAGCCACACCAGCGGTGCCGCCACCAGCACCATCCAGCCCAGCGTCAACAATGCCGCTGCCAGGGACTCGCGGCCATTGAGCCAACGGGTCAGCAAGCGCATCAGCGGCCAACTGGCAAACGCCAGGACCGCGCCCCAGAACATCGCCGACCAGAACGGCGCCATCACCCAGAAACTCGCGCCGAACAGCACCACGAGCAGGATCTGCACCAACAGGCGATCGTTATTGATCATCAAAAGTCTCGAAAAAGTCAGTCAGCAATAGAGTAGGCGAACGTAGCGTGCACGTTCGCCCTATGCAGCCTACCGCAATAGCTCGATGTGCAGGCCAGAGCCTTCGACACTGCCGGTTTCCATCCGCGCGGCACGCACGCCCTGGTCAATCAGGGCCTGACGCCAGGCCTCGGCGTTCGCTCCGGAAATACTGACCCGCAAGGTGGTGTCCAGATTCAGTCCGCGAGAAATCAGGCGCAGCCAGGTCTCGTCAGGTGCGCTGTTCAATGTGGCAAAATCGAGCTCGCCGGTACTCTTGAGTTCACGCAGCAAGGTCGCGGAGGTCGGCAACAGCTCGCCCAGCGGCGCCGAAGCGTCGAACTGCTCGACATGCAGGTAGGCTTTGCGATTACCGCGGGTGATGCTGTACAGCGCGACGAGCGTGTTGTCCCGTGGAGCAGCAAGTCGCAGCAACAAATAGGCTTGTTGATCGTCGGCGCCATACAGCTTGGCGTTGCCAAAGACCTGGTTGGCCCAGAGGCTGCTTTCACCGCAATCGCGCGCCTGGCACCAGAAAAGCAACCCGGCGTCCTGTTTTTGCAAAGCCTCGCGGGCAGCGGTGAACGCATCGTTCGATGAATGCTCGGCAGGTAACTCGTAGGTCACCGAAGTGACCTTGCCGCGGGCACTGACCTGACCGTCGAAACGTAACTGGCCACTGATTTTGCGGATCGAACCCAATGGGTAGATCCGCTCCAGTTCGGCGGCGGGACGATAGTCGACAATATGGGCGTCGACCATGCGCGGCACTATCGGGAGGTCCTGACTGCCCGGTACATCGGCGGCGAACAACAAGGGACTGAAACTGCACAGCACCAGCAAACTGAATGAACGCATGGATAGACTCATCGGATCAGCATGGCCTGGGCACCCTTGATGATGCTGGCTTCATCGGCGCGTTGCGGTACCTGCAGACCACGCTGCACCGCCGGCCGGGCCTCCATGGTTGCCATCCAGCGTTGCAACGCAGTCAAGCCCTCCACCGAGACACCCGACCATTCGTAACCGCGCACCCACGGAAAGGTGGCGATGTCGGCAATGCTGTACTCGCCGGCAAGGAACTCCACGCTTTGCAAACGCGTGTCGAGCACTTCGTAGAGGCGACGGGTTTCATGCTGATAGCGGTCGATGGCGCCCTGGAGTCTTTCCGGAAAGTAGCGGAAGAACACGTTGGCCTGGCCCTGCATCGGGCCGATGCCACCCATCTGGAACATCAGCCACTGCAATACCAGCGAACGTCCCTTCGGATCGCTCGGCATCAGTTTGCCGGTCTGTTCAGCGAGGTAAATCAGGATGGCGCCGGATTCGAACACGGCAAAATCACCGTTGGCACGGTCGACAATCGCCGGAATCCGCCCATTGGGGTTGATCTTGAGGAAGTCCGCGGACTTCTGCTCCTTTTTGTCGAAACTCAAGGCATGCACCGTGTAGGGCAGGCCGAGTTCCTCGAGCACGATAGAGACCTTGTGGCCATTCGGGGTCGCAGCGGTGTAGAGATCTATCATGGTTGTCTCCCATTTCAACCCGCCCAGCCTCGACAGTTGCCCGACGCAAGTCAAGGAATGGCGAAGAACCGATTGAAACAGTCTGCGACAAGATCGGCGCCGGACTCGTCATTGAGGTGCAAATGATGGCCGCCTGGCAGCTGTTCACGGCTAAAGGGTAGACGCTCCAGCAATTCTGGGTGTTTGGCGAGCATGCCGTCGGCAGCGACCACTAGTGTTGCAGGACATTTGACCCGCTGGACGAAGGCCATGGCCTGCTCGGTGGTAAGACGCAGTGGCGATGGCAGCGTGAGGCGACTGTCGGTGCGCCAGGTATAACCGCCCGGTACCGGCATCAGACCACGCTGCGCCAGCAGTTCGGCGGCCTCGCGGCTGACCGCCACCAGGCCCTTCATGCGCGCTTCGACGGCACGTTCGAGGGTGCCATAGACCGGTTTGCGCTTTTCCCGCAGATCCAGCTGCGCTTGCAGGGCCATGCCCATGCGCTCGGCCGCGTTTTCACCTTTATCTGTAGGAGGAATGATGCCGTCGATCAATGCCAGGTGGGTAACCCGCTCGGGCAGCGACCCGGCGATGATCAGCGAAGCAATGGCCCCCATCGAATGCCCCATCAACGCAAATTTCTTCAGCCCAAGCTGTTCGGCGACTTGCAGCACATCGTGGGCATAGTCCCACATGGCGTACCCGGCTCCCGGCGGACGATGCCCGGAATGACCGTGACCGGCCATGTCCAGGGCGATGATGCGCAGGCCTTTGAGCTTCGGCGCCAGGCGGGCAAAGCTGTTGGCGTTGTCCAGCCAGCCATGCAGGGCAATGACCGGCAAACCGTCCTCAGGACCGAACAGGTGCGCTGCCAGTTCGATGTGCGGCAGGCTCAGGCGGACCTCTTCGACGATTTGGTTCATGCGCAATCCTGTTGTCGACGGCCGTCCCAGCGGTAGAACAGGCCTTTGAGCATTTCAGCGGTATCAAGGGGACGTTCCAGCGGAAACATGTGGCCGCCGGGCATGGTCAGCGACTCGCCCAACGGCAGGCGGTCCACCGAACTGGCGTGATGACGCATCACCACGCGGCTGTTGTGTCCGCGAACCACCGCCAGCGGCACTTGCAACTGTCGGGTGCTGCCCGGGCTGGTGTGCGGCACGCCGCGATAGATGCTGATTTCCGTGGCCGGGTCGAAGCGCAGGCGCAGCTTGTCACCGGCCTGTTGCAAGCCATGTTGCAGGTAGGCATCGAAGCACTCCGGGTCGAAGCCGCGAAACAGGGTTTTACCGGCGAAATATTTCCGGGCGCTTTCCAGGTCGGTGAATTCTTCACGGCGACCCAGGGTACGGCCGGCCGGGGTCAAGCGGTCGATGAAACCGAAGCGCTTGGCCGCCCGGATCACCCATCGATCGGCTCGGGTCAGCACTGGCGAGTCGAGCATCACCACGCCGCGATACAGCTCCGGGCAGCGCAAGGCTGCATGCAGATGCAGCACGCCCCCGAAGGAATGACCGACGCCCCACACGGGCCCGGCCTGCTGTTGCAGGTGATGGATCAGCTCATCCACCAGGTTGTACCAGTTGTCGTCCGCCGGGAAACGCGGGTCGTGGGCGTGCTGCTCCAGATGCGTCACCTGAAATTCGGGTGCCAGCGCCGCAAACAACTTGCCGTAGGTTCCCGACGGAAAACCGTTGGCGTGGGCGAAAAAGATCTGTTGCGACATACCTGCAAATCCATGAGCGAGAACAGGCGTTGATTGTCCGCAAGACCGCGTCCTGCGGCAATGACCGTAACTGCCAGGAATGATGACAGTCCGGTCAAGGCCATGGCTTGAGTTCAACGCGTCGGCGGATTCTCACCCAATGGCACCACCGCCATGGTCAGCCGCGACACGCAACTGGCCTTGCCCTCATCGCTGGTCAGCCGAATGTCCCAGACATGGGTGGTGCGGCCGATGTGGATCGGCTTGGCCACCGCCGTCACCCGCCCGCTGCGCAGGCCGCGCAAATGGTTGGCGTTGATCTCCAGGCCCACGCAATAGTACTTGCTGGCATCGATGCACAGGTAGCTGGCCATCGAACCGACCGACTCGGCCAACACCACCGAGGCGCCGCCATGCAGCAAGCCGTAAGGCTGGTGAGTGCGATGGTCAATGACCATGCTTGCCGTCAGGGACTCATCGTCGAAGGCCTCGAAACGGATGTCCAGCACTTCGCCGATGGTGTTTTTCTGGATTGCGTTCAACTGCTCGATGTTGGGGGTGGTGCGCCACAGGCTCATCGCAGAGTTTCCTTGTTGGTCTTGTTCGTGAATCAATCCTGCCACAGCACCGCTTCGCTGCGCTCGCTCCATTCTTCAAAGCGCTCACCGTAAGCCGCTTCGATCACGTTGCGCTTGATCTTCAGGGTCGGGGTGAGAAAGCCGTTTTCCACGGCCCAACTGCCCTTGACCACCACCAGGCGTCGCAGTTGCTCATGCTTGTCGAGGGCACCGTTGACCTCTTCCAGCAGTTTTTCCAGGCTGGAATGCAAGCCGGCGCGCGCGGCCCCGCCGGCATCCTGCTGGCCAACCGCCGACAACACGCACAAGCCCAGCGGTGCGCTCAAGCCATCGCCCACCACGCAGACCTGTTCGATGCGCGAATGCACGGCCAGACGATTTTCAATCGGTGCCGGCGCCACGTATTTGCCTTTGCTGGTCTTGAAGATTTCCTTCAGACGACCGGTCAGGCGCAGATTGCCTTCGGCATCCTCCTCGCCCTTGTCGCCGGTGCGCAGGAAGCCGTCCTCGGTAATGGTGTCGGCGGTTTTTTCCGGTTCCTTGAAATAGCCGAGCATGGTCGCGCCACTGCGCACCATGACCTCCCCTGTCTCGGCGATCCGCACCTCGACTTCCGGGCACGGCTTGCCGATCCAGCCCGGTTTGTTCTGGCCCGGCACACCAATGTGGGAATAGCCGCAGCTTTCAGTCATGCCGTAGACCTCCAGCACATCCAGCCCCAGTTTGCGGTACCACAGCAACAGGGTCTGCGGTACCGGCGCAGCACCGGACAGCGCAATGCGCAACGCATCGAGCCCCAACCCGGCGAGGACCTTATGCCCGACCCGCTTGCCGATGATCGGCAGGCCGAGCAGGAAATCGAGGCGTTTTGCCGGGATCTTGCTGTACACCCCCATCTGGAACTTGGTCCAGATGCGCGGCACGCCAAACAGCGCGGTCGGGCGTGCACGTTGCAGGTCGGTGAGAAAGGTATCCAGGCTCTCGGCGAAAAACACCGTTTGGCCGGTATAGATCGACGCCAGTTCGACGAACATCCGCTCGGCAACGTGGCACAACGGCAGGTAGGACAACAGTCGGTCCGACTCGTTGAGGCCGAACAACGAAGTGCCGCGTGTGGTGGCGAACCCCAGGGTGGCGAAGCTGTGCATCACGCCTTTGGGCATGCCCGTGGTGCCGGAGGTGTAAATGATGGTTGCCAGTTGATCGGCGGCAGGTTTGGGATCGTCCTGGATCGGCGAACTGAGTTGCAGGTCGGCCCAGCTGAAATCGAACGTACCCGGCGGATGCAGGGGCAGACTGATGGTCGGCAGGTTGGGGCTGACGCCATGGGACATGCCTGGCCAGTCGTCGAGCTTGCCGATGAACGCCAGCACCGCTTCCGAGTGTTCAAGTACCTGGGAAACCGATTCGGCGGTGAGGTTGGGGTACAACGGCACCGACACATGCCCGGCCATCCAGATCGCCAGGTCGGCAATGATCCAGTGCGCACAGTTCTTCGAAATCAGGGCGATATGGCTGCCCTGCGGCAGTTCTCGCGCTCGCAACCAATGGGCTGCGCAACGGGCCTGGTGAGCGACGTCCGCCCAGGTCAACGTCTCGACCTGGCCACCGCCAACAGGCTGGACCAGAAAGCGCTGGCGAGGATGACGGGCCTCACGCTCGTAGAAAACGTCCAGTGGCAAACGAAACGCAGCAGACATGACTCGCTCCTGTTTTTTTGGTCTGGAGCAAGCGTAGTCAACCAAGCAAGTGCTTGGTTGACTATTTCATTCAAAAATTTTCGGGTTTGACGTCCCTGTGGGAGCGTGGCTTGCCCGCGATGCAGGCTCCGCGATTTATCAGGCAAACCAAGTCGATGTTTTCGCGGGCAAGCCACGCTCCCACAGAAAAGCGACGTTACGGGTGCTTGATGCTGTCGAGCGTCATCGAACCGACCAGCAGTTCATCGCCCTTGAGTTCGGCCAGCCCGGCGGTGCTGACTCTCTCCGGGGGATATCCTGCGCCATGTTGCAGGTAGCTCAGCAAGTTACCCACCAGCGGGTTGTGACTGACCAGCAGGGCTTCACTGACAGAAACCAGTTGCTCGGCGACCTTGTCCGGGTCGGTGTCCGGAGTCAGCCATTCGACGATGCGGATTTCCGGTTCGAATCCCAGTGTTTCGCGCACCAGTTGCGCCGTCTGCTGCGCTCGCATGTAAGGGCTGGCATAGATCGCTGTCAGCGGCTGGCCCACCAGGTTGGCGGCGGCGCGCAGCACTTCTTCACGACCGTTGGCAGTCAGTTCCCGTTCCGAATCGTGGGGTTTGGAACCGTGTGGTTCGGCTTCACCATGACGCAATACCCAGAGTTTCATAGCTTGGGTTCCTCATCTCGAGCCGGATGCGGTGCCGGTGCCACGACATGCGGCGCTTCACCTTCCGGCGCACGCGGCGCCGGCCAATCGGCGAACGGCCAAGGCTTCTGGTCGCTGTGAAAGCTGCCGAAACGACCGATCTGCGCCAGAAACTGGCTCAGGCTGTCGCCGAAATTCATCAGGCTGGCGCTCGGGGCGCCATAAAACAAACGATAGATCAACTGCACCAGCACGACGGCGCCGAGGATGAACTGCGCCACTTGCCACACCAGCACGAAGACGATCATCCACAACACGCGCAGCAGGATGGATTCGTACCTGGCTTCTACTTTTGGATCGTTCATGTGCAACTCCCTGCTTTTCTGGCAAGCGTGATTAGTTGAAACCACTGGTGGAAATGAAGTCGACGTCGGTTTTCGGCTCGCCACGCATCAACAGACCGATGACCTGCTCCAGCGTGCGGCCTTCGAACAGGATCGCGTGCAACCCGGCGACCAGCGGCATGTACACGCCAACCTCCTGGGCCTTGGCCTTGAGCACTTTGAGGGTGTTGACCCCTTCGGCGACTTCGCCCAGGCGCGTGACGGCCTCGTCCAGGCTCAGGCCCTGGCCGAGGGCGAAGCCGACCTGATAGTTGCGGCTCTTGGGCGACGAACAGGTCACGATCAGATCGCCCACGCCTGCCAGCCCCAGGAAGGTCATCGGGTTGGCGCCCTGATTCACCGCGAAACGGGTCATTTCCGCCAGAGCCCGGGTGATCAGCATGCTCTTGGTATTTTCCCCCATGCCCATTGCCACCGCCATGCCGGCGATGATCGCGTAGACGTTTTTCAATGCTCCGCCCAGCTCTACACCGAAACGGTCGGCGCTGGCATAGACACGAAAGGTGCGCCCGTGCAGCGCGGCCTGAACCTGCTGGCACAGTTCTTCGTCTTCACTGGCGACCACCGTGGCGGTCAGTGCATGTTCGGCGATTTCACGGGCCAGGTTCGGCCCGGACAATACGCCGATGCGCGCTTGCGGGGCGATCTCTTCGAGGATCTCGCTCATCAACTTGAACGTGTGGGCTTCGATGCCCTTGGTCAGGCTCACCAGCAATTTGCCGGTCAGGCGTTCAGCGTACGGCACCAGCACCGAGCGCAGCGCGCTGGAGGGCAGTGCGACAAAACACAGGTCACAGGCGTCCAGGGTGGCTTGCAGGTCGGTGACTGCAGTCACACCCGGCAAAATCCTGATGCCTTTGAGGTAACGCGGGTTTTCGCGATTGACCCGAATGGCCTCGGCCTGTTCGGGGTCTCGCATCCACTGAAGGACCTGATGCCCATTTTCGGCCAGCAGATTAGCCACGGCGGTTCCAAAACTTCCGCCTCCCAGGACCGCAATCGGGCGCTGTTCAGTCATATGCAATCCGTTAATCCATACCAGTGGCGATGTCGGCATTATACGGGGCAGCCCATCGGCGGCCAGCCCCGACATCAAATACCGGCACCCGTAGGAAGAAGACCATTAAAACCGAGGAAAATGCAGACATCGTGAATGGAAAAGTCATTCGGCTCGGTTAACATGCGCGCCTTCAATCACTGACAGGGATGTGTTGTGTCTCCGGGTACTCCTTCACCGCGTTCGCCTCTGGTACTGGCGCTGATTTTCAGCTCGCCATTGCTGGCCGACGACTTGTTCCTGGACAACGAACCGCTACCGCAAGTGCTCACGGCCACGCGCCTGAAGCAGTCGCCGGCGGCCGTTCCGGGAAGCATGACGGTCATCGACAGTGCCCTGATCCACGCCAGTGGCGCCCGCGACATCAGCGAACTGCTGCGTCTGGTACCGGGGATGATGGTCGGCAACATCAACGGCAATCAGGCGGCGGTGAATTACCACGGCACCAATGCGACGCAAGCGCGACGCATGCAAGTGCTGATCGACGGGCGTTCGGTGTATCGCGCCGGCCTCGCCACCGTGGATTGGAGTGACATACCGGTGGCCATGGAAGACATCGAGCGCATCGAAGTCTTCCGCGGGCCGAATACCGTCAGCTACGGTGCCAATGCCCTGATGGCAGTGGTCAACATCATTACCCGGCGGCCCGCCGACAGTCACGGTACGCGCATGAAGGTCACCCAGGGCCAGCGCGGCATCAACGACTTTTATGCCAGCCAGGGCATGAGCTGGGAGGACGGTGACTTGCGCCTGTCCCTGTCCGGCCAGCAAGACGACGGTTTCGACACCGACCGAACCGGCGCCGCCTACCATGACAGTCGCCGCCTCAATCGCTTCAACCTCGCCGTCAGCCAGAGCCTCGACGAACGGCAAAGCCTCGATTGGCAATTGAATGGCAAGGACGGCACCAACCAGCGGCCCTATACCTACCGGCCGGTGTTTCCGGGGATTACCCGCGCGGGCAACGACTCCGACGTCACCGCCAAGGACTACGCCGGGTCATTGCGCTGGAATCTGGACGTCAATCCCGACCACAGCCTTTATATCCAGGGTTCGGCCCAACACTGGGACCGTCAGCAAACCTGGCGCGCCTGCGACGCAGAAGTTTCGTTCAGCCCGCAACTGACCGAGCTCTGGCAATTGAACCCGAACTACACCGAACGCCTGGCCCGCAACATCACGCGCTTCATCGGTCCTGGTGCACCGGCCGGCACACCCGCCGAGCAGGCATTGGCCAACCAGGTACTCGATCAATGGCGCAACGGCGCGAGCCAGACCGTTTGCGGCGACATCGACCAGAGCACCCGGGAATCGCGCTACGACCTCGAGCTGCAGGACACTCTGAGCCTTGCCGATAACCTGCGGCTGGTCAGCGGGATGAACTATCGCTACGACCGGGCGGACTCCGAAACCTACTTCAATGGCACGCTCGATGACAGGATCTGGCGGGCGTTCGGCCAGTTCGAGTGGAGTCCCAGCGAACACTGGCTGCTGCAGGGCGGAGCCATGTTCGAGGACACCCGCTTGATCGGCAGCTCGCTGACACCTCGCATGGCGGTCAACTACCTGATCAACCCGCGCCACGGCTTGCGTGCGGTGTACTCAGAGGCCGTCCGTTCTCCGGACATGTTCGAGAACAACGTCAACTGGAGTTATCAGGTCACCAACCTCAGGCCCGGTGCCTTTGGCCAGTCCAGCGCCCGCTATTTCGTCAAGACCCGTGGCCCCGGCGACCTCGATCAAGAGCACATGCGGTCCCGGGAACTGGGCTACAACGGCTACTTTCCCGCACCGGGGCTGGCGGTCGACGTGAAGTTGTTCCACGACGAAATCACCGGCATGATCAGTGAACCGCTGCGCAACAATCAGTACATCGCCAGCAATGCCAACGAGGCGCGATTTACCGGCGCCGAAACCCAGCTCGACTGGCGTGTCGGCAGCCTCGATCGCCTGCGACTGACCTATGCCTACGTCGATGCCGACACCAGCAACCCGCTGGATGCCAGACAGACTGCAAGCAACAGTGGTTCAGCCGGATGGCTGCGCGATTGGGGCCGGGGCTGGAACAGTGCGCTTTTCTACTATGGCGATGACGCCCTCAATGGCTACCGCTTTGAACGGGTCGATGCGCGCATCGCCAAACGTATTGCCTTGGGCAAGGCCAGCCTGGAGCTGGCCGGAGTGCTCCAGCAACGGCTGGACAATCAGCCGACCACTTTCATCGACAACAATTATGAGCAGCGCCACGTGATGTATTTCAGCGCGGAGCTGGAGCTTTAAGATGCCGTGTCGTCCGGCGTGGAGAGCGCCGACCCTGGGTCGGCTGCTGGCCATGCTTTGCCTGCTGACAAGCGGTCTGCTGGGCAGCCTGGCGAGTAACGCGGCCGACATCTTGCTCACGGGGGCCGAAGACAGCCCCGGTGTGCGGGCGTTTACTCAGGCCCTGAGCGAATTACGGCCGAGCGATAACGTACGATTCCAGACACTGGCCAGTTTGCCGGTTCCTGACAAGCTGCCGGAAAACACCCGCTTGATACTGCTCGACCTGCCCAGCCTCGACTGGCGCCTGCAGGGCGCCCGGGGCCCGGCAACACTGGTGTTGCGTATCAGCCGCCTGCAAGCCCGGCAACGTTTGAACAACATGCTGCCTGCGCGCCTTTCCCTGCTATGGAGCGATCCACCGCTGGACCGCCAGTTGCGCTTGACACGCACCCTGTTGCCGCAAGCCAAACGCATCGGCGTGCTCTACGACAACCACAGTGAATTCCTGTTGAATGAGTTGCGTCAGGCCGCCCTCCCCTTGGGCCTTGAGGTGGTCACCCAGCGCTGGGACAACATTCACGACAGTCGCCCGCTACAGGCCTTGCTGAAAAACAGCGACGTGTTGCTGGGCCTGGACGACGCCGACCTGTACAACCCGCAAACCGCCAAGAACCTGCTGCTGAGCAGCTACTCGCAGCAAGTGGCGCTGATCGGACCCAACGCCGGATTCGTCAAGGCCGGGAGTCTGGCCAGCACTTACAGCGATCAGAGCGATTGGCTGGCGATCATCAACGAATTGCTCGACCGGCCACCGGCCACCTGGCCGCGCACGCACTACCCCGATCGATTCAAGGTCGCGAGTAATCCGCAGGTGGCGCGTTCGCTGGGTATCGAACAGATAAACGAAGCGTCTGTCGCCACGTTGCTGGCTGAAGGAGAACGCCGTCCATGAGCTTGCGCCGCCGCTGGGACATCAACACTCGCACCCAACTCATCAGCCTTGGCCCTGCCCTGCTGCTGACCTTGTTGCTGATCAGTTTTTTCACGTTCGTACGCATTCAGGATCTGCGTCAGGAAATCACCCACACCGGCCAGTTGATCGCCAATCAACTGGCCCCGGCCACCGAGTACGGCGTGATTTCGGGCAACATCGAAGTGCTCGAAACCTTGCTCAAGGCGACGCTGGCCACACCCAACGTGAGCTTTCTGGAAATCCAGGACAGTACAAACCGGGTTCTGGTGTACGTCGAACAACCGAGTGAACACCACAATCGCGCGCAGCAGCTCGAAGTGTTCCAGGCACCGATACGGCTGCAGCGAATCGCCTTGCACAATGATTTTTTTCAGAGCAGCAAAACCGCCAGTGCGGCCCCCGCCGAAGACTATCTTGGCCGGGTGATCGTCGGGCTGTCCAACGATGCCTTCAGCCGGCGTCAGCAGGAAATCGTGCTCAAGGCCGCCATCCTGGCGCTGTTTGCCCTGCTCTTTACCTTCCTCGTGGCCCGGCGTCTGGCGGGCAGCCTGTCGCGACCGATCCGTGACATCGGCAATGCGGTCAAGGCAATCCAGGACGGCGACTACAAAAAACCGCTGCCGATTGTCGATGACACCGAGCTGGGGGCGCTGTCGCAACACATCAACAACCTCGCCAGCGGTCTCGAGCAGGCCAGCCGCGAACAACACCAGGCCATGGCGCAGTTGATCCAGACCCGCGAAGAGGCGGAAAAGGCCAACAACGCCAAATCCGACTTCCTCGCCATGATGAGCCATGAACTGCGCACGCCAATGAATGGCGTACTGGGCATGCTGCAGTTGCTGGAAACCACCGACATGACCGAGGAACAGGTGGAGTACGCGGCGCTGGCCTCGGAATCTACCGAGCACTTGCTCAAGGTCATCAACGACATCCTGGATTTTTCGCGGATCGAACGTTCGGAACTGGAACTGGAGCATATTCCGTTCAACCTCGTCGACCTGATCGGCAGTTGCGCCCAGTCGTTCCAGCACAGCGCCGCGCAGCGCGGTCTCGACTTGCAACTGATGATCCCCGACGACATGCGCGGCTTGCAGGTCAAGGGCGACCCGACGCGTATCCGGCAGATATTGGTCAACCTGGTCGGCAATGCGCTGAAGTTCACCGAGCAGGGCCGTGTCACCATCGCGGCTCAGTGGCAGTCGCTGGATCACGAGTTGCTATGGTTCACCTGCACAGTGCGCGACAGCGGCATCGGCATCCCGGCGCAAAGCCTGGAGTTGATGTTCAACGCTTTCCAGCAGGCCGACAGCTCCATTTCAAGGCGCTACGGTGGCACCGGGCTGGGCCTGCCGATCGCCCGCACGCTCGCCGAGCGCATGGGCGGTACCTTGCGCGCGCAGAGTGAGGAAGGCCGCGGCTCGGTGTTCACCCTGGAAATCCCCCTGGCACTGCACAAGCAGACACAGCCGCCGTTGGCCCCACGCGCGCAAACCGGCAACAGCGACGGCGAAGGGCGCAATGTGCTGCTGGTCGAAGACAACCCGGTCAACCAGACGGTCATCGAAGCCATGTTGCGCAGCCTGGGCTTCAAGGTCAGTGTCGCGACCGACGGCGCGCAGGCGGTACGCAGTGCCGAGAGCCTGATTTTCGAAGCGATCCTGATGGATTGCCGCTTGCCGGTCATCGATGGCTATGAAGCCACCCGGCAGATCCGCCAGTTGCCCGGTTGCACCGACCTGCCGATCATTGCCCTGACCGCCAATGCCTTGCAGGGCGATCGCGAAGCGTGCCTGTCGGCGGGAATGAACGATTACCTGGCCAAACCCTTCAAACGGAATGATCTGCAGCAAATTCTGCAACGTTGGGTGCAGTAGTACAGGCCTTTCGACCATCTGCGACTGGCGTGAAAGGCGAAAGTGCGGCAGTCTTAGGCACCTCGACAGGCCCGAAAAGGGGCTTGAATAATAATTTCAGTGCACAAGTGTACATTCATGTCCTTGTTGCTGTGACTTTCACCACAACGCAATAGTCTATGAGTAGGCTGCCGGTTCGAGGCATGAACGCTTCGATCGGCCGGGAAGATTTGCCCCACCTGCCGCATGGGACTATTGAGGAGCTCGCATGACCAAACAAAACGCCTTTACCCGGGAAGACCTGCTGCGCTGCAGTCGCGGTGAGCTGTTCGGCCCAGGTAACGCGCAACTGCCCGCCCCGAACATGCTGATGGTTGACCGCATCACCCTGATCAGCGAAGAAGGTGGCAAGTACGGCAAAGGTGAATTGGTCGCCGAGCTGGATATCACTCCGGACCTGTGGTTCTTCGCCTGCCACTTCGAAGGCGATCCGGTGATGCCGGGCTGCCTGGGCCTCGACGCCATGTGGCAACTGGTCGGCTTCTTCCTGGGCTGGCAAGGCCTGCCGGGCCGTGGCCGTGCGCTGGGTTCGGGCGAAGTGAAATTCTTCGGCCAGGTCCTGCCGACCGCCAAGAAAGTCACCTATAACATTCATATCAAGCGCGTCCTCAAGGGCAAGCTGAACCTGGCCATCGCCGACGGTTCGGTCACTGTCGACGGGCGCGAAATCTACACCGCCGAAGGCCTCCGGGTCGGCGTGTTCACCTCCACTGACAACTTCTAAGGGTTATCCGCATGCGCCGCGTCGTTATCACTGGTCTGGGCATCGTTTCTTGCCTGGGCAATGACAAAGAGACCGTCTCCGCTAACCTGCGTGCAAGCCGCCCTGGCATCCGGTTCAACCCGGAATATGCCGAAATGGGTCTGCGTAGCCAGGTTTCCGGCTCCATTGACCTCAACCTTGAAGAGCTGATCGATCGCAAGATCTATCGCTTCGTCGGCCACGCGGCAGCTTATGCCTACCTGGCCATGAAAGACGCCATCGCCGACTCGGGCCTGACCGAAGAGCAGGTGTCCAACCCGCGTACCGGCCTGATCGCCGGCTCCGGTGGCGCATCGACCCTGAACCAGATGGAAGCGCTGGACATCCTGCGCGAGAAAGGCGTCAAGCGCGTCGGCCCATACCGCGTAACGCGGACCATGAGCAGCACCGTTTCCGCTTGCCTGGCCACTCCGTTCAAGATCAAGGGCCTGAACTACTCCATCGCTTCTGCCTGCGCCACCAGTGCTCACTGCATCGGTACTGCCATGGAACAGATCCAGATGGGCAAGCAGGACATCGTCTTCGCCGGTGGCGGTGAAGAAGAGCACTGGAGCCAGTCGTTCCTGTTCGACGCCATGGGCGCCCTGTCCAGCAAGCGCAACGACACTCCGGAAAAGGCCTCCCGTGCCTATGACGCCGACCGTGACGGTTTCGTCATCGCCGGCGGTGGCGGCATGGTCGTGGTTGAAGAGCTGGAACACGCCCTGGCCCGTGGTGCGAAGATCTACGCGGAAATCGTTGGCTACGGCGCGACTTCCGACGGCTACGACATGGTTGCCCCGAGCGGCGAAGGCGCGATCCGCTGCATGCAGCAGGCGCTGTCCACCGTCGACACCCCGATCGACTACCTGAACACCCACGGCACTTCGACCCCGGTCGGCGACGTCGCGGAAATGAAAGGTGTGCGTGAAGTGTTTGGCGACAAGGCTCCGGCCATCAGCTCCACCAAGAGCCTGTCGGGTCACTCCCTGGGCGCCGCCGGCGTTCACGAAGCGATCTACTGCATGCTGATGATGGAAGGCAACTTCATTGCCGGTTCCGCCAACATCGACGAGCTGGACCCTGAAGTGGCCGACCTGCCGGTGCTGACCAAGACCCGCGAAAACGCCACCATCAACACCGTGATGAGCAACAGCTTCGGTTTCGGTGGCACCAACGCCACGCTGGTACTGAAGCGCTGGGAAGGCAAGTAATTTCCCGCTGCTGAGCCGCACAAAAAACGCCCCGACTGGTTCGGGGCGTTTTTTTGCACTCTGAAAATGGGACAGCACATGCGATACATGTGGGAGCGGGCTTGCTCGCGAATGCGGTGTTTCAGTCGACACAGGTGGTGAATGCCGGACCGAATTCGCGAGCAAGCCCGCTCCCACAGGTTTTGCGTTCAGCCCGCAGTTTTCATCGTCGCGAACATGAAGCTTTTGTCATGAAACTCAACAGCCCGCGACCGAATGTCGCGGATTACGCGGGCTGCAGGACTGTTTCCATTTTTGTAAAAAACCCTTTCCAATCTCGACCATTTACTTAGCAGGCTAACAAAATCTATAACAGAGTCCTGCACACGCCTTGCTGCAGATAACTTGAGATTTGGAGCTAGCAGATGACTGTTAAAGTAACTGAACGCGACGATTCACACATGTCCCATGAAGGCGTAGCCGCCGGTGTACGGATCTGGGACGTGCATCAACAAGACTTGCTGGTCGGCATGTTCCACAACGAAATCGACGCCCACAACTACAAGGCCGAACTGGAACTGCAAGAACAGCATCGGGATTTACGATCCGCCTGAACCTGTCACAGCATTGAAAACGACAAACCCCGCCATGAGCGGGGTTTGTCGTTGTTGCAGCGGCTAACGGCTTACCACATCAGGTCATCAGGAATCTGATAGGCCGCGTACGGATCGTCCTCGGTGCTGACCTCTTCGGTCTTCACGTTCATCTGCACGATGCGCTGCGGATCGCGCTCCTGGATCTTCAGTGCCGCTTCACGCGGAATCACTTCGTAGCCACCAGCGTGATGCACGATAGCCAGCGAACCGTTGCTGAGCTTGTTGCGCATCAGGGTGTTGACCGAGAGGCGCTTGACCTTCTTGTCGTCGACGAAGTTGTAGTAGTCCTCGGTCGTCAACTTCGGCAGACGCGTGGCTTCGATCAATTGCTTGACCTGCGCGGCACGGGCCTTGGCTTCGGCTTTTTCCTGCTGCTGGCGGTTGAGTTCCTGGTCGCGCTTGACCTTCTCGGCCATGGCTTCCTGTGCCGCGCGCTGCTGGGAATCATCCAGCTCGATTTGCCCCTTGTGGGCCAGGCGCTGTTGCTTCTGCTTGTCTTTGCTGACCTGCTTGGCCTGCTTCTGGTTGACCAGCCCTGCTTTGAGCAACTGGTCGCGAAGGGAAATGCTCATGGTGCTTATTACTCACTTAGGCCACTGCTCAACCGCAGTTGGGCAAATTCTTTTCCTGACGTTTGGCTTCGCCCCACAAGGCGTCCAACTCTTCGAGGGTGCAATCTTCCATGGGACGACGGGTATCGCGCAATGCCTGTTCGATAAAACGGAAGCGTCGTTCAAACTTGCCGTTGGCGCCACGCAGCGCAGTTTCCGGATCGACCTTGAGATGCCGCGCCAGATTGACCACTGAAAACAGCAGGTCGCCGATCTCGTCGGCCACGGCTTCGGGATCGTTTTCCGACATGGCTTCGAGGACTTCATCGAGCTCCTCACGCACTTTATCGAGCACCGGCAAGGCGTCCGGCCAGTCGAAGCCGACCTGCCCTGCGCGCTTCTGCAATTTGGCCGAGCGGGACAGCGCCGGTAATGCAGCGGGGACATCATCGAGCAACGACAACTGTTCGGGTGCCGAAGATTTCTCCGCGCGCTCTTCGGCCTTTATCTCTTCCCAGCGCTGCTTGACCTGTTCCTCGCTCAGACGCGGGACATCCAGCGGTGCATACAGGTCACCAGTGGGGAACACGTGGGGATGACGGCGGATCAGCTTGCGGGTGATGCTGTCGATCACGCCGGCGAACTCGAAGCGCCCCTCCTCCCGGGCCAACTGGCTGTAATACACCACCTGGAACAACAGATCACCCAGCTCACCCTGCACGTGATCGAAGTCGCCGCGTTCGATGGCGTCGGCGACTTCGTAGGCTTCTTCAAGGGTATGCGGGACGATGGTGGCCCAGGTTTGCTTGATGTCCCATGGGCAACCGTACTGCGGGTCGCGCAGGCGGCTCATCAGGTGTAACAAATCTTCAAGGCTATACATCGATCAATCTCTGCCCGCTCTCTGTAGGAGCGAGCTTGCTCGCGAAGAACCTGAGGACGGCGCGTTTAACCTGATTGCACGCGTCATCGTTGACGTCCATCGCGAGCGAGCTCGCTCCTACATGTCTTATGGTGTCCGGTTGCGCCGGGTTTCGATGATGTTCGGCAACTGCGAAATCCGCCCCAGCAACCGCCCCAATGCATCCAGCCCCGGAATCTCGATGGTCAGGGACATCAACGCGGTGTTGTCCTCCTTGTTCGAGCGGGTGTTGACCGCCAGCACGTTGATCCGCTCGTTGAGCAGCACCTGCGAGACGTCACGCAGCAGACCGGAACGGTCGTAGGCGCGGATGATGATGTCCACCGGATAGGTGAGCACCGGTACCGGCCCCCAGCTGACCTGGATGATTCGCTCCGGCTCGCGCCCGGCCAGTTGCAGCACCGAGGCGCAGTCCTGGCGGTGAATGCTCACGCCGCGGCCCTGGGTGATGTAGCCGACGATTGCATCGCCCGGCAATGGCTGGCAGCAACCGGCCATCTGGGTCATCAGGTTGCCAACGCCCTGAATCTGGATATCGCCGCGCTTGCCCGGCTTGTAACCGGTGGCCTTGCGCGGAATCAGTTCCAGCTGTTCGTTGCCGCGCTCCGGCTCGACCAGTTGCTGCGCCAGGTTGACCAGTTGCGCCAGGCGCAAATCGCCGGCACCGAGGGCAGCGAACAGGTCCTCGGCGGTTTTCATGTTGGCCTTGTCGGCCAACTTGTCGAAATCCACCGCGGGCAGACCGAGGCGATTGAGTTCGCGCTCAAGCAGCGTTTTACCGGCCGCGACGTTCTGGTCACGAGCCTGCAACTTGAACCAGTGAACGATCTTCGCCCGTGCCCGCGACGTGGTGACGTAGCCCAGGTTCGGGTTCAGCCAGTCGCGGCTCGGGGTGCCGTGCTTGCTGGTGATGATCTCGACCTGTTCACCGGTTTGCAGGCTGTAGTTGAGCGGTACGATACGCCCGTTGATCTTGGCGCCGCGGCAGTTATGACCGATTTCGGTGTGTACGCGGTAGGCGAAGTCCAGGGGCGTCGCGCCCTTCGGCAAGTCGATGGCGTGACCGTCCGGGGTGAAGATGTAGACCCGGTCAGGCTCGATATCGACCCGCAGCTGTTCCGCCAGGCCACCGATGTCGCCCAGCTCCTCATGCCACTCGAGCACCTGACGCAGCCAGGAGATTTTCTCCTCGTAGTGATTGGAACCGGACTTGACGTCGGTGCCCTTGTAGCGCCAGTGCGCGCACACGCCGAGTTCGGCTTCCTCATGCATCGAGTGAGTGCGGATCTGCACTTCCAGCACCTTGCCCTCGGGCCCGATCACCGCCGTGTGCAGCGAGCGATAGCCGTTTTCCTTGGGGTTGGCGATGTAGTCGTCGAACTCTTTCGGGATGTGTCGCCACAGGGTGTGGACGATGCCGAGCGCGGTGTAGCAATCGCGCATTTCCGGCACCAGCACACGAACGGCACGCACGTCGTAGATCTGGCTGAACTCCAGACCCTTGCGCTGCATTTTGCGCCAGATCGAATAGATGTGTTTGGCCCGGCCGCTGATGTCGGCATCGACGCCGGTAGCCTGCAATTCGTTTTTCAGCTGGCTCATCACGTCGCTGATGAAGCGCTCGCGATCCAGTCGCCGCTCATGCAGCAACTTGGCGATCTGCTTGTACTGGTCCGGCTCCAGGTAACGGAAGGACAAGTCCTCCAGCTCCCACTTGATATGACCAATACCCAGGCGATGGGCCAGTGGCGCGTAGATGTCGAAGACTTCGCGGGCCACGCGGTTGCGCTTTTCGTCGTCGGCGGTTTTCACCGCACGGATTGCGCAAGTGCGTTCGGCCAGCTTGATCAGGGCGACGCGAACGTCGTCGACCATGGCCACCAGCATCTTGCGCAGGTTTTCAACCTGGCCCTGGGTGCCCAGCACCAGGGATTTGCGCGGGCTCAGGCTGTCGCTGATCGCGGCCATGCGCTGCACGCCGTCGATGAGTTTGGCCACCACCGGACCAAAGCGCTGGCTGACCGCCGGCAACTTGATCTGGCCTTCGCGCACGCCTCGATACAGGATCGCGGCGACCAGTGAATCCTGATCGAGTTTGAGATCGGCGAGGATCTCGGCGATCTCGAGGCCGGTACGGAAAGTCGAGTTACCTTCCGACCACAGATTCTGTGCCGCATTGGCTTGTTGTTCGGCCTCGCGAGCGTACTCGCAGGCCTCCTTCAAGGCTTCGCGATCCAGTGCCAGATCGACACTCACCGCGTGATCGAGCCAAGCCTCGAGATTGATACTGCCGTCGGTGTTGATCGGCTGGTGTGCTCTCACCTGTACCATCTTGCTTACCTTCCCTACGACGCAGATTCAATGCGTCAAATCGCTGACCTTCGTTGCCCGTGCGCCCACATCGGGCTGGGTGCGGCTGCACGGGCGGGCCAGTCGGACCAGACGAGCATCCTAGCTCGCTTCAAATAACGCCATGGCCTCGACATGTGCCGTTTGAGGAAACATATCGAGAATCCCGGCACGTTTTAACCGGTAGCCCTGCCTGATCAATTCGACCGTGTCGCGCGCCAGGGTCGCCGGGTTGCACGACACGTACACCAACCGTTCGGCGCCCAGGCTCTTGAGCTTGCGCACAACCTCGAAAGCACCGTCACGCGGTGGGTCCAAGAGTACCGCACAAAAGCCTTCAGCGGCCCATTCAGCGTCCGTCAAAGGCTGGGATAAATCGGCCTGAAAAAACTTCGCGTTATGCAGATTATTGCTAGCGGCATTCGCCGCTGCCCGATCGACCATCACCTGCACGCCTTCCACCGCCACCACTTCGCGAGCGGCTTTGGCCAGCGGCAAGGCAAAGTTGCCCAGGCCGCAGAACAGGTCGAGTACACGCTCATCCGCTGTCGGCTTCAACCAGTCCAGCGCCTGGGCGACCATCGCTTCGTTGACTCCGGCGTTGACCTGGATGAAATCCCCGGGACGATACGCCAGCTCCAGATCCCACTGTTCAAGGCGATAGCCCAACGACTGACCGGCCTCGACCGGCTGCGGTTCACCGTCGCCATGCAGCCACAACTGGGCTTCGTGGAACGCGCAGAACTCCTTGAGGATCGTCAGATCGGCGTCGGACAACGGCGCCATGTGCCGCAGCAAAACCGCCAATGTCGAACCGCTGAACAACTCCACATGCCCGAGAGCCTGAGGTTTGCTCAGGCGCCGCAGCATCTCCGGCAGACGGCTCATGATCGGTTGCAAGGGCTGTACCAGCACCGGGCAATCAGCGATGGCCACGATGTCCTGGCTGCCGGCGGCGCGGAACCCGACTTCGAGTTTCTTCGCCTTCATGTCCCAGCGCACCGCCACACGGGCGCGACGTCGGTATGCGAATTCCGCACCGCTCAATGGCGCCGCCCACTCTTCGGGTTCGACGCCCGCGACCTTCGCCAACTGCTCGGCGAGCATGCGCTGTTTCAGGGCAAGTTGTTCGTTGTGAGGCAAATGCTGCACGCTGCAACCGCCGCAACGACCGGCATGGGCGCACGGCGCCGGGCGGCGCAATTCGCTGGCCGTGAACACCCGCTCGGTCCGCGCCTCGACCACTTTGCCGTGGGCACCGAGCACGCGAGCCTCGATTTCTTCGCCGGCCAATGCGCCGATGACGAACCAGGTGCGGCCTTCGAAAAACGCGATACCGCGACCGTCATTGGCCAGGCGCTCGATGGTCAGGCGCTGCTTTTTGCCGGTCGGGATTTGCGGGGCCTTGCTGCCGCCGGTGGGCTGGAAGCGCAGGCCTCTTTCATGTTTGGCCATCAGTTGGGCGCGTCGAAAATGCCGGTCGACAGGTAACGGTCGCCGCGGTCGCAGATGATCGCGACGATCACCGCGTTTTCAACTTCTTTAGACAGGCGCAGCATCGCTGCAACGGCACCGCCCGATGACACGCCGCAGAAGATGCCTTCTTCGCGAGCCAGACGACGGGTCACGTCTTCGGCTTCGCTTTGGGCCATGTCGACAATGCGGTCCACGCGATCGGCCTGGTAGATCTTCGGCAGGTATTCCTGGGGCCAGCGACGGATACCCGGGATCGCCGAACCTTCCATGGGTTGCAGACCGATGATCTGCACGTTCTCGTTCTGCTCTTTCAAGTAGCGCGAAACGCCCATGATGGTACCGGTGGTGCCCATGGAGCTGACGAAATGGGTGATGGTGCCTTCGGTCTGGCGCCAGATTTCCGGGCCGGTGCCGGTGTAGTGCGCCTCGGGGTTGTCCCCGTTGGCGAACTGGTCCAGGACCTTGCCGCGACCCTCGGCTTCCATTTTCTGCGCGAGGTCACGGGCGCCTTCCATGCCCTGCTCCTGGCTGACCAGAATCAGCTCGGCGCCATAGGCCGTCATGGCCGCCTTGCGTTCGGCGCTGGAGTTGTCCGGCATGATCAGGATCATCTTGTAACCCTTGATCGCGGCGGCCATGGCCAGGGCGATCCCGGTGTTGCCCGAGGTCGCCTCGATCAGCGTATCGCCGGCGTGGATCTGCCCGCGCAGTTCGGCGCGGGTGATCATCGACAGCGCCGGACGGTCCTTGACCGAACCCGCCGGGTTGTTCCCTTCGAGCTTGAGCAATAGGGTATTGCTGGTGGCGCCGGGCAGGCGCTGCAAACGGACCAGCGGAGTGTTGCCGACGCAATCGGCGATGGTTGGGTACTGCAAGGTCATGGCGTATTCGCAATCCAGACTGCGGGGGCGACTATCATACCGGCAAACGTTCGCAGGCCATATCACGCAAAGTGTGGTGCTTATGGTTTATGGAAATAAGCGGCAGGCTTCGAGCTGCAAGCGACAAGTCGCTGTGCCACTCGGAGTGTGAAAAACAGGGTTGTTGTGGTGGGAGTGAGGGCATCTTCGCGAGCAAGCCCGCTCCCACAGGGTACCGGGGTGATCATGCGTTTTGCGGTTGGAACACGGTCAATGTGGGAGCGGGCTCGCTCGCGAAGGCGTTGTCACTGGCATCGCCATCCTCCGCCACCAACCGCAAATTCATCCGCAACCCATTCCCGGTGTTCTGCGCCCAAAGCTTCCCGCCCTGACGCTGCACCGCGTTCCTGGCGATACTCAACCCCAAGCCAAACCCGCCATCCCCCGGCCGCGAACCATCAAGTCGGGTGAACGGCAGGAAGATCCGTTCCAGGTCAGCTTGCGCCACACCACCGCCGTGATCCTCCAGCCACAGGTGCCAGAAATCGCCATCACGCCGCCCGCCCAATTTGACTATGCCTCCGGCCGGCGAATGCCGAATCGCATTACGCAGAATGTTTTCCAGTGCCTGGGCCAGGGTGTTGAGATGACCGCGCACCCAGCAGGATGCATCCACCGTGCATTGCAGCCGGGTATCGGGCCAGCCACTTTCATAGCAGGCATTCTCCGTGAGCATTTCCCACAGGGCCTGGATCTGGATCGCCTCGTCGGGCAACCGGGTGCGCTCGGTGTCCAGCCATGCCAGCTGTAGCGTGTCTTCCACCAGGCGCTGCATGCCATCGACCTCACGGCCGATACGTTCGCGCAATAGCTCCAGTCCCTGTTCACTTTCACTGGCCACCCGCAGGCGACTCAAGGGCGTACGCAATTCGTGCGACAGGTCGCGCAGCAGTTGCTGCTGCAAGGCCACGGTGCTTTGCAGGCGTTCAGACATGTGATCGAAGGCCCTGCCCAGCTCGCCCAGTTCATCCGAGCGATTGGTGGTCCGCGTCGACAGCCGTACGCTCAGTTGATCGGCACGCCAGGCATTGGCCTGCTCACGCAGGCTGTTGAGCGGCACCACCAGCAAGCGGTACAGGCCGACGCACAGCAGCAAGGTGAACAACCCCGGAATCACGCCGTTGGTGATCACGCGCCAGAACACCCGGTAATGACCCGGCACAAAGCGCTCGGGCAGTTCGATCACCAGGCTGCCGGCGGACGGGTCTCCGGGAAACGGTATGCGCATCCACGGCCGGCCTTTCTTGTGGACCGGCCAATCGAGGCCGCGCAAAAAAGTCAGGCGTTCGATTTCCTTGTCCGTCAGCGATCGGTTGCTCAAGGACTGCAAATCACCGCCGATGACACCGACCCAGCCTTTTTCCCGCTGATACATGCCTTGCAGCCAGTCATCGACACCGGCGCTCTGGCGCTGCTGCCACGCCTGTTCGGCTTCGGCGGCATAGCCTGTCAGGGTGCCGCGGGCTTCATCCGAGAGGAACTGGTTGCGTTGCTCCATATAACGTCCCCAGGACCAACTGAGCCAGATCATCAACAAGCAGAACGCAACCAATAGGCAAGCAAGCTTCCAGAACAGCGAATGCCTGCCCGGCAAGTTACATTTCATCGGCGGCACTCAGGATGTAACCCTTGCCCCATACCGTGCGCACTTCGCGTTCGGTGTAGCCAATGGCCTTGAGCTTGCGGCGGATCTGGCTGATGTGCATGTCCAGGCTGCGATCATGGGCCGCGTAACCGCGCTGCAGCACCTGTTGATAAAGGAAGGCTTTGCTCAGTACTTCGTCGGCGCTGCGGTGCAGCGTCTCCAGCAACCGATATTCACTGCGGGTCAGGCCGCCGGCCTGTTCGCCATAAAAGACCTCGAAGCTTTCTTCGTCGAAACGCAGGCTGTCCATCGAAGGGCCCGGCACTGCGGGTGCGGGGGCGGGCCGGCGGTCGAGGGCCACCCGCCGCAGAATGGCTTCGATGCGTACCCGCAACTCCACCATGCTGAAAGGCTTTGGCAGGTAATCATCGGCCCCCAGGCGAAAGCCGCTGATGCGATCGGCCTCGGCACCGAGGGCCGACATCAGCAGCACCGGGGTGGAATGGCTCTGGCGCAATTGGGTCAGTACCGCCAGACCGTCCATGCCCGGCAGCAGAATATCCATCAGCACCACGTCGAACGGTTGCCGCCGGGCAATCTCCAGGCCTTCCTGGCCGTTCTGGCACCAGGTCACCTGGAAGCCACTGCGGTCCAGGTGTTCATGGACGTAGGCGCCGAGCACAAGGTCGTCTTCGATGGACAGGATTCGGGGGAGACCAGCAGTGATGGGAGTCATGACTATCTGCAAACAATTCTCAGTTGAGCTGATTATTCAAGATTGCCACGCCAGGGGCAACCCACGGTTTGTCCGCATCACCAATGAGTCGCGCGGGCCGACGAATGACCGCACCATTTTTACGAGGATTGACCGCGAGCAAATCGCTACACTGCGCAAGTGGTGCATGGCGGATGCATGTGCCGGTCCATAAATAGCGGGATGCAGGAGAGATGCGTGCTCAAGAAACTGGGAATCAAAGGCCGCGTGCTGTTGCTGACCCTGTTGCCAACCAGCCTCATGGCGTTGGTGCTGGGGGGGTATTTTACCTGGATGCAACAGGCTGACCTGCAAACCCAACTCATGCAGCGCGGCGAAATGATCGCCGAGCAGTTGGCGCCACTGGCCGCACCCGCGATGGGCCATCAGGACAACGAACTGCTCGAACGCATCGCCACCCAGGCCCTGGAACAAACCGACGTACGGGCCGTGACCTTCCTGGCGCCCGATCGCACGCTGCTGGCCCACGCCGGCCCGTCCATGCTCAATCAGTTGCCCTCCGGCACTGGCACGCAGATGCTGCGCCGCAGTGGCAACGATGCGACCCGCTATCTGCTGCCGGTCTTCGGCAAACACCGCAACCTGGCCGGGGACCTGATTCCCGAAGAAGCCGACCGCCTGCTGGGCTGGGTCGAACTTGAACTGTCCCATAACGGTATGCTGTTGCGCGGTTACCGCAGCCTGTTCGCCAGCCTGATGTTGATCAGTGCGGGACTGATAGGTGCGGCACTGCTGGCCGTGCGCATGGGCCGCACGATCAATCGGCCACTGAGTCAGATCAAGCAGGCCGTGGCCCAACTCAAGGACGGTCATCTGGAAACCCGCTTGCCGCCCCTCGGCAGTCAGGAGCTGGACGAGCTGGCTTCCGGTATCAACCGCATGGCAGGCACCCTGCAGAACGCCCAGGAAGAATTGCAGCACAGCATCGACCAGGCCACCGAAGATGTGCGCCAGAACCTGGAAACCATCGAGATCCAGAACATCGAGCTGGACCTGGCGCGCAAGGAAGCCCTGGAAGCGAGCCGGATCAAGTCCGAATTCCTGGCCAACATGAGTCATGAAATCCGCACCCCGCTCAACGGCATCCTCGGCTTCACCCACCTGTTGCAAAAAAGCGAGCTTACCCCGCGTCAGCTCGACTACCTGGGCACCATCGAAAAATCCGCCGACAGCCTGCTGGGCATCATCAACGAGATTCTCGACTTCTCGAAAATCGAGGCCGGCAAGCTGGTGCTCGACCATATTCCGTTCAACCTGCGCGACCTGCTGCAGGACACCCTGACCATCCTCGCTCCGGCCGCCCACGCCAAGCAGCTGGAACTGGTGAGCCTGGTGTACCGGGACACGCCGCTGTCACTGGTGGGCGACCCGTTGCGGCTCAAGCAGATCCTGACGAACCTGGTGAGCAACGCGATCAAGTTCACCCGCGAAGGCACCATCGTCGCCCGTGCCATGCTTGAAGAAGAGCACGAAGACACCGTGCAGTTGCGCATCAGCATTCAGGATACCGGCATCGGTCTGTCGAACCAGGACGTGCGCGCCCTGTTCCAGGCCTTTAGCCAGGCCGACAACTCGCTGTCGCGACAACCTGGTGGCACTGGCCTGGGCCTGGTGATTTCCAAGCGCCTGATCGAACAGATGGGCGGCGAGATCGGCGTCGACAGCACGCCGGGGGAAGGGTCGGAATTCTGGATCAGCCTGAGCCTGCCAAAAACCCGCGACGATGCCGAAGACCTGCCCGCCGCGCCCTTGCTCGGGCGTCGGGTGGCGGTGCTGGAAAACCACGAGCTGGCGCGGCAGGCGTTGCAGCATCAACTGGAAGACTGCGGCCTCAGCACCACGTCGTTCAATACCCTGGAAAGCCTGACCAATGGCGTCACCGCCGCCCACCAGACCGATCAGGCGATCGACCTCGCCGTGCTCGGCATCACCAGCAACGACATGCCGCCGGAGCGCCTCAACCAGCACATCTGGGACCTCGAACATCTTGGCTGCAAAGTGCTGGTGCTGTGCCCGACCACGGAACAGACGCTGTTCCATCTTTCCGTACCCAACCCCCACAGCCAGCTCCAGGCGAAACCGGCCTGCACCCGCAAGCTGCGACGCTCCCTGTCTGACCTGGTCAGCCCGCGCCCGATGCGCAGTGAACCGGGCGAACCGGTATCCAGCCGTGCCCCGAAGGTGCTATGCGTCGACGACAACCCGGCCAACCTGATGCTGGTGCAGACCCTGCTCGAAGACATGGGCGCCAAGGTACTCGCGGTGGAAAGTGGTTATGCCGCCGTCAAGGCTGTACAGAACGAGACATTCGACCTGGTGTTGATGGACGTGCAGATGCCTGGCATGGACGGCCGCCAGAGCACCGAGGCGATCCGTCAGTGGGAAAGCCAACGGCATTGCACGCCGCTGCCGATCGTGGCCCTCACCGCCCACGCCATGGCCAACGAAAAACGCGCGCTGCTGCAAAGCGGCATGGACGACTACCTGACCAAACCGATCAGCGAGCGGCAATTGGCACAGGTGGTGCTGAAGTGGAGCGGCCTGGCGCTGCGCAATCACAGCCCGGAGCGCTCCGGCGATGGGCATGGCGGCGCCCACGACCTGTTGGTGCTCGACCACGAGGAAGGATTGCGCCTGGCCGCCGGCAAGGCTGATCTGGCTGCAGACATGCTGGCGATGCTGCTGGCATCCCTGGAGGCTGACCGCGAAGCCATCCGTTTTGCTCAGCAAAGCAATGACCACAACGCCCTGATCGAACGAGTCCATCGCCTGCATGGCGCGACGCGTTACTGCGGCGTACCGCAATTGCGTGCGGCCTGCCAACGCAGCGAAACCCTGCTCAAGCAACAGGACCCGAAAGCCAGCATTGCACTGGATGAGCTCGACCGGGCGATCAATCGCCTGGCAGCCCAGGCGCGCATGAATGCTTGATGCAGCGCAATCGCGCGGGTCTGCCGGCGAGCTAATCTGACGACTGCCGAATGCCGGCTTGCTCAATCGTGCAGGCCACCCTCAAGGAGCACCGCATGCGTACGATTCTTTTCAGCAGCCAGAACTACGACCGCGACAGTTTTCTCGCGGCCGGGCAACCGGCCGGCATCGAGCTGCACTTTCAGCCTGCACGCCTGAGCCTCGACACAGTGGCGCTCGCTCAGGGGTATGAAGCGGTCTGCGCGTTCATCAATGATGACCTCGGCGCGGCGGTGCTCGAACGCCTGGCGGCGGGAGGCACACGCCTGATCGCCTTGCGCTCGGCCGGGTACAACCACGTCGACCTGCCGACGGCAAAGCGTCTGGGGCTGGCCATCGTGCGCGTCCCGGCCTATTCGCCCCACGCCGTAGCCGAACACGCGGTGGCGCTGATCCTCGCGCTCAACCGGCGTCTGCACCGCGCCTACAACCGCACCCGCGAAGGGGATTTCAGACTGCAGGGGCTGACCGGTTTCGACCTGGTGGGCAAGACTGTCGGCGTGGTCGGCACCGGGCAGATTGGTGCCACCTTCGCAAAGATCATGAACGGGTTTGGCTGCCAGATACTGGCCTGTGACCCCTACCCCAACCCGCAGGTCGAAGCCCTCGGCGCGCGCTACCTGAGCCTGCCGCAACTGTTGGCCGAATCGCAGATCATCAGCCTGCACTGCCCGCTCAACGAGCAGAGCAAGCACTTGATCAACCGCGAATCACTGGCGCACATGCAACCGGGCGCGATGCTGATCAATACCGGGCGTGGTGGCCTGGTGGACACCCCCGCGCTGATCGACGCGCTGAAAGACGGTCGCCTGGGTTACCTGGGACTGGACGTGTATGAGGAAGAGGCGCAACTGTTCTTCGAGGACCGCTCCGACCTGCCGCTGCAAGACGATGTGCTGGCACGGCTGCTGACCTTCCCCAACGTGATCGTCACCGCGCACCAGGCCTTTCTGACCCGCGAAGCGCTGGACGCGATTGCCGCCACCACGTTGCGCAATATTGCAGCCTGGACGGCGGGCACAGCGGAAAATCAGGTGACGGGAGACTGAAACGGATCGAAGGTCATTTGCCTGCGCGATGCGGCGTGCAAGCCCGTGCTAGCATATCGCGCATATTTGGAGGACCCATGGTCGAACACGATTTCCGCTACAGCCTGATGAACCCGCAACACACCCTCACCGAATGCCGCGCCCTGGTGCCGGGGCGTTATCAGGTCACCGGCAACGGTGGCTCGATTCGCAACAACGACGTGCTGGTCGTGACCCTCAAGGGCGCCAAGGATTTGTCCATGCGCCTGACCGTCGAAACGGTTCGCCATCTGATCAATCCGCCCGGCCAATGGGTCGCGGTGGCCAGTGGCCCGGTGTTCGGCGAACTGGCGATCCACACCTGGCAGGTGAACTGTGACAGCTGTGCCAAAGAGCTGAGCTTCGAGTTCGCCGTCGATGCCAAACTGGGCAACAAGGCTGAAAAGCCTGCCGCCACCGCGCGGATTGCCGAGCTGGGCTGGACCACCGTTGGCGAGAAACACCTGTGCCCGAAATGCCAGGAGCCTGCGTGATGAAACGCCTTGCTCTGACCGCTACGGTCGGCGCCAGCCTGCTGGGCTGCGCCGCCGAGCCGGTGCAATTGCAACAGAACCACAGCTACATCCTGGAGTGGATCGGCGAGCGGCCGTTGATGGACTACAGCCACCTGACCATCACCCTCGGCGAAGACGGCCGGGCCTACGGCAATGGCGGCTGCAACCACTGGTTTGCGCCGTACACCCTTGATGGCGACAAACTGACCTTCGGCAAAATCGGCAGCACCCGCAAACTGTGCGCGCCGGCGCTGATGGAGCAGGAAAAACGCTTCCTCTCGGCCCTGGAAAACGTCCAGCGCTGGGACGTCTCCCCGATCGAGCAGATCCGCTTCTGGCCAGCCGAAGGCAAGCCGCTGCGTTGGTGGCTCGAGGAGGGTTGATCGTAAACCTGCAGGAGCCGGCTTGCCGGCTCCTGCAGGGTCAATTCTTCGCCTGCAACGCCTCAAGCTTCGCCATCACCCCCGCCGCCGTCTGTTCACCCATCAACTGCTCGCGCACCTTGCCCTTGTTATCGATGATGTACGTCACTGGCAACGCCTCGCTGCGTGGCAGCTCGAACAGTTCGGAAGGGTCCTGGGCCAGCACCGTGAACCTGATCCCCAGTTTCTCGCTCGCGCCCTTCAATTCCTGCCCCTGGACGTTGTCGAAGTTGACCCCGAACACACCGATTTTCCTGTCCTTGAGCTGCTCGGCCAGGGTGTTCAATTCCGGGATCTCGGTACGGCAAGGCCCGCACCATTCTGCCCAGTAGTTAAGTACCAGCCATTTGCCGTCCAACCGGTTGGCGGCGATCTTGTGGCCGTCCTGGTCGATGCCATAGTCATTACCGCAGCCCCCCAGCATCAACGCTCCGATGATCGCCAATGCTGCTGCCAGTCGCCTTGTCATGTCGTGTTCCTTGTCAAAAATTGAATGCGCCTGCGACCCATCGCCTCTCACGGTTCTGGATTGCGCGCCGCACAGTTAGAATAGCCGCCACCTTACGCAAGATGCGACCCGCTCATGACCGATCTGACGCTTTATCACAACCCGCGCTGCTCGAAATCCCGCGGTGCGCTCGAACTGCTTGAAGCCCGTGGCCTGACTCCGACCGTGGTCCGTTACCTGGACACTCCGCTGGACGCAGCGCAAATCCAGCGCCTGCTGGGCAAACTCGGGATCAGCGCCCGGCAATTGCTGCGCACCGGCGAGGACGAGTACAAAACCCTCGACCTGGCCAACAGCAACCTGAGCGAAGCGCAATTGATCGCCGCCATCGCCGCCCACCCGAAACTGATGGAGCGACCGATTCTCGAAGTCGGTGACAAGGCCATCATCGGCCGCCCGCCGGAGCAGATCCTGGAACTGTTGCCATGAGTGCGCCCTACATTCTGGTTCTGTACTACAGCCGCAGCGGCTCGACCAACGAGATGGCCCGGCAGATTGCCCGTGGCGTCGAACAGGCCGGGCTTGAAGCCCGCCTGCGCACGGTGCCGGCGATTTCCACCGAGTGCGAAGCCGTTTCGCCGGAGATTCCCGACGAAGGTGCGCTTTATGCCAGCCTCGACGACCTGAAGAACTGCGCCGGCCTGGCACTCGGCAGCCCGACCCGCTTCGGCAACATGGCAGCACCGCTCAAATACTTCCTCGACGGCACCAGTAACCTGTGGCTGACCGGCGCGCTGGTGGGCAAACCAGCGGGTGTGTTCACCTCCACGGCGAGCCTGCACGGCGGACAGGAGACGACCCTGCTGTCGATGATGCTGCCGTTGTTACACCACGGCATGCTGATCACCGGCCTGCCGTACAGCGAATCGGCACTGCTGGAAACCCAGGGCGGGGGCACGCCGTACGGCGCCAGCCACCACGCCGGTGCCGATGGCAAAAGCGGTCTGGATGCCCATGAAGTGGCGCTGTGCCGCGCGCTGGGCATGCGCCTGGCGAAGACCGCACAGAAACTGGAGGGCTGAGGGTGGCCAAGAAGCCGAAGATCCTGCCCGCCATTGAATGGCTTGAACCCCGTGTCCGGGCCATGCGCGTGATCAGTCTGTTGTGTTTTTTCGGTCTGGTGGGCCTGCTGTGCATCTACTACCTGCTTGTAGCCGATCTGCACGGCGCCCGGCCTTGGGTGATTCTGTTGATCGAACTGGTGCCGCTGCTGATCCTGGCGCCAGGGATGATCCTCGGCAACCCACGCGGGCATTCGTGGATGTGCTTTGTGGTGAACCTGTATTTCATCAAGGGCGCATTGGCTGCCTATGACCCGAACCGGCAGATCTTCGGTTTGCTGGAGATGGGCGCGAGCCTGGCGGTGTTTTGCTCGGCGCTGCTGTATGTGCGCTGGCGGTATCAGTTGAATCGCAAGCTGGCTGGCGAGGGCGAAATCTCCATCGCCTGACCTGACGCCTTCGCGAGCAAGCCCGCTCCCACATTTGATCGCATTTCAAATGTGGGAGCGGGCTTGCTCGCGAATGAGGCGACTCGGTTTCAATGATTGACGGTGTAAGCCAGCATCATCGAAATCTGGCTCATCGGCCGTCCGCCACTTTCCTCATGCCACTGGTTGAACACGTCCTGCACCAAAGCCAGGTCGCGCAGACTGCTCGGCACCTTGTCGATGATGTCTTGCGCATTCAATGCCGCCACTACGTCATAGCTCGGTACAAAGGTGTCCTTGCCGATCATCCGCAAGAAGCGCGGGGCCGACAGCCCGCCCAATTGATGTCCGCGTTTTTTCAGGAAGCTCCAGAGCCCGACGATATCGGTCACCGGCCAGTCGGCGATCAGCGTGCCGAAGCTGCCCTTTTCATGGGCCACGTCCAGAATGAACTGCGCATTGCGCGGCACACTCTTGAGCTTGCCCAGGTGACGGATGATCCGCGTGTCCTGCATCAGTCGCTCCAGGTGCTCGGCACTCATCAGCACGACTTTTTCCGGATCGAACCTGAAGAACACTTCTTCGAAGGCCGGCCACTTGGCATCCACCAGGCTGTGCTTGAGCCCGGCGCGGAATACCCGTAGCGCCATCATCGAGAGGTAGCGATCGTCGCTGATCTTGCGCAGTTGCTCGGGAGTCTTGGGAACGGGCAGATGGGCTTCCAGTTCAGCCGCCGAACCGAAGCGGTTCAGGCAGTATTCGTTCAGCCACTTGTAGTCGCGCATGCCCTCTCCTGAGGAGTAAAACGAAAAACCAATGTGGGAGCGGGCTTGCTCGCGAAAGCGGTGTGTCATTCAACCAATGTATCGACTGACGTTACGCTTTCGCGAGCAAGCCCGCTCCCACAGTTTCAATCAGAGGTTGACCACGTTGACGAAGCGCGAAGCCGCGGACTCGTCGATCTTGAGGCTGGTGAAGTCGAACAGGTTGCGATCCGCCAGTTGCGACGGGATCACGTTCTGCAGGCTGCGGAAAATGCTCTCGGTGCGGCCCGGGGTCTTGCGCTCCCAGTCCTGCAGCATTTCCTTGACCACCTGACGCTGCAGGTTTTCCTGGGAGCCGCAGAGGTTGCACGGAATGATCGGGAATTGCTTGAAGTCCGAGTAGGCCTGGATGTCTTTTTCGTTGCAGTAGGCCAGCGGGCGGATCACCACGTTACGGCCATCGTCGGCGCGCAGCTTCGGTGGCATGGCCTTGAGCGAACCGTTGAAGAACATGTTCAGGAAGAACGTTTCGACGATGTCGTCACGATGGTGACCGAGGGCCATCTTGGTCGCGCCGATTTCATCGGCAAAGGTGTAGAGCGTGCCGCGACGCAGGCGCGAGCACAGCGAGCAAGTGGTCTTGCCTTCCGGAATCAGTTCCTTGACCACCGAGTAAGTGTCCTTCTCGACGATGTGGTACTCGATCCCCAGTTCTTTCAGGTAGGCCGGCAGCACGTGCTCCGGGAAGCCCGGCTGCTTCTGGTCCATGTTCACGGCCACGATCTCGAACTTGATCGGCGCAACCTTCTGCAAGTGCATCAGCACATCGAGCATGGTGTAGCTGTCCTTCCCTTATAGCTCAAGGATTTCCTAGTAAACAGTACACTCATGCTCGTAACCCTATAATTTTACTACGCTTTTACGAATAACATTCTTTACAAAAAAAGTCGATAATGTAAATTTCATGGTTTCGCGAGCTCCAGAACCTCCCTTTCCTCACAAAAAAAGACGTTGAACCTTTACAAAACCTGGACGACATCTATCCAGTTTTCAACGCGGGAAGAAGAAACCGTTGCGTCTTCAAACTTGTAGGGCGGCCGGTCTTCCGATCTGTCAATAGACAGATTTACGAAGTCGAACAGACTGCGATCGGCCATCTGGGAAGGGTTTACGCTTTGTAAGCTGTGAAAAATATTTTCCACGCACCCGGGATTTACCGAGTCCCACTCCGCAATCATCGATTTAATTTTTTTCCTTTGGAGATTCTCTTGTGAGCCGCAGAGATTACATGGAATGATCGGATACGCACTATCAGCAGCGACTTTCGCTACATCTTTTTCTCGGCAATAGGCGAGCGGCCGAATAACGATATTCCTCTTATCATCACTGAGAAGTTTAGGCGGCATCCCTTTCATCTGCGCTTGGAAAAACATGTTGAGAAATAAGGTCTCAACCATATCATCCATATGATGTCCAAGCGCCAATTTAGTAGCCCCTATTTCCTCGGCAAAACTATAAAGCGTACCCCTTCTGAGTCTTGAACAAAGAGAGCAGGTTGTTTTACCTTCAGGAATTTTTTGCTTGACGACTGAATAAGTATCTTTGTCAATTATATAATAATCAATCCCTTTACTCTCAAAAAACTCAGGCAAAATATGCTCAGGAAACCCAGGTTGCTTCTGATCAAGATTTACAGCTACAACGCTAAATTTTATTTGCGCAACGCGCTGGAGGTGTAGCAGCGCATCCAGCATTACAAATGAATCTTTGCCACCACTTACGCACACCATAACTTTATCGCCGTCGTCGATCATCGCGTAATCTACAACAGCCTTTCCGACATTACCACGCAGCTTTTTACGACGAAGCTCTGCCGCCTTATTTAATTGAGCTGTACTTTCATCTATCATCATGGCTTCAAGTTCCGACCAATAATTTAGAAATTTATAAATATTCCCAATGAAAAAATAGCCCACCTAAAACATCCACATTCTTGCAATGAATTAAGACAGCTAGTTAACGCAAAAACAAAAAACAAAAAACCCATGACAAACAACATGCATTAGCCCAGACACTTCACATCTTATCTAGACGCTTAAAACTCGAAAAAGAGATAAGGCGAACTATATCTGACTTGGCTGTATCATAACAAGATTGTGTCTACGTTTTAAGTGCGCCCTGACCAACGATCGCTTTCAGCTTCGCTAGGGCGCCTCAGTGATTGACTACACCACGGAGTACTGCTGGTGACCAGGGTTGATTGGCCTCAAAGACACTCATGGCGACAGATCATCCTCTACCATTTGGGACGGCAGCCGCCGCCATCAGTGCAGCCGGGATCATCAAGCGCCCGTAACGTCGTTGGTGGTGGTTGCAGCGTGATCGGGCCTGTGATTGGCCCACTGCAGAGGAATAGTCGAATCGAGTGTAAACGCCTAGTCAAATGCCATGCGCGGCCCTAATTTATGTGGTGAACTGTCTCGTCTAAGGTCGCGCGTCGCTACTTACAATAGATCGCTGCTAGCTTGGAGGCATTCCTTAAACGATCATTTTTTATAGAGCGTCATGACCAGTCCAGATCTAATAGCGCTTCTCACCAGAGCATCCGAAATTGTTCAACGAGCAGGCGTTTTGCTATCCGAAGAGTGGGGGCGTCCGGATGGACCTCGAGGCCAGGGAGATAAGGCTGCGATTGACGTAGAAATTGAAAATATTTTGAGGCCTGAACTCCTTAGCCTGCTTTGCTGCGATTTTTGGGGTGAAGAGACGGGACACATCCTCACGGGGAATGCTTGGTGTTGGGTTGTGGACCCTAACGACGGAACGAGTGACTTTCTGAACGGCTTGAAGGGATCTGCAATATCAGTGGGGCTACTGCATAGAACCATCCCAGTACTCGGGATTGTTTTTGCCCCCGTAACTCCTGAGGGGCCACCAGACTGCATCGGGTGGGCGGAAGGCATGCCCCATCTGATTCGCAATGGTCAACCAGTAAGCTACTGCCTTGCTGATAAAAAGCTGTCGAGCGATAGCACTATAATGGTCAGCGCTGCGGCTCTAAATAAACCGGACCTCAATCGAGAGATGTGTGCTCCAGGGAGTTTTCATGCAATGCCATCCATCGCATACAGACTGGCTAGAGTAGCCGCTGGCGACGGTGTGTGCGGCGTTTCGCTTTACGCTGTTTCAGCACATGATGTTGTTGCTGGGCATGCACTGTTGAGAGGCGCCGGTGGTGTGCTGCTAAACGAAAATGGAATTGCCATCAGCTACGCCACGGAGGTCAATATGGAGACAGTATCGCAGCGCTGCTTCGGTGGATCACCAACCGTATGCCACGAACTGACAACTCGTGAATGGGGGCAGGTGTTCGGTTGCTAGCCCCACGGACTGCAAGCAGAACTAAACGGAAAATTTACTTACCATGTCTTGCAGTTGACCACCTAAGCGAGCGAGCTCAATGCTAGATGATGCAGTTTCCTCGCTAGCCGAAGCGGTTTGCTCTGAAATATCCCGAACATTCAGAATGCTCCGATTGATTTCTTCTGTCACTGCACTCTGCTGTTCTGCGGCCGATGCAATTTGGTGATTCATCAACTCGATGGTTGAGATCGAACGGCTGATTCTGATAATTGCAGAGCCAGCATCCCGGGTTAGCTCCACACTATTGTCACTCAATGCACGGCTGTTCTCGAGGACTGCTGCTACCTGTGCTGTTCGACTGTGCAAACCGCTTATCAGTGTTGCGATTTCCTCCGTCGATATTTGGGTACGTTGCGCGAGACTCCTTACCTCGTCAGCCACTACAGCAAAACCGCGTCCTGCTTCGCCAGCTCGCGCGGCTTCAATCGCAGCATTGAGTGCTAATAAGTTGGTTTGCTCTGCCACTGCCTTGATCACGTCCAGCACGCCACCAATTTTGTTACTCTGGGTCTTCAGATCATCCATGGCAATTTTAGAGTGACCAACCTCGGTCGCCAGCATTTCGATTTGTACTATCGCTTTTGAAATAACGCCATCGCCATCCCGAGCCTCTTGCGAAGCACTTATCGCCGCCTGGGAGGCTTGTTCAGCGTTTTTTGCAACTTCTTGTACCGTCGCAGCCATTTCGTGCATGGCGGTAGCCACCTGGTCTGTTTCGATTTTTTGACTATTCACTCCAGCTCTTGTTTCCTCAGTAACAGCTGAAAGCTGTTCAGCAGCGCTCGCTATCTGAATCACACCATCACGCAAACCAACTACAAGCCCCCGCAAGTTAACCGTCATCTGATACATGCTGGTTTGTAGCAGACCAAGCTCATCTTGGCGTATCGTTGTTTGATCGTACGTTAAGTCACCTTTGGCTACCTGCTCCGCCAGCCTCAAAGTTTCAATGAGTGGTGCAACTATTAAGCGTGTAATAATCCCTGCAGTTAAAGCACTGACAATAAGAGCGGCAACTAGCCATATGATAAGCCATTTTTTCGCCTGTTCAACGTCATTAATGCGCAGTGCTACTTGGTTATCTATTAGCTGATCAGTGGACGAAAGCACGCTAGTGATGTTCGTTGCGATACCTGCTTGCGCCTCCTCAACTGCAACTTGTGCCATGCCAAACTTTACAATTGCATCTTGGTATGCAGTTAATGCGTCTTTAAGACGCTTAACCGTATTTGCCTGTGCCCCAAACCCCTCCAAATCGCTCAAGTAGTTGATAGCTGTAGAGATTGAAGAGCTTGCCTTTTTTTTTGCCTCAGTTTTAAGAGTATAGGTATATCCACGCACATCGAATCGCATCTTCTGAAACAGGCTTAGCGCCTGTGCAGTTGCTGCGCGCTGAGCGATATTTCCCTCTGTTGAGTTTGCAAAGTCATCTAGCTCATTCAACTCGTCTGCCGCTATGTCAGCCTGCTGACCGGCTGCTGAGCGACTTGCAACCATCACGTCAGTGGAGCGGACAATATTATTGTAGTAGCCTCGAGATTGCTGCAAGGCTGATGCAACCGCTTCTAAATGCGGAGTGTCCAAGTCGGAATGAAGGACTGAACGTACTTGTTCCAAGTGATTTTCGAGATCTCCTATGGTCCTTAGCCAGCTCGCCGCATGTTCAGAATCATAATTAACAGTATAGGATAAACGACCTATCAGCATGTCTCGTGTCAGGGTACCAAGCTTTCCAATATCTGCAATTCTTTCACTCCTTTGACTTAAGTTTTTAATTCCAGTCCAGCCTGTAAGTGCGATAAGCACCGTCAGCGCTATGACAAATGTGAAGCCGATAACGAGTTTTGACTTAACATTCATATTGGTCAGAATATTGGCTTGCATGTAGCACCCTAATTCGATACGGAATTTTAACTGTGCGAAACACCTCTTGGCTTACCTTGTGAACTCACCTCTCCCATGGCGAGGTGAATTCACAAAAAACAACCATCAGTCGATATTCACACGCCTTAATAACCCTTCTGTCGTTTCCGAAGGGAGGCGTAACGAATCAATCAGGTCGTTGGTTTCAATAAAGTTTTCACCCACAATAAAACCCGCCATCGCAATCGTAGCTTCTGTTGCAGGCATTGAAACATCCACCATACGACCAAGAGCAAGGGTGAATACCAGTCCGAACGGAACATCCTCCGATAGAAAGCGTGTTTTTACATCCACCGGACCAGGTGGTCCGCCACGCTTTTTATGCAGCTCCGCTGCCATATCAGCTAGGCGATCACCTTCGACGTTGAATGATTTAGAATACTTTTGCTTGATGTTTCGCAAGTTCCACCCAAAAGCTGAGGCCACTGCCAATCTCTCAGCGTCCAGCTTTTCAATAACTGCTGCTACATGAGGCGTCATGAAGTGATATTGAGGCCAATCCTCGCCCCGTTCAATTCTTGTCCAATTAAATATCGCGAGCGGTGAATGTGAAACGGCATTCGTATTTGTGAGCGTGGAGTACAGCGGGTTTTCGTCTACGGTGAACTCGCTCCCAAAAAGTGTCTCGCAGACAACAAGCGCAATTTGCGAATTAGAACGGGGGAGGCAAGAAACCCCCAAAGAGGGTCGTTTAGTCATGATATGAACATGGTTCGGACTCTTACGACGCGCTGTGAGCGCGGTGGTGCCAAAACTGGCAACAGATATATTAATACCTCGTAAACATGCCCGTTCATACAGATATAGTGATGAAAGTGAGGCCATCGAGCTAACAATGATCTGTTGACCTGACATAAGGTGCGGCAGCAATGCGTCCATTACCGTGCGATGACCGTTAACCGGAACAGCAATAAAAATAATATCTGCATCCTCTACAAGTGCTTGCGCGTTGTTGGCGCAGCTTATGGAGAGTGTCTCTTCCAAGATCCCAGTAGATTTCAAGATCCCATTCTGCAACTCATTAGTATTGCTCCCACGGGGTGACCATATGGCGACCTCGTGCCCCTGGTGCGAAATCCACGCAGCATAAGCAAGGCCAATCCCACCAGAACCAACGATACCAACCTTCAATTTACGCATTGTCATATCCTTGAATTATTCTTTAATTAGCTTCACCTTGTTTTAGGTGAATTGATGGGTGCTCCGCATAAGCGCGCCACTATGAAAAGTGTGCAAGCAATCACCATACTCAAGCTTAAATATAAATAAAGTCGTATAAAATTTGTAAAGGTGCTCAGACGCCCTAATAGGGCGCCTGCCTTTTAACCAGTTTCGTTATTAATATCGTGTTTTTTACCCGTGAGCCTTAAGCTATTAATTAACTAGCTCAAGTCGTCGTCACGCTCTCAAGTATTGGATAAAAGCATGCCACTGCACGCCCTGAACGCTTGAACTCTAGAGGGGGTAGTTTTTCTGAGCAGCTAAGCTTTGCTCTGGCACACCGTGGGTGGAAGGTGCAGCCAGATGGCAAGTTAGTCGGCGAGGGGATTTCTCCACTGATTTTCGAGAGCCGTATACGTGCTTTGGGATCCGGTACTGGCGAAGAGTCGCGCAGGACTCGGCTATATGGATGCATTGGCGCGTCCAGCACCTGGTGCGTAGGCCCCTGCTCAATGATCCGACCAAGATACATCACACAGACGGTGTCGCAAAAATGCCTAATTACGCCCAAGTCATGAGAAACAAAGACAAAGGACAATCCTCGCTCGCGCTTCAATCTGTCCAACAATTGCAGTATTTGAGCCTGCACCGATACATCCAATGCTGATACTGGTTCATCCGCCACAATTAATTCGGGATCAAGAACCAGCGCCCGCGCAATACCGATGCGCTGCCTCTGGCCACCGGAGAACTCATGCGGATAACGATCCAAAGCCGAGACAGGAAGTCCGACCTCCTGGATTGTGCTTTGGATTTTGGCCTCAATCTCGCTGGCGGAACCCAATCGATGCACGTAAAGAGGTTCTGCTAGCGCTTGTCGAATGGTCCGCCGCGGGTTCAATGAGGAGAACGGGTCCTGAAATACGATCTGTATGCGCTGGCGGAGTGAACGCATTTGCGAGGCGCTTGCCTGACGAAGGTCACTGCCGTCGAAAATGATGCTGCCTTCGTCGGGCTCAACCAGCCGTAATAGCGTTCTTGCCACAGTGGACTTACCGCATCCGGATTCACCAACCAAGCCCAACGACTGTCCACGAGCAACGCTAAACGAAACATCATTGACAGCGCGGACAATGGTCTTCTTCCCGCCGAGGAAACCACCACCACTCTCGAACCGTTTAACCAGGTTCTTTACTTGCAGAATATCGCTCATGATTGCCCCCTGTAGGGTTCGGCACGCACCAGGCAACGCACCTGATGGTCGTGACTGACGGATTCCAACGTTGGCGCGGTGATTTCGCAACGAGCCTCCCGCAATGGGCAACGCGATGCGAAAGCACAGCCACGAGGCATAGCAGTGATCGCCGGGACACTGCCTGGGATGGGCTCCAGAACTGCTGTATCTAGATCCACACGTGGCATCGCACGTAACAAGGCTTCGGTGTAGGGGTGCATAGGTCGTGCAAACAAGGTTTCCACGTCGGCGGTCTCGACCACCTCACCTGCATACATCACTGCCACTCGATCCGCGATTTGTGCCACCACCCCCAGGTTGTGAGTGATGAAAATCACGGCCATTCCGTGTACTTGCTTCAGCTCGGACAATAGACTCAGGATTTGCGCCTGTATCGTGACGTCCAGCGCAGTCGTGGGCTCATCAGCAAGCAAAACCTTTGGCTTGCAAGCTAGTGCCATGGCAATCATCACGCGTTGGCGCATTCCACCGGAAAACTGATGCGGATACTGGTCGAATCGTTGCGCCGCCGCCGGGATTTTCACCTCCTGCAACGCTTCCAATGCCAACGCACGCGCTTCGCTCCAAGACATAGGACGATGTTGGCGAATGGCTTCCGCGATCTGGTCGCCTACTGTCATGGTCGGGTTAAGCGATGTCATTGGCTCCTGGAAAATCATCGCTATGGCATCACCTCGCAAAGCAGCCATTTGCTTTTCCGTAATTGGAGCCAGATCTCGACCTTCGAGCAGGATCTGGCCACCGCCGTGGCGCGCGGCACCTTCGGGTAACAAGCGCAGAATGGACAAAGCTGTCACGCTTTTGCCACTGCCGGATTCGCCCACCACCGCTAACGTTTCATTTTTGCCGACTGTCAAAGAGACGTCGCGCACTGCCGCATGCCATGCACCGCCGATGCGGAATTCGGTGCGCAGATTACGCAGCTCCAATGCAGCTTCTTGTGTGCTCATGAGCGCTCCGATCTCATTTTAGGATCAATGGCGTCGCGCAGCGCGTCGCCCAACAAGTTCAGTGCCAGGACTGTCAGTAAAATCGCGACGCTAGGGAACACCGTCAGCCACCAGGCATCCAGAATGTTTTCAAAGCCTTCGCGGATCATCCCGCCCCAAGTTGCCGCTGGAGGCGGAACACCGAGGCCAATAAAACTCAACGACGCTTCCGTACGTATCGCAGAAGCCATCCATAGTGAACCCAGCACCACTACATCAGAGACCATGTTGGGAAGGATATGTACGCCCATCAGCCGCATCGGCCCATATCCCAGCGCACGCCCGGCCTCCACAAAGTCACGTTGTTTCAACGCAATAGTGGGTGCACGGGCTACTCGTACGAACGGCGCAATCTCAGTAATGGCGATCGCGATGATCAAGTTTTGCAAGCTGGCCCCTAACGTGGCGGCCACCATCAACCCCAGCAACAAAGTAGGGAACGACAGCAAGACATCAACAAGTCCCATGATGAATCGGTCGACCTTGCCCCCGACATAACCTGCCAAGATACCCAGCGACGAACCAATTAACATGGCGATCAGGACTGCTACGAAACCCACAAGCAATGACACCCGTGTGCCATAAATGAGGCGAGACAACACATCCCGGCCATATGTGTCAGTCCCAAGCCAGAATTCAGCGGAAGGCGGTTCCAGCCGGTACGCGATGTTCTGCTGCAGGGGATCGTGAGGTGCCAGCCATGGGGCAAGGATTGCTGTCAGCAAAATCAACAACAGCAGTGCAATGCCTATCCAGGACAAGCGGTTTTTGCGCAACGCCTGCCATATGGCATTCGGCCTTGCGGCTACAGGTACGGCTATAGCGCTCATTGGTATTTCACCCTTGGATCCACCCACCCATACACCAGGTCGGTTAATAGATTGACCACGATCACACAAGACGCAAATACCACCATCAGCCCTTGAAGCAGGGTGTAGTCGCGTGTATTCAGTGCGCCCAGAATCAGTTTGCCCAGACCAGGACGGTTGAATACGATTTCGGTCAGAACGGAATTGCCTATCAACGTGCCGAAGTAAAGACCTACAACCGTTACGATCGGGATCAACGCGTTGCGTAAGCCATGACGCAGCACTAGCCTCAGAGGGCGAACACCCTTCGCTTTCGCAGTTCGCACATAGTCCTCACCCATGACGCCCAGCATGGAAGACCGTGTAACTCGCATAACGTAGGCGGTCATGATCAGGCCTAGATTGAATGCTGGCAGTGCCAGTCCGCGCAGCTGGGCCACCCAGTCCCCGTCTACCGCGCTTCCTATTACAGGGAACCAGCGCAGCTGGATTGAGAACACCAACAACATCAAGATTCCCGAAACGAAAGCCGGAAATGAAAGCCCGATAAGAGACAGCAGACGGCCTAGATAATCGGGCCATGCGTTGCGGCGCAGCGCCGCCCAGACACCCAGTGGTAATCCAAACACGATACCGATCAACACAGATGCCAACGTCAGCTGTATGGTCCATGGCAGCACCAATGCCACCTCCTGCAGCACCGTTCTGCCGGTGGCCATCGATATCCCGAAATTGCCCGACAACATGTCAGTCAAAAAATGCAGGTATTGGATGTACGTTGGCTGGTCCAGCCCCAGTTGCGTGCGCAACGCATTCAGAGCTTCTTCGCTGGCCTGATCGCCCAGTATCACGGCGGCAGGATCTCCAGGTACCAGGCGCACTAGAATGAATACCACTGTCAGCATTGCCAGAAGCGTCGGAATTGCTAGCAGCAAACGCTTAATCGCATATCGCATCATGACGAAAGCTCCTGCATAACAACTCGACATTCAGCCGACGGACAGCGTATGAGTTCGCCGATGCTGAGTGGCTCTCGACTTAACAAAATCATGGCTTTTCCTCATCAATATTCAGTGTCGCCAACTCGCCCAGCGTCAGCGGCTTTAATGGCGGACGGATGCGGAAAAAGCCCACATCCGCAACTGGCCGTTGCTGTTTCTCCGCAATAATGTGTGCGACGGTGTACCCGCATTGCCGACCTTGGCACGGCCCCATGCCGGCGCGTGTGAATGCTTTGAGCTGATTTGGGCCCGGTAAGGCAATCTGCGTTGCCTTACGGATATCGCCGGCGGTCAGTTCCTCGCAACGACAGATAATGGTGTCGTCAGAAGGAGAAAAGATGTCGGCTCTTGGTGGATACAGCGAATCCAGCATTGGGCGTAAGCGCATTAACCCTCGCAACTTGTCTCGAATAGGCAGCGCTTGCATGGTGGCGGCTTCGGATGTGAGACGACCAATACGCAGACTTACACCTAAGGCAACGAGTTCGCCTCTTACACAAGCCACCTTGGCACCGCCGATCCCGGCACCGTCACCCGCCACGTACAGCCCTGGTTTGCTGGTCTGCCCCCATTGATCTAGGTCAGGCGTGAGGCACGATTGCTGCTCATTCCAACTGTGTGAGCAACCCAATGCCTGCGTCATATGTATGGATGGCACGACACCTTCGTGGGAGAGAAGCAGGCTGGCTGCTACCCGAGTGGTCTTACCGTTTGCTTGTGTAAACTCCAGCTCTTTCAGGCGATCTTTACCGAGCGCCCGTAGGGACGTCACGCCGCGGAATCGGCGCGTACCTGCCCGTCTGATTTCATGCAGCCAAGCAATCCCCTTGCCGATCTCGGTGAGCTCTGAAAGTGCTGTACCAGCCCACGGTAAAGCCCGGCGCCATCCGCCTGGCGGCGACGTATCCAGCCAGCCCGCAATTTTTCCGCCTGTGCGTATCAACTGCGCCATATATAGAAGTGGCAGCGGACCGCTGCCGGCTATCCATACTGGCTCCGAGGGCACTTGGCGCGAGGTCTTCAACAGGATCTGGGCCGCGCCGACAGTCATAACACCAGGCAGTGTCCAGCCAGGGAACGGTGCTGGCCTTTCTTGTGCGCCCATGGCTAGCACGACCTGATTAGCACGCACTGCTTCAGCCTGTCCGTCACGCTTAATAAAAACTCGCCATCCTGTCTCGATCTGCCAGACCTGAGTCTGTGCTTCGTAAACCGCACCGCAAGCTCGGAAACGGGCAACCAGATCAGCACCTGAGCGATACTCATCGCCCAAAATTACACCGGTTGGCTTCGAGGCAACTGCCTCTACTGCACGCCAGATCTGACCGCCCGGCGCGGGTTGTTCGTCCACCACTAGCACTGACAGACCCTGACCTCGCATGCCAATAGCTGCACTCATTCCGGCGGGTCCAGCACCAATCACTATCGCATCGAATTCGCGCGTCATGGCATCACACTCCGGCGACCGTATTGACGCTCGACGCGCATGCCTTCTTGCACCACAACTAAACAAGACTGCGTCGAAGCCACGCCATCAACAACGGCTAGGCAATCGAAGCAAACCCCCATCATGCAAAATGGAGCGCGAGGACTTTCACGTACGGGAGTCGTGCGGCTAGCAGGTACTTGCTGACGCAGCAGCACGGCTGCGACGGTCTCGCCGCTTTCGGCCTCGACGGCCACACCGTCTATGTAGAGGGTCAAACTAACCGTCCCCGGCTCATGCAGTTTTTTGAACATTGAAACGCTCATGATGAAAAATACCCATTGCAGACGGAAACACACCACTTGCTAGCGCTTGTGCATAAGCGCCTGCGTGGAAAGAGGCCAATGTCAGGCCGGAATGGCAGAGCGCGATGTCCGCGCCGCGATGACGTGTTGAGCTCGCGTAAACAGGTATGCCGTCAGGCGTCATGACTCGTAGGCAGGACCATTGGCGGACCAACTTGGCTTTAGCGATATCGGGCAATATGCGCATAGCCTTGCGAGCCATGCGTACTGCGCCCTCGCAAGTAGTGCTTAGGTCGTATCCCACTTCTTCTTGGGTCACACCGATCATGACGGTGCCTTCCGCTGTTTGGCGTAGCCCGCTTGCCGGAATGGGCAGTAAAGGTGCCAAACGCTCAGTCACCAGAATTTGTCCACGCTGCGGTCGTAAAGGCACATCGAGTCCAACCATCTGTCCTAGAACCGACGAACCTAAACCTGCGGCAATAACTACGCGCTCGGCACGTGCCCGATATTCACCTGCCACAACTTCGAAGCCACCGCCGGGAAGCGGATTGATAGCGGTAATCGCATGATTACTTCTTAGCTCCCCCCCTCTGCGCTGAAAGGAAATTTGCATTGCGGCTAGCAAACGCAAAGGGTTGACCTGACCATCCAGCTCTCCAAAGCTCGCGCCAACCACTGCCTCGCCTAGGTGCATGGAAGGGAACCGTCGCTGCAGCTCGTCACGGTCCAGCATATGAGTCGAAGGAGCAAATTCCGGTGCTTGGGCGTGCCATTTGTCGAGTCTGTTCGCGCGCGCCGTCCACTCGTCGTCACTGAGACAGAAGTTCAAGCCACCATTTCTCTCGTATGCGAACGGCATGTTGCTTTCCGCCTCCAGCTGTTCGGCAAACTTGGGCCAACTCTGAACAGCTTCGATCGAAAGGCGTTGATAGGCAGGATGGCCAAAACCTTTGCTTTGTACCCAGACCAAACCGAAATTGGCCTTGGCAGCTCGGAAATCCGTATCAGCTCCATCCAGCATCAGTACGCGGCGGTTCATCCCGGCAAGCCCATAACCGATCGCTGCGCCAACCATGCCGGCACCCGCCACGATCACGTCATAGTCGCGTGCCATTACTGCGCACCTCGTGTGACTGTCGTATTTTCGGTAATGGGCGGCTGCAGGTTCAGCGCACCTTTTAAGGTGTGGCCGTAGTTCACAGCATTGCTGTGCACCCAAACTTGCTTGAGACCAAACAGAGGGACGCCACACACATCCTCGTGGATCTTTGTCTGCGCCTGCTTCCACAGCGCAAGCTGCTTTTGCGCATCAGGTTCGATGCTGGCCTTGCGGATGTCATCGTCAGCCACGGAACAGTGCGCGAAGTTGGACATTGCTCCGGGCGCGCCAATTGCAGCGGACGAGTCGTAAAACTCAGCAAGCCAGTAATCGGCATTGGGGAATCTGGCGGCCCCGTAGAAGACCAGCGCGCTTTGGTCCTGCCGACTTTTGGACTGGTAGGTCGCATGGTCTACGACTTCCATATTGAGCTTGATGCCGGCCTTCGCCAACTGCGCCTGTACGATTTCCATGATCGGTAATTGAGCGGCGACACTCGACACCACGGAATTGATGGTGATGCCATTCGGGAAACCGGCCTCGGCCAGCAGCTTTTTAGCGCGCTCAACGTCATAGGCGTAAGTACCCGCGCTGCAATCCTGCCCCAGGTACCCGTTAGGCACGACCGAACATCCTTTATCTGCCACGTCTTTTCCGGCATAGCGGATGATCTCATCCACGTTGACAGCCGCTGCGATAGCCTGACGTACTTTTAAGTTGTCCAGAGGCTTGATGTTGCGGTTGATGAACAGCGTACGAAATTCAGCAGGCTCGAAAATGTCGACCTTCACACCACGTTTTGCGGAGCGCTCCACCCAACGTTGCTCACGTTTGCCAGCAGCAATGTCAAGTTCACCGGATGTGAAGGCCAGCTCTCTTGCGCTATCGGATGGAATCATGCGGTAGGTAATACCAGCCAACTTGGGCTTGCCGCGATAATAAGCATCATTGGCCACAAGCTTCACGTATTGCTGAGTGACATGTTCACCGAAGGCAAATGGCCCCGTACCGATAGGCGATTGGCCAAACTTGTCGCCAAGCTTTTCCGCAGCAGCTTTGCTGACGATATTGCCGCCATGGTAGTTGGACACACGACCGAGGAACGCCGCGTCCGAATTTTTCAAGGTGATACGCACCGTGTAGTCGTCCAGGGCTTCAACTTTATCGATGATCGTAAAGTTCGCTGCAAAGCTGGAGCGCTTAGGATCGGCTGCGCGCTCGATCGAGTACACCACGTCCGCCGCTTTCAATTCGCCGTAGCCGCCGTGAAACTGCACACCCTTGCGCAGAGTAAAAGTCCAAATTTTGTTGTCGGGTGATGCCTGCCATTGTTCTGCTAAGTCAGGCTGTAATGTTTTTGGATCAGCACTGCCCGGCGGAAAGCTCACCAAGGCATTGAACATTTCAGATACCACGCCTTTATCCCCAACTGCAGTCGTACGGTGCGGATCCAGCGTCGAGCTATCCGCAACGCCCGCACTAACGATGAGCTGAGTGCGATCGTCAGCATGGACAAATGAGGCAGTACTGAAGCTACTACTAGCCAGGAGTGCTGCAAGCGCGCTCGCCGGTACAGCTAGAACAGGAAGTTTCATTGGAATGGTCCTGTGAAAAAGGTAAGAAATTCGCGCCAAGGTTTCCTGATGCATGCACACATAGCCCCGATGACAAGAGGTACTACGGTGCTGCCTGCATCATAGAAATCTCATGCCATGTTATTTAGCAATAGATGCGCCATGCTTTAGCAACTATATGATTTATAACGTTTTATTTTTTCTAGTTGTGTTTTTCTAAAGCATATAAATATGATGTCATGCCTTATTGCTATGGATATGAAGACTCAGTTGTTCCACCTTGATGCGTTCTTTCCCATCTCGGTGCAGATGTGCGTTACGAATGAGCCGGTGATACCAGAGGTAACATCAATCGGAGAGCATCCTTAGCCAAGAAGGGGGGAGGTGAGCTTCAGCTTTATCCGAAAGAATCTGACCTCGCAGTGAAGTCCTGAGAGAGTTGCTCAGTGGGAGGGGTAAGGACGCACCTACAGGCTTACGACAGGCTTCGCGGCGGCGTCAGCTTAGAGTGCAAGGAGGAAGAGGAAGAGTCGACGATTAATCGAGGAGTTTAGCGAGTTGCCGCGCTGCACATAAAACGTGCGCAGCGCGGTCAACTTCACGCGGCCATAACGGGGGAAGGCACAGACTTACTGAGGATCTAGAAAATGAAACCTCGAGCAGAACTATCCATTTTTCAAAGAGGATTTAAGAGGTATCTATCAAACCGGCTGAGTAAACTCTGCTCCTACCAGAGGGCATAAGTGTAGTTCACGTAGAAACGGGTCTGATCCTGATCCTGTAAAGTTGCGGTGGGCAACTCAGTGCGGAAGTTCGCGCGACGAAGAGAGAAACCCAATCCTTTAAGAGCGCCAGACTGAAGGACGTAGTCCAGACGAACATCGCGCTCCCACTCGTTATAACGGTCAGTTGTCACGCCACCAGACCCGCGAATATCGCGACCGCTGATGTAGGTTAATCCCGCTTTCAGGCCAGGCACGCCCAGCCCGGCAAAGTCGTAACTGTAAATACCGAACGTCGAATTTTCGCCCGCGCGAGTGAAACTATTGATCATGATATCGGTATTGAGATAAACGCTCGCACCGCCTTCACCTTCAGCGTGCCCTCGCCCATCGACAACATTAGCGTTGTTAATAAAGACCATCCCACCGCTGTCACTGACACGTTGATGCCCCATGGTCAGCGCATGACCACCAAGGGTGTAAGTGAATGCAGCGGACCAGGTGTTGTTGTCGACTTCACCAGTATTGCCTTCGTTAAATCCATTCCTGTAAGCATAATTTGAGTCACTTCCATTTTTGCCATCAGACTTGTTATTGAAATATCGCAGGTCTGTCTTGAACGACTGATCAGGCGCAATTTGGTAGACGTGCACCAATCCTAGGAAATTCTGACGGTAGTAATCTTCAAGATTGGCGTAGTAATACTGAAGAGTTAGGTCTTTGTTGACCTTCCAGTCAACACCGCCGAACCGAAAGCCATCAGAGCCCTTGCGACCGCCTGCGGCGATACCTGCCCAGTTGCTGGAGGCACGACCTATTTCACGGTTTAAGTTACCGGCCGTAAAGGTGAAGTCTTCTAGTTCCTTCGAAGTAACAATACCGCCCTGGTAGCTAGCCGGGAGCAAGCGACTGTCATTTGAGACCAGAATAGGCAGGCTCGGAGCCAAAGCGTTACCCGCTTTCAGTTCGGTTTTAGAAAGCCTGATCTTGCCATTTGCCCCCAGGCGACTCCAGTCATCTACCGGCGATCCATCGGTTTCCGTCGGCGAAATTGTATTGCTTGTCGTAGCGCTGTGCGGGGAGATACCGCCCCCCAGATTTAGACCCAGCAACCCCTGAACATCCGCCCCGAAACCGACGACACCTTGCGTATACCCCGACAGGAAGTCGAACCTCAGACCTGTCACGGTTTGGCGCTGATCAACACCTTTGAGGCCGCGCTGATCATTTTCATAGTACAAAGTACGAGAGCTGATGGACGCTTTACTGTCTTCAATCAACCCGGCGGCATTAGCCTGCTGAGCTGTAATGCCCAAGGCAACCGCGAGTGCCAGCGTAGACTTGATCACTGAAAATGCTCCTATTTTTTTGTGGTGTTGAGTTGCATCGCATGGTGAAAGTGGATTGATGCGCAATCCAGAATCTCACCAATGCAATGCTATTTAGCAATAGGAGTGCCATTGATATTTAAAGCGTTGTTTTTAAACAGTATTTTTTATTAATTAATTTTTATTAATAGTGTTACAATATTGTCCCATGCTCAAATACTATTGATATGGAGAAGGTGTTGTGGAGAATCGGATCACTTTGCGCCACCTCGAAGCTTTTCGAGCCATCATGGTGCGCAAGACCGTTACTGGCGCCGCGGAAATGCTCGAGATCACGCAGCCCGTGGTAACACGACTTATCTCCGATCTTGAAGAGCGCATTGCGATACCTCTCTTCACGCGCACCAAAGGTCGGCTTCTACCCACTGCGGAAGCAGCCTTGCTATTCAAAGATGTAGAGCAGTCATTGATCAGCATCGAGCGCATTGCGAATGCGGCTTCAAACATCAAGGCCTTGAAGATGGGCTATCTGGAAATTGCCGCAGCCCCCAGCATGGCGCTGTCTTTTCTGCCTCGGGCGATAGCGAGCTTTACGCGCGAACACCCCGATGCAGTGGTTTCCATGCACATGCATAGCTCGTCGACAGTGCTCGATATGGTTCAACGCGACCGCTGCGATTTAGGGTTCGCCATGTTTCCCATGCGCGCGACTCGCCACGGCAATAGCGAGACATTGGTATCGGCCAAGATGGTGGGAGTCATACCAGTCAATCACCGCTTGGCGAGCCGTGACGTCTTGCACCCAGAAGATTTTGAAGGCGAGAGTTTTATTTCATTGATGCCGTTAATGGAGGCACGAACGAAGATCGACTCAGTGATGCTGTCGTATGGCGTCAAACGACGTATCAATGCCGAAACCCAGGTTGCGTCCGTCATCCTTAAAATGGCTGAGGCAGGCTCGGGCGTATCCATCATCGATCCATTGACTGCCAGTGGCTACACGGGAACCATGCTCAAGTTCATTCCCTTTGAACCGGCCATCATCAATGATTTTTCCATCGTCATTTCGCAGCGCAACTCCTCGACACTCATTCTCAAGCCATTTATTGACCATGCTCGACGAGAGATACGGAAGATGGTACCCGCCAATCTGATTGTCCGAAGTTAGTGCTCGCGCAAGCCGCTGAGCAATCGCTTGGGAGTCACGATGAGCTAAGGACGGGGGGGCGGAGTTGGCCCCGTGTCTGCTTACGGCAGCACTGGCTGCGCCACTTTAGAACGCGTGGTTATGCTGAACTTGGGCTTCAAGCAGCTGACTTGGCACGAAAGCTCCGTATCCATTCAGGTATCCCGCCCGAGGAAACTCATTTGGGTCGAGACCAGAATATGAAGGATGTGATGGAAGAAGTTGATGTCAAACGACAGGCTTACGAGCTTCGTCGGTCTTTGACTCCGACTGTGTAGAGATTCTACAAAGGAAAGACTCAAGTCTGTCTTCAAAAAGCAGATCTGGAGGCATCAAGATAACCACCCACTCTATTATTGGAGCTAGCGAGCAGCCGCTATCAACTCACAGCGGCAGGTGCCTGGATCATCGCCTTCATATATCTGATGACAACGCCGTTCCACGCTTCGTTTTCCGCGAAGCGGCGATAAATTACCGGATGATCTCAACACCGGCAGATCAAGTCTCTCTTGCTAACAGGCCAAAACGTCCGTTCCCCTCGAGGCCGGTAAACGTCTCAATCCGAGCTAGATGACGAATAGCCGCCGGAGGGTCAGAGTTCTCGATTACTATAATTTGCACCTCATTTTTTAAGCTCGCGAGATGCTTGTAGAAGTGTTGAGCGACATTAGTTGCCTTGAGAATGGCCTCGTCCTCGGACAAATCACCGTGCCGAGATGTCATAGGCTCGCGATAGGTCAGTAATGGTGTGTCGAGAACTAAAAAGCCCGGGTGCGGTAACTTGTTCTCTATGCAGTGGACGATAACCGCCACGTTGAAGGCCGCATGCAAGATCGCCCGGACTCCTTTACCGTTAGCAGAACGACGCTTCCCTGCGACGGTGATGTCGTTAGTCTTGCCGTCGAACTGAACTTTGTCTGCGTTGGGAAATTGCCAAGCGGCAAGTACAGCTTTTACGGTCTCTCCGAACTTGTAGATCGTTGTTGAGTCCGGCCCCACCGGAGGCGTCTCGCCCTCACGCTTGGTTGGCTCCGCTACGATTTCAGCCCGTCTTACGGCTAGTTTTGCGCGGCGCTGATAGAGGTCGAGGATTTTCGTCACTTCGATGCGCTTCGCGGCGAATGCTTCATAGCTTTCCCGTAAAACAGCTTCAGTCGGGCCAGACTCTCGGATTTGCTGATCGAACTCTACGATATCTGTCTTAAGCCCAGCGATGGTTCTACGAAGTCCACCCGACTCAGCTTCAAGTGAAGTAACGGTCTGAGTCAGCTCGAACTGCTCGCGCTCAATCTTGCGAGCCTCAGCAGCCGCAGCTCTGTGAGCCATTGAGATTTCTTCAGCTGCGTGATTATGTGTCTGACTCTCTGGCGGTGCTCCGCAGACTGGACAGTCCATTCCGGTCATCGACACGAGGACATAGCCGCCTTCCTCAATTGACTGTAGGCGCTGCAGGTCCGAGCTGTAGACCGCCTGTAGCTTTGCGAAACGCTGCAGCGTGAGTTCCAGCTCACCCTCCCGCTCTGTCAGCTCTCGGCAGTAATTAGTGGCCTCCCGCCGATTGATAGCCAGACTGTCTAGCTCTCTCTGCGCATTCTGTAGCCGAGTGAACAGATCGTTCGCACTTGCATCGAGTCGTATAAGCTGCTCTTCGCTTTCCTTCTCTGCAGGGGCATCTTCGCCTAGTTCGGCATCGAGCTGCGCGATCAGTTCATCCACCAACTCGATCTTGGCGGCTTTAGCCACCTTTCGCTCCGATGACTTTGGGACGGTTACGACAGCCGAATCATCGATTCCCGTGAGGAGAAGTTTGAAGAGGTTTTGCTCGAAGGTGCGTTCGGAGGGAGTCCCCGAGGAAAAAACAGGGCTTTTCTCGGCAATTATATCCTGCTCGGAAACCACCGCGTATGGCGACAGTAGATAAATGGACAGTGCATCCTTTGTCCCATTGCCATCACGCACAATACGCTTGCTGGCAAATCCCATCACATCGAGCAGCATTTGTGAGACGGAGTCAGTACGCTTGGAGTCGTGCTGTTGGCGCAGCAGCTTGCCTTCATCTGGACTCGCGGTTCTGACGAGACCGTCATAGAGTTTAAAATGGCCGCCCCGCGTAGCGCGATAGAGTGTAACAGTGCGTCCGTCAGGCAGCGTTAAACCGAGCCAAGCTGCATCGTAAGCAACAATCTCTTCTGTTTCTGGCAGACTCTTGGAAACCCCAAGCATGAAGAGAATGGCCTTTGAGGTGAAGGATTTACCAGTGTTCGAGGCGCCATAAATGATAGTGAGCCCGTCCTCGAACTCAAGCAATGCAGGCTCTACGTTCGGACCCGTGAAGGTGAGGTGACGAATGCGGATACCGGTCATCCCAAGATCCCTTTTGGCGCTTCATCAGTCCCGAATTCAGCGGTCCAGCGACCGATTCGGCTGTCTATCAATGCTCGCATCTGATTGGTCTCCATTCCGGCGAAGCGATCTGCCATCCACTTGGCTCGTTGTTTTAATGCTATTGAGTAAGGGGCTTGCAGGAGGTCGAGATAACTCGGTGCGCCCTCGCTGGCGCAAAACTCAATACCCGCCTCGGTCTCGAACACCTCAACAAGGTGCACTTGCTGCATCAGTCGTAGGCTCCGTTCGATCAATTGCCTGCGAACCAGTAGTTCGCCTGCACGGTTTGGCAAATCAGGATGCAGACTTACGGGCACGTCCTGCCCCTCGAGGTCGCCAGTATGTACGACGAGATGATCCAGCCATGTCATTTCCAAAAGGTCGCACCGGCGCGGATAGAAGGCTTCTAATACCACTAACGCCCGAATCCCTGTCTCTAGCGAACTGTTGAAGGGGGGCAGGCCCGAAATAGAGTGCACTATGGATTCCACGGCAGTCTCCCCTCGTTCGCGAACTGGTGGCAGGTTCCCTGTTTAACTTTCGGGCCCGCATGCTTACCAAGAATGCCCGAAGCCTGGAGGATAGCCGCTTGCTGCATCACCCTATTCAGTCTCATCAAGCCATTCGCATGATCGTCGCCATGAATTTCCACGACTCCGTGGTAGATATCGTCTTTGAAAGCAGCCAGGTAGTCTTCAGGCGTCGAGTCGCGATAGAAGCGATCAAAAGCCACCGAGTCAAAGAAGCGGGTCCGTTGATCTCGCAGATGCATACCAAACTCGGGACTTGCCAGTGCGGCCGCTGCGTCGGGGAAAACTCCAGGTCCCTTTAATTCATAGAGCTTGAGGAGTTGAGCAACGTACGCGGACTCATCGGCTTGGATTTCGGCTGGAACGACACCTCTTGGAGAGGGGCCAGGATCGTCACCAAACCACTTGACCAGTGCAGCTTTGCACGCAGGATCCTCCGCAAGTCGCGCCGCGTCGATCCAGAATATTTGGGTGAAATCGAATGCCTTGATTTTGGCTTCGATCTCGGAGGTAAGTGAAATAGTTTGGTTGTCGACGAGTCGTCCGGCGATATCGGCGTCCCACCGGTCGAGGAAAGCCTTTCTGAATCGTTCAGGATGAGCGATAAACTGCTGCACGGCCCTCGCAACGCCTTGTGGGGCGACAAAGATATAAGCGCGCGGCAACGAGTAGGCACCGTTCGCCGAATGCATGAAGATCTTTCCGAGTTCTAGGAAGCTGGAGCTTTCAGATAGCGATTTGCTGAGCTGCTTGCATTGGAAGTTGTCCCACGGACCTTCCATCCGATTGTCTGTCACGTAACCAGTGACGTCGCGCCCCATGTCACCTGTGCCTCGCCATAGTTCGTGACTGTGATAGTCCTTATAGCGCTGTGCCAGCCAGTCGTTGACGAAGTCTTCGAGACGGTCCGCGGGAAGTGCGCGGATCAGTATGCCGTGATTGATACGCACAAATTTCACCTAAATCGCAGACGCACAATACTGCCGCTTTGGAGGTGAGCTTGCAATGATGGGGAAGCTCAGTGTTTTGCCAATTTCATAGGCAAAACGTCCGAGTCCGAGATTTAAATTTGGAATCGTCGCAGAAGCACCAGGAATCAGAATTCACATTTCTGCGTGTTGGTGAGGTGCTTTCACCGAACAGTCCTGGAGTTTGAGAAAGCCGACTTTTTAAAAGGTTTGGCCGACTTCTGCCCTTGACCAAGGGGCTGCTTCGGGTCGACCGGGTTGAAAAAGTCAGTTCTTCCAGACTGTACGTATACTGACCACTGAAAACGCCTTTTTTGCGCGTAGCTACGCGAAATTTGAGCCCGGCATCCTCTGCTCAAAGTAAAGATTTCAATCTCAAATGCGTACTTTTCTGCCGTGGAAACCATTGCCGACTTTTTCAACAGAATCGGCCGATAGCTGTCTGTCGCTCATGCTTTAATTCGTTGGCAACGGAAAAATTATTTATCTCCTGAAATATCGTATTGAAAATATTTTTTTTGAATTTTGTCATAAGTGCCGTCCTGTTTGATGGCTGCTAATGCATTATTCAGCTTGCCTACCAATGGATCATTTTTTCGAATCGCGATACCGGCCCCAGTGCCAAAGTAAGCCTCATCCGTAAAGTTTTGATCGAGCACGTGATAATCGGCGCCCTGAGGCGTTTTCAAAAAGCCGTCCTCAATAACAAGGGAACCGGCGAGCGACGCGTCCAAGCGCCCAGCTGCCAAGTCGAGAAAAACCTCGTTTTGCGTGCCGTATTTGACGATTTCAGCGCCTTCCTTTTCGAAAACTTCAGTTGCATAGCGGTCGAAGTTAGAGGCCCGCTGGACGCCGATACGTTTTCCCTTCAAGTCAACGGGGGTAACGTTGATCCCGCTATCCTTTCGTGTGACCAGCTTGGCGGGCAACCGATAGTAGCTGTTTGTGAAGTCAACGGATTTGGCTCGTGCAGCAGTGATAGAGACCGACGAGATCGCTGCATCAATTTTTCTCACCTTGAGCGCAGGGATCAACCCATCAAATTCCATTTCAAACCATTCGCACTTCGCCGTTATCCTAGCGCAGAGCTCTTGACCCAGATCGTAGTCAAATCCTGCCAGCTTATTGTCTGGTGTCTTGTAGGCGAATGGAGGGTAGGCCGCCTCAATGCCGATCCGCAGATCTTTTTCACTGCCCATAGACATGCTGCTGCTAACACAGACTACCGCGGTGAGTACTGTACGTACGAACTTTTTCAGGATCATGATCATGCACTCGTATCAGAATGTTAGGAGAACTTTGCAGAGCTCATTGGGTGATAACCTTTTACCCAACATGTCTCTGCCGAGGTGCAGGCCCGCATCGAGGCCTTCGCGATAAATAGTTATTATTGTTAATGCCTAAGGTTGATCGCCATGCGCTTGGTTTGATTGCCCTGGGAAAGTCTCCGACCATTTTGGTAAACCGCTACCTGGCCACTGCTGCTCGCGTACACCACCATGCCACCGGGAAGAAACTCAATTTCTAGCGGCTGCTCATTTGATTGATGCACTACTAGTACGCGGACGGTGGCACCCCTCTCTATCCAAAACTCACTGGAACTAGGCTCGATCACCAACAGCAATCGAGAGCGTGCTCCATTGATGAATTTTAATTCCTGGTAATTGCTCATTTAGTAGCTCTGTTAAACGCAGTGCCTTGAAAATAAAAGCTGCACGATAGACATAAGAGTGCTCCTGTCTTATAGACAGGCGACAAATGTCTATCGGACAAGTTACGACGCTCTCGCTGAGAGTTATTTCAAGCTATTAGCCAGAAATTTTTGCAGTCTTTCGCTTTGCGGCGCGTCGAGAATTGATGCATCTCCTTCTTCCTCAATTAATCCTTGATGAAGAAATACAATCTTGCTTGAAACCTGACGAGCAAAGGCCATTTCATGCGTAACCATCAACATGGTTCTACCTTCTTCGGCGAGCGACTTTATGACCTTAAGCACCTCTCCGACCAACTCTGGATCAAGCGCTGAAGTCGGCTCATCAAAAAGCAGCACCTCGGGCTCCATCGCCAGCGCTCTAGCAATGGCAACGCGTTGCTGCTGACCACCAGAAAGAGTTGATGGATACTGCTGGGTCGTACGGGATGGAAGACCTACTCTTTCGAGATACCTCTCAGCGCGCTCAACCGCTTCCTGTCGAGATACACCTAATACCTTTTGAGGGCCAAGGCACACATTGTCCAGGACCGTCATATGACTCCACAGATTGAAGTTCTGAAATACCATCGCCAGCCTTGAACGAAGCTTTTGGAGTTCTCTAGCCTTAGGCAGGCTGTGTTTACCAGCAGCACCTCCAATCTCCAAGCAATAATCACCCAACTGGATTTTTCCAGCGTCCGGCTGTTCAAGGAAATTCACACAACGCAGAAGCGTGCTTTTTCCCGAACCGCTAGCACCGATAAGACTGATCACATCACCTTTATCAGCATGTAGTGATACACCACGAAGAACTTGATGTTCTCCATAGTGCTTGCAGAGGCCTGAAATGCTGAGCTTTGGCTCAGCTCCGCGGTTATTGAAAGACTGAGAATTACTTTCTACTTTCCGGGATGCCGCTTCTGAAGAGATGGACATAAGACACCTTGTTCTCTATCTCTGCGCACATCACGTTCTGCTAGGCGCTGGATAGTGCTGGTTGACGATGAAATGAATTACTCTGATCCCTGCAGAGCAACTTTCAGTTTTTACCGAGTGGCAGCAGTGATGATCACTTCGATCAATAATGACGGCTCGTCGAAAGCGACCTCACATGTTGCACGAGCGGGACGGCCAGCCGATCCAAGCCATTTGCTCCATTCATCATTCATCGGATCGAAGTCCTGAACAATATTGGCGAGCCAGATCTGCGCCGACAAAATATGATCCTTATCGCTACCAGCTTGGCTCAGGCGCTCGTCGATTTTGGCTAGAACTTCGCGTGTTTGGCCTCGAATGTCCTGAGTGCAATCGGCGGCAGTAATACCTGCGAGGTATACGACGCCATTGTGAACGACCGCTCGGCTCAAGCGGGCATTGCTTTCTATACGATTGATTGAAGTCATATAGGTGTGCTCCATGATTATTTTTCGTTGGCCAGCTCGGCGAGTGTGATCGGCTTGAGTGGAGGACGGATTCGGTAATAGCCGACCTCGGAAGGCGAAACGTGCCGGGCATCCGCCAGAATCTGTGTCACGGACAGTCCGCACTGCCTGCCTTGGCAGGGACCCATACCGCACCTGCCAAACGCTTTCGCTTGGTTCGGGCCCAGGCATCCCAACGCTGCGTATTGGCGAACCGCGCCTGCAGTGACCTCCTCGCATCGGCAAATGATGGTGTCATCGGCCGGGAGCTGGAGACTCTGGATAGGTCTATACAGTCGTTCCAGCATCGGGCGAATACAGCGGATTTTTTCCCAGGAGCGACGGATTGTTTGCGCTTCTGATTCGGCGGCTTTGGAGGTCAATTTTTCTAACGAAATTGCAATGCCTAGCCCCGTGAGCCGCCCCTGTAAAGCAGCGGCTTCGGCGCCATTCACACCAGCTCCATCCCCTGCGACGAAAAAACCGGGAACGCTCAACGCTCCCCACTGATCTTGTTTGGCGACCCAACAGACTTGGCCCTCATCCCACTGATGTTCCGCTCCGATGGACAGCGTCGGATGAGTATTAGGAACTACACCCTGATGCAGGAGTACAAGGTCGCAATCCACCCGGCACTGTGCTCCTTTATGGGTAAAACTGATGGCCTGCGCTTTGACCTTGCCCTCGATCTGGATGTCGGTCGCACCCTGGTACCAATCGATGCCTGCCCGTCGAATTTGAGCCATCAAAGAGATGCCCTTGAAGAGCTGCTTCCAGGCAGGCAGGGCAGCAGGCAAATAGCGAGCTGCTGCCATCAAGTCGCTGCGAGCGCTCGTATCTACGAGTGCTTTGATTTTCACACCGGCTTTCAAATATTGAACAGTCAGCAGGTAGAGCAACGGACCTGTACCCGCGAGCACTACAGCTCCATTGGGTACACGCGCTCCGGTTTTCAGAAGAATTTGGCCTGCACCCGCCGTCATGACACCAGGGAGGGTCCAACCGGGAACCGGCATGGGGCGTTCATAAGCGCCACTGCAGAACAAGATGCGGTCTGCAGAGATGACACGAGTCACTCCCGCAACACGGAAGTGCACTTCGCGTTCAGCCGTTACAAGCCACACCGAGGCATTCGGAACGTAGTCGATCCCGCTTTTTATGAAGGAGGCTACCGCTACGCTTCCCGTCGCATAGTCCTTGCCTAGCAATTCTTTACGTTTAGGTGAGGCGAGGCTTACTTCTCTATAGATCTGGCCACCTGGTGTCGCCTGTTCATCCAGAACCAATACCTTCACGCCTTCAGCGTGAAGACGCATTGCGGCCGCGATGCCAGCAGGCCCAGCGCCCAAAACTATAACCTGCACATGGTCAGTCATGGGTGCCACCTTTGGTCGCTGCTGGAGAATGGGTTGTGACCTTCAAACCTGCATGAGTCCGGACCTGACAGGCCTGTCTCGAAACTCCGTCGATCTCAACCAAGCATTCAAAACAGACACCCATCATGCAGTAGGCCGTACGAGAGGCCCCGCTCACAGCGGTCTTTCGGGTGACATCTACGCCAGCTTCGAGAAGAGCCGCCGCCAAATTCGTGTCGTCAGCGACGCTGATCTGCTTTCCATCGAACTCAATGAGAACCTCGGATGTGCTGGCATCCAGAGACCGAAACAACGGGCTAGTGGCCATTGCTGTTCACCTTATAGTCAGGGTTCTTGAACCGCTGATCGCTGAATACTTGGAGCTCGTCCGGTGGCGGCCCGCCCGCAATCCATGGCGCCACTTCATAGGCATGTATCGCTGCCAGCGTCACACCGCTGTGGCAGGTAAGCGCAAAGACCCCTGGAAAGCTTGGAGACTCTTGGTAAATGGGGAAACCGTCAGGCGTGAGCACCCTGAGCGCACCCCACGCGCGGACTAATTGAACGTTGGCGAGCCTCGGAAAACAGGCAACTGCACGTCGGGCAATGTCTGACATCACGTTGGCACTAACGCCATCATTCAAGCCTGTGGACTCGTTGGAATACCCAAGCTGCACGGTTCCTTCGCCGGTCTGACGAACGTAGTTGGTGGGGTAATCCAGAAAATGAGGCAGACGCTCGGTTATCAGGATTTGTCCACGATTTGGAGACAAGCCAAGGGATATGCCGACCTGCTGTGCCAAGGATTGATTACCTAGTCCAGCGGCCAACACAACGCGGTCTCCCTCCCATGTCCGGCCGTTACCCGTCAACCGGTAACCCGACCCAGTGCTCTCGATCTTTTGGACCTCACAACCGGTTTCCAGGCTCACCCCGAGTCGTTGAACCGCTGAGGTGAGCGCCCTTAGGAGCAAGAGTGGGTTGGTGTGACCATCGTCAGGGCTGTAGCAAGCCCCCACAACATCTGGCCCCACGCCAGGCAACCGCCGTCGCAGCTCTTCAGGGCCCAGCTCTTCAAATCGATACTTGCCCTCCAGCGCCTCGCGCAACCAGCGCAATTGACCCGCCTCTTCAGCCATGTCCTCTTGGGTTAAACAAAGGCTGAACCCTCCAGGCTGGCGCAGGTGCACGTCGATTCCTGTCTCGGCCAACAGATCGTTGGCAAGGCGGGGCCACATTGCTGCAGAACGGAGCGTCAATCGTGCATAGGCGGGCATCCCATAGCCTTTACCCTGCACCCAAACGAGGCCGAAATTCCCTCGTGCCGCTCGAAGGGCAGTATCCCCTTGATCCAACAGCCGAACTTTCTGTCCCCTGCCGGCAAGGCCGTAGGCAGTCGCCAAACCGACCAATCCACCGCCCACAACGATCGTTACACCACTCATAGGTTGCCGCTCCGCTCAGCCTGGAATATCCGCTCTTATTCCAATGGAGTTACGTCGAATTTCAGCCATTTTTCAGAAAGCTTCTTCACCGTGCCGTCTTTGACTGCCGCTGTGATGGCTTCATCAAACTTCGCCTTTAAGGCCGTATCAGACTTTCGCAGCCCAATGCCGATACCAGGACCAAAAACCCCGCCGGAAAATATCGGGCCAGCCATATTCGTGCCTTTCAGCGACGGATCCTGAGTTGCGAGTTTGAGAACGACGGCGTTAGCCAATACCGCATCGATGCGACCACTCATCAAATCCATGTTGTGAGCATCAACGGTCTTGTACTCGCGAACTTCGACGACCTTCGAAAGATATTTTTCAGCGAAGGCAGAAGCGGTAGTTGAGCCTTGTACGCCGATTACTTTGCCTTTGAGGAGGGGCGCCATCTGGTTGATGAGAGCTTCAGCCCCTGCCTCGTCTTTGTCGAGATTGATGCTTTTAGCATCGCCAGGCAGCTTGGCGACGCTGCTGTTATCAAGCACTAGAAAGCCGTTAAGTGGAGCTGCGTACGTGCGACTGAAACCGATTACCTCTTGGCGCTTAGGCGTAATACTCATGCCTGCCATGATTGCGTCGATTTGCCCTCCGTTCAGTGATGGAATCAACCCGTCCCAATCATGCGCAGAGATTTCACACTTAGCCTTCATGCGATCACACAGGTCGCGGGCCAGCTCGATCTCAAAGCCGTCGAGTTGCCCACCTGGTTTAACAAAGTTCCAAGGTGCATACGCGCCTTCTGTGGCAATTCTAATGACTTGGGAATCTTCGGCGTTGGCGAACGATGCGCATACGCTGGAAAATAATACTGCACTCAACATCAAGTTCTTAAATTGCATAGCAAGCTTCCTCAATTCAAATTGGGCAGATTTATGCTGCTAACTTCTTCAACGCCGCATACCCCGTGTAAGCCGGGATTCCATCAGTGTTACTGCACGAGTTACTACAAAATTGAACAGCAGGTACAACGCACCGGCACATACGAAGACTTCGATAGGCCGATAACTTTGCGACACCAACTTCGCTGCAATACCTGTCACCTCCATTAACGTGACAATCGAAGCAAGTGAGGTAGATTTGATTTGTAGGATTATTTCGTTTCCGTAAGCAGGCAACATTTGGCGCCACGCCTGCGGGAGAATTACACACCGCCAGATTTGATCCTTACGCAAGCCAACGGACAGTGCCGACTCAATTTGGCCGTGCTGGACGGAATTGATGCCTCCCCGAAGGATCTCGCTGGTATAGGCGGCAGTGTTCAAGGCCAGTGCCGCGAGAACGCACCAGTAAGCCTCTCTGAGGTATGCCCAAGCGAAACTCTCACGTAGCCAAGTGAACTGGCCCAGACCGTAGTAAATAACAAACAACTGAACCAGCAGTGGAGTGCCGCGGAATATGGAAACGAAACCCCGGGCTGGATAATCCAGCCACACTTTTTTTGACAGGCGCATGGCGCAGATAACTGAAGCCAGGACCAAGCCGATAGCGCAGGAAAACAGCGATAAGCCCAGTGTAAGGGGGACGCCAGCCAGTAGTCGTTTGAAGCACTCAAGCAGAAATGCGAAGTCCATCATGCTCTCCTCATCGGCTTATCAAGCTTGTGCTCAAGCCGCGCAATCAAATGGCTGCTGAATGCGCTGATGACGAAATACAGGGCAGCGGCAGTGCAGTAAAAAAGGAAGGGTTGGTGGGTTGCACCTGCGCCTATCTGCGATTGGCGCATCAGCTCTACGAGCCCAACAACGCTGATGAGGGCAGAGTCTTTCAGGACCAGTAGCCAAACGTTGCCAAGGCCTGGTAGAGCAAGCCTCAACGCCTGGGGGGCAATAATCAGTGAGAACAGCTTGAATTTGCTGAGGCCTATTGATCGGCCCGCCTCAATGCTACCGATTGCAACGCTGTTCACTGCACCGCGAAGTACCTCCAGCTGGTAAGCGCCGCTGATTACAGAGATAGCCACTACACCCACGAAAAATCCGGGCAGCCCCACGAATCCTTTGAGTCCTAGGGATTGAGCCAACTGGGTCAGCACCATGCTGCTGCCAAAGTAAAAGAGGTAGATGACTAAGAGGTCAGGTACCCCACGTAGCACAGTGGTGTACACGTCGGCCAGCCATCTCAAGAGGTAAGACCGTGACAGCTTTGCCCAGCAGCCAAGGCAGCCGATGACCGATCCACATAGGAATCCGCAGACCGATATCGCGCACGTCATCAAGGCGGCGAGCAACATATCGGTTGCCCATCCCTGGTCACCGAAGCTCATTATTTCTAAGAAATTCACGGTATTACTCCACAGGCGACAGCGCGCTTATCAGGGTGGCGTTACGGCAGGATGCTTGGTGCTACTGGCGCCAGCTGGGCGCGATTTTTTTCTTGTTCTGTTTAATGTTTTGCAATTTCGCATGCTCCGAGCATAATTCAAAATCAAAAATACCCCATTCAAGTATGCGCAAATGTTATGAGGTGAATCATGCGTATCAACCACCGCCAAGTTGAGGCATTCCACGCCGTGATGCGAACAGGCAGCATGACTGGGGCGGCCAACCTGATGTCAGTGACACAGCCAGCGGTTACGCGTCTGATCAGGGACTTTGAGGAAGCTGTTGGTTTACCGCTATTCCAAAGGCGGGGCAGTCAATTAATCCCTACACCTCAAGCGCATGCCCTCATTCCCGAGGTAGAGCGATCGTTTATCGGTCTAGATCGGATCGGTCGCCTGGCATCTGGGATCAGAGAACACACGGCGGGCTCGTTAAGGATCGCGGCAATGCCGGCAGTGGCAAACACGCTATTGCCGAGATTTTTGGCGTACTTTCTTCCGGAGCGACCGAACCTCCAGATCAGCATTCTTGGGGTTCCATCGCATCAAGTAGCGGAAATGGTGTCAGCTGGCCAAGTCGATATCGGTTACGCCGAAGGACCGATCAATCCGCACGGCGTCGAAATGCTGTCTGTGGACATGGATGCGGTTGCGGTGATGCCCAGCAACCACCCCATGGCCAAACTGGAGATCGTGGCACCGAGCGATTTTGAAGGGCAGCGATTTGTCGCGCCTCGGCCAGGGTCAATTTTTTCTTCTGGGGTGCAGATTGCCCTGGCTCAAGTCCCCCGAGTCACTCAGCTGGAAACGAGTTTGTCTTATACCGCTTGTGCACTCGTTGCCCAGGGGCTCGGCGTGAGTATCGTTGATCCACCCACAGCATTTGATTTTGTGGGGAAGGGACTCGAAATACGCCCCCTCTCGGTGAAAGTGGATACTGGATTCCTTGTCATCCGCTCCAGCAAAAGCTCTCAGCAGGCGTTAACAGAGGAGTTTTCTCATCAGTTCCTGACATTCTACAAAAATGGTTGGATGGACCTGCCTGAGCTCTAAAACTCTGCAGGTCTAAACCGCCCAAAAGCCAGTTTTGAAGCCGCCAACTCTTGTCAGTGGCTGGAGGGGATTGTGTGCGGCTTCGGTTAGATTTACGCCGCTCGTCTTACTTTGACCTTTCCTGAAGAGCCGCCTGCAAACGGGAAGAGATCCTTCGGATCCTGAGCCCTAGGAACGAGTTCAATGGTGATGCCGAGATTTCGTCGCTCGGCTTAAGTATTGATGTACCGGAGGGTCGAATAGTCCTCCAACGCAAATCCTACAGAATCGAAAAACGTTACTTGATCACGTGATTACCGACCCTCTTCCGAACCAGCGAGCACACGCCAAAGGTCGACTACCGGGAAGTCAGACGGCATCTGCTGTAGATCGCCTTCAATCCATGTTTGCGGCTCATAGAAACAGTCAATTCGATCCGGACGTAATTTGGACTCCGGCTCTAGTGAGCAACTCGTATAGGGTCGCAATTTTTGTTCTTGTGCCACGCGAAGCACAGTAGGTAAATATGACCCGCTGCTTGGCTCGAGTGAAAGCCACAAAAAATCCTGCTGTCGCCTCGATTTCATCCTGGGAAAAACTCCACCACGCGCCGTCATCCAGTCCGACAAAAATGACGGTGTGATACTCAAGGCCCTTGCTCTTGTGGATCGTCATCAACGGAACTGCGTGTACGCCTTCGTACATGTCGAGGGCGTGGGACCAGTCCGTACAGTGGAACGAGGTGGACAGAAGATGTTCCGCCGTCGCGTCTAGCACTTTTTCTAGCCAGGTTCCCTGGTCATAGGCAGGGTTGGAGCGGATCACATGCTCTGGACCCACGAAATTTAGGATGTCATCAACAAGTGCGCGTGAGGCCGCCTTGCTTTTTGGGGGATGGGAATAACGTTCAGCCAGTTCGGTTGTATAGGTATCCAACTCACGAGCGAGCCTACTCTGCCTGATTGCGTCATCGGCATCGATCCCTCTCATTGATGCGAGCCAATTCTGGCAAGTCGACCAATAACCGCCAGCTCGCGAAGTCATCGCGAGGCGGAGAACGGTGACCAGCAACTTTGAAATTTCCTCTGCCATCAGCTCTTGCAGCATTACTTTGCCGACCATTCCAGCTTCGTTACGCAGAGCCAGATTTTCGCTCGCGAAAGCAGGTTCTAAAAGTTCTGCATACTCTCCTGCCTTTTGTCGAACCAAGATGACGAAATCTCGAGGAGCCAGTTTCAGATCGGCAATGTATGACGCTACTGATCGTGCCAACTGACGCGCTTCAATTTTCGGACTTGCGAAATCGAGAATTGAGCAACTTTCTCCGTCAATTGTGCCATCAGTCTGAGATACCGGCTGTACGGCTCGTGCATCTAACGCCTGGGCCAGCACGTGCTGGATACGTACCAACTCCGGCGAAGATCGATAATTGTTGAAGAGCGAAGTCCGGGCGCCTTCGAAATCGGCATCGAAGGCAGAGAAAGGATCATCCATCGCCATTGCCCAACGCATGATCTGCTGCTTGTTATCTCCGACAGCAGTCACGATGGTTTCTGTGCCTCGGAAAATCGTGCTTACCAGATCGTACTGGACCCTGGTGGTGTCCTGGAATTCGTCCATGAACAAATGCGAATAAGTGAGACGCAGGGCATCCCGTGCCATCGGGTTGACTCGCAACAACAGTTCAGCGAGACGGCCAATCATTGCGAAAGACAGCACACTTTTGCCGCCCTTGTGGAGTGACTGTTGCCAGAACGCATCTGCCGCCCATTGTGCGACAGTTGGGGCTGCCCATCCGTCTACAGGTAGGGGTAAGCCGAGTAGGTGCCGGCGCTCGAATGTTTTTGGCCCTATTTCACGCACGTCATTTTTCGTTCCGATTAACGCTGGCGGCGTTGGAAGGTCATGGAGGAACTCACGAAAATCTCGTTCATTGTGAGTCGCGATTTCGTAATCGGGTCTTGGTCGCCAGCGATCGGGCAATGCCTGACCGAATCGGTCGACCAGTCCTTTTGCAAATGCATCAAACGTCATGGAGTCGAAGCGGCTCGCATGGGTGTGGTGGCAGCGCTGACGTACGCGCGCTGCCAGATTGGACGCAGCATCGCGTTTGAAACTGATAGCCAGAATGCGCCGAGGGGACGGGGCCGCATCCGTCTGAAGGAGAAAGGCGGCGCGCTGAGCGAGCAGCTCTGTCTTGCCAGCGCCTGGCCCTGCAATAACGGACCGATTTTTTTTGGAGCGGACCACCTTCAGCGCATTCGCCTCAAGAGCTTTGACCCCTACGGGCTTCCAATCCTCGGGACCTATTCGGCGTGACGAAACGGCCATGATCAGTCTCGCCTCAAGGAGCTGGAAATATGCCGAACGACTTCGGCTAAAACTGCTGGCATTCCTGCGATCAGACTCGCCTTACTAACCCGGGCCAATGCCGCCAGGTGCGTAGCTGGCTTGCTGTGGGTGAGAAAGTGGTACCGATATTGCGGAAACGATTCCGGGTAGTCCTCGTAGGGCCCCGTGTATACCGCAAGTCCCGGACCTGATGTGCCCAGCACAACCTCCGCCGCCTTGTCGGCGGCCATGCGGGGGCCACCTCCTTTCGGAATCACAGCGGCATAGTCATCGGGGAAGGCATTTAGCATCTCCAGATCAAGGTCCAGCGGCGCAGAGAAGAAGACGTTGTATTTCTTCAGCCTATTCATCCAACCCAACAGGTTGGAGTGGTCAGCTGGATTGCTCCATTTGTGCATTCCGGCCAACTTTGCGTCAGTCATAATGCCGGATGTGATTTTGAGGATTTTGTCCTTAGGTTCGCCGAACTCAATAAGCTTCTCCAGAGCTGTTTTTACTCGCCCCCAACCTCCACCATCACGGCCGAGATCCAAGTCCAAGAGAGTTGCGTAAGGAATACCTAGCCCCTTAAGTAAGCGCCAGAAATATTGGACGTGTCTTCCACCGAGAGGGACGATCGCGACGAAAGCTGGGTCGATGAGAAGATCAAGCGCCTCGGCGAGTTGAGGGAGGACGATCCTTTCCGAATCACCCTCAACGAGCAGGACAAACCGCGCGAAGTACAGCTCGGGATAGGCCAATATGGCACCACGCACAAACTTGCTGGCCTCCACATCATCAGCCGGCAGCTCAATTCGCTTCACATTAGATATGCGCGTCTTGGCGTTACAGCGGCAGTAACGAACCTCGCTAGGCTCGACGCGACTAAGAACTGCCGGCGAATGGCTCGTAATTATGGCCTGCGCCCCACTGGCCTGAGTCAAAGATCGAACTTGGCGGATGATTCGAGCAAGGAAGTAGGGTGAAAGATGGTTTTCAGGTTCCTCAAGGGCAAACAGTGTGAGCGCAGGAATATGCAGTGAATCCTTTCGAAATCCGTCTACAGAACCTTCGACGACCTCCCGCTCTAGGTCAAAAACGGCGGCGGCCAATGCAAAATAAAATAGCGACTGTTGTCCGTCGCTAAGGGCATCGATACCTCTTTCTCGACCGTCAGGCCCCTGTTCAAATATGACTGCGATCTTGTTTATCACCTCCTCAAACCGTCGGCTCACCAAGCTGAGCCTAGGCTTGGTATTGGAAGCGTCGTCATGCAGATCTGCCCAGCGCGTTTGCAGGGCCTCGGTGATTGCGGTGATCGCAGACTCGCCTTCAAACGCGGCTGTCAGGCTCTCAGTCGCCTCCTGCACTTTGTCTTCAGTGTCGGAGGACCATTCAATAGCCCTCAGGAGTCGGGCGGCCAGGGTACCGGCAGTTGCTCGGATTTGGCCGGCGGCATCCCGGCTAGCTGGGGTGTAATAAAGTTGTATAAGGCCCCGATCGGTTACAGCTACTGGCTGGTATTTGTCCTCTGCGGGCTCCTTCTCCAGGCTATCGACCCAAAAGAGATTCTGTGAAACCTCTCCCTCAAGCGTGCCGTCGTCGTCCCATTGTGCTTCAAGCCGCATTCGGCAAACGGGCGCTTTAGCCGCTCTCGTAATCAGCATGTGCCGAAATGAAGGGGCGATGGTTTCTGGGGTTGCAGACCCGTCCAGCAACTCTGGGAAGGCGATAAACGCCTCGATGTAGAGTTCTTTGGAATCGCGGCTCTCAGGATCCTCTCCGGGGGCGAGGTGGAAATCCGAAAGTGATACGGTGCGCTGCGCCCGCGTGACCCCGAACATCTTCGACATAGCCTGAAGAAGCGCAGTTTTACCCGCAGCGTTAGGACCAACGATTGTGGTGACTTCATCTGAGATTGGGATGGCAATCTCATTCGGGCCGAAACAGCGAAAGCCAGATACCGTGATCGACTCGATGCGCACAGGTTCCTTCCTCAATGCGGTAACAGGCACACATGCTCGTTACTATTCGGCGAGGTTAGCGCAGTATCCCTTCGCGCACAGCCCTGTAACCTCGATTTTTTGGGCCGCCCGGGCCAATTAGTTACCCTGACCACGGGGATCAGCTACGAAATAACTGCAAGCCGATTTCAGTATCATAAACACCGTTGCAAGTTTCCCCAGGATCCATCGGCGAAGGGTCGCTTTAGAGCCCGGATCTAGCGGCTGATGTATGGCGACAGAGTGTGAGGCTGGCAATTCAGTTGATATGCGATGCAGTAGTTGGCGTCATCTCGTATGCCTGGATACTGTAGCCGAGCTCCGAAACACTGGGCTGTTATATGAGCCAAGATCAGCGCTGACCAGAATGGCACTGGCCGACAAGACCAGGTTGTTGATCGCCGAAGCGCTTCGAAACCCCACGCAGCCAGCTACACCTACCCAAATCAGCGACGCAGAGTACGCTATGAAACTGTATGAAATGCCCGACCTTATAGACCTCGCATTCATGATTGCCGATGAGGTTAAAGATAGGCTGTGCCGTCAGTGGTATACCGCCGCTGGGGTCGAATTAAACATCAGATGGATACCGACAAACGACATACGTGCGATAGCTGCGGTCGAACCATCGCCAGAGGATGTTCAGCGCCACGTCATCACATTGAGCTATGGGCTACTAGGTCAGATCTACTCAAATGCTTTTGAGTTTGCGCGTTTCGCTCAACCCGGTCCGGATGGCGGAACTTTACACGGAACGCAGCCACTTCCCGGGCGATTCGACATGCTGCACGCAGCTGAATTGATGTTCATCTCGGGCGTAAGTTTTGTCATTTACCACGAGTTAGGTCATCTCAATCAAAATCATGGTGCTATACGCACACGGTACGGATCAGATTCGACCAATAGCATCAGCGAATTCCAAGTCGCTGGGGAGGCGGAGCTTACGGGGGATCAGGCTGCCATCTCGCACGCGACTGAACTTGCGGCGGACTTCGAAGCGTTGGACTGGCTGGCGATGATGCTTGGACCATACAAAGGCGACGAGTTACTGGATCACGCCTATCTACAGTGCGCGATCGTGAGCTGCATTATGCTCATGTTCAACGGAGGACGGCCTGCTCGAATGGATGCGATGCCTTCAGGTACCCATCCACCAAGTCTCCTACGAATGGATTTTTGGGTTCGCTTGTATGCAGAGCGTATTGCCATGCTCTCGCAACAGCTCGGTGTATCGACTGGTCCTCAGGCGATACTGAAATTCTTGGACGACTCTTCGTTTCTAGCGCTCCTGAGCTGCTTGACCCGCCTGGGGTGCACTGATGATCCTGAATATCGGGATTTCTGCAAAGGGTCGACGACTCACCCAAATTACAAAAGCTATATGAGTAGGGTAATCAATATCTGGAGCCAGCACGACGACGAGGCACGATCCTCACGCCGTCTTGGTGGCGTACTTTCAGTGTTGTATTTCTCTGATGAACATAGGGAGATGGTAGGCGCCGTTCCCAATAGGGATGCCTGGAGTGATCATCTCAGACTGACTCAAGAGGTTCTTGCTAGAGGCCGGGCTAGCGCATGATCTGGAAGTGCGGCTCACCGCAAGCCTCTACAGCCATTATGCGCCAGTTCAGCCTCGTTGAGCCTGATCATCCATCTTGGGGGAATCCGCCCGTCTCCTCGCGAGTACTAGCGGCCCAAACATGCTAGAGCTGTGGCGATGGGAGCTTTACCCCGGCGAAAAGTTCGCTTCCCCAGGACACCCTCAAGGCACCACCGAGCTGTTCCATGTTGAGTCAGGGACGCTTCATCTTGAGGTAGGCGAAAGGGGGCATCGTTTACAGATAGATCCCAACCGCTTGAGCAGATCGTCCGCATGAAAAAGCTGCCACATTCGAAACTCAGTTTTCATGGCACTTCTATCAACAGAGCCAGTGGAACGGTCTTGAGTGCGTCCTCATGTCCGTAGGTTAGGACCTGGCGTTGCACAGCGGCATAGGCAAATCCTTCATTAGGAATCGTAACTCTGAGTCTTCGTGTAAAAATAGCCGGACAATCCCTTGCCCAAAAATCCTGAGCGACCAGAGAGGCAATACCTGTGTCATTTGCAAGCTGCTCAACTTGGTGGGTATTTGCATAGACTTGCCCACCCATTTGCATTCAACCTGACCAGTCATTTGCATCGGAAGCTGACCTGGCCTCGATCAAAGGGGCGCTCGCGACTGGCAATCGTCGTTTCATCGACGATGACTACAATCCGTGAAGGATGCAGACCCACTAGCCGAGCAGGTTACACGGTACCGAGTAGCGATTTATCACCACGCGGATAAAATTAGGTTGAAAAAAGGCGTTTATCACTGCGAGCCTTCTTTGACGAGGAGATAATGGCGAAGGTTTCGTTACCCACCTGAGACCCTGCTAGCCCATTTGAGATCTCACGATCTATGCTTTTCATTCTAACTTCCACCTTTTAGAGGGTGGTATTAACGAGACGCAAATAGACTGATTAAACAACCAAACTAACTCATCATGTCCTAAACCATCTTAATTCAGTGCAGTCAATGCAAAAGGCAATGGCACAGTGGTTCTGGTAGCCGATGGATCTAGCGTGTGTACCAATCTCGTTGGAAATTCGCGTGGACACCCACAATTAGGACTCTTAGGGCGCTGTGCATGGCACAGCACCTTCGAGCTGGGTTTCGGTTAGTTGGCTTCTTTCACTGCGCTGAGAAACGCGCAAGTTCGTTCCTGTTGTGGGTGTTCAAAGATCTGCGTGGGAGTGCCCTGTTCGTGAATCTGCCCCTTATAAAAGAAACATACGCGATCGGCGAACTCCCGGGCGAAGCCCATCTGGTGCGTGACCATCAGCATCGTCAGGTTGTGCTCGGCGCCGAGTTTGCGGATCACGTTAAGTACTTCGCCGCACAGTTCCGGGTCGAGTGCGGAGGTCACTTCGTCGAACAGCATGACTTTGGGCCGCATGGCCAGTGCCCGGGCGATCGCCACCCGCTGTTGCTGGCCGCCGGACAGCTGTGAAGGGTAATGGCCAAGCTTGTTGCCCAGCCCCACCAGTTCCAGCAAGTCTGCCGCCCGTTCGCGCGCTTCGGCGGGTTTCATGCCAAGGACTTGCACCGGCGCTTCGATGACATTTTGCAACGCAGTCATGTGCGGGAACAGGTTGAAACTCTGGAATACCATGCCGATCTTGCCGCGCACCCGGCGGATATGCCGATCATTGGCCGGCACCAGCACGCCGTTGCGATTGGGCATGTGGGTCAGCAAGTCATCCTCGATGCGGATCAACCCGTCATCGATGCCTTCGAGCGTCATCAGCACCCGTAATAGTGTGGATTTGCCTGAGCCGCTGGGGCCGATGATCGCGACTTTTTCACCCGGCGTGACGTCCAAGTTCAAGTGATCGAGCACGGTAAAGTTGCCGTAGCTTTTGGTGACGTCCTGGAAGCTGACGATCGGCTTGGCCGGTTTGGTTTCCTGCATGGCCGTGGCCTCCTGCGGATGCAGCGGGGTCGGGTTGCTGTGCCGGGAAAGGTCGTTGGGTGTCGAGAGTGGAGAAGTCATTAGCGTAGCTCCAAGCGCACTTCAAGGCGCCGTACCAGATAAGCCAAAGCGATGCTCAGGGCGAGGAAAAACAGACCGACCATGGTGATCGGCTCCAAGTAACGGAAGTTTTCGGAACCGATGTTCTTGGCCTGTTGCATGATTTCCACCACGGTAATGGCCGACAGCACTGGTGTGTCCTTAAGCATTGCCACCAAATAGTTGCCCAGCGGCGGCAGGATCGGGCGCAGCGCCTGGGGCAGGATGATGTTGCGGTAAGCACTGTACGGCGCGATGTTCAGCGCAGTCACCGCTTCCCACTGTGCTCGTGGCACCGCATCCAGCCCACCGCGATAGACTTCAGCGATGTAGCAGGCGTAATGCACTCCAATGCCGATGATCCCCACTTGCATGGCCGTTAGGCTGACTCCGTAGTTGGGCAGCACGTAGTAAAAAAAATACACTTGGATCAGCAGCGGCGTACTGCGTATGAACTCGATGACCCCGGCGATCGGCCATGAAAGCCAGTTAAGGTGGCTGCGTCGGCCGATGGCGAGGAACAGCCCCAGCACAATGGCGATCAGGAAGCCGATCAGGGTAATCCCTACGGTGTTGAGTGAAGCGCGCAACAAATCGGGGAGGATTTGCCAAGCATAGGTCCAGTCGAACAGTGTCATGACAGAGCTCCACGCATCCGCCCGCGAGCCAAATGTCGCTCAATCCGACGCATGCTAATGTTGATTGCCTGCGCCAGGACGAAATACATCACCAGTGCCAGGCTGAAAATTTCCAGGGTCTGAAACGTGGCCTGATCCAGTTGACGAGCCCGGAAGCTCAGGTCGGACAAGGTGATCAGTGATACCAGCGAGGTGTTTTTCAGCAATTCGATCAGCAGATTGGTGCCCGGCGGGATAGCTGCCAGTAACGCCTGAGGCAAGATGATTCGCCGAAAGCGTTTATATCCGCTGAAGTTCAGCGCAGTGCAGGCTTCGTACTGACCCTTGGCCACGGAACTGATCGCACCGCGCATGACCTCTGCACCGTAAGCGCCGATGTGTAGTCCGAGGCCGACAATGGCCACGCTGTAAGGACTCAGTTCAAGATTGAACGGCGGCAGAGGCAACACGAAAAACAGCCAGAACAATTGCACCAGCAACGACGTGCCACGGAATACTTCAATGTAGACGATGGAAAACCAGCGCAATGACCGCCATGGCGACATGCGCCCGAGTGCTGCCAAAATGGCTGCGACAATCGCCAGTAGTGAGCCGAAGAATGTCACCTGGAGCGTCACCCAGGTGCCTTGTATCAATAGCGGAAGTAATTCACCCATGGTTTAAACCTGGCCATCCGGATTAAGCAGGGAAATAGGCATCGCGCCGTGACGCCATGCCTGTTTAGACTATTGAGCGCAGAGCTCGGCAGCCGTTTTGCTTGTCACGTTGGATTTGTCAAATCCGAAAGGAGCGACCGCCTTGAGATGCTCTTCGGAGCCCAGCCACTTTTTCAACTCGGCGTTGACCGCGTCGCGCAGGTCTTTGTCTTCCGGACGGAAGGCGAGAGCACCGTATCCTATATGCGACGGGTCGTCCTTGAACTCGGTGACTGCTTCGACTTTTTCGCCACCCTTGGCGGCCAGACCTTTCATGGTCAATTGAGTACCCACGGCGGCATCGGCACGACCGGCGCGCACGGCTTGCAACTGAGCTGTGGTGTCCGGCACCTGGAGGATCTGCGCGTCTTTCACGCCCGAATCCCGCGCATACGCCAAGTTCACCGTACCGGCCATGATCGCCAGTTTCACCTCCGGATTCTTGGCGATGTCTTCGTAGCTGTGCAAAGCCTTCGGGTTGCCTTTAGCTGTAAGCAGTGCGTCCGGCAGTTGATACTGCGGATCGGTAAACAGCACCTGCTTGCAGCGGGCCGGCGTGATGTACATGCCGGCGGCAATCACGTCGAAGCGCCCGGCGCGCAGGCCCGGGATCAACGAACCCCATTCGGTCAACACGCCGTCGACCTGTTTGATTCCCATTTTGGCAAAGATAGCTTTGGCGATTTCCGGTGATTCACCGGTGACCCTGCCGTCGGTTTCGGTAAAGGCGAACGGGGTTTCGTTGGCATAACCGATACGGATGTTGCTGTTCTGTTTGACGGTTTCCAGTGTTGTAGCGGCCTGGGTGCTAGCGGCCAGGCCGAGCATCGCGCAAGCCACGAACAGGCGACGCAAAGCATCAGTGCTGCGGGGGGGGAAATTGCTCATCGATAAAATCTCCTGTTTCTTGTTGACCCGTCGGTGACGGCTCTGTGGTAGGAGGCAGTGTTACAAGAGCAAAGCGTACAAGAACTGATCCCATGGATCGGGACACAGTCCGGTACAGGTCGACTGATTTTGTTGTGGGGGCTTCAAATGTGCCCGGCTATCGACCTTGAGCCGAGCATACAAAAGCTCTGAGCATCATTGTATTGCACTAGGACAATTGCTTTGCATGGATTCTAGCGAGATGCTGTCCCGACGAGCACAGACCCGGGTTTTAGCGCTGATGGACAAGTGGAAAGCAGCACTGGAAAACGCCCGTAGCGGCGAGTCCAAATACAAGATTCTGGTGCAGGCAATTGCCGACGATATCGAGCAGGGTGTCCTGGCCAATGATCAGCGCCTGCCACCGCAGCGGCACGTTGCCGATGCCATGGGCATCAGTGTGCAGACGGTCACCAACGCATATAAAGAGCTGGAGCGCCAGGGGCTGGTGCGTTGCGAAGTCGGGCGCGGCAGCTTCGTGTCGCGGCGCATGAGCGATCGAGTGGCCACCTATATTCTCGATAGCCCCGAACGGGCCCTCGTGGATTTTTCCATCACGCGGATCCTGCACACCCGCGAGCACGACCAGTGCTGGCGTGACACCTGCCGCGAGCTCAGCACGGAAGAGGATCAGCCGTGGATTCACGCGTTTCGTCCGATTGCCGGTTTCGAGTCGCACCGCGAAGAGGCCATGCACTGGATCGGACGGCAAGGACTGCGGGTCGAGCGCGATGACATCCTGATTACCAATGGCGCGGCCCACGGCATCTTCCTTGCGCTGGCATCTCTGGCGGGCCCCGATGATGTAGTACTTTGCGAAGGGGTCACCGATCACGGAGTGATTGGCAACTCCCAAGTATTGGGGTTCACCATCAAAGGCCTGGAGATGGACCGTTATGGCATTGACCCGGAACATTTCGAAGACATGTGCAGCAACGAGCGCATCACCGCGCTGGTGTGCACGCCGAACCTGAACAACCCGACCACCAGCCTGATGCCGGACAGTCGTCGTCGGGAGATTGCCGACATCGCCCGGCGTTTCGGTGTGCACATTATTGAGGACGATGTATACGGCCCGTTGCTGGACGAACATCGCGCGCCGCCGATCAGCCATTACCTGCCAGAACTGTCGTTTTATTGCACCAGCATGACCAAGTCGGTGCTGACCGGTTTGCGCATCGGCTATCTGGTGGTGCCCAAGCGTCTGGCGTTGCGCACCGAGAGCATCTTGCGGGTCAACAGCTGGATGGCCACGCCCATGGTCTCCGAAATCGCCGCGCGCTGGATTCGTGACGGTCGCGCCGACGCGCTCGTGCGTTTGCAGCGCAAACTGTTGGCCGGCCGTCAGGCGATGGTCAGCGAATACCTGGGTGAGCACCTGCTCGGCCAGCATCCTCATGCATTGAATGCGTGGGTCGGTATTCCCCCGCATTGGGAGGTCGACAGCCTGGTGCGGGCCCTGCGTCACCGGCATATTGCCGTCACGTCGCCTGATCCGTTCACCGTGCGTGGAACGCCTCGGGCTCGAGCGGTGAGGATCTGTGTCGGCGCCGAATGCAGCGACGAAGAAATGCGCGATGCGCTGATTGGCATGCGCGAGATATTCGGGCAGTACCCGCAAATCCACGATTTTTGACCGGGAAAAAGTCCCCCAAAAAGTTTGTCGGCTAAATTGCCCTAGTACATTCATTGCGACAATCCAGTCCTCTTAGACTGCGCCTAACACCACAGTCGGGACGCGATCATGTCATCGTTGCAGCTACATGATGTTTACCTCGCTCGCCAGCGCATCGAACTGCTTGTCCGGCGTACCCCCATGGAATATTCGCCCAGCCTCTCGCAGCGATTGGGCGTGGCGGTGTACCTCAAACTCGAATCTCAGCAAATCACCGGCAGTTTCAAATTGCGCGGCGCGAGCAATGCCGTGGCGCAGCTGAGCACCGAGGAGAAAACGCGTGGCGTGGTGGCGGCGTCGACCGGCAATCACGGTCGTGCTCTGGCGTATGCCGCTTCCCGACAAGGCGTGAAGGCGACGATTTGCCTGTCGCATCTGGTGCCGGCGAACAAGGTTCAAGCCATTCGCGATCTGGGCGCCGAGGTATGCATCGTCGGCCAGTCCCAGGACGACGCCCAGCGTGAAGCCGAACGGATCGCCAACGAGCAAGGCGCGACATTGCTGCCGCCGTTTGATCACCCGGCCATCATCGCCGGGCAGGGCACGCTGGGGCTGGAAATCCTCGAACAGCAACCGGACGTGGCGCAAATCCTCGTGCCATTGTCCGGCGGCGGTTTGTTTGCCGGTGTGGCGCTGGCGATCAAAAGCGTCAGCGCGAACATCATCACCCACGGCATCAGCATGCAACGCGGTGCGGCCATGCACGGCAGCCTCGCAGCCGGGCATCCGGTGGAAGTCGAAGAGCTGCCGACCCTGGCCGACTCGCTCGGCGGTGGTATCGGCCTGAACAACCGTTACACCTTCAACATGACGCGCGATCTGTGTGACCACCTGCATTTGCTCAGCGAGACCTCCATCGCGAATGCCCTACGCCATGCCTATCGCGAAGAGCGTCTGGTGCTGGAAGGCGCGGCCGTGGTTGGGATTGCCGCGTTGCTTGATGGATTGATTGAGCCGCACGGGCCGATCGTGGTGGTGGTCAGTGGCCGTAACGTCGACGTCGATCAGCACCTGCGCGTCCTCGCAGGCGCGGATGCGTGAACCCCAACAATAACGACTGAATGGAGTGCCGCATTGATGAGTGATATCACCTTATTGAGCGAAGCGGATCTGCGTGCCTGCGTGGCACTAGACCTGCCGAGCATCGAAGCCATCGAACAAGCCTTCGTCCTGCTGGCCACGGCAGCAGTGGCAATGCCGCCGATCCTGCGTCTGGACATCCCCGAGCACAACGGTGAAGTGGACGTGAAGACTGCGTACCTGCCAGGCCTGGAACGCTTTGCGATCAAGGTCAGTCCGGGTTTTTTCGACAATCCGACACTTGGGCTACCGAGCCTCAACGGCATGATGATGCTGTTGTCGGCACGCACCGGTTTGCTCGATGCCTTGTTGCTGGATAACGGTTATCTGACCGCCGTACGCACAGCAGCGGCGGGCGCGGTCGCTGCTCGTGCGCTGTCGCGGGTCGACAGTCGCAGCGTGGCGCTGATCGGTGCCGGCGAACAGGCGGCGTTGCAGCTTCAGGCATTGCGCCTGGTCCGGCCGATTGAATCCGTTCGAGTCTGGGCACGTGACCGCGCCAAGGCTGAAGCCTTCAGCGCCGAATTGGCGCGTGACAGCGGTCTGGTGGTCACGCCTTGCGCGAGCATCGACGAGGCCATGGCCGGCGCGGACATCGCGATCACCTGCACCCCGAGCCGCGAACCTTTGATCGAAGCGCGCCATCTGCACCCCGGCCTGCACATCACTGCCATGGGCTCCGACGCCGAACACAAAAACGAAATTTCCCCCCAGGCGCTGGCGCAGGTCGACCGCTACGTGGCGGATCGCTTGAGCCAGACGCGAATCCTCGGCGAGTTGCATCACGCTCTGGCGGCCGGCGTTATTGCCAACGAATCGGGCTTGGCCGAATTAGGGCAAGTGCTCGCGGGCCAGCGCCCGGGTCGGACCAGCGATGCGCAAGTCACCTTGTGCGACCTCACAGGCACCGGCGCCCAGGACACCGCCATGGCCAATCTGGCCTTCGAGCGCGCGCGTTCGGCCGGCAAGGGCTTTCAGTTCGGCAGCTAATCCACTTTTTTCATCCGTGCGTCATTTATCAGAGGGCATGTGCATGTCTCAGATAGTCGTCAATCTCCCGTTCGAACGGGAGGAATACGCCCAGCGTCTGGCCAAGGTTCGAGCGGCCATGCAGGTTCAGGGCATCGAGCTGTTGCTGGTCACCGATCCGTCGAACATGGCCTGGCTGACCGGCTATGACGGTTGGTCGTTTTACGTTCACCAATGCGTGTTGTTGGCGCTCGACGGCGAGCCGGTCTGGTTCGGTCGCGGACAAGACGCCAACGGCGCCAAGCGCACGGTGTTCATGCAGCACGAGAACATCGTCGGTTACCCGGACATCTATGTGCAGTCCCGGGAACGCCATCCGATGGATTACCTGTCGCAGGAAGTCATCAGTGCCCGGGGTTGGGACGCGCTGACCATCGGCGTGGAAATGGATAACTATTACTTCAGCGCCGCCGCGTATTTGTCGCTGCAGAAAAACCTGCCGCAGGCCAAGCTGATCGACGCGGTCGGGTTGGTGAACTGGCAGCGAGCGATCAAGTCGCCCCAGGAAATCGCTTACATGCGCATCGCTGCGCGCATCGTCGAAAACATGCACGGGCGGATCCTCGAACGGATCGAGCCGGGCATGCGCAAAAATGAACTGGTGGCTGACATCTACAGCAGCGGGATCCTCGGCGCTGATGGCCATGGCGGCGATTACCCGGCCATCGTGCCGCTATTGCCGACCGGTGCCGATGCCAGCGCGCCGCACCTGACCTGGGACGATTCGCCGTTCGAAAAGGGGGCCGGGACGTTTTTCGAGATTGCCGGTTGCTACAAGCGTTATCACTGCCCGTTGTCGCGCACGATCTACCTGGGCAAACCTCCACAGCATTTCCTCGACGGCGAAAAAGCCGTGGTCGAAGGCATCGCCGCTGGACTGGAAGCGGCGAAACCGGGCAACACCACCGGCGACATCGCTGTGGCGTTTTTCAAAGTGTTGCAGAAGTTCGGCATCCACAAGGACAGCCGTTGCGGCTACCCGATCGGGATCAGTTATCCGCCAGACTGGGGCGAACGCACCATGAGCCTGCGTCCCGGCGACACCAGCGTGTTGCAGCCAGGCATGACTTTCCACTTCATGCCGGGACTGTGGATGGACGATTGGGGACTGGAAATCACCGAAAGCATTCTGATCACCGAGACCGGCGTCGAGACGCTGTGCAACGTGCCACGCCAACTGTTCGTGAAGGATTGAGCCATGAGCGAATTGCCCGATAATCCGATCAGCGCCACGGTGGATTTTGCCCGCGAAGGCGTGCAGCACGGGTTCCTCAAATTGCCGCACTCCCGGGACGACTCGGCCTGGGGCGCGGTGATGATTCCGGTCACTGTGATTCAGCGCGGTGAGGGTCCGACCGCGCTGCTTACCGGCGGTAACCACGGTGATGAATACGAAGGCCCGGTGGCGCTGAGCAAACTAGCCCAGGGTCTGATGGCTGCCGAGGTCACGGGGCGGGTGATTATCGTCCCGTTCATGAACACCCCGGCGTTCCATGCTGGTCGGCGCACGTCGCCGATCGACAAGGGTAATCTCAATCGCAGTTTCCCCGGTAAGCCGGACGGCACCGTGACCGAGAAAATCGCCGACTACTTCAACCGGACCTTATTGCCCTTGGCGGACTTCGTGCTGGACATCCATTCCGGTGGCCGCACCTTGGATTTCCTGCCTTTCGCAGCTTGTCATGTGCTGCCCGACAAAAATCAGCAGGCGCAATGCGAAGCCGGAATGCGCGCTTTCAATGCACCTTACAGCATGCGCATGCTGGAACTCGATGCCGGGGCGATGTACGACACCGCCGCCGAGCGTCAGGGCAAAGTCTTTGTCACGACCGAACTGGGTGGCGGTGGTTCGTCCACAGCACGCAGTGTGGCGATTGCCGAGCGCGGGGTGCGCAATCTGCTGGTGCATGCGGGGATTCTCGAAGGTGAGATCCAGACCACGGGGTCAATCATGCTCGACATGCCCGATGCCAATTGCTTCATCGCCAGCGAACACGACGGCTTGCTGGAAATGTGCCGCGATCTGGGCGACAAAGTGAGCAAGGGCGAAGTGATCGCCCGCGTTTACGACGCTACCCGCAGCGGCGTCGCCCCGGTGGAATATCGCGCGGCCCGCAGCGGCCTGCTGGCGGCGCGCCACTTTCCCGGCCTAGTGCAGTGCGGCGATACCATTGCAGTCATCGCCGATGTATTGACCTGACCCCAAACCCTGTGGAAGCGAGCCTGCTCGCGATTGCGGCGTTACATCCATTATTGATGTGACTGAAATACCGCCATCGCAAGCAGGCTCGCTCCCACAGGTTTCTCCCACACATTTAGGAGATTATCGGACCATGTACAAGCTCGATCGCTATGACCTGAAAATCCTGCGAATCCTCGCCGAAGACGGTCGGATCACCAAGTCGAGCCTGGCCGAGGCGATCAATCTTTCGGTGACCCCGGCGTGGGAGCGGGTTCGCAAGCTGGAGGCGCTTGGGCTGATCAAAGGGTACCGAGCGCAGATCGATTGGAACGCGGTGTTCAAAAGCCAGCAGGTGCTGGTGGAAATCACCCTGGCCCGACACACCGCTCAGGACATGCGGCGTTTCGAGCAACGCATGAACGAAGCCGCTGAAGTGGCGTTCTGTTACGCCACTGGTGGCGGTGTTGATTACATGGCAATGATCCAGGCGCCGGACATCGACCATTACCAGCGGTTTATCGACCAGTTATTGCTCGATGACCTGGGCATCGAGCGCTACTTCACTTACATCGTCACCAAAACCATAAAGACCGGGGGTGCCTTGCCAGCCGAGCTGGTGCAGGAGCCATAAGCCGGCGCAAAACCTTCACCGCAAAAAGCCCCTGTTTGCCGGTGTTCAATCAGAAAAAATCTGTGGTTACGCCCCGCCAAACGCCAAATCACCCGGGCTGCACTGCCCTAGCATGGACTCACGCACACAGTTTGGAGTGAACGCCATGACATACAAACATCCGCTGTTGTTCAAAGCACTTTGCTACGTAGACGGGCATTGGGTCCACAGTGAGAGCGGCCACAGCGTCGCCGTGCACAATCCGGCCGATCAGAAGTTGATTGGTCATGTGCCGATGCTCGATCAGCCTCAGATCATCGCCGCCGTTGATGCTGCACACCGGGCGTTTGCGGCCTGGCGTGAACAAAGCCTCGATGCCCGCGGGACGACTCTGCGGCGCTGGGCGGCGTTGATCCTTGAGCATCAGGAAGACCTGGCGCGCATCCTCAGTCAGGAACAAGGTAAACCCCTGGCCGAGTCACGCGGCGAAATCGCCTACGCCGCCAGCTTCATTCCCTGGTTTGCCGAAGAGGCGCGGCGTCTTTACGGGCAGAACATTCCCAGCCATATCCCTGGCGCGCACTTGGGCACCGTCAAGGAACCGGTCGGCGTCTGTGCGCTGCTGACCCCGTGGAATTTTCCTTCGGCGATGATCACCCGCAAAGCCGCCGCAGCACTGGCTGCCGGTTGCACTGTGGTGATCAAGCCGGCCCATGAAACACCGTTTTCCGCATTGGCTCTGGCGCAACTGGCAGAGGAAGCGGGCTTCCCGGCAGGCGTGTTCAACGTGGTGCTGGGCGAACCGCAAATGACCATGCAAACCCTGGTGCAGGACACTCGCGTGCGTTCGGTCAGCTTCACCGGCTCAACCCGCGTCGGTAAATTGGTCCTGCAAGCGGCGGCCCAGGATGTGAAGAAGGTGTCGCTGGAGCTGGGCGGTAACGCGCCGTTCATAGTCTGCGCCGATGCCGATCTGGAACTGGCGGTGAAAGTCGCGGTGGAGGCCAAGTTCCAGACCTCCGGCCAGGATTGCTGTGCGGCCAACCGGATCATGGTGCAGCGTTCGATTTACCCGGCGTTTCTCAACCGCTTTGCCTCTGCGGTGCGCGAGCTGCGGGTAGGCCCGGCGCTGGTCGGTGATCAGGAGCAAAGCGTCGACATCGGCCCGTTGATGCATCAGGCGGCGTTCGAGGTTACGGCCGAGCGCGTCGAAGACGCCCTGCAACTTGGTGCTCAACGGCTGGTCGGCGGTGAAGCGCACGCCCTCGGCGGGTTGTTCTACCAGCCGACGGTGTTGGCCGACGTTACGCCGCGGATGCGTATCTACCGAGAAGAGAATTTCGCGCCGATCGCCGGCGTCATGCCTTTCGACACCCTCGAGCAAGCCATCGAAATGGCCAACGACACCGAATACGGTCTGGCGGCCTACATTTGTTCCAACCGTCTGGACCTGATCTACCCCCTGATTCGCCGCCTCGACCACGCCATGATCGCGGTCAATGGCGTCAAGTTTACCGGCCATCCGATCCCGTTCGGTGGCATGAAAGCCTCGGGGCTGGGCCGCGAAGGCGGCACCGAGGGCTTCGAAGCCTTTGTCGAAACCAAATACTTTTGCCTGCACCATCAAGGCCAGTTCTGAGGAGATCCGCCATGAGCCAAGAACTCGATTCGTTGTTCGAACAAGACCGTGCGCACTTCATGCACCCGTCCACCCATGCCCATGACCACGCCAGCGGCGCGCTCAAGGGGCGCATCATCAAGAGTGCGTCGGGTATTCGTATTCGCGATCATGAGGGCCGCGAATTCATCGACGCCTTTGCCGGCCTGTACTGCGTGAACATCGGCTACGGTCGCACCGAAGTCGCCGATGCAATCTACAAGCAAGCCAAGGAATTGGCCTACTACCACACCTACGTCGGCCATTCGACCGAAGCGATCATCGAGCTGTCGAGCCGCATCATCGACTGGGCGCCCGAGGGCATGAAAAAGGTCTACTACGGCCTGTCCGGTTCCGACGCCAACGAAACCCAGATCAAATTGGTGCGGTACTACAACAACGTACTGGGCCGCCCGCAGAAGAAGAAAATTATCTCCCGTGATCGCGGTTACCACGGTTCGGGCATCATGACCGGAAGCCTGACCGGCCTACCGAGCTTTCATCAGCATTTCGACCTGCCGGCTGAAGGCATCAAGCATACCGTGTGCCCGCATTGGTACCGTAAGGCGCCGACCGGTATGGATGAAGCGGCGTTCGTGCGCTACTGTGCCGAGGAGCTGGAAAAAATGATCCTGGCCGAAGGGCCAGACACCGTGGCCGCGTTTATCGGCGAACCGTTGATGGGTACCGGCGGCATCATTGTTCCACCAGCCGGCTACTGGGCCGCGATTCAAGCGGTGCTGAACAAATACGACGTGTTGCTGATCGCCGACGAAGTGGTCTGCGCTTTCGGGCGGTTGGGTTCGAAGATGGGCAGCCAGCGTTACGGCATGCGCCCGGATCTGATCACCACCGCCAAAGGTCTGACCAGCGCCTACGCGCCGTTGTCGGCGGTGATTGTTGGTGAAAAAGTGTGGAACGTGATCGAAAAGGCGTCCGAATCCCAAGGTGCCATGGGCCACGGCTGGACGTACTCGGGGCATCCGATTTGTGCCGCCGCCGCCTTGGCCAACCTCGATATTATCGAACGGGAAAACCTGACGGCCAACGCCGAGAAGGTCGGCAGCTACCTCAACCGTCGGTTGCGTGAAACCCTGGAAGGTCATCCGTTGGTGGGTGAAGTGCGCGGCGACGGTATGCTGGCTGCCGTTGAGTTCATGGCGGATCGTGAGCAGCGTACCCCGTTCGACGCGGCCTTGAAGGTCGGCCCGAAAGTATCGGCGGCCTGTCTTGAGCGCGGCATGATTGCCCGGGCGATGCCCCATGGCGACATTCTAGGCTTCGCACCACCGTTGATCCTGTCCGAGGAAGAAGCAGACCTGATCGTCGACATCACCAAAAGTGCGGTCGACCAAGTAGCCAATGAGGTATTAGGCTAACGCCTTCGGATCTGAGCATTCGCCCCCCCCAACAAAAATGCCGTCCGATCAATGATCGGGCGGCATTTTTAAGCTCATGTTGAAACCAAGGACGGTAACTAGCGCGTACTCCGCAGGTCACTACTATGTCTGGCAGACATGCAAGAAGGTAGTCAGTAATGCAAATACGTACATCGCTCCAGATTAAAACAAAAATTGCTTTGGTAGCGCTTAAATTTATTCTCTATTTCCTTCGCGCGCTCAACTAACTATAAATTCTGTGTAAGCACTTGGTGAGGCTACCCACGGGTTTTACTCCAGCTCAGCCACGTCGTAATCGAGTAAATAATTATGGGAGGAAATCAATGCCTCAGCACCATTTGCATCGACCATCTCTGCTAATACGATGTCCGATCTCTTGAAAAGAGCACGATAATGCTCGATACATCCATGATGTCTTCTCTTGCCGTGAATTGCGTATGGCGCTACTCCAAATTGTCAACGTAGGCAGTTGTCGAATACCTGCTTGGCGCATTACTAAAGCGAACGAACAGACATCATCAGTCGAGAATGCCCGGTATTCTACACCCTAGACATCAGATGTTCGGGCTCCTGGCGTCAGTATCCCCGACGAATCGCGCTAAATTTGAGTCGGTGGCGCATTCAACTTGCCCTGCGGTATCTGGTGCTTGAATGCGTAGTACTGCCACCGGTCGAACTGCTCGAAAAACCTGTCGCTCTCCTCTCACAGGCGGTGCTTTTCTCCCTCCAGCCGGTCAATCTTCTGCACTGCATTGCGGAAACTTGCCGCTTTCTGCCCATTATGGCCACGAAGCATGCTGGTCAAATCCAGTGCAATCGGTGGTCATAATGAATGCAAATGACTGGTCAGGTCGAATGCAACCGGGTGGTCAAGTGGAGTGCAATTTCGCAACTTGGCTTGCAATCTCGCCCTCAGGCGCGATAAGCAACTTTGATACAGATCTAAAAACCGCTCGGAAATTGGCTAAATTTACAGATGCCCGCAGTCGATAGATTTCGTGCGGTACCTCCGCCAGGGTGAAGAGCAACTGGTCGGTCAAATTTGTAAACGGCAGCCAGTATGCAGCTGTAGGTTGAGCTTGCGTTGCGGCATGCAACTGTCGCCAGAAAATCGGAAGGTCCGTAAATATTGCAGCGCCAGTCACTTGCGCCATAAACATCGAAAGTTCAAGCGGTGCACAGCGAAACGCCATGAGCTGGCTGTGCTCCTTTCCAGGCTGAGTCGGCTGTAGCAGCGCTAAGGGGTCATCATCCCTCAGCTTCTTGAACTTTCGAGCCATTTCATCGACATCGGCAATATTAAGATGAGGCGACGATTTGCGGATGATGCTGCTGATAGATTCAAGGGGTAGTCGTGAGAACAGTCGCTCAGTGTCGTCCTCGGCAAGCCACTTAAACATACCGGTGTCGTCGTGAAACTCCTCTGCATCACTGACGCGGGATTCCGCCATCTCCCGCATCGCGTTGCCAAAAGCAAATTCCAACTCCCCAGGGTCAGGAACAAAATGAACTATACCGGCCCGAATGAAAGGCTCTAGCTCCAGTAGGAGCATTACATTTTTGAGGGTCTGCACCCGGTGTTGAGACGGATTTTCGACAGGGCTGAACTCGGGGCGTACACACGCCGGATTCATAAACGGGTTGAGTAAAACTACCTCGTCGAAATAGCTGGACCAACTGAGCACACTGGTAACCACAGTGCGAGGATCGATACAGCCCATGTAAACCGCCCGGAAAATCCGAGGGTCCGGCCGCGGCCAAAGCTCTCTGAAGTTTGTATCAACTGGCCACAGTGCTTGAAGGCACCGATAAATTTGCGTGACGTGCTCATCGTTGAGTTCTGCTCGCACGTCGCCCCAGCTTTTGCCGCTGTCCAGTCCAAGGATGTTTTTCACCTTGCCGACGAACATCAGGTTCCGCTCTCGAATGCTTGCAACAGACCAGGTAGGCCGATGCGCTTCAGGAATATCCTTGCAACACGCTGTAAACGAATACCCGCTACCGCAACCGCATTCAGCTTCATCATCGATGGGATATGAGGGTGGCGATTTCTTCAGGTACTCATGGCTGCCTGAAGTACGCCCGTACGGGTCCTGGTAGAGGGTCGAGCCATCGTCGTAACCAACGTACATTTCCCCGCCGAAATGCCAAAGCTCGTCAGCTGGTGGGCGAAGCACTTCCCCGATCTTGCCCCAATCGCCGGCGTATTCCCGTTCCGGGTAGAGCCAATCCTCCACAGGCGCCGCCACATGTTTGCAGGCGCGAGATTTTAGAAGGTAATTGATTGCCAGCACTTGGTCTCGGGACAGCGCCCTGGAACGGATCCATGCATCCGTTCGAGCCAGGCTTTTTCCGAAGTTGCGGGCATTCTGTCTCTCGGCTAACAGGTCGACACCCTCTGTCTGTTTCGCGTAGTCGAGGTGGCTAAGGATTAGGCAATGCTCGGCATCTAGAGGGAAAATCGTTTGCGTCCCGTTCCATTGCACGGACGGCTCATTTGGGTAGCGACATGTCGGCGCATCTGGAGGGCAGGCCGCATTGTAGAGGGTGACAGGATGGTCGGTGATTATGAATTTAACGTCCGACTTTTTCGCGGAGACGATCTCGCGAACCCCTTCACTCCAGATGGTCAAGTTCAGTGCCAACAAGTGCTGCATTTCTCTCATTAGCCCGGACTGATCAAGCTGCGAGTAGTGTGCATTGATCCAATCTAGACCTTTCGGTGTGCGTAACTTCTGTGCGCCGAGATACTCGAAAAAAGGCGTAAACGCGTCATGAACTTCCTCTGGCTGACCACCGGCCAGTTGACGAATCGCAACGGCCCCAGAGTTGTCGATCTCTCCAAAAAGCAAACGCTCGATTTCATCATTGGGCTGTCCACCAGGCCAGGTGGTGTAGAGATCTGTTTTTTTGAAGCTACTCTTCGGGACGCGTTTGGAGACTGATTTTCCTAGGCCATTCCGATAGATGGAGGGGGACAGATCAAGATAGAAAAATTGCGCTCCAGGCGCGGGCAAAAAACGCTTCTGGTACCAGATTGGTACGTAGTGGTTTTCGTGGGTCTGTTGGTCCATTGATAGAGATTTCCGGAGGTTGGGATTGATACATGACCAGCTTCACATCGTCAGGTGGACGCCAAAGATCACGGAGCCAAAGCGGGCAGCCTCCTTTAAAATGGATGATGACTATCGACGATAGTTAGCCCCCGTACTCTCGTCCACGGTTGAACAGTCACGCATGTATTTTCCCTGTGCCTCGCAGCTATCGGACTCTGAGTTATCTCCGACGATCGATATCCCATCCAGAAATCGACTCGCGCGAGCTGAACGCCTTTCAAGCAATTGACGTGCTTCTCGAGTGATTTTGATGGCCATCAACGCCTTGATGAACCGCGCTTTCTTACGTCTGTTTTTCTGTTTCCGCACAAGAGGTTTCTCGCATTGGCACCAACGCAGTGCTGCCACTACCAAAATTAACTTTGGGGAGCCGGCATTTTGTGTCCGCTGGGTCGGTGAACTGTGAAGCCGAAGCTGAACCTTTCCAACCACAGCCACGCTAATGGGCTCATGCTCTCAATACACGCTCAGAAGCTGAGTTCGGTAGTGCTGAGAAAAATTGAGTTCATACAATGCGGGCTCGGATGAGCCGATAATCGAAATAGCGTGGTCGCTACCCATTCGGGAATAGGCTCCGCCCATTGAACCTCCCAAGATAGCGATCTCAATGCCACTGGGATCTTCTGGATGGTCGTCAATCTGGTCGTCGCACTCTAACTGCGAAGCTCGTACGACACTCAATACGGCATGATCATCGGGCAAATCATCGGCCAAACGCTCCGAGTACTGCTGGAGCGCAGGTTCCGCAAGAACATACAGCCAAGCTTTTTCATCCGCATCATTTGAGCGCCTGAGGATTCTGCCCAACACCTGGCGATAGTGCAGTTCGGTACGTATACGACTTAGATGACAGCAAACCTGAAGCCTAGGTATGTCCGTCCCCTCGCTGATCATGCCAACCGCAATAATCCAGGTGCAGCCACCATGTCGAAAATCATTGATGACCTGCTGCGCGTTTGGCGTCTTATTGGTCACGACCTGACACACCTCCCCCTGTGCACGCATAAGGTCAGCTATGCGGTGAGCGTGCTCAATGTTTGTCGAAACTACCAGGCCGCCGGCTTCCGGATGGCGCTCACGGATTTCGCGAAGCTTTGTACACCCTAACAACAGAATCTGCCGCAAAATATCGTCATGGAACAGCAGATCTTCATAAGACACGGGTGACTCAGAAAGTAGCCTGGCAATACTCGGATACGTTGTGACGGTGCCTTCTGTGGATAGCGTTTCAGTTAACCTCACCATGTTGTTATCCAAAACGACGATGCGCGGCGACCGACATACGCCGTCAGCGATTGCCTCCTGCAGGCCATATCGGTAATCACAGATCAGCACCCCGTCTGGCTGAGAATATCGAGCAAGCGCTATTGCCTTCTGGTCAGACCTCCAAGGTGTTCCCGAGAGAGCAAGAGTGAAGGTGGCGCGATCTTGAATCCTTTGCAAAATCTGCTGACCCCATGCATTGCTTAACAGCAAGTCATGGCCGGCGCAGTGATGGATTTCATCGAAAACTGCGAACACCCTATAGTCGTCGAAAAGTTTCCAGAACGCTGCGTCTCGATATTCCATTCCTTGATACGTGCAAGCAGCACCGACGGCACCTATCAATCCATCTAGGCGCCTCCCTAGAACGTCAGAGAACGTTCTCTGAAATCCATCCGATGTTTGCCGTGACGGAGCAAAGCAAAGAATCAAATCTATCTTGTCTTGCTGCAGCAACAGCCTGGCCAGCTCCGCTGCCATTTTAGTCTTGCCAGCACCGGGAGTTGCTTGGCAAAAAAAATGAGGTTGTTCGGTGAAGTGCTGAATAGCCAACGTAATGCATTCGTGCTGCCATATCCTGAGAGTGGCGTTCATGTGGCAGAAATCGCCTTAAGCGTATTTTCGATCGCACGAACGTGACCAAGGAGCTTTGAGCTCCTGTCACGGACTTCCAGATAAACCCCTTCAAAACGCCCCTTCAGATGAGGAATCTCCTCAAACAACTGCTTGTACCGCTCGGTCTCGCCCAAGGATGAGAGCAGATCAAGCCGGGTCTCCTTAAGCATCACTTGAAGGCGGGCCTGATCGTCTTGCCCTTCCTTTGAGCTAGGCACAGAGCATGGTATTTCTCTTCCCTCATCTGCTGGAGCTTCCACAGAATCTACGGTCATGGAGAAGTTCCCATCTACCAGTACGAGCTGCAGCCGTTGCGGCATCTCCAGCATACGAAACACCTGTCCCCGCTTTTGACGCTGCACTGCCATCTCCACCCAGCCAGCACGAATTAATCTTCGGATCTGTTCATAAACATAAACGCGCACATCTGCGAGCCGAAAGCTTGAGGGAGGAAGGAGTGCCGCATACGCATCTCTCAACTGATGGGTCGTGAACTCCCCAGAAAAATGATCGCAAAGCAGAGAATGGAGCTGCCTGTCGAATTCGAATAAATCTTGTTTCATGCAGGCGCCTCAATGATCTTTAAACAAAAATGCGGATTATAGTCCGTGGCCGATTGGTCCGCAAACACTCGATAGTCTTTCCTCATGTGTGTCGAGGCGGCTATGGGGAATCTGGCGAAAGAATTGGGGAAAAAGATCAGGCAAGCGAGAAAAGCAAAAGGACTATCGCAGGACGTCTTCGCTCTGATTTGCCAAGTTGACCGAAGCTACATGGGCCGAATTGAGCGAGGCGAAGTCAACATCACGGTCGAAAAGCTGTACCAGATTGCCCAAAGCCTTGAATGTGCTCCAGCAGAACTATTACCAAAGAAAATTTAGGAAAATTTCTGTGTTAGTCACCACAATACTCATTTTTTGCGTACCAACTGAATCACCCGAGCTGTCTAAAAACTACACCATGCTCTGAAAAAATGAGACAAGCTTTGCATATTAGTTTTTTTGTACTTCCTCAGGTCTTCGCTTAACTAAAGCATAGAGATCTAGATTGGGAATTGTATTTGCATTCAAAAGCATCCTTTCAATCATTCGAAGTTGTTCAACATTATTTTTTTTCAGTACTTCAACCTCAGCCTTCAGGTTCTCTATCTGTTCGACCAACTTAACATCAGAAGCTGTAATTTTTGTGTAGAGCGAGGGTGATGCGCCTCGAAGTTGCGCTTTCTTGTTTTTGTATGATGTAGCTATACCCACATAAGTGCAGAGAGTTTGTCTTGTCGTTTTTATCGCAACTTCAAGCTCAACCTTTGTCACCAGCGCATCCCAGGTAAGCTTACCCGTCCATTTGGTCAGCATAATCTCTATCTTGCGTTGTGCTTGGGCAGATATTTTTGGTTCGACCACGTTATGCCTCCTTATTGTTAAGGCCGAAAGACGACAAAAGAGAACGTAACTGAGGATTGGTATCAGCCGAAGCGCTCGTAGCTTTATCTTCAATCAAATCTTTTAAGCGCGCCTCAAAATTTGGAAGCGCACACGCAACTTTTGTTATGACCATCGTACTTAAATCGATCAGATTGAATTCAGAGTTTTTGTTCGAGTAACGAATTGTGGTACCTGCGGAACTACCTCTCATCAGATCAATCAGCATCGAAAGAACATGAACATTTCGAGAATGAATAACATACCATTGTCTCATTGCCTGGGACGTTGGTAGGCGAAGGTCCATTGCTACAGAATCTAATCTCATGACTTGAAATGATAAATCTTTCAATAACAGTTTTATAGCATCCTCATCCCCGGCGATGTGACAACTTTCTGGACACAAGAAGCACTGGGAGACGAAATCATTCAAATAATCACATGGAGTCACGTTTAGATTTTGGGTGCAAAGGCCCGTTGAAGTGAGCGAGGCCGGTAGGTTAGTTGCTTTTGCAAGCTGTTCTTGAGAGAAAATCCTAATTGTACGTTTGTCAATATCGGGAGAATTCATTATCGCACTCACTCGACCCGATTTTTCCTCTTCACTCGTATGGATATAAGTATGAGTTTGCTCAGAGCTTTTCCTCCCCGACCACGCAGTTATTATTTCTATAGGGATATTACTTAAGTCCGCGAGGGTGTTGGAGAAGTGACGCAAACTATGCGGTGACAGGCTTAACTCTGATGAAAATCCGTAACTTTGAAAAATCGACGTGATGTCTCGATTCAAGCCGATTCGAGATAGTACAGATTTCCCTAGAGATGCTAGTGGCACCACAGAAAAATTTGATTTTTGGAAAAGTTTCCCACCGCTCCCTCGATTATTAGAGCCCCCATAAATCCAGCTTCCCAAGAAGCAAAACATCGCATTTTTTAGCGGAAGACTTGACTCACCACTAGAAAACGAAAGCGGAAATTCGGGAAGAATATTTTCTTTATAAAACGAAATCCACCAATCTTGTACCTCTCCAATTGTGACAGTTACTTTATCGGAGAATATATTCGGAATGTTGGAGTATCCGAATAAAATTGGTAGCGCAGACAAAGACTGAGCCCCAGTATAAGATACCGACAACCGGTCCTCAGACCGCAAAGACCAAATTGGTTTTTGTTCAAAGCACTTACCTCTTTGAGTGCGGTGAATGGAAATCAGATCAGCACCTTCCTTCAGTACCGGAACGCACTGATTAACTCCATAGAACCCTAACGCATAACCCAAAGTAAAAAGGTTGGGTCGCTGATCTAAAAATAAATTACGCTTTAGGTCAGGTGCTATCTCGAGGTCTCCGAGCAAAGCATTAAAGCTCCGACACGGCGTCTCGTAAAATCTACATAACACTCTTGCCGGTTCGCATGCTTTAAAAAAAAAGTTCATAGCTTTCGTAACTGGTTCAGCCAGAGCCGAAAGCACATGGTTTTTATAGTTCCCATACCCTTTACTTCCAATCCAATCGAGGTAATAAACTGGCGCCCCGTCTCCTTCGGAATGAGAATGAAGCTTTTGCTTGGGTAGGAGTGGTATTTCGGCGGAGGTACGATTTGGTGACGCTAGAGATAGTGCAGTAAAGGTAACAATTAGGGCATCCCGCATTATTATCCTCCCACCTGGAAGAAGCACCCCATCTTCATCCACATGCTCAAACACATTAGAAAAAATAGTACCTAGAGCAAGGACAGTCGTGATATCAGGAAGCTTTTCCAAAGCGCTATCAAGATAAGCGTGCCCCGTTCTATCTCTATTATCACTCCTATTTAAGTTAATCTTTCTCATCACCCCTTTCTTGACACAAAAATCAAAAAAATAGCGCAAGCGAGCAACAGTACGCTCCCCAAAGTCAAGGTTGTTTACTGTTGACTCTGTTTGGGTATAGAGGTCTCCGTCCATATGAGACAACAGCTTTCTGGCCGCTGATGTCTGAGCTTGCTTTTCGGTGGCAGATAAATTTTTATTTACCACTTCGATAATCCATACTTTTATCAGATGGTTATAGGGATAAGGGAGGGAATCAGTAGGCAGGCTACCTGCATTGCCTTTTCCTTTACGGCCATGTATTCCGCAAAGATACCTAGTTCTGCGTCCGGTATTAGGATCAATGTGGTACCAAATCAGATCATCAAAATCCGCCTTGCTGCCCGCCCCCTCGAATTGCTTTAGTTCGGCGTCACGATATGTGTCGATGAGTGACTCTAACCGATCGAAGTATTTATTAATCCTCAATTGCGCTCTGCCTTGAAAGGTGTTCATCGCAAACGGCTATTGTTAGTTTAATCCAAACAATCTGTCGTTCCAATTTTTCAATGCTCCGGGCGTGAAGAGGATTGATCAGGGAACTGCGATTGACCGCAAGCTTATCCTCCGCGAGTTCCAACACCGATTTGTGATCGCCTTCAAGCAAGGGACGAAAATTTGGGCATCCATAGCACCCCAACGGTCTCCCCATTACCGTTGAACAGGTAGTACATGAACGCTTGTTTTTAGGGCTTCCAACAGGATTGAACTTGCTATCAAATATAGCCTCATCACTTTCCGAACCTGGCGTTAAGGCACTACTAAATGCCTTCTTCAGAAACTCATTACCGATATATTTGCAGTCAATCTCCTGCCTCGATTTGTAATCCAAGTCTATATAGTATCTTGCCGCCGGCACAGTAACTCCGGTTATCCTTGCCAACTGAGCAGCAGGAAGTCCATCTTGAGCACCGCGAGTTAATACGGTATGACGAATCCTATTGGAAGTGACTACGCAATCAGCTGCTCGATCAGATGTAACCGAAACCCATCTAATGGCGCTTGTCACAGCCGCCTCCGAAACGTGGTAGGCAGTAGAACGCGATGTAAACAGCCTCTTAAAAGAATCTATAGAGTTAAAATGCATTTTAAATAGACTAATATCTGGAAACATAGGCATATCAGTCATTAAATTCAACATTTCGGACTTATCCACGCTGACTCCCGACGATTGCATTAACATCGTAAGTCCTTCCAGCATTACCCTTTTATAATCTATGAGTACCTTTGAAAGGTTATCAGAAATATAGAGAGGGTAGCGCTCGGGGCATCCCCTAGAAAAGCTCAACCCTGTAGACTTTGCTATGAACACTCGTAGCTGCAGTGCTTGCCCAAAAGTAGCACTAATTTCATCCGCTGCACGGACCCTTGCATCGTTAAAGCTTGCACCTATGGGGATCAGATCGGACCATTTCAAAAGAGAAATTTGAATCGGCCGACGGACGATTGAAAGCAATAGCTTGTTAGTAACTAAGTTCCTGAGGCGACCGTAAAAACTTGATGCTTGATAAAAGGAAAGCTCTCTATCGCCGGTCCATTCAAACTCTTGAAGGCAATAATTAATCTGCTTCGCCAATGAGTCGAACTCACTATCATTTAACGCACCACTGGAAGAATCAAGTGCATTTACACGCACTTTATCCAAGTGCGTGGAGGTAAACAAATGAAAATCCTTAAACTTCTTATGGCCTTGTTTAGATAGAGTTCCAAAAAATTGATTAAGCCCTTTCTTTTGGTTTGTTTTAAGCCCACTCCAAATCGCCTTTAATCTGTCTAACGAGGGAATTCCACCTAACACAAATGGTTTCACATTAGTATTTAAGCCGGATGCTGTGCTGGCAGCCTTGGTTCGGACGTAATATATAAGAACATCCAAAATCAAATTTTTCTCATCATCTGGCATACCTGATGAGTGTATCCACCCTACGTACAAACTACCTCCTTTTCCTTTATTTGGGAGTATGACCCATACGTCATCGTCAGTATTGACTACCAGGCCAGATTTAGCCGTAACCAAAAAAGCTTTTTTCTGGCTAGCTTTTGCTCCTTCCTGCTTTTTGTATTGAATCATTTTTTTTGATCTACTTTATGCTGGTGCGCTAGGGATAACTCCCTCGCTTTCAATGCAAGTCGCTTGTCATTATAAATATTATTCATGGTTGTATTTTGCGACCAACCCATAGCATATTTTCTAATATCCTCAAGACGAGCAGCATCGACACCACACCGTTCACCCTTTTCATCGAATATTTCATTCCATTTGTGACGCAACATATGAGGGTGCACATGAACGCCCAGTGCTTTTGAAATTTTCTGGAAGAGCGAATTGATTGATTTCAAGGATAGCGGTTGACCCGCTGTACCTTTTGAATCATTTTCACTTACAAACACGAAGTCATGATATTGCGCACGTGTAAATGCTGCACGCACGTGATCAATATAGAACTCAACTTGATGCATAATATTTTTATCAACCGTAGCCAAATGCGCCTTTGTCTTTTGGTTGGGTTTTTCAGCGCGTGGATCTGTCGGGTCGTTTCCTGATCGATATATAGATATCTGATCGAAAGTACCGTAGAAGTGAAAATCTGAAACTTTCAACTTTCCAAGGGCACCTCTCCTGATGCCGCTTTGTGTTAGCAGATTGACAATCAGATAATTTCTGACTCTTGAAGCCTTGAATGGGTTATTAGGAGAAGAAGGCATAATCAATTCTAGTAACTCCAAGAAAATATCATCCGAAAGGACTGACTCCTCAGCGCCGCTTACTTGTTGACTTCCATTTCTTCCAAGCGCGACTTCATCTAATTTAATCTTAGCGACCAGTTCATTGAATCGCTTCCCAATCTTCTCATCAAGCTCATGCACTTCGTGAAACAGCTCAAATAGCCAATCAAGAAAACACCTAAGACGCCTGACGCGTCCTAGCAAAGTCTCGTTAGATACCTTCGCCATGCCTTTCTGATTGGCGACGATGACATTCCTCAGGTGCTTATCAGTTACCCTAAAATTTTTTACATTTGACGCTGCATCAAAAGCTCCTTTGTTCAAGCAGCACCTGTCATAAAACTGCATATATTCCTTTTGCGAAATAAACTTTCCCGATGCAACCCGTGCTGGTAGGTGGATGTTTTTTTCAGAAAAGTACTGCAACACGAACAGCAACTCATTCGCGTATCTAAATCTCGTATTAGGCGCATTAGCAGACAACGGGCCATTGAGATAGCACGAAACATAAGGATCGATAGGGCAATCCGCGTCATCCACTATGGTCACGAATGGCAAGGAATTGAATTGGTATCGTTTAAGCTTCATGATTGACAAAATAGTTCGTCCAATAACTAGCTTACAAACAGGCTAGTCGGGAAACGAGCTTTGTCAAATGTGAAGGGGACGTGGGTGCTTCAAAGCGGGGCTTAAAGAGAAGTTCTATAGAATTTTCTGCATTACAAAATATTTGTTGCTTATATCTTGCCACCGGACAGGCAGACCATGACCTTGTCGCCGTCTTCAATCATGTTGAAATCGGCAACCGCCTCACCGGCCAGTCGGCGAAGGCGCTTTTGCAGTTTGTTCTGGTTAACCGTGAGAGTGCCCATGACGCGAAATCCGTGAGGTGTGACGAAAGGCGGGCATTTTACGCAAATTTTTTGCACTTGTGGCGAGCGGGCAACATCTCCAGCTCACCTACAGACCCGACGGCGATTAACAATTGTGTTTACAGCGCGATTTGCTCTAAAGCCCCTACTTCTTCTAGGGAAACTCATCCCTATACTGCGACATAAGGTCTCATGAAAATTTCAGACCTGTGACTTGCTAGGCCGCATTGGCCCGTAGGCGCTCCACTGGGGGGCGACGGAAAAAAAGAGGAGTGACTGGCATGATCCATCACGTAGTGGGGCTCTTCACCCACCCTGACCAAGAATGGAAAGAGATCCGTGGCGACCAGGAGGAAAGCATCAGCCACATGTACCTGACCCATACGCTGATCCTGGCGGCGATCCCCGCCGTGTCTGCCTTCATAGGCACCACACAGGTCGGCTGGGTCATCGGCAACCGGGCTCCCGTGATGCTGACCGTAGAAAGCGCGATATGGATGACGATCATGTCGTACGTGGCGATGCTCGGTGGCGTTGCGGTAATGGGCGCATTCATTCACTGGATGGCCCGCACCTATGACGCCAACCCAAGCCTCGCCCGCTGCATTGCGTTTGCGACCTACACCGCTACACCGCTGTTCATCGGTGGCCTCGCCGCTTTGTACCCGCACTTGTGGCTGGGGATGATCGTCGGCACCGCAGCCATCTGCTACACGGTGTACTTGCTGTACGTGGGCTTGCCGACATTCATGAACATTCCATCTGACGAGGGCTTTCTGTTTTCAAGTTCGGTGCTCGCCGTAGGCCTGGTGGTGCTGGTCGCCATCATGGCGTTCACTGTGATTGTCTGGGGACTCGGCGTAGGGCCGGTCTACACCAATTAGCCACCCGTCACTGATAATCAGAAACCAACGATACAGGCCGCCGCAAGGCGGCCTTTTGATTCTTCAGCAACGAGGAGGCACACGACCATTCGGCACCTTGGCGATTCGCAAGGCCCCAGGGTTGCGGCATACTCGACCGCTCTGGAGATCCATCAAGCATGCCCGAGCAACTCAATTCCCGCGTCGAAGACTGTTTCCAACTAGCCGAATCCTTTTTCAAACGAACTTTCAAACGCCCCGTGGTGAGCCTCAAGCTGCGCGGGCAAAAAGCCGGTGTCGCGCATTTGCACGAGAACCTGCTGCGCTTCAATCCGCAGCTGTATCGGGAAAACACCGAAGACTTCCTCAAGCAGACCGTAGCCCATGAAGTCGCCCACCTGATCGCCCATCAACTGTTCGGCGACCGTATCCAGCCCCATGGTGAAGAGTGGCAATTGATCATGCGCGGCGTGTACGAATTGCCGCCCAACCGCTGCCACACCTATGACGTCAAACGCCGCAGCGTGACCCGCTACATCTACAAGTGCCCGTGCGCCGACAGCGACTTCCCGTTCTCGGCCCAGCGCCACAGCCTGGTGCACCAGGGGCGCAGGTACTTGTGTCGACGGTGTCGCCATACGCTGGTGTTCAGTGGGGAGATGCGGGTCGAATAGCGGGACTCTCGGTGTTTGTATCGGCCTCTTCGCGAGCAGGCTCGCTCCTACACCGGATTTATGCGGCACCAAAGTCCCCCTGTGGGAGCGGGCTTGCTCGCGAAGAGGCCGGAGCAGACGCTAGAGAATGACCTTGGCTGACCGCAATTCAGCAATCCGCTGCGCACTGAACCCCAGTTCCCCCAACACCTGATCCGTATGCTGCCCCAGCACCGAGCCAATATGCCGGGGCTCAGGCAAACCTTGCGAAAACTTCAGCGGACACGCCATCTGCGCCTGGCTTGATCCGTCGCCCCGCGGCACTTGCGCCACCAACTCCCGTGCCTGCAACTGCGGATGACGCAGCGCTTCTCCCAGGCTCAACACTGGCTCGACACAAGCATCCAGCTCCGCGAACAGCGCGCACAACTCGGCAAAGTCATGTTTTTCGAATTCGACCGTCAGCGCGTCCTTAAGCTGTTGCCGATGCACCAGTTGCGGCGACAGGCCGAGGCCGGCCAATTCTTCCAGCCCCAACGCCGTGCACAACTGCTTCATGAATGCCGGCTCCAGGCTGCCCACCGATAGCCAGCGCCCATCCCTGGAGCGGTAGTAGTCGTAGAAGCTGCCGCCATTGAGCACCTGGTTTTCCGGCCCCGGCTCGACGCCACAGGCCAGATACCCGGCACCGGCCATCGCATTCAGGCTGAACGCGCAGTCGGTCATGCTGACATCCAGGTGCTGGCCCTGACCGGTTTGCTGTCGGGCAATGACCGCCGCCAGCAAGCCAACCACCCCGTGCAACGAGCCACCGGCGACATCCGCCACCTGCATGCCCAACGGCAGCGGCCCACTGTCGGCCCGTCCGGTGTAACTCGCCAGCCCGGACAAGGCCAGGTAGTTGATGTCATGGCCGGCGCGGTCCTTGTAGGGGCCGGTCTGACCGTAGCCGGTGATCGACACATAAATCAATTCGGGCTTGATCGCCTTCAGGGCTTCGTAACCCAGGCCCAGACGCTCCATGACACCCGGGCGGAACTGCTCGAGCACAATGTCGTAGTCCTGCAGCAACGACTTGATCACCTCCAGCGCCTCGGGTTGCTTGAGGTCCAGGGCGAGGCTGCGCTTGTTGCGGTTGAGGTAGGCGTGGCTGGCTGACACGCCTTGATCGTGGGGCGGCAACACCCGCAGCAGATCCATGCGGGTCGGTGATTCGATGCGCAGCACTTCGGCGCCCATGTCCGCCAGCAGCAACGAGGCGAACGGCCCCGGCAGCAATGTCGAGAAATCCAGAACCTTGAGTGATGCCAGTGGACCGGGCATGAGCGTTCTCCCTTGACGATGCACCCAGCCTAGGCAGCCGTTGGCATTGCAGCAATCACCTTATGCGCCATGTGCAGTGACCGTTGTGCTCAAACGCCGGGCATGAAAAAACCCGCCGAAGCGGGTTTTTCATCAGGACAAGGCTTACTTGGCGTTAACCGGGGCTACCTCTTCGACGTGGCCCAGAACATCGTCTTTAGGCTCTTCGGCAATACCGCGACCGCCCGAGGCCAGCTCCGCTTGCAGCACGTCGGTATCCAGTTCCTTGACCCACTTGGCCACGACGACAGTGGCAACGGCGTTGCCGATCAGGTTGGTCAGGGCACGGGCTTCGGACATGAAACGGTCGATGCCGAGGATCAGCGCCAGACCGGCAACCGGCAGGTGGCCCACGGCGGACAGAGTGGCAGCGAGTACGATGAAACCGCTACCGGTCACGCCCGCAGCGCCCTTGGACGACAGCAGCAACACCACCAGCAGGGTGATCTGGTGCGTGATGTCCATGTGGGTGTCGGTGGCCTGGGCAATGAATACCGCGGCCATGGTCAGGTAGATGGCGGTACCGTCGAGGTTGAACGAGTAGCCGGTCGGGATCACCAGGCCTACTACGGATTTCTTCGCACCCAGACGTTCCATCTTGATCAGCATGCGTGGCAGCACCGACTCCGAAGAGGAAGTGCCCAGCACGATCAGCAGTTCCTCACGGATGTAGCGGATCATTTTCAGAACGCTGAAGCCGTGGGCGCGAGCGATACCACCCAGTACGATCAGGATGAACAGCAGGCAAGTGATATAGAAGCACGCCATCAGTTGACCCAACTGCACCAGCGAGCCGACACCGTAGGCACCGATGGTGAACGCCATGGCACCGAAGGCACCGATTGGCGCGAGCTTCATGATCATGTTGATGATGTTGAACATCACGTGGGCGAAACGATCGATGAAGTCCAGCAGCGGCTTGCCGTAGGCACCCAGGCGATGCAGGGCGAAACCGAAGATCACCGAGAACATCAACACTTGCAGGATGTCGCCGGTGGCGAAGGCGCCGACGATGGTCGTCGGGATCACGTTCAGCAGGAAGCCTACGACGCTTTGGTCAGCACCGGCCGCAACATAAGCGGCAACCTTGGAGGCATCCAGGGTAGCGACGTCAATGTGCATGCCATTGCCTGGCTGCACGATGTTGACCACGGCCAGACCGACCAACAAGGCAATGGTCGAAACGATCTCGAAGTACAGCAGCGCATAACCACCGGTCTTGCCGACCGACTTCATGCTCTGCATGCCGGCGATACCGCTGACAACGGTACAGAAGATGATCGGGGCGATGATCATTTTGATCAGCTTGATGAACCCGTCACCCAACGGTTTAACGGCCACACCGAGCTGTGGGTAGTAGTGACCGAGTGCGATACCGATGACAATTGCAACGATCACCTGGAAATACAGGGATTTGTACAGTGGCTGACGAGTCGTCATTGCAAAGTTCCTCAAGGGTGCCCGGTGGCAACATCCAGCTGTTGCCCGCAACACCGCAATTGCGAACCCTCCTGCACTGGAGGGATTTGTTTTTTCGAGCTGCGCAACGGCAAGCATCTGCATGTTGTATCGCAAGGCCCGTGCCACCTTGCGCAAAATCCCTGCAAGCCTTTTGATATCAGGGGTCGCAGCGATTTCCCTGTCACCGGACGGTTACAATCATGTGGCGGATTTCCGCCCTTCCATTAAAAGACGTCCTGCAATTTGGCGGATATCCGCCCTGTTCACGCCCGCAGTGCGCAGCTACCATCCGTCGTTCAACGGTCAGAACTGCTGTCATGCGCGAACGCACCATTGCCAGTCATTTCGCCCGCGCCGCCCTTGGTGGTGCGCGTCGGCACGGCTACGACTTTTCGGGCCTGCTACAACAACTGGGGATCAGCCCCGAGTTGCTGGACGAACCCCGGGCGCGCATCGCTCCAGAGCAATTCACCCAACTGATTCAGGCCTTATGGCTGGCACTGGACGACGAGTACCTGGGGTTCGGGCAAGCCCCCAGCAGGCCGGGCAGCTTCGCGATGATGTGCCATGCCGTGATTCACTGCCGCAGCCTGGATAAGGCACTCAATCGCGGCTTATTGTTTTATAGCCTATTCCCCGGGGCTCCGCGCTTGACCCTGAGCCGCGAAGATGAATGGGTCCGCCTCAGCCTCGACGACTCGCAACTTTGGGATCCGGATCATTTTCTCAGCGAAAGCCTGCTGGTGATCTGGCACCGTTTCGGCAGCTGGCTGATCGGCCAGCGCATTCGCCTGGAACAGGCCGCGTTCAGCTACCCCCGGCCGGAACACGGCGCCGAGTACGACCTGCTGTTTTCCTGCCCGCTCGAGTTTTCCAGCCCCCAGAGCAGCCTGTTGTTTCACAGCCGCTACCTGGCCATGCCGCTGTTGCAGGATGAACGCACCCTCAAGCATTTCCTCGAGCGCTCCCCCGCCGACCTGCTCTCGCGCCCGGACGATGGCGACAGCTTGAGCAGCCGCTTGCGCCGTTTGCTCAGTCGCGACAGTTCACGCTGGCCCGATCTGGAAGCCGTGGCCGCGCAGCTGCACATCAGCCCGCAGACCTTGCGCCGGCATTTGCGGGAAGAGGGATCGAGCTTTCAGGAGTTGAAGGACCAGTTGCGCCGGGACATCGCGATTTATCACCTGAGCCGCGCCGACCTGTCGTTGCAACAGATCGCCGAGCTTCTGGGGTTTTCCGAGCCGTCGGCATTTCACCGGGCGTTCAAGAAGTGGACGGGGCTGACGCCGGGGGCTTATCGGGCGCAGGAGAACTGAGTTTCAGGAGCAATTTTTTCTGGTGTGTTCACTGGCCTCTTCGCGGGCAAGCCCGCTCCCACAGGGTATTGAGTTAGTCAGATGATTTTTGAACAACTTCGGCCGATGTGGGAGCGGGCTTGCCCGCGAAGAGGCCCGAAAGAGCACAATCAAACTCCAGGTCATACCACCGGAAAATGAATCCGGAACGCCGCCCCGCCCATCGGTGAATCGCCCAAGGTCAGCTTGGCGCTGTAGCTCTCGATGATGTCCTTGACCACCGCCAGGCCGATGCCCTGCCCCGGGTGCTGACGGTCCAGGCGCTCGCCGCGCTCGAGAATCCGTGCGCGTTGATCCTGTGGTACGCCGGGGCCGTCGTCCTCGACACACAACTCGATGCCGCCAAGGGTTTCGCGCACGCTGATGCGTATTTCGCCCAGGCACAGGCGATAGGCGTTTTCCAGCAGGTTGCCCATCATCTCCAATAGAGCGCCCTGCTCGATCGGTACGTAGCACGGGTCGGGCAGGTCGAACGCGACGTGCACGCGCTTGTCGCGATAAACCTTGTCCAGCGTGTCGCACAGGCTTTTCAGCACCGGGTGCAAACGCACCTGATGACGTACCAGACCGCTTTTGCGCAGGCTGGCGCGCTGCAACTGGTAGCTGATCTGCTGGCTCATGCGTTCGATCTGGGTTTGCAGAACCCAGGCCTGATCGCGATCCTCCGGACGCAGGGCCAGGTCTTCGCTGACGCCTTGCAACACCGCCAGCGGCGTTTTCAGGCTATGGGCCAGGTCATCGAGGGAATCACGGTAGCGACTGCGCTGCTCACGCTCACTGTGCAGCAACCGGTTGAGAGAACCGGTGAGGCGCAGCAATTCCCGGGGATGTTCCTCACTGAGGCTTTCGCGGGTGCCACCTTCGATCTGATCCAGTTCCTGGCTCAAGCGCCGCAATGCCTGCAGGCCCCAGGTCAGTCCGATCCACAACAACGCCAGCAGCACCAGCAGTGCCGCGCCAAAACCCAGATAGAGATTTTCTCGCAGGCCTTCCAGGGTCAGTTCGTACTCACGAACCGGCTGCAGCGCCACGATGCTGAAGGCTGCGCTTTTGCCACCGAGCAACTTGACCTCGACGTCGTAGACGAAGAACTCCTGGCCATTGGCTTCACGGATCCGCGCAAACTCGTTGCCACGTCCGTCGTAGCGCGGCTTGTAATTGATGTGTTCTTCCCGGGTCGCCTTCGAACGCCAGACCAGATGCCCCTCACGGTCATAGATGTAGCCGAGCAATCGGCTGTCGGTGAGGTTGAAGCGTTCGTCGGGCAGCTGCTCCGGCATCTGCAGGCTGTTGTTCTCCACCCGGGCGGCAGAGATCAACGTAGTCACGTCCGATGCCAGACGCTGCTCGATGGAGTCTTGCAACGCCAGGCTGAAGGCCCCCTGCATCGCCGGCAGCAACGCCAGCATGAACAACACCGCCAACAGCGTGGCGGCGAGCATCAAGCGGATGCGCAGCGAACGGATCAAGTGCAACGCTCATTGAACAGGTAGCCCAGGCCGCGCACGGTATCGATCGGTTTGAACCCACCCGGCCCCTCCAGTTTGCGGCGCAGACGACCGACCAGCACCTCGATCACATTCGGATCACGCTCGTCATCATCCGGATAGAGCTGCTCCATCAAGCGGTCCTTCGGCACCACTTGCTGATGGTGACGCATCAGGTATTCGAGAATGCGGTACTCATACGCGGTCAGTGCCAACGGCTGATCGTCGAGGGATGCCTGCTTGCGGTTCAGGTCCAGCAGCAACGGACCAGCAACGATGGTCGACTGGGTGAAGCCGCTGGAGCGGCGCAGCAAGGCATTCAGGCGAGCCTCCAGTTCTTCGAACTGAAACGGCTTGACCACGTAATCGTCGGCACCGGCGGCCAGGCCTTCGACCTTGTCCTGCCAGTTGCCTCGCGCGGTGAGGATCAGGATCGGGAAAGTTTTGCCACCTGAGCGCAACTGCCGGATCAGGTCGAGACCGCTCATGCCCGGCAGACCGAGGTCGATCACCGCCAGGTCAAAGTTGAACTGCGCGGTCTGATACAGCGCCTCCTCGCCGTTGGCCACGGACTCGACCACATGGCCGCTCTCCGTCAGGCGGGTTTTCAGGTGATGACGAAGCAGCGCTTCATCTTCGACGACCAGCAGTTTCATAACGCTCTCCCGGGCAAATCAACATCTCCAGAGGCACAACGTCGCACCTCGATAGCTAACATGGCAATGCCGGACCAGCCACTCGGGTTGATCCGGCACAGGCCGCTCGCGAAACGCTTGTCAGAAAGCGTAGTTGGCGGACAGGTAAGTCTGGGCGCTGCTGGTCAGGTCCAGCGAACCCCGCTTGCTGCCACCACGCTCACTCATCTCGGTGCTGGCGTTGCTGCGCAGGTAACGGTAACCCAGTTCAACCGAGGTGTTCTGCGAAACCTGTTGCAGCACACCCGCCTGGGCGCCGATGGCGTAACCGATATCGCTGTCGCGGCTGAAGCCTGGCGACTCCTGAGTCATTTTGGTCAGGCCGGCCGTGGCACCACCGAACAGCCTGGTGCTACCGCCCACCGGGTAAAACAGATCGTAGCTGCCCAGGAGGTTTTCCTGACGCAGTTTAATGCCGTTGTGCGAGCCCGACACATTGTCGTAAGTGGCGTAGTACCGGCCCTTGGTGTTTTGCTGGCCCAGACGGACACCCCAGGTGGTGTCCTTGCCGATCACGCCATCGGCGTTCGGATGGTTCAGGTTGTCGTTCAGGGCGTGGGACTTTTTGACCTTGTCGCTGGTCTGTCCAAGAGTAATGCTGGCAAAGTTATCGTCGGATGCGAAGGCTGCGGTGCTTGCGCCCAGTACAGTGAATGCCAGAAGCAGTTTTTTGAATCCAGTCATTGGGAGTGTCCTCATGTGCCGTTTGTTTATTGGGTACGGGGCAAGGTTACGCACCGAGCCCTGAACTCCCCCTGAACGCACTCTGAACCCGGGCTGAACCGCCCCCTCCCGAATGTTTCGACACTTTTCAAGAGGAGTTCCGATCATGCGCATGTTCTTCGCCGTCCTCCTGTTGGCCTTGAGCGGGCTCAGCCAGGCTGCCATCCAGACCCGGGAAATCCCCTACCAGAGTGCCGATGGCACGAAAATGATCGGCTATTACGCCTACGACGATGCCCTCAAGGGTCCGCGCCCCGGCGTCGTGGTGGTGCATGAATGGTGGGGACTCAACGACTACGCCAAGCGCCGCGCCCGTGACCTTGCCGGCCTGGGCTACAGCGCCCTGGCCATTGACATGTACGGTGACGGCAAAAACACCGAGCACCCCAAAGACGCCATGGCCTTCATGCAAGCCGTGGCAAAAGACAGTGCCGTGTCGAGCGCGAGGTTTCAGGCCGGGCTCGACCTGCTCAAGCAACAACCGCAAACCGATCCGCATAAAATCGCCGCCATCGGCTACTGCTTCGGTGGTGGCGTGGTGCTCAATGCCGCAAGACAGGGCGTGCCATTGGCAGGCGTGGTGAGTTTCCATGGCGCGCTGACGACCAATACACCGGCAACGCCAGGCAGCGTCAAGGCGAAGATCCTTGTGGAGCACGGAGCACTGGACAGCATCGTCACCCAGGAAAACATCACGGCTTTCAAGAGCGAGATGGACAAGGCCGGCGCCGACTACAGATTCGTCAGCCTCGACGGCGCCAGGCATGGCTTCACCAACCCGGATGCCGATCGACTTGGCCATGGCGATCATGGCGGGCCGGACATTGGCTACAACAAGACTGCGGATGAAAAATCCTGGGCGGACATGCAGGCGTTCTTCAAAAGGATCTTTGGTTAACCCTGATATTTGTGGCGGGGGGGGCAGCCCCCCCGCCACAAAAGCCGTCTGCTACTACCCAGCCCCAGGGCAACCCGGCAAAATGCCCCGCATGAACTCCACTCATGCCCTGCCCGTCTGCTGCACCCCCCTCGATGACCATTGGCCGCTGCCGTTTGTGCTGCCCGATACGGTCCTGCTGAGCACTCATTTCGATAGCTCCCGACTGGCCAGCGATGACTTTCAGCGCAGTGCTGTGGAGGCACCGGCGAGCATTCAGCGCTCTGTCGCCAAACGGCAGGCGGAGTTTCTCGCCGGGCGGGTGTGCGCGCGGGCCGCGTTACAGCGGCTCGAAGGCCTGGGCTACATTCCGGCCATCGGTGAAGACCGGGCACCGGTCTGGCCTGCCCATATCACTGGCTCGATCACCCATAGCACTGGCCGGGCCGCGGCGATTGTCGCGAACAAAAGCCATTGGCGCGGCCTGGGCATGGATCTGGAAGTCCTGCTCAATGCCGATCGGGCCGAACGCCTGGCCGGGGAAATCCTCAATCCGCCGGAGCTACAGCGCATGGCGGCCGGTGATCACGATCTACGGGCGTTGTTGGTCACCCTGACTTTCTCGGTCAAGGAAAGCCTGTTCAAGGCGCTCTATCCGATCGTTCAGCAACGGTTTTATTTCGAACACGCCGAAGTGCTGGAGTGGTCTGAGTCGGGAGAGGTGCGGTTGCGGCTGCTCACCGATCTGTCCCGCGAATGGCGCAACGGCACCGAGCTGGATGCGCAGTTCGGGGTCAAGGATGGGCAGTTGTTGAGTCTGGTCAGCATCAGGGCCTGAGTTTTTTTGCGCATGGCAGGGCCCCTTCGCGAGCAAGCCCGCTCCCACACTGGATCTGTAGTGTTCACAAAGCCCAATGTGGGAGCGGGCTTGCTCGCGAAAGCGGTTGAACATTCACCGAAAATCTCAGCGTTTCTCCTGATTCCGCGGCCAACTCAAACTGAAACACGCACCACCCAGGCTTTTGCTCTTGCCGATCAACGCCCGCCCGCCATGCCAATGGATGATGCGTCGCACAATGGACAGGCCTAACCCATGGCCTCCAGAAGCACGGGTACGGCTGTCGTCGAGACGCAGGAACGGTGTAAAGATCTTCTCCCATGCCGACTCCGGCACCCCCGGCCCGTCATCCTCGATATCCACCCGGCATCGCTGCTGCCCCACCTGATAGCTGATGGTCACCCGTGATTGCGCATGGCGCATGGCATTGCTCACCAGATTCTGGATCGCCCGGTGCAGATAACGCGGTTCGGCCTCGACCCAGGCATCGTCGTTATCGGCCGCCGACAGGCACAACCCGCGCTGTACCGTGACGTCGGCGCGCAACGGCGCCAGCTCTTCAATCACTTGATTGACCAAGGCATCCAGATCGATCCGCTGAAAGTTCAGCGCCGGAGAACCCTGTTCGAGCCGCGCGTAGGTCAGCATCTCGTCGACCAGCCGGTCGAGGTCCTCGATGTCGTGATCCATGCCCTGGCAGTATTTTTCCAGGGCTTGTGGCGTGGTGGCCGAGCCGATCATCTCCAGGCCAAAGCGCAGGCGCGCCACCGGCGTGCGCAATTCGTGGGACACCGCGCGCACCAGTTCACGCTGGATCGCCAGCAACTGTTGCAGGTGTTCAGCCATGCCGTTGAAGGCCGAGGCCAGGCGCCCTACGGAATCCGCGCCGCGCGCCGGCACGCGGGTTTCCAGGCTGCCCTTGGCGATGCGCGTGGCCGCGGCCTCCAGGCCACGCAAGCGGCGCTCGAGCTGACGCACCAACAGATAAACGATCAGGCCGATCAGCGTCAGGCCCAGCGCGGCGATCAGCACCAGCCATTCCGGGGGATAAGGATTCATCTGGTACAACGGGCCGATTTCCAGGACCCACGGCGTGCCGACCATGCCGGCAAACACCCTAATCGAATCGCCCCCCTTGCCCAGCGCCATCACCGTATCGCCCTCGGACACCCGGCGGCTCTGGTCTTCGTCCATGTCCGCCTCGTCAACCGTGACCAGGCGCAGCTCGAAGCCGAAGCCCTTGCTCTCCTTCAATTGCGCCAGGCGCAAGGGCTGGTCGGCTACCGGAGTCCGCACCAGTTCATCGGTCAACAGGTAGATGGTCGCCCGGGCCAGTTGTTCGCTGATCTGCTGCACTTCCCCGGTGAGCATCAACTGCTCCTTGTCGCTGACCAGCTTGTACACCTTCGCCGCGTGCGGCCCGGTCTGTTCCACCAATGCCTGGCCGCGCAACACACGAGTGCGCTGGGTCAGGTCGAGGTCAGTCTCGGTAAAGGTTTTCAGCGCCAGCGGAATGCCCAGCAGCCGCTCCCACACCAGCAAGGCCCGGTGACGCTCGGTCTGGTTCATCGGTTGCAGGTTGTCGGCCATCAGCGAAAACGTGCCGTGGGCCAGGCGCTCGCGGTATTGCTCGCTGCGCACCTGATTGAGCAGGTGCAACGCCAGCACACCGAGCACCGCCACCAGAATCAGCGCGGCACACATGCCGCCATAGATGCGCAGGAAGATCGAATTCACAGGGTCTGGTCTACGCAAGCCTCGGGAACGAACAGATAGCCTTTGCTGCGCACGGTCTTGATCAGCCGTGGATGCTCCGGATCATCGCCGATCTTCGGGCGGATGCGCGAGATGCGCACATCGATGGAGCGGTCCTGGCCGTCATAGCCGATGCCCCGCAGTGCGGTAAAGATTTCCTCCCGGGAGAGGATGCGACCGGCATTGGCCACCAATAGCCAGAGCAAGTCGAATTCGGCGCTGGTCAGCTCGATGCCGTTGCCCTGCAACCAGGCTTCGCGCAAGGCGTTGTCGACGATCAGCGGGCCGAACTGCAGGCGCCGCTGTTTTTCCGGGGCGACTTCGGGCGCTTCACTGCGACGCAGCAAGGCCTGGATGCGCGCCAGCAGCAGACGCGGGCGTACCGGTTTGCACACGTAGTCGTCAGCCCCCAGGTCCAGGCCGAGAATCTGGTCAGCGTCATCGGTGCGGGCGGTGAGCATCAGGATCGGGCCGTCATATCGGGCGCGGACCTTGCGGCAAATGCTCAGGCCATCTTCACCGGGGAGCATCAGGTCGAGGATCACCAGGTCCGGTTGCTCCTTGATGATGCGGTTCGCAGCAAGCGCTCCATCGCCTTCGATCGATACACGCAGGCCATTGGCTTCCAGGTAATCGCGGGTCAGTTCGGCCAGTCGCTGGTCGTCCTCCACAATCAATACCTGCCAGGCTTCTTGCTCCACGGGTGACCTCTGCTTGCCAAAAACACTAATAAGGAAGGATCCGCCCGTCTTTTTGTAATGATTCGGGAAGATAAATATGTATACACGCTGGGCCGATTGTATAAACGCCGCCCGTCGAGAACACAAGCGGGTAAATGCGTTCGGACAACAGGGTTTTTTGTGATAGGGTTCGCGCCCTTAAAAATCCGAACGAGCATTTTCGATCGTAGAAAATTGCTGAAAAAAGGTCCGGTCCAGCAGTGTCGCGGCCTACACGCCGGTTCCCTCTTTCACACACAATTTACGCACAGGTTTATCCACAGGTAGTACGTTGCAATCCCCCCCTAAAACGCATTATCTTGTAGCCCGGCGCTAAAAAAACCCTAGATATGGGGTTTTGCGCAAAAAACCAAACACAAACCAGACACCAATTTCAAGCGCTATTATTGCCTCTGTCCGGTTGAACCAAACGTATTTTCGAAAGACCAAAACGCGCGTGCGGATGGCTACTGTATTTCGGCCCCGAGTGGCGAAAACGGTACGGGTGTTGCAGTCCCGACTGTCACCTGCAATGGATCCCGGTTTCAGGCCCAAGGCGTGAGACCAAAGACTTCGGCATGGAAGCGGCGCCCGATAAAGCCCCCTTCCTACTGTCCCGAAGTTGTTATGCCCGGCGCTCGCCGGTTGTAGTGCTTCAGGACGGAACGGTGGGCACCGTGATGGTGCCCAAACAAACATAGAGAATGTGGAGACACTCCCCCATGCAAACCGACACAACTCGCGAGAACCCGCAGGGCACCTTGCCGCCGGCCGCTGATTCGAATTCGGATCTGTCCGCCACCGCGCCTGGCCAACTGCGCGTGATCAAGCGTAACGGCACTGTCGTTCCCTACACCGATGACAAAATCACCGTCGCCATCACCAAAGCGTTTCTCGCAGTTGAGGGCGGCACCGCTGCCGCCTCGTCGCGAATCCACGACACCGTTGCCCGCCTGACCGAACAGGTCACCGCGACCTTCAAGCGTCGCATGCCATCGGGCGGCACCATCCACATCGAAGAAATCCAGGACCAGGTCGAACTGGCCCTGATGCGTGCCGGCGAGCAGAAAGTGGCTCGCGACTACGTGATCTACCGTGATGCCCGCTCCAAGGAACGTGCCGTGCGTGCGCCGGCCGAAGAAGCGGTCAACGCTCACCCGTCGATCCGCATCACCCGTGCCGACGGCAGCCTGGCGCCGCTGGACATGGGCCGCCTGAACACCATCGTCACCGAAGCGTGCGAAGGCCTGGAAGAAGTCGACGGCGACCTGATCCAGCGCGAAACCCTGAAGAACCTGTACGACGGCGTGGCCCTGAACGACGTCAACACCGCCCTGGTGATGACTGCCCGTACCCTGGTTGAACGCGAGCCGAACTACTCGTTCGTGACCGCGCGCCTGCTGATGGACACCCTGCGCGCCGAAGGCCTGGGCTTCCTCGGCGTGGCCGAAAGCGCCACCCACCACGAAATGGCCGACCTGTACGCCAAGGCACTGCCGGCCTACGTCGCCAAAGGCATCGAGTTCGAACTGCTGAACCCTGTGCTGGCCGAATTCGACCTGGAAAAACTGGGCAAGGCAATCAACCACGAGCGCGACCAGCAATTCACCTACCTGGGCCTGCAAACCCTGTACGACCGCTACTTCATCCACAAGGATGGCGTGCGTTTCGAACTGCCGCAGATCTTCTTCATGCGTGTGGCCATGGGCTTGGCGATCGAAGAGAAAGCCCGTGAAGACCGCGCGATCGAGTTCTACAACCTGCTGTCGTCCTTCGACTACATGGCGTCGACTCCAACCCTGTTCAACGCCGGTACCCTGCGTCCACAGCTGTCGAGCTGCTACCTGACCACCGTGCCGGATGACCTGTCGGGCATCTACCACGCGATCCACGACAACGCCATGCTGTCGAAATTCGCTGGCGGCCTGGGCAACGACTGGACGCCGGTTCGTGCGCTGGGTTCGTACATCAAGGGCACCAACGGCAAATCCCAGGGCGTCGTGCCGTTCTTGAAAGTCGTCAACGACACCGCCGTTGCCGTTAACCAGGGTGGCAAGCGCAAAGGCGCTGTGTGTGCCTACCTGGAAACCTGGCACATGGACATCGAAGAGTTCATCGAGCTGCGCAAGAACACCGGTGATGACCGCCGTCGTACCCACGACATGAACACCGCCAACTGGATCCCTGACCTGTTCATGAAGCGCGTCTTCGATGACGGCAAGTGGACCCTGTTCTCGCCGTCCGAAGTGCCGGACCTGCACGACCTGACCGGCAAGGCCTTCGAAGAGCGCTACGAGTACTACGAAGCCCTCACCGAGTACCCGGGCAAGGTCAAGCTGTTCAAGACCATCCAGGCCAAGGACCTGTGGCGCAAGATGCTGTCCATGCTGTTCGAAACCGGCCACCCATGGCTGACTTTCAAAGACCCGTGCAACCTGCGTAGCCCGCAGCAGCACGTCGGCGTGGTCCACAGCTCGAACCTGTGCACCGAGATCACCTTGAACACCAACAAGGACGAGATCGCCGTTTGCAACCTGGGCTCGATCAACCTGCCGAACCACATCGTCGACGGCAAGCTGGACACCGCCAAGCTGCAACGTACCGTGAACACTGCCGTGCGCATGCTCGACAACGTGATCGACATCAACTACTACTCGGTGCCGCAAGCGAAGAACTCCAACTTCAAGCACCGTCCGGTCGGCCTGGGCATCATGGGCTTCCAGGACGCGCTGTACCTGCAGCACATTCCTTACGGTTCCGACGCTGCCGTAGAGTTCGCCGACAAGTCGATGGAAGCGGTCAGCTACTACGCGATCCAGGCTTCCTGCGACCTGGCCGACGAGCGTGGCGCGTACGAGACCTTCAACGGTTCGCTGTGGTCCAAAGGCATCCTGCCGCTGGATTCGCAACAGATCCTGATCGAGGCTCGCGGCCAGAAGTACATCGATGTCGACCTGAACGAAACCCTGGACTGGGCACCGGTTCGCGCCCGTGTACAGAAAGGCATTCGTAACTCGAACATCATGGCCATCGCACCGACCGCGACCATCGCCAACATCACCGGCGTGTCGCAGTCGATCGAACCGACCTACCAGAACCTGTATGTGAAATCGAACCTGTCGGGCGAATTCACCGTGATCAACCCGTACCTGGTTCGCGACCTGAAGGCTCGCGACCTGTGGGACTCGGTCATGATCAACGACCTGAAGTACTACGACGGTTCGGTGCAGCAGATCGAGCGCATCCCGCAAGAACTCAAAGAGCTCTACGCGACTGCATTCGAAGTGGACACCAAGTGGATCGTCGACGCCGCCAGCCGTCGTCAGAAGTGGATCGACCAGGCTCAATCGCTGAACCTGTACATCGCCGGCGCTTCGGGCAAGAAGCTGGACGTGACCTACCGCATGGCCTGGTACCGTGGTCTGAAGACCACTTACTACCTCCGTGCCCTGGCCGCGACCAGCACCGAGAAGTCGACCATCAACACCGGCAAGCTGAACGCTGTTTCCAGCGGTGGCAACCACGGTGAAGATTCGGTCCTGGCAGCGCCAGCCGGCCCTGCTCCAGTGCCGAAGGCTTGCGCCATCGACGAGCCGGATTGCGAAGCTTGCCAATAAGCTGAGCCGGTAACACAAAAACCCCCGACAGGCCTTCGGCTTGTCGGGGGTTTTCTTTTACCTGCCTGTAGGAGCGAGCTCGCTCGCGATGGGCGCTAACGATAACGCGCGCTGACTGGTTAAACGCGGCGCCTTTTAGTCCATCGCGAGCAAGCTCGCTCCTACAAAGGGCCAGGTTTTTCCTGGATAAACACCATCGACTGTAGGAGCGAGCTTGCTCGCGATGGGCGCTAACGATAACGCGTGCTGACTGGTTAAACGCGGCGCCTTTTAGTCCATCGCGAGCAAGCTCGCTCCTACAAAGGGCCGGTTTTTTCCTGGATAAACACCATCGACTGTAGGAGCGAGCTTGCTCGCGATGGGCGCTAACGATAATGCGTGCTGACTGGTTAAACGCGGCGCCTTTTAGTCCATCGCGAGCAAGCTCGCTCCTACAAAGGGCCGGTTTTTTCCTGGATAAACACCATCGACTGTAGGAGCGAGCTTGCTCGCGATGGGCGCTAACGATAACGCGTGCTGACTGGTTAAACGTGGCGTTCTTAAGTCCATCGCGAGCAAGCTCGCTCCTACAAAGGGCCGGTTTTTTCCTGGATAAACACCATCGACTGTAGGAGCGAGCTCGCTCGCGATGGGCGCTAACGATAACGCGTGCTGACTGGTTAAACGTGGCGCTCTTAAGTCCATCGCGAGCAGGCTCGCTCCTACAGGGGGCCAGGTTTTTCCTGGATAAACACCATCGACTGTAGGAGCGAGCTCGCTCGCGATGGGCGCTAACGATAACGCGTGCTGACTGGTTAAACACGGCGTTCTTAAGTCCATCGCGAGCAGGCTCGCTCCTACAGGAGCGCATCACATCCAACACCAAACCTCAGGCCACAAAAAAGCCCCTCTATCGAGGGGCTTTTCATACAGCGCGACCCAGCATCAAGTCATCTGAATGATGGTCTGCATGATGGTGCTCTGGGTGGAGATGGTCTTGGCGTTCGCCTGATAGTTGCTCTGCGCCTTGATCAGGTCGACCAGTTCGTTGGTCAGGTTGACGTTGGACTCTTCCAGAGAGTTGGAAACGATCGACCCCAGGGTGCCGGTTTCCGGCGCATCGTAGCCCGGGATGCCCGACGCATAGGTTTCTTTCCAGCTGGTGCCACCTACCGGCTGCAGGCCTTGCTCGTTGGTGAAGCTGGCCAGGGAAATCTGGCCGATCGGCTTGGTCTGGTTGTTGCTGAAGTTGGCCAGCAGCACGCCGCTGCCGTCGATGGTCAGGTTGGTGATCTGGCCAGTGGCGTAACCGTTCTGCGAAGGAATCGAACGTGCGGTATCGGCGTTGAACTGGGTGGTGTTGGCCATGGAAATGGTCACACCGGCCGGGTCGGCGGCAGCACCGTTGGCTGTCCATACGCCATTGGTCACGGTACCCGGCGTCCAGTTACTGATTTTCAGGTCGCTGCTGATGATCGGCGCGGGTGTCGGGACGGTTGGCGGCACGGTCGGTGGCACCGGCGTGCTGACCGAGACCAGTTTGCCGGAAGAGTCGAACGTCATGGTCGAAGGAATCGGCGCGGTCACCTTGGGATCGCTGCCGTCAGGATTGCGACCATCGATCAGGGTGTAGGTATCCCAGGTGTTCGGCCCGGTCTTGACCATGTATTGATCCATAGGGTGCTGGTTACCCTGAGTATCGAAAACCGGGGTACTGAACGACTTGGTGAACGTCGCAGTCTTGGACGGATCGAACTTGTTGGCAGCCACTGTCTGGTCGATCACCGGCGACGTGGAGTTCAGGTTGATGGTCGACGAAACCAGGTTGGTGGACTTCGGCGCCAGGTTGGAGGTATCGATCCGCAGGTCGGTCAGCACGCCGTTGACGATCTTGCCGTTGGAGTCCACACCATAACCTTGCAGGCGGGCAGTGCCGTCGCTGTTGGTGACGTAGCCGTCCTTGTCAGTCTTGAACGTACCGGCACGGGTGTAGGTCAGCGAGCCGTTGTTGCTCAGGACAAAAAAGCCATTGCCCTGGATACCCATGTCGAGCACGTTGCCGGTGTTGTTCACGTCACCCTGGCCGAACTGCTGGGAAACGTTGGACAGGCGCACGCCGTTGCCGACGGTCTTGCTGCCAGTGCCCAGGCGGGTCGCCGAGTACACGTCTTCGAATTCTGCACGGGACGATTTGAAACCGGTGGTCGCGACGTTGGCGATGTTGTTGCCGGTCACGTCCAGTTGTTTGTTGGCTGCATAGAGACCGCTAAGGCCGATATTGAAAGACATCATCACTCCTTTGTGCCGTGTTAGTCGGCTCTACATACCAATGGTTTGAACTTTGGACAGGGCAACGCTGCCCAGCCCGGCCAGATTGAGCATCAACTCACCGCCGGTCTGGCTGATGGTCACGCTGTTGACGGTCGCGGGCAGGTTGGTGATCAACGCGACGGACTTGCCATCGATCGTGGTGGTGGCACCGAACGTGTAGGTGCCCGCCGGTACCGTCTCACCCGCATCGTTCTTGCCGTCCCAGATGAAGCTGGCATTGCCGGCCTTCTGCGAACCGAGGTCGATGGTGCGCACGGTCTTGCCGCTGACGTCGGTGATCTTCAGGGTGGCGGATGCCACCGAAGAGGGAACCACCACCGTGCCGCTGAGGCTCTTGGTGGTATCGACCACGGCCTTGTCGCCCGGTGCGATGACCGAACGACCCACCAGCGACGACGCCTGCAGTGCCTGGGACGAGTTGTAGTTGCTGGCCAGGCCGCTCACGGTATCGTTGAGCGTGGTAATGCCTTCCAGGCTACTGAACTGCGCCAGCTGGGCCACGAACGCGCCGTTGTCCTGAGGCTCCAGCGGGTTCTGGTTTTTCAGCTGGGTCACCAGCAACTGCAGGAACGCATCCTTGCCCAGGGCCTTGTTGCCCGTGGCGCTGCCGGCTGCCGACGCGAGGCCGTCAGTCGTGGTGTTGGTCTTGATCGAGGAGTTGGCCAGGATGTCGTTGAGGCTCAAACCACTGGTGGAATCGGTAACACTCATCTGAGTCGCCCCTTATCACTGACCGAGGGTCAGGACCTTCTGCATCATGGTTTTGGCGGTGTTCATCATTTCGGCGTTGGTCTGAAACGAACGGCTCGCGGAAATCATGTCGGCCATTTCTTCAACCACGTTGACGTTCGGGTAGTAGACGTAGCCCTTGGCATCGGCCGCCGGATGGTTCGGCTCGTAGCGCGCCTCGAGGTTGCTCTGGTCTTCGACCACACCCAGTACCTGCACGCCCTGCCCGGCAGCGTCCTGGCTCTGGAACAGCGAGTCGCTGCCGCCGCTCTGGCCGCCCTGGAACATGGTGGCGAACACCGGGTGGCGCGCGCGGTAGGTCTGATCGATGCTCGACGAGACGGTCTCGGCGTTGGCGATGTTCGAAGCGACGGTGTTCAAACGCGTGGTCTGCGCACTCATGCCGCTACCGGCAATGTTGAAAACACTGGATAGAGACATGGCTTACTCTCCGCGCAGGGCTGATACCAGCCCTTTGAATTTGCTGTTGAGCAGGGTGAAGCTGGCCTGGAAGCCGATCGCGTTTTCCGCGTAGTTCGACTGCTCCAGCTGAGCATCCACGGTGTTCTGGTCGATCGACGGTTGCATCGGCGTGCGATACAGCAACGACTCATCGCCATTGCCCAGACCTTCAGCTTCGATATGACGGCTGTTGGTCATGTTCAAGGCGAACGTGCCGTTTTTGGTTTTCTCGTTCTGCTCGGCGAGCACTTTCGAGAAGTCCAGATCCCGAGCCTTGTAGTTCGGGGTATCGGCGTTGGCGATGTTGTTGGCCAGGACTTCGGCACGCTGGGCGCGGAAGCCCAGGGCTTGTTCGTGGATACCGAGCGCTTTATCGAAGCTGATGCTCATGTCGGGAAACCTTCGGGTGACCTGATTTTTCGTAGGATCAACTTAGCAAGCCCCATGCCAATTCAAAAAAGCCCGGAAACCGGGGCTTTGCCGGTCATGGCAACGCGGCAATGCCAGAAAAGCGGCAACGGTTTTCCGCCGTATGCCGCTTTTCTGCCGCTTCCTCCAATCCAAAGGACACCGCCATCCCTGTAGGAGCGAGCTTGCTCGCGATGCAAGATTGATCAATACCCGTGTCCGCTGACACACCATCGCGAGCAAGCTCGCTCCTACAGGTGTATGCGCTGTTAGCGGGATATCGGCAGGCATAAAAAAAGGGAGTCCATGAGGACTCCCTTTTTCGATGACACCCGCAAAAATCACTTCGCTTGGTAAATGATCCCCGGGCTGCACTGGACCATCTGGTAATGATCCGGCAAACCGTTCAGCGCTTCGGAAGCACCGAGGAACAGGTACCCCCCCGGCTTCAACGTACTGTGGATGCGCAACAGGATGTCCTTCTTCACCTCGGCGGAGAAGTAGATCAGCACGTTGCGGCAGAACACGATATCGAACTTGCCCAGGCTCGCGTAGCTGTCCAGCAGGTTGAAGGAACGGAACTCCACCCGGCTCTTGATCGGCGCCTTGATCGCCCAGCGCCCCGGCCCTTTCGGGTCGAAATAACGCTGCAGGCGCTCTGGCGACAGACCACGGCCGATGGCCAGGCTGTCGTACTCGCCAGTCTTGCAGTTGGTCAGCATGGTGCCGGACAGGTCGGTGGCAACAATCTGCACGCCCATCCGCAACTGGCCCATATTGACCCGCTCGAACTCGTCGATGGACATCGACAGCGAATACGGTTCCTGGCCTGAGGAGCACGCCGCCGACCAGATGCGCAGGCGCTGGCCGGGACTGGCCTTGATCGCTTCGGGCAGTACCTTGTTCTTCAAGACTTCAAACGGGTAGGTGTCACGAAACCACAGGGTTTCGTTGGTGGTCATGGCGTCTACCACCTGCTCGCGCAAACCGCTGCGCGGCTGGGTCTGCATGCGCTGAACCAGCTCCCCCAGAGACTTGATGCCTTGCTGTTCCATCAGTTTGTTGAGACGGCTGGAGACCAGGTACTGCTTGTTTTCACCGAGCAAAATGCCACAGGCTTTTTCCAGGAACACCCGGAACTGTTCGAAATCCAAATTACCCGTAGACAATGATGCCGCCTCTTAAATCGTGTTGACTGCCAGGGGTGCAGGCCCCTAGCTGATATCTGCAGCCTTGATCCGGTCGACTACCCGGGATGCCAGGTCATCAGGACGGAATTTGGCCAGGAAGTCATCGGCACCGACCTTCTTGACCATCGCCTGGTTGAAAACCCCCGACAACGAAGTATGCAGGATGATATGAAGCTTTTGCATGCGCGGGTCGTTGCGGATTTCCGCCGTCAGTGTGTACCCGTCCATCTCCGGCATCTCGATGTCGGAAATCATCATCAGGAACTCTTCTTCCGGTTTCTTGCCCTCATCGACCAGTTTGCGCAGGTAATCCAGCGCTTGCCGACCGTCGTTCAACGCCACCACTTCGACGCCGACCGTTTGCAAACAACGCGTGACCTGCTTGCGCGCCACCGACGAGTCATCGACCGTCAGCACACGCAACGAAAGCGCCTTGTGCTGGGTTTCGACATCCACCACGCCCACGGAAATCGCTTCCGGCGTCGGCGCCACTTCCGCCAGCACCTTCTCGACGTCGATGATTTCGACCAACTGATTGTCGACCCGCGTCACCGCCGTCAGGTAGTGATCGCGCCCAGTGCCCTTGGGTGGCGGATGGATCTCCTCCCAGTTCATGTTGACGATGCGTTCCACCGAGCGGACCAGGAAACCCTGGGTCTTGGTGTTGTACTCCGTGATGATCACGAAGGGATTGTTCTTGTCCTTCAAAGCACCGGAGCCGGTCGCCATCGCCAGATCAAGGATCGGTATGGTCGCCCCCCGGATGTTCGCCACACCGCACACGACAGGACTGGATTTGGGCATCAGCGTCAGTTGGGGGCATTGCAGCACCTCCCGAACCTTGAACACGTTGATCCCGTACAGCTGCTGGCCGTCGAGACGGAACAACAACAGCTCCAGGCGATTCTGCCCCACCAGTTGCGTGCGCTGGTTTACCGAATCCATTACACCAGCCATGCCCAGACTCCTACACCAACGCCAAGTGTTGTTGCGACGCGCCTTCATCACTAAACGGCACGGCGCTTGCTTTTTTAATCGTTATGAACACAGAACCGACATTTTTTCGACGCCTGACCACACCCTGCCGCAAATTGCTCGGCGTGCTGGCGGCTGTTTGCCTGTTCAACGCTGGCAGCCCTGCCCTTGCTGACGCGGTTACCTTGCCTGACATGCTTATCGGCGTCACTCAGGGCTTTCTTGAATTCACCGTAGAAGACTATCTGGCTACCAGTCAAACGGAAGGTCGCTACGAGATTCAGGTCAACCCGCTCGATCCGCGCATGCACATGCCCATGTGCGACAAGGAATTGACAGCAACCCTTGAGAGCCCCAAGCCGCTGGGACGGGTCACGGTCAAGGTCCGCTGCGAGGGCGCCGCCCCCTGGACCGTCTTCGTGCCCGCTCAAGTCCGCCTGTTTCGCGATGTCGTGACCACCGCCCGGCCACTGCGTCGCGCCGCCATTGTCGAACCCGGGGACGTGGTCCTGCGCGAGCGCGATATCAGCCTGATCAGCCAGGGCTACCTGACCTCCCTTGATCAGGCGATCGGGCAGCGACTGACCCGACCAACGGTCGCCGACCAGGTGATTACCCTGGTGCACATCGAACAGGCCGAGGTCATCCGCAAGGGTGATCAGGTGGTGATTACCGCCCGCAGCGGTACGCTCAGCGTGCGCATGCCGGGCGAAGCCCTGTCAAACGGCGGCCTGAGCGAACAGATCCGGGTGAAAAACCTCAACTCCCAGCGAGTCATCAAGGCGCAGGTCATGGCGCCGGGGCAGGTAGAAGTGTCCATGTAAGGTTCTCGGTTCACCGGAATGTGGCGCTTGCCGCGGCTGTTCCCTAGACTGTGCTCCATGCAGGGCAAGCGCTGACGCGCGCGAGGTTCATTGATAAATGGACCTAAAGTTTTCCAGGGAATGGCCGAAACCATGGCAAGCGTCCAAATTCCCAGAGGTTTTTTATCATGGTCATCGATTTCAGTCGTTTGAACAGCTCCTCGTCCCTTACGGGCAGTACACGTACCAGCGCCAGCAAGGAAAGCGCCGAAGCCGGCAAATCCGCGGCGCTGGAGTCCGCGGCCGAACAGGCCGGTACCGTCAAAAGCGGGGAATCGGTACACCTCAGCGATGAGGCTCAACAGTTGCAGAAGGTCACTGACAAGCTGCGCGATCAGCCTGCCGTCGACAAAGCCCGCGTGGCCGAGTTGAAAGCAGCGATTGCCGATGGCAGCTATAAGGTCGACAGCAACCGTGTAGCCAGCAAACTGCTCAACTTCGAAGCCCAGCGCTAGGCCAACGCCGGCGCCAGGCTTTTGGACGCTTAAAACCCAAGGCCAGCCATGCACGACACTAATTTACTGCAACTGATCACCGACGACTTTGCTCCAGCGCAACACTTGCTGGAATTGCTGCAGACCGAGTCCCTCGCATTGCATGGCCGCGACATGCCATTGCTCGAGGACATCCTGGCGCAGAAACAGGCATTGGTCGTCCTGCTCGAACAGCATGGCCGCAAGCGCAGTGAAGTTCTCGCCAGCCTCAACCTGCCGACCAACCGTGGCGGTCTTGAGCAATTGGCCAGCCAGTCGAACATTGGCGACCAGTTGCTGGCGCAAAGTGACGTGCTGACCGATCTCCTGGCCCAGTGCCAGGCCATCAACGCCAACAACGGTCAGTCGATCCTCACTCAGCAGGCCGCTACGGCCACCCAGCTGAAAATCCTCACCGGCGGTGAAACCCCGGCGCTGTACGATGCCAGCGGAACATTCTCCAAGCTTGTCAAGCCACGCCAGCTCAGTCAGGCTTAGCCCGCTCGATGAGCCCGCTCTATCCAAGACGCAAAAAATGCTGGCAAAATGCTGGCCAGCCGTAGTCAAATTTTGTCTGGAGATTGATTAACCGTGTCCAATGCCTTAACCGTGGATGATGCTCCGCAGCCACCCAAGGTGCTCTCCACGCCCTTGGAAATCTCCGGCAACCTGCGCCAGCTGCTCGAAAGCCATGACCCGCTGATCATCACGTTCCACGAGCGCAGCCAGCGCTTCCAGAGCTATCTGGTGGATCTGGACCGTGACAGCAACATGATTGCCCTGGACGAAATGATCCCACGCGATGGCGAGCGCTACCTGCTGGCGGGCGAACCGTTCAAGGTCGAAGGCTTCCACGAAGGCGTGCGCATTGCCTGGGAAAGCAACGGTAAATTGAACATCGACGAAACCGGTGGCAGCCGCTGCTATCGCGGCGCCCTGCCCGATCAAGTGGTGTACCACCAGCGCCGCAATGCGTTCCGTGCGGCACTGAAGCTGGCACAACTGGTCAACGTCAACCTCGACGGCGAAAAGCTCAAGGCCTCCATCTGCGGCAAACTGCTGGATATTTCCGCGACCGGCTGCAAACTGCGTTTCGAAGGCGACATCACTGGCAGCCTGCAACTGGGTCAGGTTTACGACCGCTTCAGCGCCGACCTGCCCTTTGGCAAAATGACCGCTCCGGTCGAATTGCGTTATCTGCACTTCGAAGAAAAGATTTCCACCACCTTCGCCGGCGTTCGCTTCCACAACATGAGCGGACTGGTGCAGCGTCAGGTCGAACGCTTCGTCTACCAGTTGCAACGCGAAGCCCGCCGCTTCGACAAAGACGACCTCTGACAGAGCGCCAAAAAAACGGGCAGCCCCTTACGGTGGCTGCCCGTTTTTTTGTGCCCGGAATTTAAGGCCTGACTTCGCTGAGGTTTGGGTCCCGCCCTGTATCAGGATCTTCCGGCGGCTGATCGGTTTCAGTTTCGGTGACAGTTTCAGGTTCTGATTCAGGCTCTGGCCCGGTACTCACCGGACTGTGCATCTGATCCTGCACCACCTGCTCGTCAACACGCGGGTCGAGGCAGGCCACCAGCGGTGAACTCGTCATGTTGTCCGGCATGGCCACGTGATGCAGCGGCGCATCTTCCACCTGATGCAGGTTGGTCACCGCTTTCGGGCGAATCCGCCACACCAGGACCAACGCGAAGAAACTGAAAAACGCATAAAGCATCTGGCTGCCGAACAACTTCATCAGCACGCCCGCCACCAGTGGCCCGATGCTCGCGCCAACGCCGTAGGTCACCAGTAGCATTGCCGTCAGGGACACCCTGCGATCGCCTTCGACATGGTCATTGGAGAACGCGACCGCCAACGGATACAGGCAGAACTGCACCAGCGAACAGACGAAACCGGCGACAAACAGAATCTCCAGCGGCACCTGCGGCATGATCGCCAACGGCAATGCCGCCAGAGCCAGGCTGAAAGCGAAACTGCGGATCAACACAGCCCGATCGTAGCGGTCGGACAGCCAGCCCAACGGCCACTGCACCAGCAACCCGGCAAAGATGCAGCACCCCATGAACAGGCCGACCTGCTCCGTCGACAACCCTTGCTGCGAGGCATACAGCGGCGCCAGACCGTAGAACGAACCGACGATCAGGCCTGCCCCGAGCACGGTGCTCAATGACTGTGGCACGCGCTTGATAAAGAACCGTGGTTCCATGGGCGCCGGATGCAACGGTGCAGGGTGAATCCGACGGGTCAGGGCCACGGGCACCAGGCACAGGGCGAAACACAGGGCGACCAGCATCAGCAGCTCCAGCCCCAGCGCCGGGTGCATGACCAGAATCAGTTGCCCCATCACCAGCCCCAGGTAAGAGGCGATCATGTAGCCGCTGAACACCAACCCGCGCTGCCTGGCTTCGGCCTGCTCGTTCAGCCAGCTCTCGATCACCATGTACTGGCACATCATGCCGAGGCCGACGATCACCCGCAGGAACAACCAGGCCGGCAGCCAATCGATCAGGCCATGGCCCAGCACCGCCGCGCCGACAATCCCGGCACAGGCCGAGTAGGCCCGGATATGCCCGACCCGGGCAATCAACCGGTGACCGATCTTGCCCCCCAGCACCAGGCCGAAGTAGTTGGCGGCCATCAAGGCACCGACCCACAGGCTGTCGACATGATCGGCAGCCAGGCGCAAGCCCAGGTAAGTACTCAACAGGCCAGAGCCGATCAACATCATCAGCGAGGCGAAATACAGCGCTCGAAAGGATTTCCAGATTTGGCGCATCGGCGTTCCGAGCGGCTCCTTGCAGTGAGAATCGGCTATCGCTAAACGATAGCCGGATGTCGACGGATCGTCAGGCCTGGGCTGCTAAAACACGCCGTTCCCAGGGAGTAATTTCATCCTGGAAACTGCTCAGCTCCAGAGTCTTCGAAGCAATGTAGCCTTCGATGAATTCCGCACCGAACAGTTCCTTGGCCAGCTGGCTACGTTTCAGACGCTCAATGGCCGCATGCAAGGTACACGGCAACGAAAGATTGTCCGGCACTTGGAATTCACCCTGGATCGGCGCACTCGGTTCCAACCCGTTCTCGATGCCATGCAACCCCGCCGCCAGGCTTGCGGCAATCGCCAGATACGGATTGGCATCGGCGCCCGGCAAGCGGTTCTCGACCCGACGGGCCACCGGCAGACTGGACGGAATGCGCAGGCCGGCCGCCCGGTTGTCGTGGGACCAGCAAGCATTGTTCGGTGAGGCGTAAGGGTGGCACAAGCGCTGATAGGAGTTCACGTTCGGCGCAAACAGCGCGGTGAAGTCAGCCATGCAAGCTTGCTGGCCGGCAATGAAATGGCGGAAGGTGGCCGTCTCCTGCCCCGCCTCATCGCTGAACACGTTGCGCCCCGAATCGATCTCGACGACGCTCTGGTGGATATGCATCGAACTGCCCGGCGTATGCGCCAATGGCTTGGCCATGCACACCACACTCAGACCGTGCTTGAGGGCAACTTCCTTGAGCAAGTGCTTGAACAGGAACGTCTGGTCGGCCAGCAACAGCGGATCACCATGCAGCAGATTGATCTCGAACTGGCTGACGCCCATTTCGTGCATGAAGGTATCGCGCGGCAAGCCCAACGCAGCCATGCACTCGTAGACTTCCTTGAAGAAGGGGCGCAGCCCATTGTTGGAGCTGACGCTGAACGCCGACTGACCGTCCTCGCGACGCCCGTCCAGCCCCAGCGGCGGTTGAAAAGCCTGGGTCGGATCCGTGTTGGGGGCGAAGACAAAAAACTCGAGCTCGGTCGCCACCACTGGCGCCAGGCCGCGGGCTGCGTAACGGGCAATCACCGACTTGAGCTGACCACGGGTCGACAGATTGCAGTTGGCGGTGGTGCCCAGTTCAACCGCGTCACAAATGGCGAAGGCACGCGGCGGATGGCTCCAGGGCAGACGGTGGATTTGTGCCGGGTCCGGAATCAGCGCCAGGTCGCCATCATCGCTGCCGTAAAATCGCGCCGGCGGGTATCCGCCCATGATGCATTGCAGCAGCACGCCCCGCGCCATCTGCAAACGTCGACCGTCGAGAAACCCCTCGCAGGTCATCACTTTGCCCCGCGGTACGCCATTCAAATCCGGCGTGACACATTCAACTTCATCAATGCCCGTCAATCGCTGCGCGAGTGAACTCAGGCCAACGGTGGTCATGACACTATCCTTGTTTTTGTGCGGGCCGCGAACGGCGACCGTACAAAATAGGCTCCGCGTGTTCGGAATTTCAAGCAGCGTCGATAAATATGCTGCCTGTCAGGGCAGGTAAAGACGGAACACCCCGCCGCCCAACGGACCGCCATTGCTGATTTCGGTGCGTCCGCAGACGCCGTTGCGTTGATGCAACGCAGCAATTCGACCGGCAAAGTACAGGCCCAACCCGGTGCTGCCGCTGCTTTGATTTATGCCCTGCACGTAATCGGCCTGACGCTCGATCATCTGCGCCGGATACCCCTCGCCATCGTCATTGATGGTCAACATCAGTTGCCCGGCTTCGTCGCTGACGCTGATCAACACGGCATGCCGTGCAAAGCGAATGGCGTTGTTGATGCAGTTGGCCAATACCGATGCGATCAACTCGCGGTCGAAGAAACCCAGCGGGCTCAGCGGGTCCACTTCATAGGTGGCCATGATGCCGCGGCTGGCGAACACTTCCTGATGACAAGCCAACTGCGCTTCGATGAAATCGTCCAGTTCATGGTAGGCCGGTTGCAACGGCATCTGGTTGACGCCGAGCTTGTACAGCCCCAGCAACTGCACCAGCATGCCGTTGAGGTGGGCGAACTCGAAGTCGATCACACCCTGCTCCGGCGTCTGCTGCGCCGACTCCGGCAATCGCGCCAGCCACTGGCTCTGGGCCTGCATCAACATGGCCAGCGAGTTCTTCATGTCGTGCACGGTAGAGGCGATCACCGTGGAGAAATCCAGTGCCTGCCGGTTGTCGTTCATTGACCAAACGCCTTGCTATTGAGCTTCTGGTAACGCGGATAGCGCGCGTCGGTGTCGGGCATCAGGCCAACCATTTTCAGGCAGGTCCGGCACTCTTCCAGCTCCGCTGAAGGAGCGCCGGTATCGGTGCCGTGCAACAACGACTGCGCCAGGTTCAGGGCGATGCTGATGTTCTTCGGCTGCATCGCCAGGGCCTTGCGAAAGACCTGCCGGGCCTCCACCAGATTGCCGGTCTTGTACACGCGCACGCCCTGACGGTTGAGTTCCGCAGCGGCGTTACCGGAATTGAGGATGCTCGGGTCGTCGGTCTGCTTGGCGATGTCCTTCATGACCGCCGGATCGTCGCCGTAGATTTCCACACAGTTTTTCAGCATCGCGGTGCCGGCCTCGCTCTGCCCGAGCATTTTCAGTTGCTTGGCCACCAGCAACGCAGCTTCAGCACTCATGAATTGCTCCATGCCATCCAGGCGCAACAGGGCTTGTTCGGTGAGCTTGTCTGCCGTCTCGGCATCGTTGAGTAAAAGACTGGTGGCCTTCATCAGGCGCGCGCGGATTTGCAGGCCCGGGTCGGAGGGATTTTCCTTGGCCACGGCGCTCAATGTGGTGTTGATTTCCAGTCGGGTCCGCGTGTCCAACCCCCTTTCGCTGCCCTTGCTGATCAATGCGTGGGCCAGGCCGAGGTTGCTCTCGGCATCCTTGAACCGCGACTGCGCACCCTGGCTTACGGCCTGACGATAGGCCTTGGCCGCCGTGTCGAAGTCCTCGTTGGTCATCGCCAGCTTGCCCAGCAACGCTTGCCGGCGCACCGCCAGCGGCGACAGGCGGATCGCCTCTTCCAGAACGCGCTGTGCACCTTTGGTGTCCCCTTCGGCGACCAGCACGTCAGCCATGCCGTCATACAGCGACGGCATCATCGGGAAGACCTTCAGGGCTTTTTCGTAAATGCCCTTGGCCTGCCCGACCTGGCCGCGCTTGAACAGCAACTTGCCCAACCCGGCAAACGCCCATGGCAACGGGCGGTCGGCAATGATGCCGTCGTACAGCCGCTCCAGCGCTTCGTTCTGATTGAGGTCGCGCAGAGCATCGGCGCGGTAGCGCAGGCACAGCGGCGAATAGCGGATGTCTTGCTTGCACAAGGCGATGCAGGCGTTAAGCACTTCCATCGGCTTGCCGCGGTCAAGGGCCTGCAGGATTGGCTTGAGCAGGGTCTTGCGCTGCTCCAGGCGCTCCAGGCGCTGGGCCAGGCTGGAACGGTTGAAGGGCTTGGTCAGATAGGCATCGGGCTCGTGCTCCAGCGCACTGAGCACCATGGCCTGGCTGGTTTCCGCGGTGACCATGACGAACACCGCTTCATGGCTGATCAGCTTTTCCTCCATCAGGTCTTCGAGCACCTGCTGGCCGTTTTTCTTGCCGTCACCCAGGTGAAAGTCCTGCAGGATGAAGTCGTACTGCTTCTGCGAACACATTTTCAACGCCTGTTCGCCGGTATCGGCAGTGTCCACTTCCTTGACACCCAGTTCGCGCAGCATCGACCGAACCGAACTGCGAAAGTCGGAGAAATCATCGACGATCAGAAAACGCTTTTGGTGATACGACAGCATCGAAGATTTCCAGGCAATTTAAGAAGAACAACCCAAAGGCAAATACACGGACGGACTCAGCTTCGCAGCCCTGTTTTGGCGCGCAGATGATAACGGGTGGCACTAGGCTATCAAACACCTTCTCACAGAGATGAGGCCCCCCAAGCCAACCGCAAAAGGCAAATTGGCCCCTGACTGTCCGTGTTATCGGCCAACAGTGGTATTCCCTTGAGAAGCTTCCCCAACCCTCACTCCGAACAGGTGAAGGCGTTACTGAAAACGAGACATCGTGCACAAGAAAGTGCTGATAAATGAATGCCCGCAATTGCCGGACGCATACGTGGTGGCGCGGGCATCGATTGTTATTTCGAACCCGCAGGACGGGAGCGACCAGTGCCTGCACTGATTTCGCCAAGCTCCAGCTTGCAGATGGCTCGACCCGGCAAGATACGCCGATAAATTGACCAACCAAAAATAGCACTCGCAAGTTAACGCCATTCGTCGATTAATTGACGATTTTGATCAACATCAGACTTTGGTCGCATGTCACCTGTGACGAGCCTAATGCCTTGATTTTCGAGGGTTCCTTCCCCCCTCGAGAGCATCGATCAGGCCAGCCTGCACTGGTCTTGCATTGACGACTGACGGATGGTCAGGCTGGCAGCCCCCTGGGCTGACCTAGACTCCGTTGAGGGGTGAGGGAGTCCATCGTCATGTGCAATCCATTGATCATTATTCGTATTTATTTTCTCTCTCGGGCTTTGCCTGCCTTCTGGAAATGTTCGCCCTCCCTGCCGGCGCTGTTGATGGAGATAGCCTCATGGCCGGTGGTTGCCAATGCCCGGGCGGGCATCATCGCGGCCTGCTGGCGATCAAATCTGTCCTTCAATCGCGGCGACCAGACAAGCAAGTTGCTGACCCGCAAAGGCCAGCAGGCGGAGGCCATCGTTGGTTTTTCAAGGGGGTCAGGAAAATGATCACTGACCCAAAAGCGCCAATAAGCGTGATGCTGATCGATTGCCGCCCCCTCGTGCTCAAGGGCCTTCACGACTTGATTGATGCCAGAAAGCCCCGAATGGAAGTGGCAGGCCAGGCCACCACCTATTCCCATGCGCTGGATCTTGCCGATCAGTTGCGGCCCAATGTCATTTTTTTCAGTTTCTTTCCGGATGCACTGAATCCTCTGGAGGTCGTCGCGGGACTCGCCCGCAACGCTGAAATGAAAGTGCTGCTGTTCAAGGGCCTGTACGAAGCCGTTCCCGCTGCCCAGGCGATAGAGGCTGGCGCTCGCGGCATCGTGCTGGCGGAAGACCCGACGGAATCGATTACCCAGGCCATCCTCAAGGTCCACCATAGCGACATCGCAATGGATAGAGCCTGGGCAGGCGGCCTTTCCGGCTATGCCGCGACCGGGCATGCACCCTTGAAATGCAATCTGGAGAAGGCGAAACAGGCGCGGTTGACGCTGCGCGAGAGAGAACTGATTTGCGCCATCGTGGGCGAACCGTCGGCCAAATATGTGAGCATCGCCGGGCGCCTGGGGATCAGCGAGCACACCGTGCACAACCATCTCAGCAACATCTATCAAAAGCTGAATCTCATCAACCGCATCGACTTGCTGATGTATGCGCTGAAACACGGGCTCACCAACAACCAAGCACCGCCCAAGTCCTCCTGGGTGGAGATGGATTGAATTTCAAGCCAATACAAGACGGTCTGTCCCTCACTTTCAGGTGGGGGTGGCCGTCAGCATGTCGCCGTCCTTGTCGGAGGCCTGGAACAGAGTGCCCGGAATGTTCAAGTCGCTCTCGGCCTATCCTGCCGCGTCATCCTGTATCTACCCGCCGCGTTCTTTAAGCCCTGTGCTGCTCGCCAGTTCACAGCGGATGCGATCATGGGGATCTCGTATCAGAACTGCAAAAAAGAATGCGAGGGTGGTTTCCTGGGCCACCCTCGCATCCGTTCACGCGCGCAATGCCTCAGGCGCTGCCAAAAAAGATGTCGGTACTCTGGATATGGGTCCCGACCAAGGTGATGGTCGTTGTTTGTCCGCCAGTCTCGGCAACCGTCACGACGCCATCTGCGCCGGTGTTGTTGATCGATTGGACAACGGCGTTCGGGTCGCCGTTGAGCACCAGCTTGTCCCGCAAGCCCGAGCCCACATCGAAGCCGCTGACCTGGTACAGGTTCTGATTGACTGACAGATCGATGTTGAATGCATCCTGCTCACCGGCTGTGCCAACCAGCGTGAAGTCGAAGGATGCGTTGGCCGGGTCGTTGGCGAACAGGTTGGCGTCGAATGTACTCGTCGCCGAGTCCCCATCCTTGTCCGTCAGCGTCGCGCTGAACGCCAGCTGGACATCGCTGGCCAGGCTCTCGCTCTGCTGAATGAACTGGATCACCGGAATCTTGACATCACCCCGGCCCATCGTCAGCTGAACAGCGTCGATCAATGTCGTACCCTCCTTCTGGATGAGGAAGGACACCTGTCCGCCCGCCTCCGGAGTCAGGGTGTTCACCTCTACGCGGTTCGAAAACGTGCCATCGGCATAGTAGATCCGGTAGTACAGGTCTTCGGTCGCGGTGTTGTAACCCGCCACGGAGTTGTCGATGAAGACCTTCATTCCCGTCAGCAGGCTCTCAGGATTGATCACGAAACTTTCATCGGCGGCGCTGATTGCCGCAAGGTTATCTCCCTGGAAAACGTTATTGCCGACACCGATGCCGGACGTGCTGACGTTCATGGCCGCCGGGTCTATGTACGATGGCAGCGGGTTGGTCTGTAGCGCGGCTTCGGTGGGGTCGGGTGCTCCGAGCCCGATGCCGGTCAGGATGTCCGCGGTCGTCGCCAGCGCCTTCGCGGAAAAGAACACAATCTCCTCGGAGGCCGAAGGAATAGCCGGGTTACTCGTCTGCGGAATCAACAATGTGCGCACCGAATCCGGGCCGCCGGCATCGAGCGAGCCGTCGGCACTGCTGAGCACAATCGTCGAACTGAAGCCTTGCACCAGATCCAGTGCATAGCGACCATCGGCATAGGCGGTCAACGTGTAGTCGACGGTGGTATTCGCCGTTGCGGCGTTGTTGTCGAAATCACCGGTCAAGGTTCCCGCGAACTGGTACGCGCCATTGACATCCGGTGATGGCGACAGCTCGTGGAGCGTGCCGGTCCCGGTCGTGGTCGTGTTGTCCGGCCTGACGAGGGTAAACTGGTTATTGACCAGCGAGATATCCAGACCGGCCGCGCCCAGCCCGTCGGCTCCCGTCGCCATATTCCAGAACCCGGATTGTGCAAGGACGCTACCGGTCCCGATCAGGTTGCCGAAAGCGAGTGCTGGCCCATCGTCCTTGAACACCAGGTTCTGCCCGATGTTCAGCGTCGCCTGGGCGCTGTCGCCGTCCCTGTCGGTCTTGATCGCCGTCAGCGTCACCAGGTTGTCCGAGGTCAACGTCTTCGAATCATCAGGATTGCTGGCGTCGGAATGCACTACGGCGCGGATCTGGTCGAGGGAGACGCTGCCATTGGCGGCTACGCCGACCGTGAACACCAGCAGGTTGCCCGTGGCCGTGCGGCCTTCGACCACGGCGCCATTGAGCGACAGGTTCACCGCCTGGCCCGAGGCCGTGTCGATCAGCCCGGAAGCACCCGCCACCACACCCAGCGCATAGGTCAGGGTGCCGGCGCCATCGGCGCCAAACGCCGAGGTGAAGTTGGCGGCGAAGCTCTGGGTATCGTTGGTCGCCAGCACCGTTTCGTCCACCGTCAGCGTTGGCTCCACGCCGGTGGTGTTGATACTTGGTCCGTCGTCCTTGAACACCAGGTTCTGCCCAATGTTCAGCGTCGCCTGGGCACTGTCGCCCTCCTTGTCGGTAATGGTCGCCGTCAGTGTCACCAGGTTGTCCGAGGTCAACGTCTTCGAATCATCAGGATTGGTTGTGTTGGAATGCACCACGGCGCGGAGCTGGTCAAGGGTGACGCTGCCGTTGGCGGCCACACTGACCGTGAACACCAGCAGGTTGCCCGTGGCTGTACGGCCTTCGACCACGGTGCCGTTGAGCGACAGGTTCACCGCCTCGCCCGAGGCCGTGTCGGTCAGCCCGGAGGCCCCCGCCACCATGCCCAGCGCATAGGTCAGGGTGCCGGCACCATCAGCGCCAAACGCCGAATTGAAGTTGGCGGCGAAGCTCTGGGTATCGTTGGTCGCCAGCACCGTTTCGTCCACCGTCAGTGTCGGCTCTACACCGGTGGTACTGATGCTTGGTCCGTCATCCTTGAACACCAGGTTCTGCCCGATGTTCAGCGTCGCCATGGCACTGTCGCCGTCCTTGTCGGTCTTGGTTGCCGTCAGCGTCACCAGATTGTCCGAGGTCAGGCTCGTCGAGTCATCCGGATTGGTGGCGTCGGGATGCACCACTGCGCGAATCTGGTCGAGGGTGACATCACCGTTGGCGGCCACGCTGGCCGTAAACACCAGCAGGCTGGTCGTGGCCGTGCGGCCTTCGACCACGGTGCCGTTGAGTGACAGGTTCACCGCCTCGCCCGTGGCCGTGTCGGTCAGCCCGGAAGCACCCGCCACCACGCCCAGCGCATAGGTCAGGGTGCCGGCACCATCGGCGCCAAACGCCGAGGTGAAATTGGCGGCGAAGCTCTGGGTGGCGTTGGTTGCCAGCACCGTTTCGTCCACCGTCAGCGTCAGCTCCACACCGGTGGTACTGATGCTTGGTCCGTCATCCTTGAACACCAGGTTCTGCCCGATGTTGAGGGTTGCCTGGGCGCTGTCGCCGTCCTTGTCGGTCTTGGTTGCCGTCAGCGTCACCAGGTTGTCCGAGGTCAGGCTCGTCGAGTCATCCGGATTGCTGGCGTTGGAATGCACCACGGCGCGGAGCTGATCGAGGGTGACATCACCGTTGGCAGCCACGCTAGCCGTGAACACCAGCAGGTTGGTGGTGGCCGTGCGGCCTTCGACCACGGTGCCGTTGAGTGACAGGTTCACCGCCTCGCCCGTGGCCGTGTCGGTCAGCCCGGAGGCCCCGGCCACCACGCCCAGCGCATAGGTCAGGGTGCCGGCACCATCGGCGCCAAACGCCGAGGTGAAGTTGGCGGCGAAGTTCTGGGTATCGTTGGTCGCCAGCACCGTTTCGTCCACCGTCAGCGTTGGTTCCACGCCGGTGGTGTTGATACTTGGTCCGTCGTCCTTGAACACCAGGTTCTGCCCGATGTTCAGCGTCGCCTGGGCGCTGTCGCCGTCCTTGTCAGTCTTGGTCGCGGTCAGCGTCACCAGGTTGTCCGAGGTCAGGCTCGTCGAGTCATCCGGATTGCTGGCGTTGGAATGCACCACGGCGCGGAGCTGATCGAGGGTGACGCTGCCATTGGCGGCCACACTGACCGTGAACACCAGCAGGTTGCCCGTGGCTGTACGGCCTTCGACCACGGTGCCGTTGAGCGACAGGTTCACCGCCTCGCCCGAGGCCGTGTCGGTCAGCCCGGAGGCCCCCGCCACCATGCCCAGCGCATAGGTCAGGGTGCCGGCACCATCGGCGCCAAACGCCGAGCTGAAGTTGGCGGCAAAGCTCTGGGTATCGTCGGTCGCCAGTACCGTCTCATCCACCGTCAACGTTGGCTCCACGCCGGTGGTATTGATGCTTGGTCCGTCGTCCTTGAACACCAGGTTCTGCCCGATGTTCAGCGTCGCCTGGACGCTGTCGCCGTCCTTGTCGGTCTTGGTTGCCGTCAGCGTCACCAGGTTGTCCGAGGTGAGGCTCGTCGAGTCATCGGGATTGGTGGTATTGGAATGCACCACGGCGCGAATCTGGTCGAGAGTGACATCACCGTTGGCGGCCACGCTGGCCGTGAACACCAGCAGGCTGGTGGTGACCGTGCGGCCTTCGACCACGGTGCCGTTGAGTGACAGGTTCACCGCCTCGCCCGTGGCCGTGTCGGTCAGCCCGGAGGCCCCGGCCACCACGCCCAACGCATAGGTCAGGGTGCCGGCGCCATCGGCGCCAAACGCCGAGCTGAAGTTGGCGGCAAAGTTCTGGGTGGCGTTGGTCGCCAGCACCGTTTCGTCCACCGTCAGCGTTGGCTCCACGCCGGTGGTGCTGATACTCGGTCCGTCGTCCTTGAACACCAGGTTCTGCCCGATGTTCAGCGTCGCCATGGCGCTGTCGCCGTCCCTGTCGGTCTTGGTCGCCGTCAGCGTCACCAGGTTGTCCGCGGTCAGGCTCGTCGAATCATCGGGATTGGTGGTATTGGAATGCACCACGGCGCGGATCTGGTCGAGGGTGACGCTGCCATTGGCGGCCACGCTAACCGTGAACACCAGCAGGCTGGTGCTGGCCGTGCGGCCTTCGACTACGGTGCCGTTGAGCGACAGGTTCACCGCCTCGCCGGTGGCCGTGTCGGTCAGCCCGGAGGCTCCGGCCACCACGCCCAGCGCATAGGTCAGGGTGCCGGCGCCATCGGCGCCAAACGCCGAAGTGAAGTTGGCGGCGAAGCTCTGAGTGGCGTTGGTCGCCAATACCGTCTCGTCCACCGTCAGCGTCGGCTCCGTGCCGGTGGTGCTGATGCTCGGCCCGTCGTCGTCGAAGATGATTTTGGAGCCGATTTCGGTTTTCGAAATAGAGGCCTGGACCAGCTTGAAGCCACCGATATCAAAGTCGGCGTGGTTATTGCCCTTGGCGTCGACAGCCGCCCCGTTTTCGACGAGCACGCGGTTGTGATCCAGCGTTGTGGTGTATTGAATCTGGTAGCCGGCCAAAACGCCGGTGATGGTTGCAACCCCGCCAACAACGCTGATGACAATGCTCGGGCTATTCACCGATCCGTCTGAGTTCTCGATCACCTGCCCGGTGCTTTTATTGATGACGCGAACATTGGTGATTGCAATCGACGAATCGCCCGCATATCCGTTGATGAAATTCACGCCGGGTTCATACGCGGTGCTGAATGCGCTGATTTTTACGATTGCGCTCTTGCCGCTTTGCAACTGCACGACGTCGAAGCTTGCCGATTTGGCGTTGAAGACGCTGGTAAAGTCGATGTTGGATTCAACATCTGCTTCGTTCTGATCCAGATTGGGAATGGTCACATTCTGCCTGGCACCTGTGACGAACGAAAAGCGGATGCCCTCCTGCTCCACAATCATTTGATTATTGGTGCCGAAGGTGGTCGGGCCGCCCGCCTGGCTGGTATTGATCGTGTCGCCAGTGGTTATATTGGCGCCGCTTGACTGGTCCGCGGGGTCCTTGCCGGTAGCGATGATGGTGGGGTCCGTAATCCGCAGGACACCAGCGTCGTTGACAACGGTCGGGGTCGCCGTCGTAAACATCAGGAACAGGTTCTGGCCGGAGGGGGCATTGGCCAGACTGAACTCCAGGTCCTGGCTGGCTCCGATGAAAACCTTGTTCAGCAGATTGAGTGAATCATCGGCGTTCGTCATATCCGGATGCTTGAGCGGTTGGTACTCCACGGTCCAGAGCTTGCCGCCCGTGACCGGCGATCCGGTTTCTTCAATGTAGGCAGCGAACACGATCGCACCGCTTGCGCTTCCGGCTCGACCCACGACGATGTTGTTGTTCGTATCGGTATAGAGAAGGATGCTGATGCCATCGAGGGTCAACAGCCCGCTGTCCACGCCATTGAGTGGTGCGCCAGTGCTGCCGACGAAGCTGACATCGGTAATGCTTGCTCCAGGCGTGGAGGTAATGGTGAACGCATTGCTGCCCGTGTTGCCCACGGCACCGGAATAGCCACTCAAGGCCGCACCCGTGGCGGTACCTGCCCCCAGTGCGGTCAAACGGGTGGCGAAGGTCGAGGGCAGCGACGCCACCAGAATGTCGTTGTCGTCAGCGTCTCCAGCAGAGCCTGGCGTGGCAGTTCCGTTCTGCAACCCGGCCGTCTCGTCCAGCGTAACGTCCTCGCCAGTCGCCACGACGCTCAAAACGCTGTCCGTAAACGACGCAGTCGCCACGACGTCGTCAGCGGTGCCGACTACTCCATCGGCGCCCGCAGAGGCCGCCGTAAGCAGAAACGTCGCGCCTGCCGAGTCGTCGGGATTCACGTACCACGAGGTGGTGACGCTGCCGTTGACCTGGCCGTCGAGATCGCCGGCGCCGCCGTCGGTCACGGACCAGGGCTCGTGCCCCGCGCCGGTGTTGGTATTGAGCACATCGTCGGACGTGCCCCATACGCCATCCGCGCCAGCACCGATGGCGTGGTCCACTTCGAGCGTCACTGTACTGCCGGCGGCGAAACCGCTGGCCGTGATGATGGCGGTGCTGCCGGGGGCGTAGTCTTTCAGGTCGGTGGTGACGAGCGGAGTGTAAAGGCGGGATCGATCGCTCACGTAGGTAAAAGTCCAGTCGTGGCTGACGGGTGAAGGATGGTCACCGGCGATATTGGCCAGGTCACTCGTTGACGATGAGGTTTTCTTGCGCATAGTCATGACTTTCTCCTGAGCGGGTCCAGTCATCGGGGGCCGACCGTGGACCATTTTCGGTTCTATTGGTCACAACTATGAACAGGCACCGGAGGTTGCACATCGGCCGATACTCCCAGGCGGGATGGGAGATTCAGACTACTTGGGAGAGGAGATGGAAAGTCGCGAAGGTAGAGTTGATGGATTCGATCAATCCAGGTACCTGAATTTGTCGAACTTTATCTACACGTCGTGAAAATGAAGCGTTGAAGCAGGCGGGGGGAGCTGCGAAATATGGTGTCCCAGGGCAGGTTCGAACTGCCAACCTTCCCCTTAGGAGGGGGATGCTCTATCCAATTGAGCTACTGAGACACAAGTCGGGCGCAACGAAACGCGGCGCGATGGACGGCGTGCATGTTAACGGCCGGGCCGGCTTTTGTCATGTCGTCCGTAGGGCTTTTTAAGTGTAGGCAGACGCCTCAGCCGGGGGCGGACTTGTTTACCGTGCAAATTGCATCACTGCAAAAAGCCACCCTTGCAAAATGCAATATGGCGCCTTACCAAAAAATAACTTAATTCATTGTTTTTAAAGATTTTATTTGCCGATAGACTCTGGCATGCGCGCTGCTTCCACTGGTCTCACAGAGCAACCGAGGCCCGCGCCATGAACAGCGTTCTTTTACTCTCGAATGCAATCGTACTGGCAGTCTTACCGGGATTTCATTTTATTCCCGAGTGCAGCGTTACGCAGGTTGCCCAACGTATGCCGCATTGCCTTCAGCTGCAGAAGGCACCGCAACTGGCGCAATTGAGTGATCGGCACGGATTTGTCAGCCAGCAAGCGAGCCAGGAAAACATCCTGCTACCGGCGCCATCATCCGAACGCTTGGTATTTTGAATCCCCCACCAGGAGCACAGCATGTCCAGATCAGCCGCGAGTTTTTTCATCCTCGCCTTGTCGAGCGGCATTTTTCATCTGTCATTGACCCAGGACATGGTCGTCACCCTCCCCCTGATCGCCTGTGGTGTCTTCACCAGTCTGTTCGTGCTCGCGCTGATTGCCGGACGCAAGATCAAGTTTGATCCGGTACTGCGTTAATCCCGGCCTGGAAAATCCGCTGCAACAGCCTGCCATCCATCCCGAATTCGCCCCCTCCATACGACTTCCCCTAGTAAATCGGCCATTTGCCACTATCCTGTAAAGGCAAGGAACGGGGATCGAGTCCGCTTATTCCTCCCGTCAGAAATCTTTCGTCGGGCGGGGATGCATCAAGCAATACGGCCCGGTCGAACTTTTCAAACCAATCCGCATTTCTGATAATTGGTGCTGGCAGAACGCCTTTATACCGTTCAATATTTGTCATAGAATTGACGCCAAGGATCTGGCTGGTTTGAGGCATGATGTGCGCCTCTATCAATTCAGGTTGAACATTTGGTCAGAGTGCTTGTCCTATCAGACATCCTGCGGCCAATCCCGAAAACCGCTCCCCTGAACTAACCGGTTAAATATATGCGCCCATTGAAACAGGCAATTTATTCCAGCCGTACGGCTGACAAATTCGTCGTACGTCTGCCAGACGGAATGCGTGAACGCATTGCCGAGGTGGCTCGCAATCATCATCGCAGCATGAACTCCGAAATCATTGCGCGCCTTGAGCAGAGTCTTATTCAGGAAGGCGCACTGGGAGAAGAGTTGAGCATGCGCCTGGACAGCCCGGAGCTTTCCTTGCACGAACGGGAGCTGCTGCAGCGCTTCCGCCAACTCTCCCACCGACAGCAGAACGCCCTGGTTTCGCTGATCGCGCATGATGCTGAAATGGCCGCCGACGCGTCCTGATTCAAGCAGAGAGCTCAAGCCAGCTTGATCGCTGGCTTTTTTTTGCCTGAAATTCAGACCCAAAAAAACCCGCCAAAAACGTGATGGTGTAGGAGCGAGCTTGCTCGCGATGGACTCAAGAGCGCCGCGTTTAGTCAGTACACACGCGGCATCGTTAACGACCATCGCGAGCAAGCTCGCTCCTACAGCATTACGCCAAAGGCGGGTTTTCTATGAACGGGACCTCAGAGCAGGAAGATGGTCGCCAGCCCGAGGAAGATGAAAAAGCCTCCGCTGTCGGTCATGGCAGTAATCATCACACTGGCGCCCATTGCCGGATCGCGCCCCATCTTCGCCAGGGTCATGGGGATCAAAACCCCCATCAACGCCGCCAGCAGCAAGTTGAGCGTCATCGCGGCGGTCATCACCACGCCCAATGACCAACTGCCATAGAGCAGGTAGGCAACCGCACCAATCACCCCGCCCCAGATCACGCCGTTGATCAATGCGACGGCCAATTCCTTGCGCATCAGGCGCGAGGTATTACCGGTACTCACCTGGTCCAGCGCCATGGCCCGAACAATCATGGTGATGGTCTGGTTGCCCGAGTTACCACCGATCCCCGCCACGATCGGCATCAACGCCGCAAGCGCCACGAGCTTCTCGATCGAACCTTCAAACAAACCGATGACCCGGGAAGCCACGAACGCGGTAATCAGGTTGATCGCCAGCCAGGCCCAACGGTTACGCAGGGATTTCCAGACCGACGCAAAAATATCTTCTTCTTCACGCAGACCCGCCATGTTGAGAACTTCGCTTTCGCTCTCTTCACGGATCAGGTCGACCATTTCATCGATGGTCAGACGACCGATCAGCTTGCCGTTCTTGTCGACCACGGGCGCGGAGATCAAGTCATAACGTTCGAACGCCTGGGCAGCATCGTAAGCGTCTTCGTCCGGGTGAAAACTCACCGGATCGCTGGCCATCACCTCGGCAACCTGTTTGTCCGGATCGTTGACCAGCAAACGCTTGATCGGCAACACACCCTTGAGGACGCCGTCGTAATCGACCACGAACAGCTTATCGGTATGGCCCGGCAACTCCTTGAGACGGCGCAGATAACGCAAGACCACTTCAAGGCTGACATCCTCGCGGATGGTCACCATCTCGAAGTCCATCAACGCACCGACCTGTTCCTCGTCGTAGGACAGTGCCGAACGCACGCGTTCGCGTTGTTGCTGGTCGAGGGTCTCCATGAGCTCATGGACGACGTCTCGCGGCAGCTCGGAGGCCAGGTCAGCGAGTTCGTCGGCATCCATGTCCTTGGCCGCAGCCAGGAGCTCGTGATCGTCCATGTCGGCGATCAGCGATTCACGAACCGAATCGGATACTTCGAGAAGGATGTCGCCGTCGCGATCGGCCTTGACCAATTGCCAGAGCGTCAGACGATCGTCCAGCGGCAAGGCTTCAAGGATGTAGGCGACGTCGGCGGAGTGCAGGTCATCGAGCTTGCGTTGCAACTCGACAAGGTTCTGCCGGTGGACCAGGTTCTCGACCCGGTCATGATGCGGGCCTTCCTGGCGGTGAGTCAGGTCTTCTACCACACGCTGGCGCTGCAGCAACTCAACCACCTGAGCCAGGCGATCCTGCAAGCTTTCCTGCGTTTTCTTTACTTCAACTTCAGACATAGGCGAACTCCACTCCCAGCAGCGGGGCACGCCGGAAGGATCAATCAGTCAATTCATGATTGGTGAAACGGGGTACTGAGTAACTACTGGGTAAGTCCATGGAGGTATTCCACAAGCCCCGGCGGGGCTGACGGGCGCAATGATACACCGCCTGACGGTTTTAAACGTTAAAAAATCGTGGCTGAAACAAGCGCTTGCACAACAATCTTGAGCATCGCCCTGATCCATGAAAATGCGACGACGTATTCTGAAAAGAAAACACACCCCCTTCGAAAATTGTAGCCACTACTCTTGAAAAGGAACGTCATGGAGGACGCCCGATGCCATTGATTGCACAACCCCTTTTACTGCTCAGCATGCTCGGCCCCCTGCCCCTGGCGCTCGCCACCACCGTTCAACGCTGCGAAGCGGCCGATGGACGCATCACCTTCACCACGCTGAGCTGTGCCGCGGGAGAACGCGCTTCACTTCAGGACGTGCGAGCCTTTACACCTGGCAGCACGGTGGCGCTTATGCCGCCGGCCGAACCCCGCGAATCATCAGCGATGAACATCAAAAGCAGAGAGCCAACCGTCGTCGGCCAAACGCAGGACAAGTGTGGAAACCTGATCAACGCCAGGGAGCGCCGAGAGGCGATCATCAATCGGCGAGTAGTCGCGGGCATGACCCAGCAAGACGTCGAAAGCGCGCTCGGCAAGCCAGACAAGATCAGTATTCGCAATTCAGCCACGACCTACCGTTACGACACCCGGAGAGGTCGCAGCGCACAGGTGGAGTTCGACGAGAGGGGATGCACGAAGGGAAAAGCCAAATCCCGGACGGCAAAAAGCCCGCTTTAAAGGCGGGCTTTTTGTTTGTATGGTGCACTCGACAGGATTCGAACCTGTGACCGCTCGGTTCGTAGCCGAGTACTCTATCCAGCTGAGCTACGAGTGCAATTTGTGTTTTTAGACCAGATCACAACTGGTTGAAGCCAAGTTATTCACATCACTGCAAACAACTCTTAAATGGTGCACTCGACAGGATTCGAACCTGTGACCGCTCGGTTCGTAGCCGAGTACTCTATCCAGCTGAGCTACGAGTGCATTTGTTGCCGCGCATTATAGGCCGTCTAATCTCTATGTCAACCACTTTTTCTAGTAATTTCAACAACTTACCGAAGAAGCCAGATTACAACGTACTACGCAAATAATGGCGGAGAACGGGGGATTCGAACCCCCGACACCCTTTTGAGGTGTACTCCCTTAGCAGGGGAGCGCCTTCGGCCACTCGGCCAGCTCTCCGCAACACGGGGCGTATATTAACCAGCTTCTTCCCCGTTTGCAAACATAAAAAACGATAAAAATTAATGGCTTGGTTCTTCGTCCTTCTCTTTCTTGATACGCAGGTAAATTTCCTCCCGGTGAACAGCCACCTCTTTCGGGGCATTAACACCGATGCGCACTTGATTTCCTTTGACGCCGAGCACGGTCACGGTGATTTCGCCATCACCGATAATCAGGCTTTCTGCGCACCGACGAGTCAGAATCAGCATACCTTTCTCCTCACGCATTTCATTTCAGGGACAACAGTCTGCAAAAAAAAGGCACTCGACCCACAACCGGAGCGGTCGCAGCCCTACATGCCTGAGTATTGACTAGCGCGAGCAAAAGAACAGGCTCGGGGGGGCACGCCATTCAAAAAAACAAAAGGCGCGGTCAGACCGCGCCTTTTGGCAAACGCATCACTCGCCCTGGCGGGCCGGTGCGTCCAGTTCGAAAGCCGTGTGCAGAGCGCGCACAGCCAGTTCCAGATACTTCTCTTCGATCACTACGGAGACTTTGATTTCCGAAGTCGAGATCATCTGGATGTTGATGCTTTCCTTGGCCAGGGCCTCGAACATGCGGCTGGCGACGCCTGCGTGAGAACGCATGCCAACGCCGACGATCGACACCTTGGCGATCTTGGTGTCGCCCACGACTTCACGGGCACCCAGCTCGCCAGCGGTTTTTTCCAGCACGGCTTGCGCCGCCTGGTAGTCGTTGCGGTGCACGGTGAAGGTGAAGTCGGTGGTGTTATCGTGCGCGACGTTCTGCACGATCATGTCGACTTCAATGTTCGCGGCACTGATCGGGCCGAGAATCTTGAATGCAACACCCGGAATGTCTGGCACGCCACGGATGGTCAGCTTGGCTTCATCGCGGTTGAAAGCGATACCGGAAATGATCGGCTGTTCCATGGTTTCCTCTTCATCGATAGTAATGAGGGTGCCCGGACCCTCCTTGAAGCTGTGCAGTACGCGCAGCGGAACGTTGTACTTGCCGGCGAACTCGACCGCACGGATCTGCAACACCTTGGAACCGAGGCTGGCCATTTCCAGCATCTCTTCGAAGGTGATCTTGTCCAGGCGCTGAGCCACGGACACCACACGCGGGTCGGTGGTGTAGACACCGTCGACGTCGGTATAGATCTGGCATTCGTCAGCCTTCAGGGCTGCTGCCAGCGCAACGCCGGTGGTGTCGGAACCGCCACGACCGAGGGTGGTGATATTGCCGTGCTCGTCGACGCCCTGGAAACCGGCGACCACTACCACACGACCCGCTTTCAGATCACCGCGAATCTTCTGGTCATCAATCTGCAGGATACGCGCTTTATTGTGAGCGCTATCCGTCAGAATCCGCACCTGGTTGCCGGTGTAGGACACCGCCGGCACGCCACGCTTGATCAGTGCCATGGCCAACAGGGCAATCGTCACCTGCTCACCGGTGGAGACGATCACGTCCAGTTCGCGCGGAACCGGTTGACCGTCGCCACTGATTTGCTTGGCCAGATCGATCAGACGGTTGGTTTCGCCGCTCATTGCAGACAGCACAACCACCAGGTCATCGCCGGCATCGCGGAATTTCTTAACCTTGTCGGCGACCTGCTCGATTCTCTCGACAGTGCCGACCGAGGTGCCTCCAAATTTCTGTACGATCAAAGCCATTTCAAAGCCGCCTCTGCCCATGAAGGGCGCCCAAATAATCACTCAAACAGCATTGCGGCCCGCCACTAGACTGCGAGCCGCAAGTACTGCCTTATAGACCCTGCTCTACAAACGGAACGGTCAGGGCCAGTGCCGCATCCAGTGCGCCGGCGTCGGTACCGCCGCCTTGCGCCATGTCTGGACGACCACCGCCCTTCCCGCCCACTGCCGCAGCGGCTTGCTTCATCAAATCACCGGCTTTGAGTTGGCCAGTCAGGTCTTTGGTTACGCCTGCAACCAGAACGACCTTATCCTCATGGACACTGCCGAGCAGGATCACTGCGCGGCCGAGTTTGTTTTTCAGTTGATCGACCAGCGCCAGCAGCGCCTTGCCATCCTGACCGTCCAGACGCACGGCCAGCACTTTCACGTCCTTGACGTCCAGCGCCTGGGCCGACAGATCGTCGCCCGCGGCACTGGCAGCCTTGGCTTGCAACTGCTCGAGTTGCTTTTCCAGCAGACGGTTGCGCTCCAGCACAGCCGACAGCTTGTCGATCAGGTTATCGCGACTGCCCTTGACCAGGCTGGCCGCTTCCTTGAGTTGTTCTTCCGCCGCATTCAAGTAGGCCAGCGCTTGCGCACCGGTGACAGCTTCGATACGACGCACACCCGATGCCACACCGCCTTCGCTGATGATTTTCAGCAGGCCGATGTCGCCGGTACGGTTGGCGTGGATGCCACCGCACAGCTCGACGGAGAAATCGCCCATGCTCAGCACGCGCACGTTGTCGCCGTACTTCTCGCCGAACAGCGCCATGGCGCCTTTCTGCTTGGCGGTTTCGATATCGGTTTCTTCGGTTTCAACTTCGGAGTTCTTGCGAATCTCGGCGTTGACGATGTCTTCCAGCGCTTTGAGCTGTTCAGGCTTGATGGCTTCGAAATGGCTGAAGTCGAAGCGCAGGCGCTGACTGTCGACCAGAGAGCCTTTCTGCTGAACGTGATCGCCCAGCACCTGACGCAATGCGGCGTGCAGCAAGTGAGTCGCCGAGTGGTTCAGCGACGTCGCGTGACGCACTTCGGCATCGACATGAGTCTCGACCGGAGCACCCACAATCAGGCTACCCGAATCCAGCACACCGTGATGCAGGAACGCACCGCCGGTCTTGGTGGTGTCGCGCACGTCGAAACGCGCAGCGCCAGCCTGGAGGAAGCCGCAATCACCGATCTGACCACCGGATTCGGCATAGAACGGCGTCTGGTTCAGAACGACCACGCCCTCTTCGCCTTCATTCAACACGTCGACCGATTGCCCGTCCTTATAGAGAGCAACGATCTTTGCCGAACCGCTGTGAGCGGTATAGCCCGTGAACTCGGTGTCCACATCGACCTTGACCAGGCTGTTGTAGTCCATGCCGAAGGAGCTGGCGGAACGGGCACGGACGCGCTGGGCTTCCATCTCACGTTCAAAACCTGCTTCGTCGATGGTCAGGCTGCGCTCGCGAGCGATGTCGCCGGTCAGGTCCATCGGAAAACCGTAGGTGTCATAGAGCTTGAACACCACGTCGCCCGGCACCACGTCGCCCTTGAGCTCGGCCAGATCCTGCTCGAGGATCTTCAGGCCCTGCTCCAGGGTCTTGGCGAACTGCTCTTCTTCGGCCTTCAGTACGCGCTCGATGTGCGCCTGCTGGGATTTCAGTTCCGGGAAGGCTTCGCCCATCTCGGCGACCAGGGCCGCGACGATCTGGTAGAAGAAGCTGCCCTTGGCGCCCAGCTTGTTACCGTGACGGCAGGCGCGACGGATGATCCGGCGCAGCACGTAGCCTCGGCCTTCGTTGGACGGCAGCACGCCGTCGGCGATCAGGAAACCGCAGGAACGGATGTGGTCAGCCACGACTTTCAGGGAAGCCTGAGCGTCGTTGGTGCAACCGATGGCCTTGGCCGATGCGCTCAGCAGGCTCTGGAACAGGTCGATTTCATAGTTCGAGTGAACGTGCTGCAGCACCGCACTGATCCGCTCCAGGCCCATGCCGGTGTCGACCGACGGCGCTGGCAGCGGGTGCAGCACGCCATCGGCGGTGCGGTTGAACTGCATGAACACGTTGTTCCAGATCTCGATGTAACGGTCGCCGTCTTCTTCCGGCGAACCCGGTGGGCCACCCCAGATGTCGGCGCCGTGATCGTAGAAAATCTCGGTGCAAGGACCGCACGGGCCGGTATCGCCCATGGTCCAGAAGTTGTCGGAGGCGTACGGCGCGCCCTTGTTGTCGCCGATGCGCACCATACGCTCGGCCGGAACCCCGATTTCCTTGGTCCAGATGTCATACGCCTCGTCATCGCTGGCGTAGACGGTGACCCAGAGCTTTTCCTTCGGCAGGTTCAGCCACTTGTCGGAAGTCAGGAAGTTCCAGGCGTAGCTGATGGCGTCACGCTTGAAATAATCGCCAAAGCTGAAGTTACCCAGCATTTCAAAGAAGGTGTGGTGACGGGCGGTATAACCGACGTTTTCCAGGTCGTTGTGCTTGCCGCCGGCGCGCACGCATTTCTGGCTGCTGACCGCGCGGGTATACGCGCGCTTTTCCTGGCCCAGGAAGCAGTCCTTGAACTGGTTCATCCCCGCGTTAGTGAACAGCAGGGTTGGGTCGTTGCCCGGAATCAAAGAGCTGGAGGCTACACGGGTGTGGCCTTGCTCTTCGAAGAAGCGAAGGAAGGCTTCACGGATTTCTGCGCTTTTCATTAGGTTCTTCCACGGAGGCTGCGGCCAAAGGCCTGTTCGAAACGTCAACAGACGAAGCGACGGCAAAGGGCCGCATTATATCGGCCCTGCGCGCGGGGTACAGCGTGTTTATACGATAGAAACGGTCAATTGGAGCGCTAACGCTATCACTTGCGCGAAAAGTCGACGAATGTCGCGACGACTTGCCCGATTTGCGCACGGCTGACGTCCATGTGCGTGACCATGCGCAGACGCGCGGCGGCACTGAGCTTGATCCCGCGCTCGGCGGCAAACGCCTTGAGCGCCTCGGCCTTGTCGCCCATCTGCACGTAAACCATGTTGGTCTGCACCGGTTCGACCTCGAAGCCCGCCCCGCGCAGGCCTTCGGCCAGCAATTGCGCGTTGGCGTGGTCGTCTGCCAGGCGCTCTACGTTGTGATCCAGCGCATACAGGCCTGCCGCCGCCAGAATCCCGGCCTGGCGCATGCCGCCACCGACCATTTTACGCAGGCGCCGAGCCTTGCCAATCAACTCGGCCGAGCCGCACAGCACCGAACCGACCGGTGCGCCCAACCCTTTGGACAGGCACACCGAGACAGAATCGAAATGTTGGGTGATTTCCCGGGCATCCACCCCCAGCTTCACTGCCGCGTTATACAAACGTGCGCCGTCCAGGTGCAACTGCAAGCCATGCTCGCGGGTAAAACTGCGTGCCCGCGCCAGGTATTCCAGCGGCAGGACCTTGCCCTGCATGGTGTTTTCCAGCGCCAGCAACCGGGTGCGGGCGAAGTGGAAGTCATCCGGCTTGATCGCCGCCGCGACGTGGGCCAAGTCCAGCGAACCATCGGCCTGCACTTCCAGCGGTTGCGGCTGGATCGAACCGAGTACCGCTGCACCACCCCCTTCGTACTTATAGGTGTGGGCCTGTTGACCGACGATATACTCGTCACCGCGCTCGCAATGAGCCATCAACCCCAGCAGGTTGCTCATGGTGCCGGTCGGCACGAACAGCGCCGCGGCAAACCCCAGGCGCCTGGCCAGCTCGGCTTCCAGGTGATTGACCGTCGGGTCTTCGCCATACACGTCATCGCCAGTGGTGGCGTTGGCCATCGCGTCGAGCATGCCGGCGGAAGGTTGAGTGACGGTGTCGCTGCGAAGATCGATAACGCTCATGAATCTGGCCTCGGTAAGCAGGGGAAATCCCTTTCAGGAAAGAATTACTGCGGGCATGGCGACGATTAATCAACCCTTGCGCAGGAAAAGGCCGATTAAACCAACGGGAAAGTCGATGACAATCATCCAAAAGGGGCCATGCGCGTACCGCAAATATGTGATAAAAACGCTGCGCCGCCAAACATTCCGGCGGCAAAAACGTTCTCAGGGCGGGGTGCAACTCCCCACCGGCGGTAATTGCGCGCAATGCGCATAGCCCGCGAGCGCTTGGTGACAGCACGGCTTCGGCGGTGCCTGGCAACAAGGTCAGCAGACCCGGTGTGATCCCGGGGCCGACGGTCATAGTCCGGATGAAGAGAGAACGGGATTGCCAGCAAAGGGCCGTCCGCCGGCATTCGTGCGAGCGTGCGTACCCTTGAATCCCCTTCGATTCATAACGCCCTGTTTTTCACACAAACAGGAGTCAGAACATGCAACCCACCGCAATCGACAGCAAAAGCAAACACCACCACGGCGAGCGCGTTGCGTTCATCCAGGCCTGCTGGCACAAGGATATTGTCGACCAGAGCCGTAAAGGCTTCGTCGCCGAAATGATTGCCCAGGGTTATCAGGAGTCCGACATCGATTTCTTCGAAGTCGGCGGTGCCTTTGAAATGCCCCTGCACGCCAAGCTGCTGGCCAAGACCGGTCGTTATGCCGGCATCGTCGCCGCGGCCCTGGTGGTGGACGGCGGGATCTACCGTCACGAGTTCGTCGCCCAGTCGGTCGTCAGCGGCCTGATGCAGGTTCAGCTGGAAACCGAAGTGCCGGTGTTCTCGGTGTCCCTGACCCCGCACCACTTCCATGCCGGCGAAGAGCACCAGAAGTTCTTCTTCGAGCATTTCGTGCATAAAGGCCAGGAAGCGGCGAAGACGTGTGCGGATACGTTGTCGAAAATCCGTGCGCTGCGCCGCACTGAACCGCGTGCCGTAGCCGTCTAAACACCGCCTCTCCCTGTAGGAGCGAGCTTGCTCGCGATGGTCGTCAACGATAACGCGGGAAGCCTGGCACCCCGCGGCGTTTTCAGATTCATCGCGAGCAAGCTCGCTCCTACAGAAGAGGTTAAATGCCGTAATCAGACCAGGTTTTCGTCGGTGGTCGGCACGATCAGGATGCCGGCACGCAGGCCATTCTTCACCTTGGGGTTCGGGAAAATGATCCGGGCGCCCTCTTCCTCGATGATCCAGCGGGTATTGGCGATGTCTTCCGCCAACAGATAACCCACATCCAGTTCGGAAAAATTCTCGATGTCCGCCGGCAGGTTCAAGCGGAAGCTGTCGCTGTGCTTGATGATTTCCCGTGCCACGCTGTACAGCTGCAAACCGTCCAGTGCCGCTTCCGTCAGTTCCGGCTCGGCACCTTCGATGATCTGCTTGAGGCGTTCCTCCAGCAGCGAGACATTGACCCCGGCGTTTTGTCCGAACGGCCGTGCCTTGCCGAGCTCCAGGGTGAAAGCCTCTGCACCGAGCTTGTCGTAGGTGTAGGCGCTGAACACGATGGACGGCTTGTTCTGCAGCAACACCGCTTCCATGCCGGCGGCGCGCAAGCGAGCCAGTTCTAGGCGCGAATGCTGGCGCCCTTCCTTCCAGGGGTACAACGCGAACTGCTCGACTTTCGAGCCACGGATCGCGGTATGCAGGTCGTAGTGCAGACGCTGGCGATCCGGCACGCTGAAGAAACTCGCGGCCAGGCGCTCCAGTTCACAGGCGCGCAGGGCTTCGGAACCGCTGCTTTGTTCGTGACGGCCATTGAATAGCCGATTGACGTCCTGTTCGATGAAACGCTCGCCTTTGCGAATGGCTTCGGGGTTGCCGAACAGGAACAGAATACGTGCGCGCGGCTTCAAGTCGCCGCGGGCGATGTCATGCAACAGGCGATCGAGCAACTCGATCGGCGCTGTTTCGTTGCCGTGGATCCCCGCTGACAGCAGCAGGTCCAGGCCATTGTCACGCGCTTCGGGCGGCCGGACTTCCAGCGCACCTTCGCTCAACCAGCGCATGCGCACGCCTTCGACAGTCAGTTGAGTCTTCTCCGCCGGTTCACGACCGGCGAGGGTCAGTTCAAGCAGTTTGCCGAGGGCGAGCATAGAGCGGTTTCCTTAATGATCGTGGTTGCAATCCGGGCCGTGAACGTGTTCCTCGTCGGTGAGGTCGGCAGGTTCCATCTCCAGTTGCAGACTTACCAGATTAGTCGCCAATGGGCGCAGCAACAGGTTTGCGTATTCGGCATCGCCTTCTTCGACGTCCACGCCGATCAGCAGTTGGCCGCGGCCATCGTGCTGGATCCACAGCTCTTTGCCTTGCCACATGACCGCAACGCGGGTGCAGGAAGTTTCCAGTTGCGTGCCGTCAGTGTCTTCAAGGATCAGCTGCAGTTTGTCGCTCATGTAATTACGCTCTCGTTTGAGATGAAGCGACGCGCCGCCATGCGGGGCAGCGCGCCGTCGATCAATTGATCTGGAATGGATAAACCGCGCCCAGTTTAAGGATTTGCGTCAGTTCATCCAGTGCCGTCCGGCACTCAAGCAGCAATTGCGGGTCCGCCAGATCGTTTTCGGTCATGCGGTCGCGGTAATGCTTCTCGACCCATTCGGTCAGAGTGCCGTACAACGGTGCCGTCATGATAACCCCTGGATTGACGGCCGCCAGTTCGGTTTCGTTGAGTGCGACACGCAACCGCAGGCAAGCCGGGCCACCGCCGTTCTGCATGCTCTGCTTGAGATCGAAGACTTTCACTTCGCGGATCAGGCCGCCGGAGCTGGTCAACCCCTGCAAGTACTGCCAGACACGCTCGTTGCCACGGCATTCTTCCGGCACGATCAACAGCATGGAACCGTCAGGACGTGACAGCAGCTGGCTATTGAACAGGTAGGAACGAACCGCGTCCTCCACGCTTACCGCGGAACGCGGTACGCAGACAGACTGAAATTTCCCACCGACCTTGGCGAGTTTGCTCTGCAATTCGGCCAGCATCTGCTCGGTCTCGAGGAAAGCGTCCTCGTGATAGAACAGCACTTCCCCGTTGCCGACGGCGATCACGTCGTTGTGGAACACACCCTGATCGATCACCGACGGGTTCTGCTGCGCGTAGACCACGCCGTCATCGCTCAAGCCATGCAAACGGGCAACGGCCTGTGACGCTTCGAGGGTCTGGCGCGCCGGGTACTTCTGCGGAGCCGGGTAGCGCGTATCGAACGCGCTGCGGCCGAACACGAAGAACTCAACGCCGGCTTCGCCGTACTCACGGCAGAAACGCGTGTGGTTGGCCGCGCCTTCGTCGCCGAACTGCGCCACGGCCGGCAAGGCGGCGTGGTGGGCGAAGTGTTTCTGGTCAGCGAACATCGCCCCCAGCACGCGGCTGGTAGTCGGGTGTTCGATGCTGCGGTGATATTTGCAGTTGAGGTTGGCGGCGGTGAAATGCACCCGGCCATCAGCCGTGTCAGCGCTCGGGCTGACGGTGGCGGCATTGGCCACCCACATGCTCGAGGCCGAGCAACTGGCCACCAGCAGCGGCATCGCGTCTTTGGCAGCGCGTTCGATCACTTCAGCGTCGGTGCCGCCGAAGCCCAGGCGACGCAGTGCGGCCACATCCGGGCGCTCTTGCGGTGCCAGTACGCCCTGCTGGAACCCCATTTCCATCAGCGCTTTCATTTTTGCCAGGCCTTGCAGCGCCGCTTCCTTGGGGTTGGAGGACTGCTGGCTGTTGCTCTGGGACGCGACGTTGCCGTAGGACAGGCCGCCGTAGTTATGGGTCGGCCCCACTAGACCGTCAAAATTGACTTCATAGGATTTCATCAGCGAGGCTCCACGAGAATCTGTTGTTATAGGCTTCAGGTAACAATTGAGTAAGACCGGGTCGCGGCCTTCGCGAGCAAGCCCGCTCCCACAGGTTCAGCAGTGTTCACAAATTTTGTGTTCGACGCAGTCCTTGTGGGAGCGGGCTTGCTCGCGAACGGGCGCTACGCCATCTTCACGCCAGGCGTGAGGGCCGCTGGCAAGACCAGGCTCGGCGTTTCCAGCGAGGCCACCGGGTACGCGCAGTAATCTGCCGCGTAATAGGCACTGGCGCGATGGTTGCCCGAGGCGCCGACGCCGCCGAATGGCGCACTGCTTGCCGCACCGGTCAGTTGTTTGTTCCAGTTGACGATACCGGCGCGGCTTTCCAGCCAGAACTGCTGGTAACGCGCTTCGGAGTCCGACAGCAGACCGGCGGCCAAACCGTAGGCGGTGTCGTTGGCTTCAGCGATCGCCCCTTCAAAATCAGCGTAGCGGATCACTTGCAGCAACGGGCCGAACAGCTCTTCGTCAGGACGATCGGCGACGGCGGTCACGTCCAGAATACCCGGGGTCAGCAGGGCCGACCGGGCCTGTGGCTGGGTCATTTCCAGCAGTGCCACGGCACCATTGGCCAGCAGATGTTCCTGGGCATCCATCAGTGCTTTCGCTGCACCGAGAGACACCACCGAGCCCATGAACGGCGCCGGTTGCTGATCGAAGGCACCGACTTCAATAGTCGCGCTGACCGCCACCAGGCGCGCCAGCAGCGAGTCGCCCCAGGCGCCCTGCGGTACCAGCAAGCGGCGGGCACAGGTGCAGCGCTGGCCGGCGGAGATGAACGCCGACTGAATAATGGTGTACACCGCGGCATCGAGGTCGGCGACCTGATCGACCACCAGCGGGTTGTTGCCGCCCATTTCCAGCGCCAGGATCTTGTCCGGACGACCGGCAAACTGCTGGTGCAGGTGATTGCCGGTACGGCTGGAACCGGTGAAGAACAGACCGTCGATGCCCGGGTTCGCCGCCAGGGCGATGCCGGTTTCGCGAGCGCCTTGCAGCAGGTTCAATACGCCAGCCGGCAGACCGGCTTCGATCCAGCACTTGACCGTCAGTTCGGCCACTTTCGGCGTCAGCTCGCTCGGTTTGAACAGCACGCTGTTACCCGCCAGCAATGCCGGCACGATGTGGCCGTTCGGCAAGTGACCCGGGAAGTTGTAAGGACCAAACACCGCCACCACACCGTGGGGTTTGTGGCGCAGTACGGCGGTGGCATCGCCCAGCGGGCCGCTCTTCTCGCCGGTACGCTCGCGGTAGCTCTGCACCGAGATGGCGATCTTGTTGACCATGCTGGTCACTTCGGTCGCCGCTTCCCACAAAGGCTTGCCGGTTTCTTCACCGATGGTGCGGGCCAATTCGTCAGCATGAGTCTTCAGCGCGGCCGCAAAGGCTTCCAGCACCGAGATACGTTCTTCCAGGGTGCGCCGCGCCCAGCCCGGGAACGCCTGACGCGCCGCCTGCACAGCCGACTCGACCTGAGCGGCGGTGGCACCGACGCCGGACCACAGCACCTGCTGGCTCACCGGGTTCAGCGACTCGAAGGCTTCGCCCTGACCGGCCAGCCATTCACCTGCGATGTAAAGCGACTTCATTATTTCGACTCCCGAGCTGCGGACAACGCCACGGCGCGCACTTGATCGCCAGCGTTGAGTTGAAGACGTTTGGCGGTCAGCGGGTCGACCACCAAAGTACCGGCGGCCAGACGTGCCGGAGCGGCAGTGATGCGGCAGTCTTCGCGCTTGCGGTTGTGAATGATGAATGGCGTGGCGTCGTCGCCCGGCGTGCCAACGGCCAGCACCAGCGCCTGGCTGTCACGCACGGCGCGGATCTTGCCGGTTTCGCATTCAATGGCCGGGCCGGCGTCGAAAATGTCGACGTAGCCCTGGTAGCTGAAACCTTCGCTCTTGAGCATGGCCAGCGCCGGCTCGGTGTCCGGGTGAACCTGGCCGATGACGTTACGCGCATCCGGCGACAGGAAGCAGGTGTACAGCGGGAATTTCGGCATCAGCTCGGCGATGAACGCCTTGTTGCCCACGCCGGTCAGGTAGTCGGCCTGGCTGAATTCCATCTTGAAGAAGTGCCGGCCCAGGCTTTCCCAGAACGGCGAACGCCCGGCTTCGTCGGAAACACCGCGCATTTCGGCAATGATCTTGTTGCCGAACAGCTGCGGGAACTCGGCGATGAACAGCATCCGCGCCTTGGACAGCATGCGCCCGTTGAGGCCGCTGCGGTAATCGGCGTGCAGGAACAGCGAGCACAGCTCGGAGTTGCCGGTCAGGTCGTTGGCCAGGAACAGCGTCGGGATTTCACGATAGATGTTCAGCTCTTGCGAAGCGCTGACCGTCAGACCGACCCGGAAGTTGTACCAGGGCTCACGCAGGCCGACGGCGCCGGCGATGGCGGAAATGCCCACCACACGAGCGTTGTCGTCTTCGAGGACGAACAGGTAGTCCGCATCGCCCCGCCCGGCTTCGCCGCGAAAGGTCTTCTCGGCCCAGCCGACCCGATGGGCCAGCCGCTCTTCGTTGGCCGGCAAGGTAGTCAGGCCGGTGCCGGTGCTGCGGGCCAGGTCGATCAGAGCGGGTAAATCGCTGCTGCGTACGGGACGAACGATCATGCTATCTCCTCAAACGGGCCGCTTGCGCCACCCGTGAAACTTCGCTGCTTTCTAGGCAAAACTCTCTGGCGATCAGAGCAGGCGTCAAACCGCTACCAGGCGCACGCTGGCACCTTCACCGACGCCCAGGGCTTCCGCCGCTTCCAGATCCAGGGTCACCGGTTTACCCGGCGCGTAGTCAAGCTCGAGCATGACGGCGCGGTAGTCCTGCAACTGGGCATTGGCAACCAGATACTGGCGACCGACGCCTTTGACCGGCTCGCCAATCTTCACCGGCACCACACGGCTCTGGGCGATCGAACGGATCCCCGAGACACGGGCATGCAGGGTCGGGCCGCCATCGAAGATGTCGATGTAGTGATCGGTCTCGAAGCCTTCGCGCATCAGGATGTCGAAGGTGATCTGCGCCCGCGGGTGCACCTGGCCCATCGCTTCTTGCGCGGAGTCCGGCAGCAGGGGCACGTAGATCGGGTAATGCGGCATCAGTTCGGCGAGGAACGTACGGCTCTTCAGGCCGCACAGACGCTCGGCTTCAGCGTAGTTGAGGTCGAAAAAGTTGCGGCCGATGGCGTCCCAGAATGGCGAGTCGCCGTTTTCGTCGCTGTAACCGACGATCTCGGTCACCACGGAATCGGCAAAACGCTCCGGATGGCTGGCCACGAACAGCAGGCGGCCACGGGAGTTGAGCTCCGACCACGGCGAACCCACCAGATCGCGCTGCACGTAGAAACTGGTCAGCAAGCTGTTGCCGGTCAGGTCATGGCACTGCGAGAGCACGTGGATCTTGTTGTGAATCTTCAGCTCGCGGGAAGCGTGCACGAACGTTTCGTTGCGGAAGCTGTAGAACGGCTCGGAGTAACCGGCCGACGCCACGATGGCCGAGCAACCGACCAGTTTGCCGGTGGCAGTGTCTTCGAGGACGAAGAAATAGCTTTCCTCTCCATTGAAGCTCACTTCGGCGGCAAACGAGGCCTCGCTTGCCGCGATCTTGTCGCTCAGGCGCTCAACGTCATCCGGCAAGGAAGTGACACCAATCGGACTGTCCGCAGCCAGACGCTGTACCTCGCCCAGATCAGCCATTTGCGCGGGGCGCATCACCAGCATGGTGTCACTCCTTTTTCTAAAACTCTTTGAGGAAAAATAACCGGGTAGTCATTGAAAACACTCGGACTGATGTGGGAGCGGGCTTGCTCGCGAAGGCGGTGCGTCAGACAGCAACGATGTTGACTGATACACCGCCTTCGCGAGCAAGCCCGCTCCCACATTGTGTTCCGGGCCCGGCATAAAAATTCGGTTCGACGCCTGAAAGGTCAGGCGTCGAAGGGTCTATCAGGCTTGCGTCAGTTTTGCCGCGGCGCGCTCGAAGCGGTCCAGGCCTTCGTCGATGTCCGCGTCTTCAACCACCAGGCTCGGCGCGAAGCGCACTACGTCCGGGCCGGCTTGCAGCACCATCAGGCCTTCTTTTTCAGCGGCGTTGAAGATGTCCTTGGCCTTGCCTTTCCAGGCATCGCTCAAGACACAACCGATCAACAGGCCCATGCCACGGACCTTGGTGAACAGGCCGTATTTTTCGCCGATCTGCTCAAGACGCACCTTGAACTTGTCGTGCTTGGCGCTCACGCCAGCCAGCACTTCAGGGGTGTTGATCACGTCGATTACAGCTTCCGCGACAGCGCACGCCAACGGGTTGCCGCCGTAGGTGGTGCCGTGGGTGCCAACGACCAGGTGCTTGGCCAGGTCTTCGGTGGTCAGCATGGCTGCGATCGGGAAACCGCCGCCCAGGCTCTTGGCGCTGGTCAGGATGTCCGGGATCACGCCGTAATGCTGGTAGGCAAACAGATGGCCAGTACGGCCCATACCGGTTTGCACTTCGTCGAATATCAGCAGTGCGTTGTGCGCGGTGCACAGCTCGCGGGCACCTTGCAGGTATTCGAGTTCGGCCGGGATGACACCGCTTTCGCCCTGGATCGGCTCCAGTACGACAGCGCAGGTCTTGTCGGAAATGGCGGCTTTCAGGGCAGCCAGATCGTTGTACGGCACGTGGCTGATGCCAGTGATTTTCGGACCGAAACCGTCGGAGTACTTCGACTGGCCACCGACGTTCACGGTGAACAGGGTACGGCCGTGAAAGCTGTTGAGCGCGGCGATGATTTCGTACTTCTCGCTGCCGAAACGGTCGTGACCGACACGGCGGGCCAGCTTGAAAGCGGCCTCGTTGGCTTCGGCGCCGGAGTTGCAGAAGAAAGCGCGGTCGGCAAAGGTGGCATCGACCAGCTTATGGGCCAGGCGCAAGGCCGGCTCGTTGGTGAACACGTTGGACACGTGCCACAGCTTGTTCGCCTGCTCGGTCAAGGCACCGACCAGCGCCGGATGCGCGTGGCCCAATACGTTAACGGCAATCCCGCCGGCAAAGTCGATCAGCTCGCGACCGGACTGGTCCCAAACGCGGGAACCGGCGCCACGCACTGGAATGAAAGCGGCAGGCGCGTAGTTGGGAACCATTACCTGGTCGAAATCGGCGCGTTCTACCGCAGCGTGATCAACGGACATCGGAGTCTCCTGAAGAGGAACACCCGCCTGAAACTGGCGAGCGATGGGGGGATTGTAAGGACAGTTTTCAGCCCGGCCTTGCCGCCAAGCGACAACTTCTTATAGCGCAAACCCCGGATTTTCCCGGGTTTACGGCAATGCGACATATAGGGTCGCAAAGGCGCAGTTTAACTGGCTGACAACGTTAACGGCAGGGTTGCCAGGATTAGATTTGCCGAACCGGCTCGCGCTCTGACCCTGCGCCACAGCTTTATCATCGCGCACGGATTTGCCTGGGCATTGTTCAGCGCCCAAGGATTGGCACGATGCCAATGTATATAGATAGAAATTGACTAAACCCTCGAGCAGGTCATGGATGCTAAACCCATGACCCTTGTCAGCCGAGGGTTAACCGCGCTCCGGCGGCACCGACGACAATTCGAACGGGCTGCTGCTGCGCCGCTGGTTGCGATCTTCCCGCGGCGTGGCACCGAAGAAATTGCGATAGGCGCTGGAGAAATGCGGCCCCGAGGAGAAGCCACAGGACAGGCCGATCTGGATGATCGACTTGCTGGTTTGCATCAACATCTGCCGGGCCTTGTTCAGGCGCAGCTCCAGGTAGTACTGGCTCGGCACACGGTTGAGGTATTGCTTGAAGATCCGCTCCAGTTGCCGACGGGACACACACACGTGCTGGGCGATTTCGTCGGTGGTCAGCGGCTCTTCGATGTTGGCTTCCATCAGCAGCACGGCTTGCGTGAGCTTCGGATGGCTGGAACCGAGGCGGTTCTGCAACGGAATGCGCTGGCGCTCGCCGCCCTCGCGGATGCGCTCGACTACCAGTTCTTCCGACACCGCACCGGCCAGTTCCGCACCGTGATCACGGGCCAGCACCGCCAGTAGCAAATCGAGCACCGACATGCCGCCGCACGCGGTCAGACGATCGCGATCCCAGTCGAACAGGTGACTGGTGGCAATGACTTTCGGGAAACGCTCGGCGAAATCGTCCTGCCAGCGCCAGTGCACGGCCGCACGATAACCGTCGAGCAAACCAAGCTGCGCCAACGGATACACACCGGCCGACAGACCACCGATCACGCAACCGGAACGCACCAGTTGCTTGAGCGCACTGCTGAGTGCCGGCGCCAATGCGGTCGGGGGTTCGTCGGCGAGCAGGAACAGCTTCTGCAAGTTCTCCAGCTTGCCGGCCCACGGTTCACCCGGCAATTGCCAGGCACCTTCGGTTGGCAGTTCGGCCTGCAGGAACGACAGTTCGTAGACAACGTCCGGATGCACACGCTGGGCAACACGCAAGGCCTCCTCAGCCAGCGCAAGCGTCAGTGCTTTAGTGCTGGGCCAAATCAGGAAACCAATTCGATGGGCAGTCATGGGCGAGCGATCCGAAGCGAAGAACAGTGATGAAGGCATGGGCCAATGCTAGCCCGTAAATGTACACAAATCGCAAAACCGGCAAAGATCAAATGTGGGAGCGGGCTTGCTCGCGAAGGCGGTGTGTCAGCCAACATTAGTTGTGACTGACACTACGCTTTCGCGAGCAAGCCCGCTCCCACAGGGGAACGGGGCCAGCCTTTGGACTGCGAAGCATGCACTATCGCGGTGCACAACGGCAGTTCTGATTACTTCAGGCTACCCGAGAGGAATTGCTGCAGACGCTCGGATTGCGGGTTCACCAGCACTTCACGCGGGTTGCCGCTTTCTTCGACCACACCTTTGTGCAGGAACACCAACTGGTTCGACACTTCACGGGCGAAGCCCATTTCGTGGGTCACCACCACCATGGTCCGGCCTTCCTGGGCCAGGGCCTGCATGACTTTCAGCACGTCGCCAACCAACTCCGGGTCCAGCGCCGAGGTCGGTTCGTCGAACAGCATCACTTCCGGTTCCATCGCCAGCGCACGGGCAATCGCCACGCGCTGCTGCTCGCCGCCGGACATGTGGCCTGGGTAAGCATCCTTGCGATGCGCCACGCCCACCTTGTTCAGGTAGTGTTCGGCTTTCTCGCGAGCTTCAGCCTTGGACACGCCCAGCACGTGCACCGGCGCTTCCATGATGTTTTCCAGCGCGGTCATGTGCGACCACAGGTTGAAATGCTGGAACACCATCGACAGGCGCGAACGCATGCGTTGCAGCTGTTTCGGGTCGGCAGCCTTCAGTGCGCCGTCCTTGTTCGCCACCAGCTTCAACTCTTCGTTGTTGAGCAGGATCTTGCCCGCGTGCGGCTGCTCCAGCAGGTTGATGCAACGCAGGAAGGTACTTTTGCCGGAGCCACTGGAGCCGATGATGCTGATCACATCGCCGGCTGCCGCTTTCAGGGACACGCCCTTGAGCACTTCGTGACTGCCATAGCGTTTATGCAGGTCTTGGACTTCAAGTTTGTACATGCGGTCGGTTCTCACAAAAACAGTCAGTCAGTCGTTGAGCAAGCGCCCGTGACGCAGCGCTTCGCGCCCCGCCACCTTGGCCAGCCAGAAACCGGGTTGGGCATAACGCAGCCGTTCAATGGCAAACAGCACCCCGGACGTACCAGCACACACCGTGCTGACCCGATCCGCCAACGGATCGATCACTTCAAAAATCTCGTCGCCCGCTTCAACCCACTCGCCGGGTTTGCGCAGGAAACTCACCACACCAGGGTGTGGTGCCAACAACAACTCGGTGCCTTCGAACGGCATGCCTTCGCAAGGCTCTTGCGCAGGTTTCGGCCATTCACCGCCGATCAGGCCTTGCTCGGCGAGGAACGCCAGAATGCCTTCGGCGTGGGCGCAGGCTTCGGCACGACCGGTGTCGGCCTGCCCCCCTAATTCAATGGTAGTCGCCAGACAGGCCAGCGGAATCTTTGCTTCCGGGAACAGACGCGACAGACGCAACCACGGCAACGAACAGGCTTCGTCGAACGAACTGCCGCCGGAATCCTCCGCCAGCAATCCGACCCGCACATTCAGGTGCGCAGCCAGCGAACGCCACTGCGGCCAGTGCTGCGGCAAGGCATACATGTGCAGCGCCGCTTCGGCATCGCAATGCAGATCCAGCACGACATCGGCGGTGCAGGCGTGGCTGAGCAGCACACGCTGCATGCCTTGCAACTGGCTGCTCGCCTCAGGCAACGCGGCCAGATGATCGGCCATCGCCTGACGGATCAGGCGAATGTTGGCGTGCGGATCATCACCGAGGCTCTCTGCCAACGCAGCCGCAACCGGCGCGCTCAACTCGACGAAATCGCGGTTGAAATTCTTGCCGCTGCCCGCTTCGAAACGCCCCTGGTGATTGCCCTGAAGCAGTTGACCGAGGCCCAGCGGATTGGCCACCGGCACCAGTTCGATCACACCGTTGAGCAAGCCCTGGGCTTCGAGTTCGGCCAGACGCTTTTTCAGCTCGAACGCTGTGCGCATGCCCGGCAATTCATCGGCATGGAGGCTGGCCTGGATGTAGGCCTTGCGCTCGCCGCTACCGAAGCGGAACACCGAAATTTGGCGTTCGCTGCCCAGATGGCTCCACGGCAAAGCATGATCGATGCGTTCCATATCAGTGCTTCCGCGGGGCCAGGTAGCCCAGCCAACGGCGCTCGGCCATCTTGAACAGCTTCACCAGGATGAAGGTCAGGCACAGGTAGAACACGCCGGCGGTGATGTACGCCTCGAACGGCAGGTAGAACTGGGCGTTGACCGTGCGCGCGGCACCGGTGATGTCGATCAGGGTCACGATGGACGCCAGACTGGTGGTCTGCAGCATCATGATCACTTCGTTGCTGTACTGCGGCAGCGCGCGGCGCAGGGCCGACGGCAACAGAATGCGCTTGTACATCTTGACCCGCGACATGCCCATGGCCTTGGCCGCTTCGATCTCACCGTTCGGCGTGGCCCGCAGGCTGCCGGCGATGATTTCGGCGGTGTAGGCACTGGTGTTGATCGCGAACGCCAGGCACGCACAGAAGGTTGCGCTGGACAGCCATGGCCAGAAGAAGCTTTCACGCACCGCCTCGAACTGCGCCAGACCGTAGTAGATCAAGAACAGCTGCACCAGCATCGGTGTGCCGCGGATCACGTAGGTGTAGAGCCAGGCCGACATGTTGACGACCGGGTTCTTCGAGACGCGCATCAGGCCCAGCGGCAATGCGCACAGCAGGCCGAAGAACAGCGACAGCGCGAGCAGTTTGAGGGTGGTCACCAGGCCGCCGAGGTACAGCGGCAAGGCCTCCCAAATGACGTTGTAGTCGAAGATCATAGCTCAGCCGCCCTTACGCCTACCGAGTAGCGCTTCTCAAGGTGACGCAATGCCAGCAACGAGACACTGGTGATCACCAGGTACAACGCCGCCACTGCGAGGAAGAAGGTGAAAGGCTCGCGGGTGGCATCGGCCGCCTGCTTGGCCTTGAACATCATGTCTTGCAGCCCCACCACCGAAATCAGCGCGGTAGCCTTGGTCAATACCAGCCAGTTGTTGGTGAAACCCGGAATCGCCAGGCGAATCATCTGTGGCACCAACACCCGGAAGAACACCTGGAAACTGCTCATGCCGTAGGCCATGCCGGCTTCGGCCTGCCCCTTGGGGATCGCCATGAAGGCGCCACGGAAGGTTTCCGACAGGTACGCACCGAAGATGAAGCCCAGGGTGCCGATACCGGCCGCCAACGGGTTCAGGTCGATGTACTCGTCATAGCCAAGCATCGGCGCGACACGGTTGAGCAGGTCCTGGCCGCCGTAGAAAATCAGCAGGATCAGCACCAGGTCGGGAATACCGCGGATCACCGTGGAATACAGGTCGCCCAGCCAGGCCAGCCAGCGCACTGGCGAAAGACGCAGTGCCACGCCGATCAGACCCAGGACAATGGCCAGAGCCATGGACGACAAGGCGAGCTGAAGCGTCAGCCAAACGCCATCGAGGATGACAGCCCCGTAGCCTTTCAACATGATTCAGGTCCTCGAAAGTTGGGATGAAAAAATGGCGCAAACCTCAGAGATCCTGTTGCTTGCGCCATTTCGGACTTGTCGCTGGGACGTATTACTTGCCGTAGATATCGAAGGCGAAGTACTTGTCCTGGATTTGCTTGTATTTACCGTTCTCGCGAATCGACGCGATGGCGGCGTTGAGCTTGTCCAGCTCAGCCTTGTCGCCCTTGCGAACCGCGATACCTACGCCGTCGCCGAAGTATTTGACGTCGGTGAACGCAGGGCCGACGAACGCGAAGCCTTTACCGGCGTCGGTTTTCAGGAAACCGTCATCCAGCAGCGTAGCGTCTGCCACGGTGCCGTCGAGGCGGCCGGCGGCCACGTCGAGGTAAATTTCGTTCTGCGAACCGTATGGCTTGATCTCGGCACCCAGCGGTGCCAGGACTTCGCGGGCGAAACGCTCGTGGATCGAACCACGTTGCACGCCGATGTTCTTGCCCTTGAGCTCGGTCAGGCCTTCGCTGACCTGAGTGCCGGCCTTCATGACCAGGCGAGCCGGGGTGTTGTAGTACTTGTTGGTGAAGTCCACGGACTTCTTGCGATCTTCAGTGATCGACATGGACGACAGGATCGCGTCGATCTTGCGCACTTTCAGCGCCGGGATCAGGCCGTCGAACTCTTGCTCGACCCACACGCACTTGACCTTCATCTCTTCGCACAGGGCGTTGCCGATGTCGTAGTCGAAACCCACGATGCTGCCGTCCGGCGCTTTCGACGCGAACGGAGGGTAAGCCGCTTCAATACCGATTTTCAGAGGCTTTTCATCGGCGAAGGTTGGCAGGGACAGCACGGACAGTGCCAGGGCGCCAAGCAGCACGAGTTTCTTCATCTTGGGACTCCATCGGTAAAGGGCTAAAACGGCAGAGTGAGCGACAGCCCAATATGCGAATGAGTGGAACCGGAAAGCGTTGCTGCGTCCTGGGAAGCGGGTGTTGAAATTCAACACGGGCAACGACGAGCGAGTGATCGGCATTCTAACGACAGGCCCGAAGCCGATATTTCTTCAATGCGACAACTAATTACAGAAGCACTGAGAATGCCGTTTTGGCACGTTGACAGCCCTGCAAAATCATGCGAAGGCAAAAGACATTGAACCGATCTATATTGCAAATTGCGGGCCTATTATTGGCAAACCCTTCTAATCCGGCAAGCACAGCGTAGGGTCTTATTTTTTATCGGTGGTTTTGAGGCCCTGATACAGGGCCTGGCGTTTCCCAATGCCCCGTACTGGCGCGATGCGGTTACACATTCAGTAACCTGAAAGATCGCGGGTAACAGTAGGAAAATGCCGACAGAGGAACCCGATAATTATTGGTAGATGTTGCTGTAGTGCCTGCCAAACCGCCTTCGCGAGCAAGCCCGCTCCCACACTTGACCGTGTTCTGGCAAACGACTCGGTCAAATGTGGGAGCGGGCTTGCTCGCGAAGAGGCCAGACCAAACAACAAAAAACCCCACCAGACTCGCATCTGGTGGGGTTTCGATGACGCCAAACGCTACTTACGCAACATTCATCGTCTTGTGCGTATCAATCAAATGCTGCACCACACCCGGATCCGCCAGGGTCGAAATATCCCCCAACCCCTCATACTCAGCCGTGGCAATCTTGCGCAGAATCCGGCGCATGATCTTGCCCGAGCGGGTCTTCGGCAGCCCCGGCGCCCACTGGATCACATCCGGTGAAGCAATCGGACCGATCTCTTTACGCACCCAGTTTTTCAGCTCCAGGCGCAGTTGCTCGCTCGGCTCTTCGCCATTTTTCAGGGTGACATACACATAAATGCCCTGCCCCTTGATGTCGTGCGGCACACCGACCACAGCGGCTTCGGCGACTTTCGGGTGAGCGACCATCGCGCTTTCGATCTCGGCGGTGCCCATGCGGTGGCCGGACACGTTGAGCACGTCGTCCACGCGACCGGTGATCCAGTAGTAACCATCGGCATCGCGACGGGCGCCGTCACCGGTGAAGTACATGCCGCGGAACGTCTTGAAGTAAGTGTCGACGAAGCGGTCATGGTCGCCGTACAGCGTACGCGCCTGGCCTGGCCACGAATCGAGAATCACCAGGTTGCCCTCGGCCTCGCCCTCGACGATGTTGCCCAGGTTGTCCACCAGCGCCGGCACCACGCCGAAGAACGGACGCGCCGCAGAGCCAGGCTTGAGGGCGTGAGCCCCCGGCAGCGGGCTCATCATGTTGCCGCCGGTTTCGGTCTGCCACCAGGTATCGACGATCGGGCAACGGGATTGGCCGACGTTCTTGTAGTACCAGTCCCAGGCTTCCGGGTTGATCGGCTCGCCGACCGAGCCCAACAGGCGCAGGCTGCTGCCGTCAGCGCCTTCGACAGCCGCCGTGCCCGAGGCCATCATGGCGCGGATCGCGGTCGGTGCGGTGTAGAGGATGTTGACCTTGTGCTTGTCGACGATCTTCGCCACCCGGGTGATGTCCGGGTAGTTCGGCACGCCTTCGAACAGCAGCGTGGTCGCACCGTTGGCCAGCGGGCCGTAGACGATATAACTGTGGCCGGTGACCCAACCGACGTCGGCGGTGCACCAGTAGATTTCACCCGGACGATAGTCGAACACGCGCTCGTGGGTCATGGCCGCGTACAGCAAGTAGCCGCCGGTGGTGTGCTGCACGCCCTTCGGCTTGCCGGTGGAGCCGGAGGTGTAAAGGATGAACAGCGCCTCTTCGGCGCCCATCTCTTTCGGTGCGCAAACGGTGCCGGCCACTTTCATCAGGTCCTCGAACCAGATGTCGCGATGCTGGTTCCACTTGATGTCGCCACCGGTGCGCTTGCACACGATGACTTTCTGGATGCTGCTGGTTTCCGGGTTGGTCAGTGCGTCGTCGACGTTGGCCTTGAGCGGGATCTTCTTGCCGGCACGAATGCCTTCGTCGGCCGTGATCACCACTTTCGAGCGGCAGTCGATAATGCGACCGGCCAGGGCTTCCGGCGAGAACCCGCCGAACACCACCGAGTGAATCGCGCCGATCCGGGTACAGGCCAGCATGGCGACCACGGCTTCGGGGATCATCGGCATATAGATAGTCACCACGTCGCCGCGGTGCACGTCCTGGCCACGCAGGGCGTTGGCGAACTTGCAGACCTGCTCGTGCAGTTCGCGGTAGGTGATGTTGCGGCTTTCGGCAGGGTCATCGCCCTCCCAGATGATCGCGACCTGATCGCCGCGCTCGGCCAGGTGACGGTCCAGGCAGTTGTAGGAAACGTTCAGGGTACCGTCGGCGAACCATTTGATGTCGACATGGTGATCGTCGAAGGAAGTCTGCTTCACCGTGGTGAAAGGCTTGATCCAGTCGAGGCGCTTGGCTTGCTCGCGCCAGAAGCCGTCCGGGTTGACGACCGACTGCTGGTACATGGCCTTGTAGGTCGCCTCGTCGGTCAGCGTATTGGCCAGAACCTCGGGACGAACGGGATACAGGGAAGCCGCACTCATCTTTCTTACCTCGGTGGAATAGTTGTTTTTGTATGACCCTGTTGTAGCCCGGGCCGGGCCTATAGAACCATTCGACGATGGTAGTAACAAGCCCCTACAAAATGTCGTGAATAGCTCTACTCCGCCCACAGCTCCCTGTAGGAGCGAGCCCTGCTCGCGATGGTCGTCAACGATAACGCGCCCAACCTGACACCCCGCGGAGCCCTCAGGTTCATCGCGAGCAAGCCCGCTCCTACAAAAGAGAAGAGGTTATTCGGGGATTGTTACAGGATCTGTCAAAGGTGTTTATCAAAACCACGTCTATATGAACGTATCCGCCCCCCCTAAAATCTGCCACGCCAACCCGGCAACCTGAGTTAACCAAGTTACAGCCCCCACGAAGGCAGTTAACCCAAATCCAGTAGTTCAGCTCCACACGCAACCCCAAAAAGGTTGCGTGAACCCACTCGACCTTAGAAAGGTAAAACTCAAATGAAAGCTTTATTGGTTCTGGCCCTCAGCAGCGTGTGCGTAAGTGCCATGGCAAGCGAGGTCCCGGCTGATGTCGCGCAGCAACAACCACCCATTGAGGAATACACTTACTCGATGAACCTGGACATCGCCAAAGTGATCTCCATGAGCGAAGCCCCGAATGTTTGTGAAGTTGTGCCAATGAAAATGGAATACGAAGATTCCAGTGGTCAACGGCATATCCTGCGTTACAGCGCGATGGGCAACGGCTGTTCTAACGGCTGATCCCTGCTTCACCCCTCCCCGGAATAGGTTCGACCCACCCACCGCAATCAGGTAGATGAAGCGCCGAACCTTAATAATCGAATAAATCGATTATTTTAAGCATTTATTTGCGCTTTTTAATCGAAATAGTCGGCGTAGTATCAATCTCAACCCAAGACAAACAACGCCTTCGAAACTGGAGCAACGACCATGAAAACCCAACTGATCCTCGCCCTGACCCTCTCCGTGCTGGCTGCCAACACCTTCGCTGCCGATGGTTACGACCGCACCGGCTCGGCCGTGTACACCAGCGAAGCCTCTGTCGCTTCCGACGGTTACGACCACACCGGCTCAGCGTCCTTCGCAGCCGATGGCGCAGACCACATTGGCGCAGGCAAACTCGCTGCCGACGGCGCTGATCACACCGGCGCCGCCCGCCTCGCCGCCGATGGTGCCGATCACATCGGTGCCGCTCGCCTGAGCTGAGCCGCCAGCGTGACTTCATGGCCCGACTTCGGTCGGGCTTAGTTGTGTCTGGAGCCTGAGAAAACCCCACAGAAACACAAGATGTAGTGAAAAAAGCCTTTTTTGGTTATTTCTTGAGCAAAAATAATCCAGGGCAAAAAATCACGAAAAAAAATCTCCCCCCCGCCAACATCGTTCAAAGCCCTGTAAACCCTCGCTCTGACCGAAAAACGGTCGCCGTCGACCGATCCGTGAGCCATTTCGTCGCACCACAGCACGCAAAACTTCCCTATAATGCGGGGGTTAAACGGGCCTGCAATATTCCCTTACAGGGATGAAAAGCCAGTCTGAAGCCTCGCACAAGCGATCAACGCTTGCTGCGCCCATCAGTGGCTCTCGGAACCCCGTACAAAATTCTGTTTGATGCCTGCGTATAGCTGCTGCAAAAAACGATTCCTTTAGATCCAACGCGGCCAGTAAGGCCGTGTGAAAAACCGACCTATCCAATTTCACACGGGCACACTGGCCCTCACGCAGGAGACGACACGTCATGCTGAGCTGGGACGAATTCGACAAAGAAGACACGGAAGTAGCAGTCAAGAGCGCCAACGCCGGCCACGCCGCCGAAGCCAACATGGACCGTCTCGACAGCGCTGGCGGTGCCGCCGCCCTGGAAGCCCGTGCCGTGACCGCCGCTGACTCCGCCGCCGTTGCCCGCGCCAAGGCCGCCCTGGACTCGCTCGACGTCGCCGAAGGCCTCGCCGAACTCGAAGGCGCCTCCGCCCGTGTCGCCGTTGACGAAAAGCGCATGATCAACTGCCGCGCCGACCTCAACCAACTCGTACCCTTCAAGTACGACTGGGCCTGGCAGAAGTACCTGGACGGCTGCGCAAACCACTGGATGCCGCAAGAAGTCAACATGACCGCCGACATCGCCCTCTGGAAAAACCCGGAAGGCCTGACCGACGACGAGCGCCGCATCGTGATGCGCAACCTCGGCTTCTTCTCCACCGCCGACTCCCTGGTTGCCAACAACCTGGTCCTGGCCGTGTACCGCCTGATCACCAACCCGGAATGCCGCCAGTACATCCTGCGCCAGGCCTTCGAAGAGGCGATCCACACCCACGCCTACCAGTACTGCATCGAATCGCTGGCCATGGATGAAGGCGAAATCTTCAACATGTACCACGAGATCCCGTCGGTCGCTAAAAAAGCCACCTGGGGCCTGAAATACACCCGCTCGATCTCCGATCCGAAGTTCGAAACCGGCACCGTCGAAACCGACAAAGAACTGCTGCGCAACCTGATCGCCTACTACTGCGTTCTGGAAGGCATCTTCTTCTACTGCGGCTTCACCCAGATTCTCTCCATGGGCCGCCGCAACAAAATGACCGGCGTCGCCGAGCAGTTCCAATACATCCTGCGCGACGAATCCATGCACCTGAACTTCGGCATCGACGTGATCAACCAGATCAAAATCGAAAACCCACACCTGTGGGATGCCGAAATGAAGGAAGAAGCTTCGCAGATGATTCTGCAAGGTACTCAGCTGGAGATCGAATACGCACGTGACACCATGCCTCGCGGCGTGCTGGGCATGAACGCGGCGATGATGGAGGACTACCTGAAGTTCATCGCTAACCGTCGTCTGTCGCAGATTGGTTTGAAGGAAGAGTACCCAGGGACGACTAACCCGTTCCCTTGGATGAGCGAGATCATGGACTTGAAGAAAGAGAAGAATTTCTTTGAGACTCGGGTTATTGAGTATCAGACTGGTGGGGCTTTGAGCTGGGATTGATTCCTGAGCTAGCCGCGATTTGACGACTTGAATCGACAAATCGAACATCTGAAAGCCCCGATCTGATCGGGGCTTTTTTGTAGGGTAGGAAAACACCTACGAGCAATCTCAGTAGTAGCTAAACCGCCTACAGAAGATCCAGCACATTCTGTATTGAGGGCCACTCCAAGCAGCTCTAAACTTTATTGCAAGCGCCTAAGAAACGCCCAACGTAGAAGCAACTTCATCACACAGAATGCATGCTGGCATCCGCCATGCCTGCGCAATCCTGTGTGTAGGAGAATCGCTTGTTGGGATTTCTTAGATCCTCTACGTCGGGCTCTGGCCCTTTTCAACTTTATACGTAGAGGTAATGGGTATGCCTGCAGATACTTCACACCGATCAGTAATCTCTGATCCTTTCCATCCAATGATCTTTACCCTCCATAACCTACCGCTCCATGCCCTCCTGCTGGAAAATCAACCGTGGTTCTGCGCCCGTGACATTGGCCGCTTGATGGGTGTCCATCTCAGTGATCGCATGGTCAGCAAACTGGATAAGGATCAGCGCTGTATCTTGTGGATTGAATACTTCCGACAGCCACGGAAACAGCTAATGCTCAGCGAGTCCGGTGTATATGCACTATTGGTGTATCACTATGTCCCTGCAAATCGATTGTTACGCGAATGGCTGACCAATCAGGTTGTGCAGGCCTTACGCGATGCCGCGCAGCCTTATGCTGCGGATCGACCGATGTTGAGCTCGTTGGACTGGCCGGAAATGTCGTTAAATCTGCTGCACTGGCGCGGTGAAAGTTGGATTCGGCTACGGGACATGCCTTACCTGTCAGACGATCAAACGCAGCGACGGGTGTTGATAGCTAAGCCTTGGTGGCGGAAGGTAGCCCAAGTGCTTCAGTCGTCGAAGCGCACGAGGGACTAAGGACAGTCTGTAGGAACGAGAACGCATGGGTTTCCTACAATAAGCACTTCACTAACTGTCCTCATTTCCATAACCAGCAATTCGCAGCCTCTCAATATTTGCAGGCAACAGACCTCACTGCCTCGGCACACATTTCAATCAGCCTTCAATTGCTTCCAACCGCTGCTTCAGCTTCTTATTCACCAACGCTCCATGTACTCCAGAATGAATTTCCCGATGGCAACTTGGGCACACGGCTCCCACATAGCGCGGGTGATCTAACCCACCATCTGAGAGCCGGTTTACGTGATGCGGCTCTAAGTAGGGGGTGCCATCCTTTTTCATAAAAGGAGCCGGCCTCTCACAGCTCTCGCATTCGCCCTTGGCGCGCATCAGCACATAGTGCGCAACCTTCCGGCTGCGCTGATAGATCTTACGCGGAGCGGATAGCCCCAAATCATCGCTGCTAGGCTTACATGCAGCCAGCGCAGCCAACCGCGCCGCAGCCAGAGACTCGGAAAGGTCAGCCTCATCTTCATCCTGTTCTTCAGCTTCAATTAATTCACCAGGAATACCCACAGGGACTAACCGAAAAACAATCGCCGTCCGATCTTGGCCACTCACATCCGGCTGGGTCCGCTCAAACATGTCGGCGCAAGAAAACTCGCCCATGTATTCGTTGCCTTTACCTTTGCCGAGAGACTTAAACAAGTGCAGCGCTCGGCCATCCTCGGCATGCTCAGCGATGGCCCGGTTGCCTCGGATCAAAGTCATCGACCCACGTTGTCCTTCACCGGTATAAAGATAGGCACCGTTGTCCCAATCGTCGGCATACCCGTATTGTTCACCACTATCGCCTGTGAACAAAAATATCGCAGGGTAAGTTGCGGATGCTGCAATGCCGCTTTGCAGGCTCCCACCGAACGGTCCATTGATCTCGGTTTTTCGGTCGTAAACAGCCTCCTTCGTGAACTGCAAAACAGGCTCGCCTTCTCCACGCGGTAACTCCACAACAGTGAAGCCTCGCTTTTCTAGGTAACTGTTGGTTGGGCGCCCACCGGAGAATTTTCCTACAGCAATGCCAGTTGCCAGAGAGACGATTTTCTTCGCCGGATACAGTTCACCGCCCGAGTGAACGGCGTAACGGTGAGCTAGGTTTTTTTCCCAGCCCTGCCACTCGTGCTTACTCCGAAATTTACGATCAAACTCCAGCAACGCTTTGTCTATTCGTTCCTTCGAAACCGCTTTGATCACCACGAGTGCTGTCCTTATCGACAATGGCTGTAGGAAAATTCCTACACTCACCAAAGTATCAAAGGGTTTCAATTTGTTATAGGGCGAAAAGCCACTATTTCTAAGCGCTATTGCTCAATAGCGGGCAGCGGTGGAATAGACCAGCCGCTGTTCGCCTGCTACATCAATCTCATTTCTCCCACGACAATACTCTGCGCCCTCACCTCCCCAACCCACTAATCCGCCACGGACACACCGCCGCCCTAACCCCACTAGGCCCAACAATCTCCGGCGTCTGCCCCAACGACCTCGCGCTCAACACACTCCCCACCCGTTCAATCAACTGATCAAACCCCAACGTCGCATCCTCCTGATGCAACTTGCGCAGTTGTTCGACCAAGAAATAAGTGAAGGCGCCGTAGTGGTTGGAGCCCACCACATATTCGCTGGCCTTTTCGTTCTCCCGCGCAGCATAGAGCATCAGCGGCATGTAGGGCCCGTGGTGGCCGTAGAGTTTGCCTTGGCGCAGCAACTGGGCTTTTTTCTCGGGGCGCAGGCCGGTGGCGGCGCCTTGGGTGGTGCGGGTGCGGGTGAGGCCGCGGGTTTTGTTGTCTTGTTCGCTGAAGTCGCGGCGGTCGGCGTCGGTGGCGTAGACGCGGCGGTCCCAGTCACCGGCGTAGGGGTCCCAGCGCAGCATGCGGTGGCGGATGTCGCTGGGTGGGGTGATGCCGCGCACGCGGCCGTTGCCGCGGGTCATGCCGCCGGCGTAGCAGCAGTCGAACATGACGGTGAGTTTGGCGCCGTGGCCGTCCGGGTCGAAGGGCAGGTGGCTGTAGAACTGGCGGAACAGTTTGTCGGTGAAGTGGGTGCTTTCGTCGTCCCAGTCGAAGTCGTGGAGCACCAGGGTTTCGTCCATGCAGTCGGCTTCGCCGCTGCTGCTGTAGACCGGCAGCTGGGTGCCGTGGCCGGAGTAGAACAATACGCGCTCGTCGCCAGCACGGGCGCCTTCCACCAGCCATTCGAGGCGTTCGACGAAGTTGGCCCGGGTCGCTCGGGCGTCGTGGAGCAATCGGATGTCGCCGGCGTCGTAGCCGCTTTCCTGGAGCATACGGCTGATCAGGTAGGTGTCGTTGATGCAGCCGTCGAGGCGTGCGCTCGGGTCGAGGTAGTCGTTGATGCCTACCACCAGGGCGCGGCGTTTGCGTTGTCCGCTGCGGGACAGGAACGCCGGCACTTCCAGCGCTCGCGCCGCCACCACATCGCGGGCCAGTTGCGGCCACAGGCCGGTCTGGCTGGTGGGTGAGGACAAGTAGGCCTGGGCGGCGTGATTGAGGTCGAGCAGGTCATCACGCAGCGGCACGCTGAATTCGGTTTGCAGGTCGACCCGCGCTGAATCCGGCGAGGTGATCGGCCGGGTCAGCAAGCCGTCGTTGGGGTTGTGGAGGTGGAACCAGCGGCGGATGCCTCGGCCGTTTTCGCTCAGGCGCAGCACCCGCCCGCCCCACACTTCGCGCATCACCAGCGGCAGTGCGATCGGCGAGCCGAAGCTGACGAACACTCGGCCATCGATGCGCTTGAGGGCCGGACCTTTTTTTGCCACCGAGCGGCGCAGGGCGTCGTAGCCGATCAGGCTGCCCAGCCCTTGGGCGAAGATGATCTGCGGATTGAATGCCTCGACCTTCGCCAACAGATATTGCGTCAGTTCAGTGCGCAACTCGGCGTCTTCAATCCACTGCACGATAGCGCCGACGGTGGTGCGCAACATCTGGTTGACCGGCAGGCCCCAACTGCCGAAATTCTCGTCAGCCTTGCCCCTGGCGTCGGCGCTCAGCATCGCCAGGCCGCGGGTGATCTGGGCGAAGTCAGGCCCCTCCTTGAGTTGCTCGTCGAAGGACAGGAAGTCGATGTCCTGGTCATCGATGGGGCGACCGTTTTGCGCCAGTTGAGTGCGGATCAATGTGCGCCATTGGTCCTGCCAGTTCGCATCGATGCCGCCCTGCCCCTGGCCGGCTGGCGTGTAGCCGACACCCGGCAGGCACAGGACGCGCAGCCGCGTTGGCGCAACTTCCGCTCCCGGTTCGGCCAAGGCTTTGCTGGCAGGCACTGCAACGGGGCGAACCGTTTGCCCCTGGGCGGTGACCATCAAATCCTGCAAGCGCCGCAGTTTCGCCTCCAGGCTGTCGGCACTGGGCGCGGCAGGCGTGAGCGCGGCCTGAGCCGGATCAGCCAGGGCGCGGCTGCGGTTGCCGAGAAAACCGCTGACCCATTGGGCGCTGCTCTTCCAGATCTGCTCTGGGTCGAGGCCATCGAGGTAACCGGTGGCGCTGTCCACTACCTGCCGACTCTGGGTCGCCAGTTCGGACTCGATCAATGGCAACCCGACGCGACTGGGCACTACGGTGGCCGCCAACTTTGGCGCAGCCGTTACGCCCGGTGCAGCACGCCAGATTGGCGCGTTACCGAAGTGCTGCGCGGCGATCACCCGTGGACCGAGGGCGCTACGTGGCAATTTGAAGTGATCGCAAAGAAACGCCAGCAAACTGGTGTGATCGTAATGCTGCGCCTGGACGCTGCCCGTCCAGGGAATCAAGCCTGGCTTGAGCCACGGTGAAGCCAGGATCGCCGGCACCCGAACGCCGAGGCGGGTGAATGGATTTTTCCATGGGACATCGACCGTTGAACCAGTCGCCACGCAAGTCGGCGGCACCACGTGGTCATGGAAACCGCCATGTTCGTCGTACAGCAGCACGAACAGGGTTTTGTTCCAGACAGCGGTATTGGCTGACAAGGCGTTGAACACCTCACCGACAAACTGATCGCCAAAGCGCAAATCTTCGGGTGGATGATGCGACACATTGGGCCCGAGTTTGCCGTTGAGCAGGCCATAGCTCGGCTCGATCCAGGACAGTTCGGGGAGCTTGTCACCGGCGACGTCCGACTTGAAGTCGTCGATGCTCAGGTGCTGCAAACCACCCTTGACCAGCGCCGCCAGCGGGATCGCGCCATCGGAATAAATCCGCGCGTCGTGGCCGTTGTTGCGCAGCAGCGAAAAAATACTCTCGCCGCCGAACTGTGCAATCAGGCTTTTGACGCCAGCCAGCACCGTGCCCGTGGAGGGCATCAGCAAGTGACCATTGCAACTGCCGAGCATGGCAAAAAAACGGTTCGGCCAGGTGGGGCCTGGCACCGAGGAAAACCAGCGGTCGCACACGGTGAAGTTACGCGCAAGTCCGTGGATGGCCGGCAGCGTATCCTTCGCTGGCGTGGCGCCGAACGGGATGTAGTTCATCGCCCGTTGGGCCATGGACTGCGACCAGGTCTTGTACACCTTCAGGTCGCTGCGGGCCTTGTCGTAGGCGTCCTGGGCAAAACCGGCGAGCGTGGGGTTGGCCGGGCTGGTCTTGAAGGAGACGCCCAGTTGTTTCTCTACATTGACGAATTCGTGGCCAAGGTCAAAACCCTCGCTGTTGCCCGGCGGCAGCGCCGGAGGCAGAGGGGGCGGCGGCGCCCACAGACTGTAGTTCTCCGGGAACTCCGATGCCTGGGTGATCACCGTCGAATTGCCATTGGCCAGCTTCAGCAGGTTGGTGCTGGGCGCCTTGCGGTTGATACCGTCACACGCGGCATTGATGCTTGTGTAGTCCCCCAGCAAATGGTCGAACGAACGGTTTTCCATCATCAGCACGACGACGTGCTCAATCCCGGCGGGCCAGTTGTTCGGCATGGTTCGCTCCTTGATGTGAAGTCTCTATTTCGATCTCGCGGGTTTCACGACAATCCCTTTCATTCATCTTCCCGCTCCCTGTAATCCATCTGGTAATTCGCCACATAGCTGTCCACAGCCGTCCCGATCGTTGGAAAAAATGCTGTCTCCCCCAGCCGCGCAAACAACCCGAAGCGCTTGAGCTTGTCCTTGACCGGATCCTTCATCTCGGCAATGCACAACTCGATACCTGCCGCGTGCAGCGTGTCGTCCAGTTCGGCCAACATGTCGGCGGAGGTCACGTCGACGCTGGTGACCGGCTCTGCGGCGACCACCAGCCAGCGCACGGGGGTGGGCGATGCTGCCACGGCGTCCAGCACTCGGTCGCTGAACAGTTCGGCGTTGGCGAAAAACAACGGCGCATCCCAGCGAAACAGGACCAGGCCGGGTATCAGGCGCGCGTCGGGATAACGCTTGATGTCGTGGTAACCCTTGACCCCATCGGCGCGCCCCAATACCGCTGAATACGGGCGCCAGCCATCCCAGAGGAATTCAATGACTGCAATCACGATGGCCAGGCCGATGCCCTCGATCGCGCCGAACGCGGCCACGCCGACCGTGCAGACAATCGATAGCCAGCATTCCCAACGCTGGATGCGATAGATCCGGCGCAGGTCGCTGATCTCGATCAGGCCAATGGCCGAGGCGATCACGACCGCCGCCAGTGCGCTGGATGGCAGGTGTTGCAGCAGGTCCGGTGCCACCACCAGCAGCAAGGCCACCGCCAGTGCGCCGACGACGCCGGTCATTTGGGTCTTGGCACCGGCGGCCTCGGCCACGGGCGTACGTGACGAGCTGCTGCTGATCGGGAAACCCTGAAAAAATCCGGCAGCCAGGTTGGCGATACCGAGGCCCACCATTTCCTGGTTCGGGTTGACGTAAGTACGGGTCCGCGCCGCGTAGACACGGGACAGCACGCTGGTGTCGGCGAACGAGACGAGTGCGACGGCGCAGCCACCGATCAAGACCGGGACGATATCGGCGCTGGTGATCCAGGGGATGGCGAAGCCGGGCAAGCCTTGCGGGAGCGAACCGAGGACCGACACACCGGCGCGTGTCGCAAGGTCGAGTACACCGACGGCGACCGTCGCGCCTGCCACGGCGATCAGGATGCCCGGCAATTGCGGTCTTCTTTTGAGCAGCAGGATCACTGCCAGGGTGAGCCCGCCGACCGTGAAGGTGGTCCAGTTGACCTTTCCCTCCATCACCGCCGAGGCGATGGCCCACAGGCTACTCAACGGACCGCCAGACTCGATCGAAAAACCGAACAGTTTGGGCAGTTGGCTGATCAATACGGTCAGTGCGATGCCGTTCATGTAGCCGTAGCGGATCGGCTTGGACAGCAGCTCGGTGATAAACCCCAGGCGCGCGATACCGGCCAGGATACACACCGCTCCCGAGACGATCGCCATCATCCCCGCCAGGGCGACGGCTCGCTGCGGGTCGCCGCCGGAGAGTGGAATGATGACCGCAAGGATGACGGCCACAAGGGAGGAATCCGGCCCCATCACCAGAATCCGGCTGGGGCCGAACAAGGCATAGAACAGCAGCGGAACGATAGTCGCGTACAGGCCATAAATGCCGGGCACGCCCGAAGCCACCGCATAGGCGATACCGACCGGCACCAGCATCGTGGTCAGCACCAGGCCGGCCACGATGTCGTAACGCAACCATGCCGATTGATATTCGCGCAGCATGCCCAGGCCCGGTAGCCAGCGGCGCCAGCCGGTCTGTTCATCCCGGCGTGCTATCCGGCCCGGCTCCGGGAGGGGCGGCGAAGCATCTGATTGGCTCATGAAACCGCTCTCTTTGATGGACTGTGCAGACCCGGCGATACCGAAGTGATCTCAGTGTAGCTATTGCTTCGAATGCGCCATCACTGGAAGCTGCTCGCATAAAGGACCTGGAACCCGACATGAAATTCGACCTCGCCTACTGCCTCAGACTCAACGACAAGTTGTCGATCTATGACGTTCGGGATCTGAATTTCGACGAGACGATGGCGTTCGATTCGGCCAGGGAGCATTTCCAGTGCCCCAACGATGTCTGTCGTTTGGCGTTCGATGCGAGCAATGAGCTGGGCACCTTCAACGCGAAGAATGTGAATTACGTGCGCACGCCACACTTCAAGAACCTGCCGAGCACGCGGCATGTCGAGGGGTGTCCTTATGCGAGCCTGAAGACACCGGCGTCGGGTGTGGAGGATGCAGAAACGGATGACAGTCGCGAGGAACATTTCCCATCGGAACTGTTGCTGACTCGACGCGAGTATGTGCGCAAGCCGTTCAGCCCGAAGGTCGCGGCGGATGGGGGGCGGGATGAGTCGTTGACGTCTTCGGCGGCAAGCAATGTCGAGCAACCGGTCAGGGAATCGGCACCGGACAAGACCAGCATCTTCGCCCACCCGGTGGAGTGTTTTGTGTCGAACTTCGACGACAAGGATTTGCTCAAGCGCGTGCCGCTGAAGATTGGCGAGCACACCGCGCCCTACGGGTCGTTTTTCAAGAAGATCGAATACCTGCAGGACAACAAGGGGCTGATTTACTGGGGCAAGGTCAAGGAGATCAAGGACTACACCCAGAGCTTTCGTATCGACTTCGAGAAGAAGGTCTGGCTCGAGAAGAAGCCTTACTCGGTCAATGTTTACCTGAGCAAAAAGCTGATCGACAGCTACCGCAAACGCAAGGCGTTCCTGGAGGAGATCAAGCACGCCATCGAGAGCGGGCGGGAGTTGTACTGCTTCTTTTATGGGGTGACGCCAGAATTGAAACAGGTGCCGAGCAAGAAAAACCCCGAGCAGACGTTCGGCGTGTTCAGCGCCAACATCGAGAATCTGGATCACTTTATCGTGCGGGAAGCGCCGGGGTTGGCGGGCAAGTAAGCGCAGCGCCGTTCGTCTGCCTGAAAAGACAAATCAAAAAATGCGTTTGATCCGGACTCAAAACAACTGTACAAAAACACAGTATATTTTGAACCAACACTCTCGAGCCCGGAGAACACCATGGCCTCTCAAGCGATGAAAATCACCCTGGAACGTATCGCCCTCTTCCAATTCACCCCGACCCACTGCGCCCAGGCCCGAGCGATGCTGGGCTGGAGTGTGGAAGAGCTGTCGCGGGAGTCCCGGGTTTCGGTGGAGGCCATTCAACGTTTCGAGGCACGCCAGGAAGTGCTGGATGTCACGCGCCTGGCGCTGGCCTATCGGCTTGAAGCCGAAGGGTTGGTGTTCTTCCCGGGGTTTGCGCCGGGCCGAGGGATGAATGTGAAAGGGTCTACGCCGAATCCGGTTGGGCGCGCGGATTTTGCGATGGTGGAGTGAGCCAACTCATCGACTGACGATAAATGCCCCCCCTGTAGGAGCGAGCTGGCTCGCGATGGACGTTAACGATAACGCGTGCTGTCTGAATGATCGCGTTGTCCAGATTTTTTTCGCGAGCAAGCTCGCTCCTACAGGGGCCCATCACTCTACGCGTTCTGCGCCACCACCCGATCACTCTCCCCTTCCACCGCCAGCCACCACGCACTACCGCGCTGCGGATGCATCAGATTGAACGCTTCTCCCATCTGCGGAGTGGTGATCGATACGTTGCGCTCCCAGGCCAGGGCCAGGATGCGGTCGAAGGGTTCGTACCAGGCGTGCATCGACAGGTCGAACGTGCCGTTGTGGATCGGCAGTAGCCAGCGGCCCTTGAGGTCCAGGTGGGCTTGCAGGGTCTGTTCGGGTTGCATGTGCACGTGCGGCCAGTCGACGTTGTAGGCGCCGGTTTCCATCAGGGTCAGGTCAAACGGGCCGTACTGTTCGCCGATGCGTTTGAAGCCGTCGAAGTAGCCGCTGTCACCGCTGAAGAAGATGCGCGTGTTGCCATCGATCATCACCCACGAGGCCCAGAGGGTGCTGTTGCTGTCGAACAGGCCACGGCCGGAGAAGTGCTGCGATGGGGTAGCGATGAACTGGATGCCATCGACTTCCGTGCCTTGCCACCAATCCAGTTGGCGGACTTTGCTGGCGTCGATGCCCCATTTGATCAGGGTGTCGCCTACGCCCAGCGGGGTAAGGAAGTGTTTGGTCTTGTCCGCGAGCTTCAACACCGCCTGATGATCCAGGTGGTCGTAGTGGTCGTGGGACAGGATCACCGCTTCAATCGGTGGCAATTGTTCCAGGCTGATCGGTGGCTGGTGAAAACGCTTGGGGCCGGCCCATTGCACGGGCGAGGCCCGCTCGGCGAAGACCGGGTCGGTGATCCAGAACTTGTCGCGCAGCTTGAGCAACACGGTGGAGTGGCCCAGGCGATAGACGCTGTGGTTGGGCGCTGCGATCAGTGCGGCTTGAGTCAGGGCTTGCACCGGGACGGGCGCGCTCGGGCGGGTGTTTTGCGGCTTGTGGAACAGCGCGTTCCACAGGATGCCCATGGTTTTGCCAAAGCTTAAACGCTGAATCGGCGTGAAGTTCTGATACTGCCCTTGAGCCTGTCGGGACGCTTCGGGTGTGGAGGCGTTGTCCGCCGGAGAGATTGAATTGGCCATGTCTGAATGACTCCAGAAAAACCGCGCATGACGCGATTCTCCGCTTTGGGACGATAAATGGCCAAGGCACGCACGCATCAGCCGGGCTTTCTATTTTTTACTGGGCAGGATTAACAAAACATTACACTGCACAGTGTAGTTTCTAGGTTGCATCAAAGTCGATGACAAGTAAACTACCGAGTGTAATTCTCCCCTTTTTCCTGCCGAAGCGTACTTATGACAGCTCCACAGCGCCTCACCGACCGAAAACGCCAAGCGATCATTCAAGCCGCGATCAACGAATTCCGTGACAACGGTTTCGAGATCACCAGCATGGACAAGATTGCTGCCACTGCCGGCGTGTCGAAGCGCACCGTGTACAACCACTTCCCCAGCAAGGAAGAGTTGTTCGCCGAGATCCTCAATCAGTTATGGACCCGGGTAACGGCAGAACAGGAAACGGCCTACCGTCCCGACCTGCCGCTGCGCGACCAATTGCGCAGATTGCTGATGGCCAAACTGCAAATGTTGGGCGATGACAATTTTCTCGACCTGGCTCGGGTGGCGATAGCGGCGACGATTCATTCCCCGGAACGGGCGCAGGACATGGTGGCGCGAATGGGCGAACGCGAAGAAGGGCTGACGGTATGGATTCGCGCCGCTCAGGCCGATGGCCGGTTGAAAGCCATTGCCCCTGATTTTGCCGCGCAACAGGTGCAGGGGCTGCTCAAGTCTTTTGCATTCTGGCCGCAGATTTCCATGGGCAAGCCGGGCTTGCCACCCGAAGAACAACACCGGGTGGCCGAATCCGCGCTGGACATGTTTCTGGCCTGCTATCAGGTGTCATAAATGACAACGTCGACGGCGGTGTCGAACGATTGATGGCGCTGATTTGAACGGTACATGTGTTTCAGAATGAAACTGGCGCTGAGGCTATAGTGAGCCTCAGTCCCGGAGACAAACAGAGAGCATCATGACCACCACGAGCCAAGCAACCGCAGCCCCCGTCGATCACCTGCGTTTCCATCGCCCCCATGCCCACCTGGCGCCGACCTTTGGCAATGACAAGTTTGCCCTGCGCGCAGAAGCCTTTGCCCGATTCTTTGGCACCCCGACCTTTCTTGGCGCACAAACACTGATCGTGGTGGCCTGGGTGTGCCTCAACCTGTCCGGTTTCACCCACTTCGACGCGTACCCGTTCATCCTGCTCAACCTGGCTTTCAGCCTGCAATCGGCCTATGCCGCACCATTGATTCTGTTAGCCCAGACTCGTCAGGCCGCGCGGGACAAAGCCCAGACCGATGCCGATGCGCAGCACCGCGAAGCGCTGGCGATCGCCAACAGCGAACGACAGGCAGAAGCCGCGAAAAACACCGCGCAACTGTTGGAGCTGCTTGAGCAGAACACCCGCCTCACGGAGATGACCAAGGCCCTCACCGAGCGCATCGAAAACCTGACCACGGAAATGCATCAACACTTCGTGCACAAGGATGAGCCAAAAGCCTGAACGGCTTCACGGCAGTTTCAGCGCCCGCCCCAACTCGTCGAACAAGGTGACCACCGAGCGCAACGCGCGGCAGTCGGGACGGGTCAGCAGCCACAGTGCGGTGTCGTATCCGTGCAACGGCTCGCCCAGCGGCTGCAGTCCGTCGCCGATCAAAAAGTCCGGCAATGCCGCGACGCCCAGCCCCGCCCTGACCAGCTCGGTAACCGAAAGCATGCTGTTACAGCGATAGCCCGGCGTTACACCCGGCAAGGCCTGGCGACGCCAGGTAACGGTCGGGTGATCGGGCAGGAAGTCGTCCGGAGCGATCCAGGTCAATGAGACCAGGTCTGTGGTGTTGACCGATTGCAGGTATCGCTCGCTGGCGCACACGCGGTAGGAAATATCCGCCAGTCGCCGTCCCACCAGGTGCTCCGGTGGCGATCGGGTCAGGCGCAGGGCGATATCGGCATCCCGACGGCTGAGGTTGGCAAAATCATTGGACGTGCTGAGTTCGAGCGTCAGCGCCGGATAATTCGGCATGAACTGCGCCAGCGCCGGCAACAGCAAACCTTGCAGGACCGAATCGGTACAGGTCAGGCGCACGATGCCGCTGATCACTTCACCGCCCTGCTCCACACCGATGCGCGCCGCCTCCAGCGCCTGCTCGGCGCGCTCGGCCTGTTCAGCCAGGGACTGCGCCAGGGTGGAGGGCAAGTAACCGGCGCGGCTCTTTTCGAACAGTTGCTGACCCAGTGCAGCCTCCAGCCGGCGAACCGCTCTAAACACCGTCGAGACATCCACCTTCAACAGCTGTGCGGCCCGGGCCAGAGAGCCGCCGCGTACCAGCGCAAGGATCAGGGCCAGGTCCGGGTAGTCCAGTCGATAGTGCGTGGCTGCATTGATCACTTGGGAAAACGCCAATATTGAGTGCGTGAACGCCAATCTATAGTGGGCACCAGGAATCAACAAGTGCAGAGGCCATCCATGGAAACCCGCCCGATTCGCATCGCCCTGATCGGCGACTACGACCCACAGGTCACCGCCCACCAAGCCATCCCCATTGCCCTCGAAAGGGTCGCCGCGTACACCGGCCTGAACCTGCAATGGCAATGGCTGGCCACCGATGAAATCCACACCGAAACACCACTGCACACATTCGACGGCTTCTGGTGCGTACCGGCCAGCCCGTATCGCAACATGAACGGCGCATTGCAAGCGATCCGTTTTGCCCGCGAACAACGGCGACCTTTCCTCGGCACCTGCGGTGGTTTTCAACACGCGGTGCTGGAATATGCGCGCAATGTACTGGGCTGGTCGGATGCCGAACACGGCGAGACGGCGCCCGATGCAACACGGGCGCTGCTGACACCGCTGACGTGCGCGCTGGTGGAAGCGGTCGATACCATTCATTTGCGTGAAGGCTCGTTGATCGCCCAGGCGTACGAAAACACCGAGATTCGTGAAGGCTATCGCTGTCGTTATGGGGTGAATCCGCAGTTCGAAGGGGAGCTGCTCAAGCGTGAACTTCACGCCGTCGGCCACGATTCGCAACAAGGCCTGCGCGCGGTCGAACTCAGCGGCCATCCGTTCTTTGTCGCGACCTTGTTCCAGCCCGAGCGGGCGGCGCTCAAAGGCATCACGCCGCCGCTGGTTGGCGCCTTTGTCGCAGCCTGTGCGGGGCAGCCAGCATGATCGCCGATACGCCAGCGACGCCTTATTACGCGGTGATCTTCACCTCGGTGCGCACCGAGGGCGACCTGGGTTACGCCGAAGCGGCCGCACGCATGCTCGAACTGGCCCGTGAACAGCCGGGGTTTCTCGGAGTGGAATCGGCTCGGGGTGAGGATGGGTTGGGAATAACCGTGTCGTACTGGGCCAGTGAAGCGGCCATTCTGGCGTGGAAGCATCATCCGCAGCACAGTGCGATTCGCGAACGTGGGCGCTCGACCTGGTATGCGCGGTGTCATACGCGGGTGTGCAGGGTTGAGCGGGCCTACGAATTCAGCCTGTAAATGATGTGGTGTGCTTGAGGCCGTCTTCGCGAGCAAGCCCGCTCCCACAGGTTTCGTGTGCTGCCATCAGACTTGTGGGAGCGGGCTTGCTCGCGAAGGGGCCCGTCAAATCACCGCAAAAACTCAGCCCTGAACAAGGCTGCGAACCGCCGAAATCTCCGGCACGTCCCGCCGGTTCATGTACACCCGCAAGGGCTCGGTGATGTTGATCCGCTCATCGATGTTCTGCTCCAGCAGCAACTGAATCAATTCGCGCTTGAGCGTCATGGCCTGCCCGGGCCCCGCACCCCAGACAAACTCGCTGGTCGGGATGATGCCGTCGTCCGCCACGTCCATGCCGAACGAGTCTTCGCTGAAGCGCACGATGTAGTGCCCGGTCTTGCGATTGAGGCCGACGAAGCCTTTGAGTTGGTCGGCAGCCTGGCAGATGAGCTGGGAAGTGATGCGCATGGTAAACCTCACATAAGGTCACAACGGACCGCTGATCGATGGTTTACACGCAAGGCAGGTGCATGGGTTTCCCTCTGCCGGGGAAATGGCCGAGGCCAAGATTACTGCAAGGAACCGCACAAAAGCGCTGAAAAAATTCTGCATTGAACAGGTTTGTGTCGCTCTCGCGATAGCGTGTGCAATGATCAGTTGTTAAAAGGAACCGCCCCCCTCATTGCGAAAGGATCTCGACCATGCCTGTACCCTTTACTAAAAGCGCCCTGTTACTGAGCCTGTTGCTCGGCTTCGGCCAGGCACAGGCCACCAGCGAACCCGGCCCGACGGCGCTGGCAACCCGTTCGGGTATTCCGCATCCGGCTGTGATCGCTCACCGTGGCGCGTCTTTCGATGCACCGGAATCCACTGCCGCCGCCTACAAGGCTGCCCGCGACCTGGGCGCCGACTACCTGGAAATGGACCTGCAACGCAGCAAGGATGGCGTGCTGTTTGCCCTGCACGACAACAACCTGCAACGCACCACTGACGTCGCCAGCAAATTCCCCGAGCGCAAGGACAGCCCGGCCACTGCGTTCACCATGGCCGAGCTGAAAACCCTGGATGCGGGCAGCTGGTTCAACGCCGCGTACCCGGATCGCGCGCGCCCGGCCTTCGCCGGCCTGAAGATTCTGACCCTTGATGAAGTCATCGACATCGCCGAGGGCAACGCCTTGCACAAGCCAGGCCTGTATATCGAGACCAAGGAGCCGAAGCAGTTTCCCGGCATCGAACGCGACCTCAAGGAAAAACTTCAGGACCGTGGCTGGCTGAGCCCTACCGGTTCGAAACTGGCGAAAAGCGAACTGGCGGTCGGCCAGGGCAAAGGCAAGGTGGTCCTGCAGACCTTTGAGAAGAGCAGCCTCGAACTGCTGCAAAAAGAAATGCCGGCGGTGCCGAAGATCCTGCTGTTGTGGGTCGGTGAAGGCAGTATCGAGCCCAAGTCCAAGGTGACATTTGCCGAGTCCGGCGCAAAGGACAAGGCCGCTTACTACGCCAGTCAGGAACCGAAGGACAAGGCCGAATTCCAGCAGTGGATCGACTACGCCAAGGCCCAGGGCGCCATTGGCACAGGACCGTCCGCCGCACTGACCCAGGGTGGCGACCAGAGCTATTCGGACCTGGTGCAACCGTGGATGAACCAGTACACCCACAGTCAGGGCCTGTTGGTACACGTCTATACCGTCGACGAGGCGGTGGACTACCAGAAAGTCATGGACGCCGGAGTCGACGGTATTTTCACCAACCGCGCCAGAGAGTTGTTGAAGTTTTATAAACGTCCGGCGGCGAATGTGGCGCAGGTGCTAAAAAACAACGGGTATTGATTCAGAATTGCACAAAACCTGTGGGAGCGGGCTTGCTCGCGAAAGCGGAGTGTCAGTCGATGTTGATGTTGAAGCTGATGGCCTCTTCGCGAGCAAGCCCGCTCCCACAGGTTATGCGTGTGCCAGCAAAATTTGCGGCGAACACACATTCCCACAGGGATTGATGCAGGACATGCCGGGGGATTTAAGGGTGGATTAAGTTACCCACGCTAACCTGATCTCACTTGAACGGATCGCCCAAGGAAAGCATCCCATGAAGACCCTGACTGCTTTGTTTACCGCTGCAACCCTGACCCTCGGCGCGGGCCTGGCCCAGGCCGATGTGCGGGTCGATACGATCCCGCAACTGGTCAAGGACGGCAAGATCAAGCCGCTGGAAGACCTGAACAAGATCGCGCTGGATCTGCACCCGGGTGCAACGATCACCAAAACCGAACTGGACAACCACTTCAACGGTTACGAGTACGAAATCGAACTGCGTGACGCCAGGAACGTCGAGTGGGATGTGGACATCGATGCCTCCAACGGCAAACTCCTGAAAAACAAACAGGACACCTGATCCCGAAACACACAAAAGCCGCACGATTGAGAAGTCGTGCGGCTTTTGCGCATTCGGGATTCAAGCGCTCAGGCGTGCCGTCACCTCGTTCAACTGCCCCGACAAACCGTGCAGGTTATTGCTGGCCGATCGCCGACTGCGCGCAACAGCCCCCCCGCGTGATCGGCGTGCCAGAGCGGTTCTTAAGACAATCCAGTCCGCCGACAGAGCAATCGTATGCGTTTATTTTCCTGTCACAAAAACGTCATCCCGGCTTGCGATGATGCCGCTCAAGTGAACCTGTAAAACACGTGACAGGCGCCTCCCCTTGCGAGTCCTCATGAACCACAGCATCGATCAAAGCCATCGCGACACGGATCTGTTCGGCCTGCTCTACGGTTTCAGTTTTCGCCCCGGTGAGGCCGGTCGGGAAATCAATTCCGCCGAGGCCTTGCAGTACCTGCAACAACCGGAAAGCGACGAGCAATTTCTGTGGCTGCACCTGAACCTCGCGCACGCCGCGTGCGAACGCTGGATGAAGAGTCATCTGGAATTGCCCGAGGAGTTTTTCGAAGCGCTGCACGAAGGCTCACGCTCGACGCGCATCGAGCATGTCGACTCTGCGTTGCTGGCGGTGGTCAACGACGTGGTGTTCAACCTCAGCAACATGGTGTCGTCGGATGTCTCGACCCTGTGGGTGTGCGCCCGCAGTCGACTGATCATCAGCGCCCGCCTGCAACCGCTGCACTCGGTGGACAAATTGCGCTCGTCGGTGAAGGCCCGGGAATGCTTTCGCTCGCCGCTGGAACTGCTGGTGCATCTGCTGCGCGATCAGGGGGAAGTGCTGACCCAGATCGTGCGCAAGACTAGCCAGAGCGTGGATCAGATCGAAGACGAATTGCTGTCCTCGCGGTTGTCGACCAACCGCGCCGAGCTGGGCGCCAATCGCCGGGTGCTGGTGCGATTGCAACGGCTGCTGGCGCTGGAGCCAGGCTCGTTGCTGCGCCTGCTCAACCGGCCGCCGCAATGGCTGCAAAAGGAAGACGTGAAGGAATTGCGCAAATCCACCGAGGAGTTTGCGTTGATCATCAACGACCTCACGGCGCTGGGTGAGCGGATCAAGCTGTTGCAGGAAGAGATCGCCGCCAACATCAACGAACAGACCAACCGCACGCTGTTCACCCTGACGGTGGTGACGGTGCTGGCGCTGCCGATCAACATCATCGCCGGCTTCTTCGGCATGAACGTCGGTGGTATTCCGCTGGCCGGTGATCCGGAAGGTTTCTGGATCCTTGTGGCGCTGGTCGCGACGTTTACCGTGATCGCCGGACGCTGGGCGTTTCGCAAGCAGCAGGATTATTGAGCGCACCTGCAGTCCCTGTGGGAGCGGGCTTGCTCGCGAAGGCGTCGGGTCAGTCAATATCAAAGTTGAATGACACATCGCCTTCGCGAGCAAGCCCGCTCCCACAGGTTCCAGGGTTCACTTCCACAGGCAGGTGACTTCAAATCAGCGGCCCTGCAAAAAGCCTGAACACTGACCCAGAGCAGTCTCCCTGTAACAATTGGCAACGATTATCACCGGTACTCCTTCCCTCCTCAGGAATGTCCGTGATGGCTACACCCTCCTTCTCCGCCGCCCCGGCACCCGCCAGTAGCGCCAAACCGCATTTCGACAAAAAACCCGGCCTGATCACCATCGTGGTGTTTGTTGCCGTGCTGGCCATCGGCTTGTTGTTTACCGCCTACAGCCTGATGCACGACATGAACGAACTCGGCACGGTGGTGACCACCTGGACGCCGTTCCTGCTGCTCGGCGTGGCGCTGCTGATCGCCCTGGGCTTTGAGTTCGTCAACGGCTTCCACGACACCGCCAACGCGGTGGCCACGGTGATCTACACCCACTCGCTGCCGCCGAACGTGGCGGTGGTCTGGTCCGGTTTCTTCAATTTCCTCGGGGTGCTGCTGTCCAGCGGCGCGGTGGCGTTCGGCATCATCGCCCTGCTGCCGGTGGAGCTGATCCTGCAAGTCGGCTCGTCCGCCGGCTTCGCGATGATCTTCGCCCTGCTGATCGCCGCGATCCTGTGGAACCTCGGCACCTGGTGGCTGGGGCTGCCAGCGTCGTCATCGCACACCCTGATCGGTTCGATCATCGGGGTCGGCGTGGCCAATGCTCTGATGCACGGCCGCGACGGCACCAGCGGTGTGGACTGGGCCCAGGCAACCAAGATCGGTTACGCGCTGCTGCTCTCGCCTCTGGTCGGCTTCGGCTGCGCCGCGCTGCTGTTGCTGGCCCTGCGCGCGTTCGTCAAGAACCGTGCGCTGTACAAGGAGCCAAAGGGCCAGACCCCGCCGCCATGGTGGATTCGCGGCCTGCTGATCATGACCTGCACCGGCGTGTCGTTTGCCCACGGTTCGAACGACGGCCAGAAAGGCATGGGCCTGATCATGCTGATTCTGGTGGGCACGCTGCCTATGGCGTACGCGTTGAACCGCACCATGCCGGCGGATCAAGCGTTGCAGTTCGCCGCGGTCGCCGAAGTCACCCAGCAAGCGTTGGTGAAAGCTGCGCCGCTGCCAGCACCCGCCGACCCGCGTCCGGTGTTGTCCGAATACGTCCGTTCCAAGGAAGCGACCCCGCAATTGGTGCCGGCGCTGGCGGCGCTGACCGGCAGCATCGGCGCCCAGGTGAAAAGCTATGGCTCGCTGTCGAAAGTCCCGGCCGAAGCCGTGGGCAACGTGCGTAACGACATGTATTTGAGCAGCGAAACCATTCGCCTGATGGACAAGAACAAGGTCGGCAATTTCGACGCCGACACCAGCGGCAAGCTGCAACTGTTCAAGCAACAGATCGACAACGCCACGCGGTTCATTCCGTTGTGGGTGAAAATCGCCGTGGCCATCGCCCTGGGCCTGGGCACCATGGTCGGCTGGAAGCGCATCGTGGTGACCGTCGGCGAGAAAATCGGCAAGACCCACCTGACCTACGCCCAGGGCGCCTCGGCAGAAACCGTGGCGATGCTGACCATCGGCGCCGCCGACATGTTCGGCCTGCCGGTGTCGACCACTCACGTGCTGTCCTCGGGCGTGGCCGGGACCATGGTCGCCAACGGTGGCGGCTTGCAGATGAAGACCATCCGCAACCTGCTGATGGCCTGGGTGCTGACCTTGCCAGCGGCGATCCTGCTGTCGGGCAGCCTGTACTGGTTGTTCACGCAGTTGTTCTGAATCGCTGCAAAACATGTCTGTGTGTGGGAGCGGGCTTGCTCGCGAAGGCGGCGTGTCAGACAGCACTGCAGTCGACTGACACACCGCCTTCGCGAGCAAGCCCGCTCCCACAGGGTACAGGTTCCAAGCACATCATCCCGGCGGGTTTTCCCGCCGGGATTTTTTTCGTCCAGCGGCACGGCATTTGCTCACAAACTCTAGGGCTTGCGCTTTATTGACGCACCTCGCCTCCGGCAGCCCTTCAGTTTGTTAGCGCGATGCCGACTCATAAGACACTCGATGTATTCAGGAGAGGAACCGTGAATCTGTACATCAATCAGCTGCAACAGAAAGCTGACTTTAAAGAAGCCATTTACGCGGGCGATATTTTCCTGAACACGCAGTTACGCGCCGCCAAAGAACTCTGTGCGTTCGCGCAGGAAAGCATCACGGCCGCCTTCGATGGCGAAACCAACCACCAGGCCCTGCACACGCTGATGCCGGTGGAAGAATTCGTGGTGCTGGTGACTCGCCTCAAGGGCCAGTTCACCAACAGCCTGCGTGCCAAGGAGTTGATCTGCAGCTTCACCGAGGAAATCGGTGCCGCTCCCGAGGAATTCATTTTCGATGTGCCGCGCATCCGTGTCGTGCCCAACTACGACTACCTGCACGCCGGCGTCAGCTATGCCTACAAGCCCCATCGCGATACCTGGTACGGCGGTGTCGACTGCCAGATCAATACCTGGATGCCGGTCTACACGATCCAGCCTGACCAGACCATGATGATCAACCCGGCCTACTTCGACGTCCCGGTGCAAAACACCTCGGCGCAGTGGAGCCTGTCTGACTGGATCGACGTGCAACGCCAGCGCGCCAAGGACAACGTCAAAGAAGAGGCGCGCCAACACCCGGTGCCCACCGAAGCGATCAACGATGCCAGCGAACTGCGCATCGCCGGCAACACGGCCGAGATGCTGGTGTTCTCCGGTTCGCACCTGCACGGCACCGTACCCAATTACACGCAACAAACCCGCTTCAGTGTGGACTTTCGCCTGATGCATCTCGACGACCTCAAGCACCAGCGCGGCGCGATTAACGTCGACAGCGCCTGCCCGGATGTCGGCGCCGGCTTCAAAGACTACTTCCACGTCCACGACTTTTCGAATTTCCGAGGAATCCAGCAATGACCAAGCGTCGCATCACGCCCGCCGAGGCCCAGTACAACGAAACCCGTTCCGGCGTTCTGAAACGAGTCGATGCCGAATACGTGGCCGACGCCCCATTCGTCTTCGCCAACCGCATCGGCGTGACCGCCGCGTTGTCGCGCATGGAACTGTTCAAGAAGGTCGCTGAAGTACCGGGCGCGATCATCGAGTGCGGCGTGTACAAGGGCAACTCGTTGATGCTCTACATGCACCTGTCGATGATTCTCGAGCCGTATGCGATCAACCGCTCGATCGTGGGTTTCGACACCTTCGAAGGCTTCCAGAGCATCGACAAGAAAGAAGACCCGGCCGACGTCAACGAGACCATGTTCGCCGACACCGACCAGTCGCTGATCCAGGACATGATCGACGCCAACGACCTGTTGCGCCCGGTCAACCGCATTCCGCGCTGCGAGCTGGTCAAGGGCGACATCGTCAAGACCGTACCGGAGTGGGTCAAGACCCGTCCGGACCTGGTCGTGGCCATGCTGATCCTCGACACCGACCTGTACGAGTCGACCAAAGTCGCGCTGGAAACCTTCCTGCCGTACATGCCCAAAGGCGCGATCGTGGTGCTCGATGAAGTCGCCTACCGCAACTTCCCTGGCGAAACCAAAGCCCTGCGTGAAGTGCTCGACCTGAACAAGATCGAACTCAAGCGCCTGCCGTTCGATTCGTGCGTGGGTTACTTCCACGTCTGACCCAAAGACCTGGAGCCGACCCAAAACCCTGTGGGAGCGGGCTTGCTCGCGAAGACGGAGTGTCAGTCACCATCATTGCTGAATGACATACCGCTTTCGCGAGCAAGCCCGCTCCCACAAAAAAAAAACCGATCTCAGGCTTCCGAGCGGATCACCTCCCCCAGCCAGTCCATGAACACCCTCACCCGCAACGGCAAATGCCGCTGCCGGGCATAGAGCAGCGATGCCTCCATGGACGGCGCGTTGAACTGCGGCAACACCTCCACCAAATCACCGTTTTGCAGGTATTGCCGCATGCCCATCCTCGGCGCCTGGATCAGGCCGAAACCACCCAGGCAGGCGGCCTCGTAGGCATCGGTGCTGTTGACCGTGACACTGCCGGCCATCGGCATTCGCTGCACCTGCCCCTTGTCGACGTACACAAACCCTTCCGAACGCCCGCCCAATACACCGACGTAGTGCACCAGCCGATGCTGCGCCAGATCTTCCAGCCGCTCGGGCACGCCATAGCGCTGCAAATACGCGGGGCTGGCGCAGTTGACCATGGTGAAGTCACACAGGTGTCGCGCCACCACCGATTGATCCGGTTGGGCGCCGATGCGCAGTACGCAATCGAAGCCTTCGGCGAGCAGATCGACCCGGCGGTCGGTGCTGCTGATTTCCAGTTCGAGCAGCGGGTGCTGCGCCATGAACTGCGGCAAGCGCGGCATCACCACCCGACGCGCGAGAATGTTCGGCAGGTCGATGCGAATGCGCCCGACCAGCGACTCCTCGTCCTGGCGAAACAGTCCCTCGATTTCGTCCATGTGCGACAACAGGTCCTTGCTGCGCTCGTACAACACCAGGCCATCCTGGGTCGCCTGAACCTTGCGCGTGGTGCGTTGCAACAGGCGGGTGCCGAGCAATGCCTCCAGTGCCTGCACATGCTCGGACACCGTTGAGCGAGGCAAGCCCAGGCTTTCGCCGGCCAGGGTGAAACTCGACATCTCGCTGACACGGACAAAGGTGCGCAACAGTTCCAGTTTGTTCATCAGCCTGCTCTTTTATTGTTCGGATTATCCGACCAGTGATTCCGCTTTCACTCTGTTTATCACCCATAAGCGGATAAATAAACTTCCTCACATCAACCGCCACTGCACCTGAGGAAGTCCCATGAACCGTAAAATCGCACTGATCACCGGCGCCAGCCGCGGCCTCGGCAAAAACGCAGCCCTGCATCTGGTCGCCCAAGGCATCGACATCATCGGCACCTACAACAGCCGCGCCGACGAAGCGCAGGCACTGGTGGCCGAGATTGAAAGCCTTGGCGGTCGCGCCGTCATGCTGCAACTGGACGTTGCCCGGAGTGAGCAGTTCGACGCCTTCGGCAGCGAAGTGGCGAAGGTCTTGCGCAGCCACTTCGAACGCGAGCGCTTCGACTTTCTGGTCAACAACGCCGGGATCGGCCTGCACGCCAACTTCGTCGACACCACCGTCGAACAGTTCGACCTGTTGGTGAACATCCACTTCAAGGGGCCGTTTTTCCTCACGCAGACGCTGTTGCCATTGCTCAATGACGGTGGTCGCATCGTCAACATTTCCAGTGGCCTGGCCCGCTTCAGTCTGCCGGGGCACAGCGCCTACGCGGCGATGAAAGGCGCGATGGAAGTGCTGACCCGCTACCAGGCCAAGGAACTCGGCGCGCGCAACATCGCGGTAAACATCCTGGCACCGGGGGCGATAGAAACGGATTTCAGCGGCGGCGCCGTGCGCGACAACCCCGGGTTGAACACGCTGGTGGCGAACAACACCGCCCTGGGTCGCGCCGGTTTGCCGGATGACATCGGCGCCGCGATTGCGCTGCTGTTGGCGCCGGGTAGCCAGTGGATCAATGGCCAGCGCATCGAGGCGTCGGGGGGGATGTTTTTGTAAAACGCCCTGTTGCGAGGGAGTTTGCTCCCTCGCCACAAAAGCCTGGTTCAAACGCTACTCAGCAAACCTCGCGAGTCATCACCATCCGCTCGCGAACCACGTCATACACCCAGTGATAGACGTAGGTGTACGGCAGGAAGAACAGCAACACGCCGATATCCAGCAGGAATGCCTGCCACAGGCTGACCTTCAGCCACCAGGCAATCAGCGGCACGCCGAGGGCGACCAGTCCGCCTTCGAACAACAGCGCATGCACCACCCGGACCCAGGCGTTGTGCACGATGGCGAAGCGCTTGAGCACACGGTCGAACATGCCGTTGAAGACCACGTTCCAGGCGAGGGCCAGCGCGGCGATGAGGAGGGTGACCACACCCATTTCCAGCATCGGCTTCTTCATGATCCAGGCCAGCAACGGGGTACAGATCAGGATGGCCAGCAGTTCGAAACCGATGGCCTGGAAAATACGTTCAGTAATGGACTTGTTGGCGCTCATGGCCGAACTCCCTTGAGTGACTGTGGTTGCCATGATCTGTCATCACACCGATACTTCATAACCAATAACCATCGATCAAGGCGATAGTTCATGGCTTCTCACGAAGTGTTGCTGGCGTTTGTCGAAGCCGCGACCCAAGGCTCGTTTTCCGCCGCGGCGCGCAAGCTGGGCCGCAGTCAGTCGACTATCAGCGCGGCGGTGGCCAGCCTGGAAATCGACTTGAACCTGACGCTGTTCGACCGCAGCAGCCGCAAGCCCGGGCTGACCCCGGCCGGGCACGTCATGCTGCAACGGGCCGAGGACATCCTGGCCGCCACCAGTCGCCTGGAAATGACCGCCAGCCAACTGTCCCAAGGGGTGGAAGCGAAGCTGACGGTGGCGCTGTCCGATACCTATCAGTCGGACCGTTTCGAAGCCTCACTCAGTGCCTTCGAACAGCGTTATCCCGACCTGGAACTCGAATGCCTGATCGCCGAATGCGATGACCTGGTGTCCCTGGTGCAAAGCGGCCGGGCGCAGATTGCCTTCGCCGAAATGCAGGACAGCTACCCGCCGGACCTGGTCAGTTCGACGGTGGACGAACGCACGGAAATCGCCCTGTTCGTGTCCCCTGCCCACCCGTTGGCAAGGCTGGCCTACGTCGATCAGGACGCACTGCAACAGCACCGCGAGCTGCGCCTGGCCACCATCATCAATCCCTATGAAAGTCGGGCGAAGGGTCGCGTCTGGTCGGCACCGAGCTATCTGATGCTGCTGGAAATGGCCCAGGGCGGATTCGGCTGGGCGCCGCTGCCCCGCTGGCTGGTCGAGCGATTCGGGCCAGGCACGTTGCAGGAACTGGTGGTGCGCGGCTGGCCGAAAACGGTGTCGGTGGATGCGTTGTGGTCACGGCTGAATCCACCGGGGCCGGCGGGGAGCTGGTTGCTGGGCAAGATGCTGGAATAGTGGTGCGTCCTTCGCGAGCAAGCCCGCTCCCACAGGTCATTGTGTCGATCACAAAATCTGTGTGCACCACCGTCACTGTGGGAGCGGCGGTGCGGCGATCCGACTTGCTCGCGAAGAGGCCAGTAAGATCACACTACTCCAACGCCTTGAGCCGCCCTTCGATAAACCGCCGTTCCGGCTCTTGCCGGGTTAACGCCAGCGCCCGCTCCCACGCCGCCCGCGCCTCTTGCTTGCGGCCCAGTTGCCGACAAAATTCCGCCCGTGCCGAATGCGCCAGGTGGTAATCGAGCAGTTCTCCGCGCTCCAGAATGGCGTCCACCAACGTCAGCCCCGCCAGCGGCCCATCCCGTTTCGAAATCGCCGCCGCCCGATTCAACTCGATCACCGGCGACAGCACCGCCCGCAGCAGCACGTCATACAGACCGACAATCTGCGGCCAATCGGTTTCCCCTGCGGTCGGGGCTTCGGCATGCACCGCCGCGATGGCCGCCTGCAGGCAATAGGGTCCGAATCGCCCCATGCTCAACGCCTGTTCGATCAGCGCGCAGCCTTCACTGATCAAACCGGCGTCCCACCGCGAACGGTCCTGTTCATCCAGCACGATCAGCTCGCCGCTTGCCGAGGTCCTGGCCGGGCGGCGCGACTCGTGCAACAGCATCAACGCCAGCAAGCCCATCACCTCCGGCTCCGGCAACAACTCCACCAGTAACCGGCCGAGACGGATCGCCTCGCGGGTCAACTCCTCGCGGATCAGTTCGGCCCCGACGGACGCCGAGTAGCCCTCGTTGAACACCAGGTAAATCACCCGCAATACGCTGTCCAGACGCTCGGGCAACTCGGCCAGTGTCGGCACTTGATAAGGGATTTTCGCGTCGCGGATCTTCGCCTTGGCGCGCACGATGCGCTGGGCGATGGTGGCCGGGGCCGAGAGAAAGGCCCGGGCGATTTCTTCCGTGGTCAGGTCGCAGACTTCCCGCAGCGTCAGCGGCACTTGCGCGTCCGCCGCCAGGGCGGGGTGGCAGCAAGTGAAGATCAGCCGCAGGCGATCGTCTTCCACGTCTTCAACACTCCAGTCAGCCTGTTCCAGCTCCTCCAGTTGCGCGATCAACAAGGGCTGCGACGCGGCGAAACGCGCACGCCGGCGCAAGGCATCGATGGCCTTGAAGCGCCCGGTGGACACCAGCCAGGCCCGCGGATTGTCCGGCACGCCATCACGCTGCCAGCGTTCGACCGCGATGAAAAACGCCTCGTGCAAGGCTTCTTCGGCGAGGTCGAAATCCCCCAGCAAGCGAATCAGGGTCGCGAGAATCCGCCGCGAGTCTTCGCGATAGACCCGCTCGACCTGCGCCTGAACCGGCAGCCCCGGCATCTAAGGATTCAACTGCCGAACGGGACGCACCTCGACGCTGCCGACCCGGGCCGCCGGAATGTTGCCGGCGACCTGAATGGCTTCGTTGAGGTCCCTGGCATCGATCAGGTAGAAGCCAGCCAGTTGCTCCTTGGTTTCAGCGAACGGGCCGTCGGTGATCGACATCTTGCCGTTGCGCATGCGCACGGTGGTCGCGGTCTGCACCGATTCCAGCGCCTCGGCGGCGACCATCCGGCCACTGCCCTGGATCGACTCGGCGTAGGCCATGCACTCTTCGTCCTTCGGGCTTTCCGGCAGCGAATGCAGCAGACGCTCATCGCTGTAGACCAGACATAAGTACTTCATCACGCTCTCCTTATCGAACGATCAACTATGGTCGCTGATTGGCATTGCGGCTCGGCTTCCCGACGATCAGGGCTTGAGGTCGAACAGCGTCGCGCCGCTGGTCATGTCGAACGGTGCCGACCAATGTTCGTGGACAATCTGCCACAGCCCGGCTTCCTGCCGATAGCAAGCGGTGACGCGCATCCAGCAGGACTGGGTTTCGCCCTTGTCGTTGGTGCCACCGCAATTGGCCAGCCAGTGAGCGAAGGCAATTTCCTGGGACGGCTCGATGGTGATTTCGTGGAATTCGAAGATGTGCGGGCCGGGGCACATTTCCATGCAGGCCTGCCAATGCGCGCGATACGCCGGCTTGCCTTTGAATTGCAGGGCCTTGACCGCGTCGAAGGAGACGATGTCATCGGCATACAGGGCCATGACTTTTTCAATGTCCTTGGCCTTGACCGCCTGACGATAGTTCTCGATGAGGTTCTGGATCTGGGTTTGCGAGTTCATGGTGGTTCTCCGTGGTTTTTATAGTGAAGACACCCTTAGTCGTCCGGCGATCCGGCAAATCGACAGGTGAAATAAAAATAATCCAAACGACCAGACTCGTTAGAATCCGAGATTCATTCATGTAGGAAAAAGGACAATCCCGTGACAGCCCGACTCGTGACTTATGAAAGCCTGAACACGCTGCAGCGCCAACAGGTCGAGGCCATCGAAGTGCACCCGGAGCAAATCAGATTCTCCGGCGATATCCACGGCGCCCTGCACACCCTGCTGTCCCGGCCCGGCCCCGGCGTCAAGGGCTTCGCCCTGCTGGCCGAAGGTGTGCCCGTCGCGTTCCTGCTGCTCAAGCGCCCTCCGGTGCTGCCGGCCTGGGCCGATGAACACAGCGCCACCCTGCATGCACTGCAAGTCGATCAACGCGCTCAGGGCAAAGGCTACGGCAAGGCCTGCCTGCAGGCGCTGCCCGAGGCGGCGCGCCGGGCCTGGCCGGAAATCAAGGCGCTGGAGCTGTCGGTGGATGCCGACAACGAGGCGGCCATCGCCCTGTATGCCAGGTTTGGCTTTGTCGACAGCGGCGAGGCGTACAAGGGCCGGATCGGCTATGAGCGGCGGATGGGGTTGGTGTTTTGACTGCGCGTTAGTTCTTTACAGACATTACTGACACAACACTGCCCCTCTGTAGGAGCGAGCTTGCTCGCGAAGGTGTGTCAGCATAAGTGGTGTCGACTGACACTCCATCGCGAGCAAGCTCGCTCCTACAGGGGATCTACGTCGGATTAGAGTTCCAGCACCATCTCATGCCACGCCATGCCGCCATGGTCGGAAGCCGAGGGTTTGACGTAGGCAAAACCGAACCCGGCGTACAACGGAATGTGCCGTTCCTTGCACATCAGGTTGATGCTGACCTTGCCCAGCGCACGCATGCGCTCGATGAACTCGCCCATCAGGCGCTTGGCCAGGCCTTGCCCCTGATAATCCGGATGCACCACCACCGACATGATCACCACGTGCGGCCCGGCCGGGTCGTGGCCGATCAGTTCCTTGAACGCCTCGTCCGACATTTCCACCTGAAACGCCGCGCCGGAATTGATGAAACCGGCCACGGCTCCGTCCACTTCAGCGACGATAAAACCCTCGGGCCAAGTGGCGATGCGGGTGGCGATCTTCTCGCGGGTCGCGGCTTCGTCACCTTCATAGGCGAGGGTTTCGATGGCAAAGCAGCGGTCAAGATCGGCAGGGGTGACGTTGCGGATGACGGTGTTCATGGCAGCTCGGGATCAGCGTGGGAAAGGCTGGCGATCATAAATCAGCCGTCGTGGGACATCGAGAGACGAATCGGCTGATCCGCCCCTCGTTTCAAGCGTCATGGCTTGATCGGCAACCAGATTTCCAGCTTGCCGGTGTTGAGCTTGGGGTTGAAGTCTTCGCTGTAGCGCTCGAACTCCGGGGCGTTGAGCAGTTCACGCCCGGACTGCGGAAGCCATGTGCCATGGATGTACTGAAAGGTCTGCGGCAAGGTGTCCAGCGGCCCTTTGTGTTCAAACACCACGTACTGCTGCGGCTGAATTTCCACCCAGCGATAGGTTTCCGGCAAGTCGTCGAGTTTGCTGATCTCGACCCCTGCGATGTAATCGAAGCCGCCCTTGCCATCGAAATTGCAGCAGACGCCGTAGGTGACTTCGCCCTTCTGTCCCGGAACATTGCCGATGTGAGGAATGAATTTATCCCAGAGTGCTGGAATGTCCTGGGTGGTTTGCTGGGTAAATTGTCCGCCCAGCCCTGCAATCAGCAGGAAGTGTCCGTGTTCGAAGCGTGGTTCCGTCACTTCAACGCGTATTTGCTCATCCATGGCTCGACTCCTGACGCATAAAAATGGGTTCGGCTGGGAGTATAGAAGCCAAACCCGATTCGCCCAATTACAGCGCGTGCAGCTGCTCCACGGCGGCGGCACCGACGAACTCGTTATAGCCAGATAGAATCACGTAGACTGCGAAATAACAGAAGATCGCCGCCGATGCCATATAAGAATACCGCAGCAGCTTGTCACCCAGCAACTTGCCGCCATGGCTCGCGGCGAAGCACAAGCCTGCCGACCAGAGCAGCCCGGCACAGAGGAACCCGCCGAGAAACAGTGCCGAACTGAGCGGGCCACCGCCACCGGAACGGGCGATCAGCGTGCCGCCAACGGCCGCGAACCAGAGAATGGCGCTGGGCGAGGACATGGCGAGAAAAATCCCGCGCAAGAATTCCTTGCGGTGGGAGTTGTTCCCGACCTCCGCCGTCTCGGCCAGCAACGCCTCGTGGTGAATCGCCGAATAGATCATCTTCGCCGCGAAGTACACCAACAGCGCCGAGCCACCAATCCACAACACCCAGCGCACGCTTTCGTACTGCAGCAACACGGTCATGCCGGCCAGTGCCAGTACCGCGTAGATCAGGTCGCCGACGCAAGTGCCGAGGCCCAGCGCAAAGCCCTGGAAATAACCGCGTTGCATGGCCAGGGTGATCATTGCGATGTTGGCCACGCCGATATCCAGACACAGCGAGAGGCTCAGCAAGAAGCCACTGGAAAATTCCATCGACCCATTTCCTTCGGAAAAATTTGTTTACATGGAGGCTGGACAGTCTGCCACAGCTGCCCGTACATTCCGTCACAGGTCACCGCTGACCTGCGTCGCTCGGACGGTTCCGGGCGCTTACGTTATCCGAGGCAACAATGGCCGAACAAGGTTCGCCGCGCCGCTTTGCGCGCATCGATCGACTCCCCCCTTACGTTTTCAACATCACTGCCGAGCTGAAGATGGCCGCCCGTCGTCGTGGCGAAGACATCATCGACTTGAGCATGGGCAACCCCGACGGCGCCACCCCGCCGCACATCGTCGAAAAACTGGTGACGGTGGCCCAACGCGAAGACACCCACGGTTACTCCACCTCCAAGGGCATTCCGCGTCTGCGCCGGGCGATTTCCAATTGGTACAAGGATCGCTACGAGGTCGACATCGACCCGGAAAACGAAGCCATCGTCACCATCGGTTCCAAGGAAGGCCTGGCGCATCTGATGCTGGCGACCCTGGACCAGGGCGACACCGTACTGGTACCGAACCCGAGCTACCCGATCCACATCTACGGTGCCGTGATTGCCGGCGCCCAGGTGCGGTCGGTGCCGCTGATTCCTGGCGTGGATTTCTTCGCTGAACTGGAGCGGGCGATTCGCGGCTCGATCCCGAAACCGAAGATGATGATCCTCGGCTTCCCGTCCAACCCTACCGCCCAGTGCGTGGAGCTGGATTTCTTCGAGCGGGTGATCGCCCTCGCCAAGCAGTACGACGTACTGGTGGTGCACGACCTGGCCTACGCCGACATCGTCTACGACGGCTGGAAAGCCCCGTCGATCATGCAGGTGCCCGGCGCCAAGGACATTGCGGTGGAGTTTTTCACCCTGTCCAAGAGCTACAACATGGCCGGCTGGCGCATCGGTTTCATGGTCGGCAACCCGGAACTGGTCAACGCCCTGGCGCGGATCAAGAGTTACCACGACTACGGCACCTTCACCCCGCTGCAAGTGGCGGCGATTGCCGCGCTGGAAGGCGATCAGCAATGCGTGCGCGACATCGCCGAGCAGTATCGGCAGCGACGCAACGTGCTGGTCAAAGGCCTGCATGAGCTGGGCTGGATGGTCGAAAACCCGAAAGCGTCGATGTACGTCTGGGCGAAGATTCCCGAGGCTTATGCGCACCTGGGCTCGCTGGAGTTCGCCAAGAAACTGCTGGCCGAAGCCAAGGTGTGTGTCTCGCCGGGCGTCGGGTTTGGCGAATACGGCGATGATCACGTGCGCTTTGCGCTGATCGAAAACCAGGACCGGATCCGTCAGGCCGTGCGCGGGATTCGCGGGATGTTCCGGGCGGATGGGCTAGTAACCAAATCCTGACACCCGGTACAAAACACTGTGGGAGCGGGCTTGCTCGCGAATGCGGTGCGTCAAACAACATCTTCGTTGACTGACACACCGCTTTCGCGAGCAAGCCCGCTCCCACATTGGGTTTTGCGGTGTTGCTTAAACGAACAACGACAACAGCAGGATAAAGCCCAGGCCCACCACCGACAGGATGGTTTCCATCGCGGTCCAGGTCTTGAAGGTTTCCGCCACGGTCATGTTGAAGTACTGCTTGACCAGCCAGAAACCGGCGTCGTTGACGTGAGACAGGATCAACGAACCGGCACCGGTGGCCAGCACCAGCAGCTCACGGTTCACACCCGGCATCATCCCCACCACCGGCACCACGATGCCGGCGCCGGTAATGGTCGCCACGGTTGCCGAACCGGTGGCGATACGAATCACCGCCGCCACCAGCCAGGCCAGCAGGATCGGCGAGATCTGCGCGGCCACCGCCATGTGGCCGATCACGTCACCCACACCGCTGGTCACCAGCATCTGCTTGAAGCCACCACCGGCACCGATGATCAGGATGATCGCGGCGGTCGGCGCCAGGCTCGCATCCAGCCATTTCAGGATCTGCTGGGAACCGATTCCCTGCTTGTGGCCGAAGGTGTACAGCGACAGCAGCAACGCCAGCAGCAGCGCCGAGATCGGGTGACCGATCAGGTCCATGAAGGTGCGGAAGAAGTTGCCATCCGGCAGCACCACATCGGCGAAGGTCTTGAGCAGCATCAGGAACACCGGCGACAGCACGGTGACCAGGGTGATGCCGAAACTTGGCAGATCGGCGGAATCCGACTCGCGCGCCAGTTGATCCACCAGCTCCTGATTCGGATGACCGGGGATGTGCTTGGCAATGAACGTACCGAAGATCGGACCGGCAATGATGGCGGTCGGCAGTGCAACGATCAGACCGTAGAGAATGGTCTTGCCGATGTCGGCACCGAACACGCCGATGGCCAGCAACGGACCCGGGTGCGGAGGCACCAGGCCGTGTACCGCGGACAGGCCCGCCAGCAGTGGAATACCAATCTTGATGATCGACACGCCGGTGCGGCGGGCCACGATGAACACCAACGGAATCAGCAACACGAAGCCGATTTCGAAGAACAGCGGGATACCCACCAGGAACGCGGCGAACATCATCGCCCACTGCACCTTGTCCTTGCCGAAGGCGCGGATCAACGTCTGTGCAATCTGATCCGCACCGCCCGATTCGGCCATCATTTTGCCGAGCATCGTGCCCAGCGCGAGGATGATGCCGACAAAACCGAGTACGCCACCGAAGCCGTCCTGGAACGCCTTGATGATGGTACCGATCGGCATGCCGGAGGTGAGCCCGAGGAAAGCGGCGGCAATGGTCAGGGCAATGAACGGGTGGAACTTGAACTTGGTGATCAGGACGATAAGCCCGATCACCGTGACCACTGCATCGAGCAGCAGGAACGTCTCGTGGGACATGCCAAACATTGGGGGTGTCTCCTGGTTGTTGTTGTTATTAAAGCGGGTTGATCAGAAGCCGTGAGGACAGCGCTGTCTTTACAAGCACACTCATACCGCCTGCTTCAGGCCGTTCGCCTGCCACCAGACATGAGCCTGGGCAGCCAGTTGCTCGACGCTATGGGTCGAAGCATCCAGCGCCAGGGTCAACGGCTCGCCCTTGGGCGATTCGAGGGTGGCGAACTGGCTGGCGATCAGGGTCGACGGCATGAAGTGGCCCGGCCGATGGGACACACGGTCGGCGGCCACTTCGGGGGTCAGCTCAAGGAACACGAAGCCCAGGCCCGGCAAGGCACTACGCAAGCGTTCGCGATAGATGAGCTTGAGCGCCGAACAGGTCAGCACCGGGCGCTGGCCCATGGCGTCGACACGACGCAGTTCATCGCACAGGCTGTCGAGCCAGCCGGCGCGGTCTTCGTCGTTCAGGGGGATCCCCGCGCTCATCTTTTCGATATTGGCGGCAGGGTGGAAAGAGTCGCCTTCAATGGCAGTGGCGCCGCTCAGTTGGCACAGGGCCTCGCTGACGCACGTCTTGCCGCAACCGGCAACGCCCATGATGACCAGGGCGGTGATGGGATGATTCATGTAACACCTCAGCGCGCAGACAGCGCTACCTTTGCCAGTTATGACACTAGACCAAAAGCAGGAGTTGCCGACGCCTTTCTTGTCATTTTGTGGGTTGCAGCAGGTTAAGTCCCGACACCAAAAAGCGAGGATCAGGCGAACCCCCGCTCACGCATTTGCAGCTGCATCGAGACAGCGCTACCTTAGTGCCTTGAATTTTGTTTGGCAAGCCATCGATGAACACAACCAAGAACGATAAAAATACCCGCACCACTGGCCGCCCTACCCTCAACGAAGTTGCCCGACTGGCCGGCGTCAGCCCGATTACCGCTTCCCGCGCCCTGCGTGGCGTCAGCACCGTGGCCACCGAACTGGTGGAAAAAGTGCAGAAAGCGGCGCTGGAACTCAACTATGTCGTCAACCCTGCCGCCCGTGCCCTGGCCTCGGCCCAGAGTCAATCAGTGGTAGTTTTGGTGCCGTCGCTGTCCAACCTGCTGTTCATCGACACCCTGGAAGCCATTCATCAGGTCCTGCGGCCCAAGGGCTTCGAAGTGCTGATCGGCAACTTCCACTATTCGCGCGACGAAGAAGAAAACCTGCTGCGCAATTACATGGCCTATCAGCCGCGTGGCTTGTTGCTGACGGGTTTCGACCGCACCGAAAGTTCACGGCGGATGATCGAAGCCAGCAACATTCCTTGCGTGTACATGATGGAACTGGACAGTGCGGCCGGGCTCAATTGCGTTGGCTTTTCGCAACTGGCGGCCGGCGAAACGGCGGCCGAACACTTGCTGTCTCGCGGCCGCAAGCGTCTGGCCTACATCGGCGCGCAACTGGATCAACGCACCTTGCTGCGTGGCGAAGGGTTCCGCAAAGCCCTGCAAAAGGCCGGCCTGTATGACCCGGACCTGGAAGTGCTGACGCCGCGCTCGTCTTCGGTCGGCCTGGGCGGAGAACTGTTCCTGCAACTGCTCGCCAGTCATCCCGATGTCGATGCGATCTTCTTCGGCAACGATGACCTGGCCCAGGGTGCCTTGCTCGAAGCCATGCGCAATGGCATCAAGATTCCCGAGCAGGTGGCGATCCTCGGCTTCAACGATTTGCCCATGTCCGAACACATGGTCCCGCGCCTGAGCAGCATCAACACCCCGCGCGAGGCCATCGGCCGACGTGCGGCGGAGCAGATGCTCACGCTGATGGCCGGCAATACCGTGGCCAGGCCGGTGCAGGACATGGGGTTTGAGTTGAAGGTGCGGGAGAGTACTTGAGCCTGTCCTTGATCATTCCCGTGCAGCGCGTGGGAATGATCGGCTGCAAGTCAGCATTCAATCTTGCGGATCAAGGTTATCCAGCACCCGATTCACCGCCAGCTCGGCCAGCATGATGATCTGTGCAATCGCCAGCGCCGTGTTGCGATGGCTACCTTCCAGAAAAGCGGCAAAGTCATTGGTCATGACGCTCGCCGAGGCCAGTGATTCGCAGGCATGCGCCAACAGCGTTTCGTTGTTGATGCCTGGCGAGATGGAGAACATGGGGCTGGGATTGCGTGGGGGGTTGGGCGTGGGTTTGAACATGGCAATGCTCCTAGAGTGATGGAGCTGCCACGATTCGCTGCTAGACGAAAATCAAGGTGGCAGCCGTGCGTGGGCTAGCAGACCAGGACTCTAGAACCCGGTAGACCCGAAGGTCTTCCCACACACAGCCGCCATAACGTGAATCGATCACGAACGGAGGACGCCATGCGTCTAAAGTATCCAGGCTGCTAGACCCGGTCGCTGAATTTGCAGCGACACGGAACGATAGAGTCCGGATACCAGGCGCACAAGCCGGCGGATTCTGGCGCAGTTGTAGGCAATGGAGCAAGAAACCGTAGCCTGCGGAAACCTGGTGAAACCCCTTTCCTTCAGACCACTCCTACAATTACAGACACGCCATTCGCGATGGAGCTGCTCAAATGGAACACACCCTGAAGATTCTCGGCAAAGCCTCGTCCATCAATGTCAGAAAAGTGCTGTGGACTTGCGAAGAACTGGGTATTGCCTACGAACGTGAGGACTGGGGCAGCGGCTTCGCGTCCACCCACAGCCCGGAGTTCCTCCGGTTCAACCCCAACGCCAAGGTGCCGGTGATCATCGACGACGCCGGTGTGCTGTGGGAGTCCAATACCATCTGCCGTTACCTGGCCGGCAAACACCACCACCATCACAGCGAGTTGCTGCCCACTGAACCTGCGGCACGCGCCCGAGTGGAACAGTGGATGGACTGGCAAGCCACCGAGCTCAATCCATCGTGGAGTTATGCATTCATGGCACTGGTGCGCAAGGACCCGGAGTTCCAGGACCCGCATAGCCTTGAAGTCGGCATCCGTGGTTGGAACCAGAAAATGGGCATCCTCGAACATCAACTCGCGACCACCAAGGCGTATGTCGCCGGACCGCAGTTTACCCTGGCCGACATCGTCATCGGCCTGTCGGTCAACCGCTGGCTGATGACCTCGATCGAGCGTCCGGACTACCCCGCCGTCGATGAGTATTTCAAACGCCTGGCGCAACACCGTGGCTTCCTCAAGCATTGCTGCAACGGTTTGCCCTGAATGGCCGAAGGTTGCTCGCCCCTACAGTGGGTCAGCGTTTTTTTGTAGGAGCGAGCTCGCTCGCGATGAACCCCAGAGCACCGCGTTTAGCCAGGAAACACGCGTAATCGTTAACGACCATCGCGAGCAAGCTCGCTCCTACAGTGGGTCAGCGTTTTTTTGTAGGAGCGAGCTCGCTCGCGATGGACCCAAGAGCGCCGCGTTCAGCCAGAAAACACGCGTTATCGTTATCGACCATCGCGAGCAAGCTCGCTCCTACAGTGGGTCAGCGTTTTTTTGTAGGAGCGAGCTCGCTCGCGATGGACCCAAGAGCGCCGCGTTCAACCAGAAAACACGCGTTATCGTTATCGACCATCGCGAGCAAGCTCGCTCCTACAGTGGGTCAACGTTTTTTTGTAGGAGCGAGCTCGCTCGCGATGAACCCCAGAGCACCGCGTTTAGCCAGGAAACACGCGTAATCGTTAACGACCATCGCGAGCAAGCTCGCTCCTACAGTGGGTCAGCGTTTTTTTTGTAGGAGCGAGCTCGCTCGCGATGGACCCAAGAGCGCCGCGTTCAGCCAGAAAACACGCGTTATCGTTATCGACCATCGCAGTTGCCGCTATCAGTTCAGCTGCAACGTCGAGTTGAACTGACTGATCGCATCCACCACATGCCGCGAGCCCTGCTGGATTTCCAGGATCACCTCCCCCGCCTCGTTCGCCAATTCCACGCCCAGGCCGGTTCGGCTCAAACTCGATTGCATGCTCGATACCGCGCTGAGCGACAAATCGTGGTTCTTGCGCACTACCTCGACAATCTCCAGCGTCGCCTGACTGGTGCGCGCCGCGAGGCTGCGCACTTCATCGGCCACCACCGCAAACCCGCGCCCGTGTTCACCGGCCCGTGCCGCTTCAATCGCCGCGTTGAGCGCCAGCAGGTTGGTCTGATCGGCAATGCCGCGGATGGTCTGCACGATGGTGCCGATGATGTCGGACTGTTTGCTCACGGCATCGATACTCAGTGCCGCTTCGTTCAGGTCCCGGGAAATGTGCTGGATGATCTGCACCGTCTGCTGCACCACCTCTGACCCTTTGCGGGCACAGGCGTCGTTTTGCACCGAGGTGCTGTGGGCCGATTCTGCGGCGGTTTGCAGGGTGGTCATCTGGTTGGTGATGTCGCTGGCAAACTTGACCACTTTGTACAACCGCCCCTTGGCGTCGAACAACGGGTTGTAGGACGCTTCGAGGAATATGGTCTGCCCCTGTTTGTTTCGGCGCTCGAAACGATGGGAGTGGTATTCGCCGCGGTTGAGTGACGCCCAGAAATTCCGGTAATTCTGCGACTCGGCTTCGGCACGGTGGCAGAACAGGCTGTGATGCTGCCCCACCACTTCGTTGAGCGAGTACTGCATGGTTTTCAGGAAGTTTTCGTTGGCGCTGATGACCTTGCCTTCTGGCGTGAATTCGATCACAGCCATGGAGCGGCTGATCGCGGAGAGCCGGCTTTCGTTTTCGTGCTCCTTGTTGACCCGGGCGGTGATGTCGGTGGCGACCTTGATCACGCTCTTGACTTGCCGGTCGGGGCCCAGCACCGGCATGTAGCTGGCTTCGAGCCAGATCTCCCGGCCGCTTTTGTGCAAGCGCAAAAAGGTCCCGCTCAGCGGCTCGCCCCGCGCCAGGTCGCGCCATAACCTGGTGTAGTCATCGCTGCGGTAATACTGCTCTTCACAAAAGATCCGGTGATGTTTGCCGCGCACTTCTTCGGCGCTGTAACCCATGGCACTGCAAAAGTTTTCATTGGCATCGATGACGATGCCGTCCGGGGTGAATTCAATCATCGCCATCGAACGACTGATCGCCGCCAACTTGGCGTTGGCCTCAGTCAGCGCACAGCTGAATCGTTCGATTTCCAGCAGGTCAGCCTTGTGATGTAGGTTGAACATTGTGGTATCACCTTCCGCGCGATTTCTTGATTGATGAAAGTTGCAGGTCTTTCAAATCCACCACTGCGTTCAGCAGAACAGGCACACGCATCCCTCCAAAAAGAAGGACTGGTCAGGTGATAAATGATGTTCGATCGGAAGGGTCCCTATTGCGACACTCTCATCAAGACATCCTTCTCTTGATAGCCCGCATGCGGGCCAGCCCTAACAGTTTCAAACAAATTCCATTTAGCGGACAGCTCCCTGTCATCAAGTCTCGGTGCCTTCGATTGCGCACTCTTGCGGCCAGACATCGACCGCCTCACGGCGGTCGACATAGTTGGTTACAACTGATCATAGACAGCAACCTTGGGCTTGCAAGGCCACTAGTCGGCCACTATTGAGGACAAAATCGGTTCAGCGGCTTGTCGAGGGGGGAAATGCTCGTCGAGCAAGACAGATCAGCGGCCGGCAGTGAAAGCGGCGCTGGCTGCCGAATTGGCTTAAGGCTGCAGACCATTCGCGAGCAAGCCCGCTCCCACAGGGGGTGGGCGGTGAACACAGGGCTTGTGGACATCACAGATCCAATGTGGGAGCGGGCTTGCTCGCGAATGGTTTGCAGCTCAAATACTGCAGAACTTTCAGAACACACTACAAGCTGGCACTCACCCTCGTAGCCACTTCCCCCGGCACCCAGCCCTTCCACACCTGCGGCTGCTCACGTAAAAACGCTTCGGCGACTTCACGGGGCTTCTGCCGTTTTTCACTCATCTGGCCCAAGGTCTGGTTCAGCAGATCAATCGGCAGGTCGACCTTTTCAAAGAACGTCACCAGATCCGGGTATTGCGCCTTGAACGGTGCCGATACGCCGATGGCCAGGCTGGCTGGCATCGAGCGTGTGCCTTTGGGGTTCGGGTTGTTGGCGTCGGCCAGGGTTTTCCAGGCTTCGGCGTCAAACGGCGGTTCGTCGAGTTTCACCAGTTTGAAGCGCCCCAGCAGCGGTGTCGGCGACCAGTAGTAGAACAGCACCGGTTTGCCACGGCGGATTGACGACGCCACCTCGGCATCCAGTGCGGCACCGGACCCTGTGCGGAAGTTGACGTAGCTGGCGGTCAGGTCATAAGCCTTGAGTTTCTGGCTGTTGACGATTTCCGAGGTCCAGCCGGTCGGGCTGTTGAGGAAGCGTCCGCGACTCGGGTCTTCGGGGTCGCGGAACACGTCCTTGTACTTCGCCAGATCAGCAACGGATTTCAGCTCCGGGGCCAATGGCTTGATGCCGCGCTCGGGATCGCCCTTGATCACGTACTCCGGCACCCACCAACCTTCGGTGGCGCCCTTGACCGTATCGCCGAGGCCGAACACCTTGCCCTCCCCGGCAGCCTTGACCCAGGCCGGGCTGCGTCCGGCCCACTCTTCACCGATGACCTGGATATCGTTTTTGGCCAGCGCCGCTTCAAGGCTGACGGTGCTGCCCGGCAGCGTGTCGGTCGGGTAGCCGTAACCTTTTTCAACGATCAGGCGCAGGATTTCGGTGATCAGGCTGCCGCTTTCCCAGGTGATGTCACCGAAGTGAATGGGTGCGGCTTTTTCCGTGGCCGATGCCGGGTGGGACAACAGGCTCAGGGCCAGCAACGAACTGCCGAGCAGGGTTTTGATCGATCTCATGCGGACCTCTTGTTCTGGAGTGGACGGTTCAGGGATTGATTGGCGCTGTGCCGGTCGCACAGGGCCTGGGAACGGGTCATGTAGTCGCTGACCGAACGCAGCGAGATGCCCAGCGCAGCGGCAATTTGCGGATAGGTCAGGCCGTCGATCCGCGATAGCAGGAAGGTCGAGCGCACTTTGCCTGGCAGCCGCTGAAGACTGCGATCGACACGGGCCAGGGTCTGGGACAACTGAGCCAGCTCTTCCGGCGATTCGGCGTGGATCGACCCGGCCTGTTGCAGTTGCTGCAGATACTGGCGCTCCAGATCACCTCGGCGCCAACGCTGATAGAGCAGGCGCCGGGCGATAGTGGTGAGCAAGGCACGGGGTTCACGGATTGCCGTCAGGCCAGGGGCTTCGAGCAGTTGCACGAAGGTTTCGCAGGCAATGTCTTCGACACCGGCGGCATCGTTCAGAGACTGGCGCAGGCGTGTGCAGAGCCAGTGGTAGTGAGCGCGGAACAGTCCGTCCACGTGTTTGCGGTGAAGTATATCGGCGCCGGACATAGGGGCTCCTGGGTTAGGGGTCGCTGAATGTCCGGTGGTCCGGTGAGGCGAATCCTAGCAAGGAGCCTTATTCTTTAATAATACTTAAAACTTATTTTTATATTCGTTAATAGAATTAAAAATAAATAGCCGATGGACCGCTAGCGCAAAACCCCATACCCCAACGCCTCGGCTTCTCGCTGATAGTCGAGCACCACCTGATAGTCGCTTTCGCTAGCCGGCAACACTTCAGGCAACCCGAGGATTTCGGCGACGTCAGGCAATTCGCGCAAGGCTTGATTCATCGCCTGCAATAGCGCTTCAGCCTGCTGATCGCTGACGGTGGCTGATGTGATGTAGGGTAACGTCGGGCTGAAAGCACTGCGAGCGATCACGCGCAAACCGGCCACTTCTTCTGCAGCGTGGCGCGCCAGATAGGCAAAGGTCACGCTGTCGATGGCCGCCAGATCGGCAAGGTCCTCGCGCAACCAGCGCAGACTTTCGCGATGGCTGCCGCTGATGCCGACCTGCGCAAAAAACCGTCCGTCACGTTGCAACGGCGCCAATCGGTGGCGCAGCAGATTCATGCCGCTGTTGGAGTCCTGGCCATTGATCACGCCTCGGCTGTCACGAAACTCCGGCAGGGTTCGCCGTGCGTCTTCGATTCGTCCCAGAATCAGGCTGCAATGATTGCCGCCACTGCTGTCCGGCAGTTCATAACGAGGGCGCCCCAGCACCCGGACCTTGCCGCGCAATGCCGTCATCAGCGGATAGCCGCAGGTTTGTGTGAGCAGCAGGTGTGGCGACAGCCACAGGTCCGCCAGTGACAGGCCTTCGGCATCACGGCGGGTTTCGCCCAAGTGTTCGAAGATTCGCGCCAGCCAGCGCTCGTTGGCCTGGTGGATGGGGTCGGGGGCGACGTACATCTGTAGTTCGGCGAGGTGTTGGGTCATCGAAATAGTCCCATGCGGCAAATTTCCAATGTGGGAGCGGCGGTGCGACGATTCGACTTGCTCGCGAAAGCGGTCAGACATCCAACATCTGAGTTGACTGGCACACCGCATTCGCGAGCAAGCCCGCTCCCACAGTAGATCTGTGGCGATTCAAAAATCAGTGAAACGGATGCCTCGGGCTGTCGATAGCCTTGACGCCATGTTCACGCCACAACTGCCCATAACCCTGCACCAGAAACCCGCCGCTGCGCGCCAGCCATTGCTCGCGGCGGGCCCTGTAGGCGCGGGGCAAGTCGTACCAGGGCAACCCCGGCAATTCGTGATGCACCAGATGAAAATTGAGGTTCAGAAACAACCAGCGCCATGGCCAGGCGGCCTCATTGAGCACGGTGCGTTGCTCCGGCGCTGCCTGAGGTCGATGTTCATAGTAGGAGCGAATCATGGCGATCGACAGCGCCGGCACACTGATCAAAAACAGGTAATGCCAAACCGGCAATACGCTGAAGTTTGTAATAAACAGCAGCATCATTCCGGTCATCGCGCCGTGACTCAGCCACATCAGCCAGGCCTGGCGCTCACCTGCCCTCAGGCGCTGCAGTTCTTCGCGGGCCAGTGTCAGCAAGGCCAGCGGTGCACCAAAGGCAAAGCGGCCGAGCACGGTTTTGTTCAGCCAGTGCAGGCTGCGCACCAGCAGTGAACTGCCCTGCCACTGCGCGGCGCTCAGGTAACGGCTTTCCGGATCGCGACCGGGGATCGTCAGGTCCTCGTCGCGGTGATGCAGCAAATGGCTATCGCGATACAAGGTGTACGGATACCAAACGGCAAACGGCGCGTAGCCAAGGACTTTGTTCAGGGTTACCCAGCGCGTGGGATGACCGTGCAGCAGTTCGTGTTGCACGGATAACCACAGCACCAGCAATGGGATCAGCAACAGCGTGCTCCACCACAAACCCAGCCGATGGCTGTTCAGCACGATGCCAAACCAGCCGCCATACACGCCGGTCAACAGCAACCAGGTCGGCCATTCGGTGCGTGCGGTGAAGCGTCGACGCAGGGTTTCGATTTCTTGTTGGTGGGCGCTATCGAAGTAATGGGGCATGGCGTTGCTCAGATCGGGACCAGTCCCTTTCTGTGCAATGGCCTTGGGAAATCTTGCAGATTATTTTCAGGTGGATCGCTCCCATGTTGCATGGGAGCGATCAATCAACGCCGGATCAGTGACCGAACACGCCGACCTTTTTGGCTTTCTTGTCCGCACGCTTTTCAATGGCGGTTTTCGCTGGTTTCTTTTTCGCCGCTTTCTTTGAATCCATACCTTTGGACATGATGCGTACTCCACTCATGGGGATGTGAAATCAGGTATACACCTATCCCGGCGCGTGTGTTCTTTTATAATCGCCCGCTTTGCCTACCGATAGTCCAAAACCATGCCCGACACCCAATACACCCTGCTCGACGAGCCGTTATGGCCATTGATGAACAAGTTCTACCGCGCTCACCAATCGTCGATGAAGGCCGTGCGCGACGCGCAGTTGTGGGTGGCGCGGCGTGACGGGATCGTTGCCGCGCTGTGTTTGCGTCCGGTGTCCGGCGGGCATTGGCTGACCGGGTTGTTTGTCGATCCGGGGTGTCGCGAACAAGGGATTGCCGCCGGGTTGATTGCGGCCGCAGTGAAGGATTGCGAACTGCCGGTGTGGCTGTTCTGTCATCCGGATTTGCGGGGTTTTTACGAGCGCCGCGGCTTTACTTTCGATCCGCCGATGCCTTACGCGATGGTTGAACGCTTGAGCCGATACGCGCGCAGCAAGCCGATGATTGCGATGGGACTGGAGCTGAAATAACGGGATCAAAAATGTGGGAGCGGGCTTGCTCGCGAAAGCGGTCTGTCAGTCACCATCAATGCCGACTGTCAGACCGCTTTCGCGAGCAAGCCCGCTCCCACAGGGTTCTGTGTTGCATCAGTCGTCCGCCTTGGGGTCCAGGTCCGGGAACATCACCTCGGTGAAGCCAAACTTGCTGAAGTCGGTAATGCGCGACGGGTACAGGCGGCCGATCAGGTGATCGCATTCATGCTGCACCACCCGTGCGTGGAAGCCCGAAGCAATGCGCACGATGGGCTCGCCCTTGGGATCGACGCCTTCGTAGCGAATCTGCTGGTAACGTTGCACCGCGCCGCGCAGGCCCGGTACGGACAAACAGCCTTCGATACCCTCTTCCAGGGTCGGGCTGAGCGGTGTGATCAACGGGTTGATCAGGATCGTCTGCGGCACCGCCTCGGCATCCGGATAACGCTCGCTGTGCTCGAAACCGAAGATCACCAGCTGCAGGTCGACACCGATCTGCGGAGCAGCCAGGCCAACGCCTCCCACACTTTCCATGGTCTGGAACATGTCATCGATCAGTTGCCACAGCTCGGGGCTGTCGAACATCTCGGCCGGCACTGGCGGGGCAACGCGCAGCAGGCGCTCATCGCCCATTTTCAGAATTTCACGAATCATGATCAGGTTTCATCAATGGTCGGTTTGTGTGAGTGATCGCGCCCCAGTCCCGACACGTGGTGTTTTTCCTCATGAACGGGACCATGCTCGCCAGCCACTTTTTCGCCAGGGTCCTTGCCCCCTCGCGACATGTGTTCGATCACCGCGTTCATCTCCGCGCCCAGCAGCAGCACCGCGGCGGAAATGTAGAAGTACAGCAATAGCACAATGATCGCACCGATACTGCCATACATGGCGTTGTAGTTGGCGAACTCCTTGACGTACAAGCCGAAGCCCAGGGAGGCGATGATCCACACGACCACCGCGAGCACCGAGCCTGGGGTGATGAAGCGAAACTCCTGTTTGACGTCGGGCATGACGTAGTAGATCAACGCCACCGCGACCATCAGCAAAATCACGATCACCGGCCAGCGCGCGATCGTCCAGAGCGTGACGATAAAGTACTCAAGGCCGACTTGCTTGGCGATCCACTCCATCACCTGCGGCCCGAGCACCATGAGCGCTGCGGCGATCAGCAGCATGCCGGCAATGCCGACGGTGTAGATGATCGACAACGGAAAGCGTTTCCACAGCGGGCGTCCTTCGACCACGTCGTAGGCGGCGTTCATCGCGCTCATCATCAGCCGCACCCCGGCGGAGGCGGTATACAGCGCAATCACGATCCCCACCGAGAGCAAGCCACCCTTGGATTGCTGCAGCTGGTCGATCACCGGGTTGACCTGTTCCAGTGCCTGGGGCGGCAATACCAGTTCCGATTGCAGGCGCAGCCAGGAGAAGAAATCCGGCAGGTGCAGGAAGCCGATCAGGGCAATCAGGAAAAGGATGAACGGAAACAGCGAAAACAGCATTTGATAGGCCAGCGCCGAGGCATAGGTCGACATCTCGTCGGCGATGAACTCGGTGACCGTGCGCATCATCACACGGTGCAGGGGCAAGCCTCTCATGTCCGGAAAAATCATTAGCGTCTCCATTCGCCGCATTCGCATTTGGGTTGAAGTCGTGGCGACTCTGGGGGCCGTTTCCTTCACCAAGGTAGCCCAGTTGGCGACTTTGAAACAAATTCAGTGTGCAAGTTCAGGCTGACACAAAAATGGCCATCCGGGGATGACCGCTTCTTCTTTTATTAAAGGCATTTCAATGGGAGGAAAGGTCGTTACATAAGGTTGACCGGGGGCTTTTGCAGGGAGTTTCATTTATTTGCACCACGACATTTCATCGTTCAGTGCAGGTTGCGCTTTATGTTTGCCGGCCAACCCCTGAGAATGCGCAACACATTCAGGCCATGGCGCTGAAGATCCAATCCCGTAGGAATGTTATGAAACTCGATAAAAAGCAGGCCATTGCCCGCAGAAACCAGGAACTCGGCGGTGCTGTGCTTGGCGTCAACAACTGCCACTTCACCGAATTGAACCGCAACCGCAATATCTGGTGGTTCGACATCCCGGTATCGCGCCTGGCCGTGGGTCAGTACGAGTGGATTCACCTGCTGATGCACACGCCGGACACCGACGAGCTGCTGCACCTGAAAGTGCCGACCGTGTTCCTGCGCGAGAAGCTCGAAGGCCTGGTGGTACGCAATGAAGGCAAGCGCAAGGCTGCATTGAGCCTGGAACTGAGCGCCGACAAGGACTCCTTCCTGCAGGACATGCGCCCGGCGGGCACCAACGTCAACTTCGCGCCGTTCCGTCAATAACCGTCATTCCTGTAGGAGCGAGCTGGCTCGCGATGGACGTCAACGATGACGCGGGCTGTCTGAATGAACGCGTTGTCTGTACCTTTTTCGCGAGCATGCTCGCTCCTACAGAGGATCGGTGTTGCCAGCCGACCAACAAAAAGCCCCGCATCGGCGGGGCTTTTTGTTGATTACGCGGTGGCTTTCTTCGCGTTGATCTTCTTCAGTTCTTCATCGCGCAATTCACGGCGCAGGATCTTGCCGACGTTGGTGGTCGGCAGTGCGTCACGGAACTCCACGGAGCGCGGGACCTTGTAGCCGGTGACGTTGGCGCGCATGTGCTCCATCACCTGTTCCTTGGTCAGGGTCACGCCCGGCTTGGCAACGATGAAAATCTTGATCGCCTCGCCCGACTTTTCGTCCGGCACGCCGATGGCCGCGCATTGCAGCACGCCCGGCAGGGTAGCCAACACGTCTTCGAGCTCGTTCGGGTACACGTTGAAACCGGAAACCAGGATCATGTCTTTCTTGCGATCGACAATGCGCATGAAGCCATCGGGCTGGATCAGCGCAATGTCACCGGTCTTCAACCAGCCTTCGCTGTCGAGGATCTCGTCGGTGGCTTCCTGGCGCTGCCAGTAACCCTTCATGACTTGCGGGCCCTTCACGCACAGTTCGCCGATTTCACCCAGCGGCTGCTCGACACCGGCATCGTTGATGACTTTGCACAGGGTCGACGGCACCGGAATGCCAATGGTGCCGACCTGGATGTGCTGGATCGGGTTCACCGTCGCCACCGGGCTGGTTTCGGTCATGCCGTAACCTTCGCAGATGGCGCAACCGGTCACCGCTTTCCAGCGTTCGGCCGCCGCCAGTTGCAGGGCCATGCCGCCCGACAAGGTAACTTTCAGCGCGGAGAAATCCAGCTTGCGGAAACCTTCGTTGTTGCACAGGGCTACGAACAGTGTGTTCAAACCGACAAAGCCGCTGAACTTCCACTTCGACAGTTCCTTGACCATCGCCGGCAAGTCGCGCGGGTTGCTGATCAGGATGTTGTGGTTGCCCGCCAGCATCATCGCCATGCAGTGAAAGGTGAACGCATAGATGTGGTACAGCGGCAGCGGTGTGATCAGGATCTCGCAACCTTCATTGAGGTTGGACCCCATCAGCGCCTTGCACTGCAGCATGTTCGCCACCAGGTTGCGGTGGGTCAGCATCGCGCCCTTGGCCACGCCGGTGGTACCGCCGGTGTATTGCAGCACCGCGACATCGCCACTGGCCGGGTTGGCTTCCGCCACTGGCTGGCCCAGGCCTTTGCTCAGCACGTCATTGAACTTGACGGCTTTTGGCAAGTGATAGGCCGGCACCATCTTCTTCACGTACTTGATGACGCTGTTGACCAGCAAGCGCTTGAGCGGCGGCAGCAGGTCGGCGACTTCGGTGACGATCACGTGCTTGACGCCGGTTTTCGGCACCACGGTTTCAGCCAGGTGCGCCATGTTGGCCAGGCAGACCAGGGCCTTGGCACCGGAGTCGTTGAATTGGTGTTCCATTTCCCGCGCGGTGTACAGCGGGTTGGTGTTGACTACGATCAGCCCGGCGCGGATCGCGCCGAAGACGGCAACCGGGTACTGCAACACGTTGGGCAGTTGCACGGCGATTCGATCGCCAGGCTGCAAGTCGGTATGCTGTTGCAGGTAAGCGGCAAACGCACCGGACAATTCGTACAGTTCACCGTAGGTGAGTGTCTTGCCCAGGTTGCTGAATGCCGGCTTGTTGGCGAAGCGTTGGCAGGATTGCTTCAACACTGCCTGAATATTCGGGTACTCGTCGGGATTGATGTCGGCAGCAATCCCGGCTGGGTACTTATCCTTCCAAAAGTCTTCGATCATGGAAGCCCACTCCTCAGCAACGCGAATTCAGCACCGCATTTGATGCGATTATTATTGGTGTTTGGCCATTGGTAAATCTGGCTGATAGAAGGCCGAGAAGTCACAAAGCGCGCCGAGAGTAGCAGCTTTGCAAAGGGTCGACTAGAGCCAAAAGCGGCCTCTACGGTCACTTTTATGACTCAAGACTTACAAGCGGTCATTTTAGAGCAAAAAACCTATATGTCGCTGAAAGCCCCGAAATTCGGGGCTTTCGCTTAAACCTGTAGGAGCGAGCTTGCTCGCGAAAAACGTCCGGGCAACGCGATCATTCAGACAGGGCGCGTTATCGTTGACGTCCATCGCGAGCGTGCTCGCTCCTACAGGGGTCAGCTATTCACCGATCAGGCGATATCTCGCAACTCCCGCCGCAGGATCTTGCCCACCGGGGTCATCGGCAGCGATTCGCGCAGCACGATGTGCTTGGGTACCTTGTACGCCGTGAAGTTCTCCTTGCAGTAAGCCTTCAGCTCTTCAAGGCTGACGCCCGCTTCACGGGCCACCACGAACAGCTTCACCGCCTCCCCCGACCGCTCGTCGGGTACACCGATGACCGCACAGTTGGCGACTTTCGGGTGTGCCATCACCACGTCTTCGATCTCGTTCGGGTACACGTTGAAACCCGAGACAATGATCATGTCCTTCTTGCGGTCAACGATACGCACGAAACCGTCCGGGTCGATCACCGCGATATCACCGGACTTGAACCAGCCCTCGGCATCCAGCACTTCGGCCGTGGCCTCGGGTTTCTGCCAGTAGCCCTTCATGATCTGCGGGCCCTTGATGCACAGCTCGCCACGTTCGCCCAAAGGTTGTTCGACACCGTCATCGCTGATGACTTTCAGCGCAGTGCCCGGCACCGGCAGGCCGACCGTGCCGATCCGCGACTGGTCGCCATACGGGTTGGTACAGGCCACCGGCGAAGTTTCGGTCAGGCCGTAACCTTCGGTGATGCGGCAACCGGTCAGTTGTTCCCAACGTTCGGCTGTCGCCTTGACCAGCGCAGTGCCGCCGGAGTTGGTGAGCTTGAGGCTGGAGAAGTCCAGGGTCTTGAAGTCCGGATGATCCATCAGCGCGACGAACAGCGTGTTGAGCCCCAGCAGCGCCGAGAACCGCCAGTTCTTCAGTTCCTTGATGAAGCCGCCAATGTCGCGCGGGTTGGTGATCAGCACGTTGTGGTTGCCCGTCACCATCATGCACATGCAGTTCGCCGTGAAGGCATAGATGTGGTACAGCGGCAGCGGCGCGATCATCACCTCCTGCCCTTCGCGCAACAGCGGTTGCCCGTCGCGGCCGAACTGTCCCAGACAGGCCCGTGCCTGTTGCATGTTCGCCACCAGGTTGCCGTGGCTCAGCATCGCGCCCTTGGCCAGGCCCGTGGTGCCGCCGGTGTATTGCAGCACGGCGATGTCGTCGAGGCCGACGTTCAGCGGCTTGATACCCAGGCCACGGCCCATGCGCAATGCGCTCTTGAAAGAAACGGCCTGGGGCAAGGAATAGTCCGGGACCATCTTCTTGACCTTGCTCACCATCGTGTTGACCAGCCAACCCTTGGCGGTGGGCATCAGGTCGCCCATCTTCGCTTCGATCAGGTACTGGATATCGGTGTCGGGGAGCACTTCCTGGACTTTCTGGCCGAACACGTTCAGGTACACCAGCGCCCGGGCACCGGAATCCTTGAACTGATGACGCATTTCCCGCGCGGTGTACAACGGGTTGGTGTTGACCACGATCAACCCGGCGCGCAAGGCCCCGAACACGGCAATCGGGTAATGCAGGACGTTGGGCATCTGCACCGCGATGCGGTCCCCCGCCACCAGGTCGGTGTGGGCTTGCAGATAACCGGCGAAGGCCGCGCTTTGGCGTTCCAGCTCCGCGTAGGTCAGGGTCACGCCCATGTTGCTGAACGCCGGGCGGTCAGCAAACTTCTTGCAGGAACGCTCGAACACCTCGATCACCGACTTGTAGGCTCCCAGATCGATATCCAGGGGTACACCGGCCGGGCGTTTGTCATTCCAGAAATCAGGTTGCATTGTTGTTGTCCTCTTTACCTGAATCTATCCGGGGCCACTTTTCTGTCATTTTTCAAAAAAAATGCAAAAAGCGGAGCTTCACGGACACTAGCAGTTATGACGTAGCAGGCAAATATGCCCACCGCTGTCATTGATCCCATGAATCTTCTTGCCGTGGCGCAAGCTGATCAGACGCCCGGCCAAGGATGCGCTATAAACTGCAACGAGCTAATTGCGACCAGGCAGCCTCATGCAAAGGAACCGCCATGATCCATGACACTTTCTGGCTGACCACGAGCGACCACAGCCGCCTCTTCGTCAACCAGTGGCTACCCGAGGGCAGCCTCAAGGCAATGATTCTGCTGGCCCACGGCATGGCCGAGCACAGCGGTCGCTATGGCCCCCTTGCGCAAAAACTCTGTGACCAGGGCTATGGCGTGTGCGCGCCGGACCTGCGTGGACATGGCAAAACTGCCGAAAACGGGACACTCGGGCATTTCGCCGATGACCATGGCTGGTCCAAGGTCGTGAGCGACCTGGCCTGCCTCAACCAGCACATCGGCCAACAGCACCCTGGCATACCGATCGTACTGCTCGGTCACAGCATGGGCAGTTACGTTGCCCAGGCTTATCTGCTGCACCACAGCGCCAGCCTGCACGGGGCGATCCTCAGCGGCTCGAACTTCCAGCCTGTGGCGCTTTATCGTGCGGCACGGCAAATCGCCCGTTTCGAACGCCTGCGCCAAGGCCGCCAAGGGCGCAGCGCATTGATCGAATGGCTGTCGTTCGGCTCGTTCAACAACAAGTTCAAACCGGCACGTACGCCGTTCGACTGGCTCAGCCGTGATCCGGCGCAGGTCGATCTGTACGTCAACGACCCGCTCTGCGGTTTCCGTTGCACCAATCAACTGTGGATCGACTTGCTCGGTGGCTTGCAGCAAATCAGCAAAGCGTCCAATCTCGCGCAGATCGACCCGGGCCTGCCGTTGCTGGTGATTGGCGGTGAATGTGATCCGGTGAGCGAAGGCAAGCGTCTCAAGGATCTGGCCGACGCGCTGCGCGCGGCCGGCAGCCAGCACCTGCAACTGACCGTTTACCCGCAGGCACGGCACGAACTGTTCAACGAGAGCAACCGCGATGAAATCATCGCCGATGTGCTGAACTGGATCGCACAGGCCTTGAGTACGCCTCGGCCGCACCGATCCGAATAGTTTTTTTGTGAATTTTTTAATTCGTCACAGGAATTGAGACAGATGACCCAGGTTACCAACACCCCTTACGAAGCCCTCGAAATCGGCCAGACCGCCAGCTTCAGCAAGACCGTCGAAGAGCGCGACATCCAGTTGTTCGCCGCGATGTCCGGAGATCACAACCCGGTGCACCTGGATGCCGAATACGCCGCCAGCACCATGTTCAAGGAGCGCATCGCCCACGGCATGTTCAGCGGTGCGTTGATCAGCGCGGCGGTAGCCTGCGAGTTGCCTGGACCGGGGACTATCTACATCGGCCAGCAGATGAGCTTTCAGAAACCGGTGAAGATCGGCGACACCCTGACCGTACGCCTGGAAATTCTCGAAAAACTGCCGAAGTTTCGCGTGCGCATTGCCACTCGCGTGTTCAACCAGCGCGATGAACTGGTGGTGGATGGCGAGGCGGAAATCCTCGCACCACGCAAGCAACAGAGCGTGACGCTGACGGAACTGCCGGCCATCAGCATCGGTTGATTCACCGCATATACCTGTGGGAGCGGGCTTGCTCGCGAAGGCGGCGTATCAGTCACTATCAATGGTGACTGATACGCCGCCTTCGCGAGCAAGCCCGCTCCCACAGTTGTTTCAACCAGACATTACGAACGCGCACGCGCCTGGTTACGCAGGGCCTTGACCTGATCGTGATTGCGTTGCACGCCGTGGTACTGGCGCTCAACCAGGTCACGAATGCCCACCAGGTTGTGCTTGTTGATTTTCTCCATGGCGTCCCGGTAAGCCTTCAACGCATGGTCTTCACCACGCTCGGCTTCATTGAGTACGGCCTCCTCGCCCTTGCCGGTGAACATCGACTTCACGTCGACCCAGCGACGGTGCAAGTCACCGCGGACACTGGTGGAGGTTTGCGGATCGCCGCCCATCGAACGCACGGCGGACTGCAGTTCCGTAGCGGCCGTAGCACAATCGGCGGAACGCGCGATGAACAGGTTTTTGAGTTCAGGGTGCTTGATGTCTTCAGCGCAAGTCTTGAACCCGGCCTGACCGTCCTTGCTGGTTTCGATCAGGTCGTTGAGTACGGAAATCGCTTCTTTATTCATGTCGGTCATTTTTCAGTTCCTCACGATTGATGAAAGATGCAATGAGTGGTGCACCCTGCATGCCAGCCTGGAACTGCTTACTTATCCGTTATTTTTCAAACGCTTATCCATTATCAAAAAATCTGTATCCGTTTTATTTGCATGATCTGTCAATTGGCCTGCATGCAGAATGCCTGTATTTTCCAGACTGACTGAATCAAGACGACCGACCGATGAATCCTGAAAAGCTCGAACTGCTGATCACCCGCGAAATGCCTTTCGGCAAGTACAAGGGCCGAATCATTGCCGACCTGCCCGGCCCTTACCTGAACTGGTTCGCCCGGGAAGGTTTCCCTCACGGCGAGTTGGGCGGCCTGTTGGCCCTGATGCAGGAAATCGATCACAACGGCTTGTCGGACCTGCTCGAACCGCTACGCGCCAAACACGGCAAACCTGCCCCGCGCCACTGAATCACCTACCGAGTAGCCCATGCCCGACAACACCCGCCGTGCCCGTGATGAAGCCTTCTGGCAAACCTTTGCCGACCGCTACGATGTCGAACCCGGCCCGCTCAACCTGGAGAACGGTTACTTCGGTCGCATGTCGCGCACGGTGGTCGAGGAATACCAGCGCAACATCGAGCTCATCAATCGCAGCAATTCGGTCTACGTGCGCCAGCGCTTCGAACAGGGCGACAGCCTGAAGATCCGCGCGCAATTGGCGAGGTTGACAGGCGCACCCGCCGACAGCATCGCCCTGACCCGTAACGCGTCGGAAGGTTTGCAGTCGCTGATCCGCAACTACAACCGGCTGCAGCCCGGCGATCAGGTACTGGTCTGCGATCTGGAATACGACACGGTCAAAGGCGCCATGCGCTGGCTGGCACGCAATCGTGGTGTCGAAGTGATCGAGATCGAACACACCCACCCGGCAACCTTCGACAGCCTGCTCAACACCTATCGGGAAGCCTTCGCGCGGCATCCGCGGCTGAAGCTGATGGCCCTGACCCACGTCACCCATCGCACGGGCCTGGTGATGCCGGTGCAGGCGATTGCAGCCGCTGCGAAGGAACATGGCATCGACGTCATCCTCGATGGAGCCCATGCCCTCGGCCAACTCGAATTTGACCTGGCCGGGCTCGGTATCGCCTTTGCCGGCTACAACCTGCACAAGTGGATCGGCGCCCCGCTGACGCTCGGCTTCATCTACATCGCCCCCGAACGCCTGGCCGACATCGACCCGGACATGGGCGAGATGCACTTCCCGGTTACAGACATTCGTGCCCGTACGCCGTACAGCACACCGAACATCCCGGCGCTGCTGACCTTGCCGCTGGTCCTCGAGGAGCATCACGCCATGGGCGGCGCGGCGGCCAAAGGTTCGCGGCTCAACTACCTGCGCAACCTGTGGGTCCGCCCCGTGCGCGAACTGCCGGGCATCGAAGTCCTGACCCCGGACGACCCGCGACTGTACTGCGGCATCACGGCCCTGCGTTTCATCGCACAGACCGATCAGCAGGCGATGGTCGAGCGGCTGCTCAAGGACTACAACCTGTTCACCGTGGTACGCACCGGCGCGGCGTGCGGCCCGTGCATCCGCATCACTCCGGGGCTGACCACCACCGCCGGGCACATGACGCGGCTGACCACAGCGCTGGCGGAGTTGTGCTGACCTGCTCGCGATGGGCGTGAACGATAACGCGGGAACCCGATGACCAACGGTACCTGTAGGAGCGAGCTTGCTCGCGATGGTCGTGAATGATGACCCGGGAACCCGGAAGCCAGCGGTGCCTGTAGGAGCGAGCTTGCTCGCGATGGTCGTGAACGATGACGCGGGAACCCGGTAGCCAGCGGTGCCTGGAGGTTTTTCGCGAGCGAGCTCGCTCCTACAGGTATTAAGGGCAAAAAAAAACGGTGCACCGACCAAGCGCACCGTAAAGCCGTAGAACACACAACGAGTGTCGGGTGAAGCGATCAGTCCAGCAGCGCCAAGGCCTCGGCGGTGCATTCCTGAATGCGGGCCCAGTCGCCGTTCTTGATCCACTCCGGATCAAGCATCCAGCTACCGCCCACGCACATGACGTTTTTCAACGCCATGTAGCTCTTGATATTGGCCGGGCCGACGCCGCCGGTCGGGCAGAATTTCACTTCGCCGAACGGGCCGCCCAAAGCCTTTATGGCCGCGACGCCGCCGCTGACTTCGGCCGGGAACAACTTGAATCGGCGGTAACCCAGAGCGTAGCCTTCCATGATGCCCGAGGCATTGCTGATGCCTGGCAACAGTGGAATCGGGCTGGCGACGCTGGCTTCCAGCAAGTCGCGGGTGATGCCCGGCGTGACGATGAATTGCGAGCCCGCCGCTTCGGCGGCAGCCAGCATCTGGCGATCGAGCACGGTGCCGGCACCGGTCACCAGCTCAGGACGCTGCTCGCGCAGAATCTGGATGGCCTTGAGGCCGAATTGCGAACGCAGGGTCACTTCCAGGGCCGTCAGGCCGCCGGCCGCGAGCGCGTCGGCCAACGGCAGAACGTCCTGCTCGCGGGCGATGGTGATCACCGGCAGAATCCGCGCCTTCGCGCAGAGGCTGTCGATCAGGGCAACTTTGTCCGCCATGGAAACGGTCGGGGATGGGTTTGTCATAGCGGCTGTTCCTTGGCTCATGGGCACCAGTAAATCTCTAACGTGGGTTGCAGAAATGCGCGCACCGGCATTTCGGCGACATCGTCACCGGCCAGCGCGAAACTCAAGGTGGTCAGCTTGGACTGACCGGAAATCGACAGAATCTTGTGTTTGGCCGAAGCCAGCAGCGCGCGACTCATGGTCAGGCGCTGACGCGGCACGGTCGGCGCCAGCATCGGCCAGCAACGACGTGTACCGTCGACTTTCAAGGCCTCGTCAAGGTTCGGGCTGTTGGGGAACAGCGACGCGGTGTGGCCGTCATCGCCCATGCCGAGGATCAGCACGTCGATCACCGGCAACTCGGACAACAAACGGTCGGCCTGCTCGGCTGCCTGCTCGAGGTTGGCACTGGCGCTGTACAGGCTCAGGAACTGCGCCTTGGCCGCCGGGCCTTGCAAGAGATATTTCTTGAGCAGGCCAGCGTTACTGTCGGCGTGCTCCACCGGCACCCAACGCTCGTCAGCCAGGCTGACCACCACGTTGGACCAGTCCAGCGCCTGCCTGGCCAGGTGCTGGAAAAACGCCACCGGGCTGCGGCCACCGGACACCACCAGCGTCGCTGTACCCTGGGCGTCGATTGCATCGCTCAGTTGCTTGGCCACATTCAGCGCCAGGCTTTCGGCCAGCAGCACCGGGCTCTTGAACGCATGGGCGCTGACGCCCTGCGGCAGTTTCAAATCAGATATCGCCATACCATGACCTCCCGTCCCGCGTGATCAGTGCAATGGAGCTCATCGGCCCCCAGGACCCTGCCGCGTACGGCTTGGGCGCATCGCCGGACTTTTTCCACCCGGCGATCAACTGGTCACACCACTTCCACGCGGCTTCGATTTCATCTTTACGGACAAACAGGTTCTGATTGCCGCGCATCACTTCCAGCAACAACCGCTCGTAGGCATCGGGAATCCGTGCGCTGCTCCAGGTGTCGGAAAAATTCAGCTGCAACGGACCGCTGCGCAGCTGCATGCCTTTATCCAGGCCTTGATCCTTGGTCATCACGCGCAAGGAAATGCCTTCGTCCGGTTGCAGGCGGATAATCAGCTTGTTGCTGATTTGCAGGCGCTGCTCGGGAGCGAAGATGTAGTGCGACGGTTCCTTGAAGTGGATGACGATCTGCGACAGCTTCTGCGGCATGCGCTTGCCGGTACGCAGGTAAAACGGCACGCCGGCCCAGCGCCAGTTACGGATGTCGGCACGCAGGGCGACGAAGGTTTCGGTGTCGCTCTGGGTGTTGGAATTGGGTTCTTCCAGGTACCCCGGTACCGCCTTGCCTTCGCTGTAGCCGGCGATGTACTGGCCGCGCACCACTTGAGTGGTCAGGCCTTCCGGGCTGATCGGCGCCAGGGCCTTGAGCACCTTGACCTTCTCGTCACGGATGCTGTCGGCGGACAGGTCGGCCGGTGGGTCCATGGCGATCAGGCAGAGCAGTTGCAGCAGGTGGTTCTGGATCATGTCGCGCAGCTGGCCGGCCTTGTCGAAGTAACCCCAGCGGCCTTCGATACCGACCTTCTCGGCCACGGTGATTTCCACGTGGGAAATGTAGTTCTGGTTCCACTGGGTTTCGAACAGGCTGTTGGCGAAACGCAGGGCGATCAGGTTCTGGACGGTCTCTTTGCCCAGGTAGTGGTCGATGCGGTAGGTGCGGTTCTCCGGGAAGAATTGCGCCACGGCGTCGTTGACCTTGCGCGAGGATTCCAGGTCCGAACCGATGGGTTTTTCCAGCACCACACGGGTGTTTTGCGCCAGGCCGACCTTGGCCAGGTTTTCGCAAATCGCGCCGTATACGGCGGCCGGGGTCGCAAAATAAGCGATGACTCGCTGCGCGGTGCCGGCGACTTCGGCCAGGGCCACATAATCTTCGGTTTTGAGGAAGTCGACGTGCAAGTAGCTCAGGCGCGCCAGAAAACGCTCGACCACGGCGTCGTCCAGCTCTTTGGCACCGACATAGCGGCGCAGCTCGGAAGCAATGAACGCCAGGTGTTCCTGTTCGCTGCCTGGCTCACGGGCCAGCGCGATAATACGCGTGTCCTCGTGCAGCAGGCCGGCGCCGTCGAGTTGATAGAGGGCAGGAAACAGCTTGCGCAAGGCCAGATCGCCCAAGGCGCCGAACAAGGCAAAGGTGCACGGTTCAACCGTAATCGAGAGCATGATGTTTGTTCTTTTATCAAGTTAAGCTACAAATACCTTTTTTCAAGGCATCACTCAAGGGAAAATGTAGTAATAACCACAACATTTTCGCAAAATACAGATTCCGAGTGGTGGTCGGTCGGAGCCATCAGTAGGATAGGCCACCGTTACGGGCCTCACCAAAGGCCCTTTTTGCATTAGCCGCGCGCTTATCGGTGCCGGTGAATCAAGGAATCCCATATGGACCGCGTGCGAAATTTACTGGAACAAATCCAGAATCGCCTTGAAGAGCTGAACAAGGCCGAGCGCAAAGTCGCCGAGGTGATCCTGCTCAACCCGCAGCAGGCCACCCGGTTCAGCATCGCTGCCCTCGCCCAGGCGGCTTCGGTCAGCGAACCGACGGTCAACCGTTTCTGCCGTTCGTTCGGCGTCAGCGGCTACCCCGAGCTCAAACTGCAACTGGCCCAGAGCCTGGCCAGTGGCGCCGCGTACGTCAGCCGTGCAGTGGAAGCCGACGACAATCCTGAAGCCTATACCCAGAAGATCTTCGGCAGCGCCATTGCCTCGCTGGACAGCGCTTGCCAGGCACTGGACCCGAACCTGATCAGCCGCGCCGTCGACCTGTTGATCCAGGCCCGGCAAATCCACTTCTTCGGCCTCGGCGCCTCGGCTCCGGTGGCCCTGGATGCACAGCACAAGTTCTTCCGCTTCAATCTCGCCGTCACGGCCCACGCCGACGTGCTGATGCAGCGCATGATTGCCTCGGTGGCCCACACCGGCGAGTTGTTCGTGATCATTTCCTACACCGGTCGCACCCGCGAACTGGTGGAAGTCGCGCGCATCGCCCGGGAAAACGGCGCTTCAGTGCTGGGCCTGACCGCCGAGAACTCGCCGCTGGCCAAGGCCAGCACCCTGAGCCTGAACATTCCGCTGCCGGAGGACACCGACATCTACATGCCGATGACGTCGCGGATCATCCAGCTCACCGTGCTGGACGTGCTCGCCACCGGCATGACCTTGCGCCGGGGCGTGGACTTCCAGCCGCACTTGCGCAAGATCAAGGAGAGCCTGAATGCCAGCCGGTATCCGGTGGGTGATGAGTTCAACTGACCGATCCTGAATCTTTACTGCTTGAAAGGGCGCCTTCGCGAGCAAGCCCGCTCCCACAGGTGACCAGGTTCCTTCAGTTGGAATGTGGTCGAATGTGGGAGCGGGCTTGCTCGCGAAGGGGCCAGCAGCAACACCGCAGAATCAAGCCCCCACCCACGCCTGTAAACTCAAATGCGCCCGCTCCCCAGGTTTCAGGCACAAGCTGTCGGTACCGCCGCTTGCGGCCTCTACGCAAACGAATTCGGATATCTCGTTCCAGGTCACGCCGAGCAACGGCCGTGAACCGGGATGCCAAACCACTGTGTCGGCCGTTTCGCCAGTGTCGATGCACAGCGCCCGCTGCCAGGCATGGTCGTTGAGCTGCAATTCGCCATCATGCTGGAACACTCGCTGACAACCGCCGTCCACGCGCAACTCGCCTTCCTGCTGACAGACCTGTCGGCTCAACTGGTCATAACCCTGAGCACCCTCCAGCCCAGACAGCGCTATCTCACTGACATCGCCAATACGCCAGTAAGCGTGCAAAGCCTGGCTCAACTGGCACGGCATGTCGTCCTGATGCTCGGTACTCAGGCGCAATTCCATGCGTTCGCCCAGATGCGCGTGCAGATCCACCTGCCAGTCGCACAACTTCAGTTGCCAGTGCAACCGCACGCCATCGTCGTCACTGTTGCTGTCGAGCAGCTTCCAGTCGAGCAACCGCGCCCAGCCATGGGACGGCCAGGCGTTTTCGCTCGGATGCCGGCCATACCACGGCCAACACACCGGCACGCCGCCGCGAATGGCACCGACCTGCGGCCACTTCGCCGCGCACCACAGCCAGGGTTTCTGGCCCTGTGGCTGGAAGTGCAGCAACTGCGCGCCCTGACGGCTGAACACCGCCTGACACAGCGGATGATCGATCACCAGCACGTCGCGCATCTGATAGCGCTCCCACGCGAACACCGGACGCTCGCGCAAGGATTTGAAGAAGCGTTGTAGCGGATGCTCAAGCATGTGCCACGGTCCTGAAAATCATCTGTCACCGGGGTGCGCGGCCCGCAAAAAAAAGCGGACAGCCAGGGCTGTCCGCAAAAATGCGCACATTGAGGAGAGCTTATCGCAACAGCGTTAGAACACCGACTGAATTTTCAGGCCGGCCACCAGCGCGTTGTCGACTTCATCCACACCACCCGGGTGCGTGACGTATTGCAGGTTGGGACGTACGGTCAGCCAGTTGGTCACGTGGAAGCCGTAGTTGATCTCGTAGTTGTATTCGGTTTCACGAATAGGCGAGAACAGCGGATTGTCGAAGTCCGAAACACCGTTGGCCGCGTTGGTCAGTTCGGCGTTTTTCTTCACGTCATCGTTGACATGGATACGGGCGAAACCGATGCCCACGTCATCCTTCGGGCGCGCATCGAACGGGCCCTTGTACACAAACATCAGCGACTGGTAGTTGTCGATGAAGTTGGTGTCCTTGTCGTGGAAAGTGGCGTTGGCCGCGATGTTCAGACCGCGAGAAGCGTCGCCGTTGTGGCTGGTGAGTTGCTGCTGCGCGACGAACCAGTAGCCGTGCTTGCTATCGTGGACGCGCAAAGGGTTGCCGGTGGTCGCTGCGTCCTGACCGTTGTCGTCTTCGCGAACGTCGGCGGCATCGGAGGTACTTTTGTAGTAACCGACACGGTATTCGCCAGGCAGGTTGTTGACCTTCGGCGACCAGACCAGCTCGACCGGCAGGACGGTGCCATTGGTACCACTGCCGCTGAGCTTGAAGCCGTTACCGTGCTCCAGTTGCGAGGTGTTCTGGTTGTACGCGCCGATCTGGGCGTAGAGCTCGTCATTGATGTTGTACTTCACGCGGATCGCCGCCTGCATCACCGGCCAGTTGTACCAGATGTTGGTGGCCCAGTTACCCACCTGGGATCCGCAGAACGCCAGGTTCTGGAATTCGCACGGGAAGGTGTTGAAGTCTTCACCTTCGCCGAAGTAACCGGCCTTGACGTCCAGTTTGTTGTCGAAGAACTGATGCTGGATCCACAACTGGGTCAGACGCACCATATGGCCACGCCCGAAGACTTCCTGGGAGGAACTCAGGGTGCCGGCACGCGGGTCGCCGATACGGTCGTTGGAGATGTTCTCACCGTTACGGTTGGTGAGCTGGATCTTGGCCTGGGTGTTGTCCCAGCCCAGCAGTTTTTCCAGGTCCAGCGCTGCCCCCAGGCCGAACTGGTCGGCGTAGCGCGCGGTCTTGTCATCGTTGAAACCGCCATGCAGGTTGGCGCCGACTTCACCGACGTAATCCATCTTGATGTCGATGCCCTGCTCGATCAGTTTGGTTCGCTCGCCACCCCAATCGCCCGTCATCCATTTGGAGTCGGAGCTGAACGCTTCAGCGGCCATCGCATTGCCGGCCAGAACCAGTGCTGCCGCTGCTGACACTTGGCAGATCAACCGGGCCTTGTTCTTCATTTTCATCCCTACATCCTCGTTTTATTGTTATTAACTTTTCTTCTATAACGCGGTTACATCAGTTGCGACGGATGTCTCCACCCGCCACATATCCCCCCCCCTGTAGGAGCGAGCTCGCTCGCGATGGTGTATCAGCTACATCGGTGTCAACTGACACTCCATCGCGAGCAAGCTCGCTCCTACAGCCGTGATCTTCAGCGGCCTTTGAATTGCGCTACGTTGTCAGCGTGAGTCTCGGCTTTCGGCACGCCGGCAACCCCCAGCCGCTCCCCGCTCTTGGCATCGAACAGCAGCACTTTCGCCGGGTCGAACTGCAGGTTCAGCGTCTCGCCAACCGCCGGCGCCACGTCTGGCGCCATGCGGCAGCAGACCTTGGTGTCGTTGAGGTTGACGAAGACCAAGGTGTCGGGACCGGTCGGTTCGGTGACCTGGACTTCGGCACGAATGGTCGGCAATCCGTTCGCTTCGCCGTTGGCCAGAACGATCTGCTCAGGGCGCATGCCGAGGATCACTTCGCGATCTTCAAGACCGGCGTCCTGCATGCCCAGCGGCAACTCGCAACGGGCCTGGCCGCTGTCGAGCAGCGCCAGCAGACGACCATCCTTGCGCTGCAAGCGCAGCGGGATGAAGTTCATCGGCGGCGAACCGATGAAGCTCGCCACGAACAGGTTGGCCGGATTGTTGTAGATGTCCTTCGGCGTGCCGAACTGCTGGATGATGCCGTCCTTCATCACCGCAACCTTGTCACCCAGGGTCATGGCCTCGATCTGGTCGTGGGTCACGTAGACCGTGGTGGTCTTCAAGCGCTGGTGCATCAGCTTCATTTCGGTACGCATCTCGACCCGCAGCTTGGCGTCGAGGTTGGACAGCGGTTCGTCGAACAGGTAAATCTTCGGCCGCCGCGCCAGGGCACGGCCCATCGCCACACGCTGTTGCTGACCACCGGAGAGTTGGCCGGGTTTGCGGTTGAGCAGGTGTTCGATTTGCAGCAGCTTGGAAACCCGAGCGACTTCTTCGTCGATTTCCGCAGTCGGCATTTTGCGGATCTTCAGGCCGAAGGCGATGTTGTCGCGCACGCTCATGGTCGGGTACAGCGCGTAGGACTGGAACACCATGGCGATGTCGCGATCCTTGGGGCTCATGCCGCTGATGTCGGCGTCGTCCACCAGGATCGCGCCGCCGCTGATGGTTTCCAGGCCGGCGATGCAGTTCATCAAGGTCGATTTGCCGCAGCCCGAGGGGCCGACCAGGATCAGGAATTCCCCGTCATCGATCTTCAGTTCGATGTTTTTCAGGGTGTCCGGCAAACCGGCGCCGTAGGTCTTGTTGACGTTGCGTAATTCGAGAGTTGCCATGTTTCTACCCCTTGACCGCGCCGGACGTCAGCCCACGCAGGAAATACTTGCCAGCGAATATGTAGACCAGCAGTGTCGGCAGCCCGGCGATCATCGCGGCGGCCATATCAACGTTGTATTCCTTGACCCCGGTGCTGGTGTTGACCAGGTTGTTCAGGGCCACGGTAATTGGCTGGGCATCGCCACTGGCGAAAACCACGCCGAACAGGAAGTCGTTCCAGATCTGGGTGAACTGCCAGATCAGGCAGACCATCACGATCGGGATCGACATCGGCAGCAGGATCTTCCAGAAGATCGTGAAGAAGCCTGCGCCATCGAGCCGCGCGGCCTTGACCAGCGCATCCGGAATGCTCACGTAGTAGTTGCGGAAGAACAGCGTGGTGAACGCCAGGCCGTAGACCACGTGGACCAGCACCAGGCCCGAGGTGGTGTTGGCCAGGCCGAACTTGCCGAGGGTGAACGAAGCCGGCAGCAGCACGGTCTGGAACGGCAGGAAGCAGCCGAACAGCAACAGGCCGAAGAACAACTGCGAGCCACGGAAGCGCCACATCGACAGCACGTAGCCGTTCATGGCCCCGACGAAGGTGGAGATCAGCACCGCAGGCACGGTGATCTTCACCGAGTTCCAGAAGTAGCCGCCGACCACGTCCCAGGCCTTGATCCAGCCGATGCCGTCAATCACGGCCGGCCAGCTCAGCAGGTTGCCGGTGCGGATGTCTTCAGGGGACTTGAAGCTGGTCAGCAGCATCACCACCAGCGGGATCAGGTACACCGCCGCCGCCAGCAACAAGGTGGCGTAGATCGCAATGCGGCTGAAGCTGATGCCTGGTTTTCCGATTTGATTAGTCATGGCGTTTGCCTCGCAGCTCGGAGTACAGGTACGGCACGAGGATGGTCAGCACGGCGCCGAGCATCAGCATGGCGCTGGCCGAACCGATGCCCATCTGGCCACGGCTGAAGGTGAAGGAATACATGAACATTGCCGGCAGGTCGGACGAGTAGCCCGGACCGCCCGCGGTCATCGCCGCGACCAGGTCGAAGCTCTTGATCGCGATGTGCGCGAGGATCATGAAGGCACTGAAGAACACCGGACGCAGGCTCGGCAAAACGATCTTCAGGTAGATGGTCGGCAGGCTCGCACCATCAACTTGCGCAGCACGGATGATCGACTGATCGACACCGCGCAGGCCGGCGAGGAACATCGCCATGACAAACCCGGAGGCTTGCCACACGGCGGCGATCACCAGGCAGTAGACCACGCGATCCTGATCCACCAGCCAGTCGAGGCGGAAGCCTTCCCAGCCCCAGTCACGCAGCATTTTGTCCAGGCCCAGGCCCGGGTTGAGCAGCCATTTCCACGCCGTACCGGTGACGATCATCGACAGCGCCATCGGGTACAGATAGATGGTGCGGATGAAGCCTTCCTTGCGAATGCGCTGGTCCAGCAGCACGGCGAGGAACACGCCCAGCACCAGGCTGATGCCGATGAACATGCCGCCGAACACCGCGAGGTTCTTGCTCGCGACCCACCAGCGGTCGTTGTCCATCAGACGCATGTATTGCTGCAGGCCGACCCACTTGTAGCTCGGCATGAAGCTGGAGTTGGTGAAGGACAGAATGAACGTCCAGATGATGTAACCGTAGAAGCCAACCAACACGATCAGCATGCTCGGCGCGAGTACCAACTTGGGTAGCCAGCGTTGCAGCGCATCGAACGGTGAGGCTTTGCTGAAAACCGCCACAGAGCTCATCGGGATAATCCAGGTTTAGAGAAATGAATCGACACGCTGATCCCCTGTGGGAGCGGGCTTGCTCGCGAATGCGGTGTGTCAATCGACATCCATGTTGAATGTCAGTCCGTATTCGCGAGCAAGCCCGCTCCCACATTGGGATGGGCTGTGTCCGGAGTTACTGGGCCGCTTTGACAGCCGAGGCCAGTTGGGCGCTGGCCTTGGCCGGGTCAGCGTTCTTGTCGTTCATGAAGTTGGTGACCACGTCGAAGATCGCACCCTGCACGGCCAGGGAGGTGGCCATGTTGTGCGCCATGCTCGGTTGCAGGCCGCCGGTCTTGTCGTCCGCGATGAAGTCCTTCGCCGACTTCTGGGCACACTCGTCGAAGCCGAGCTTGTCCATTTCATTCAGCATGTCGTTACGCACCGGGATCGAACCCTTGTTCATGCTGAAGACTTTCTGGAAGTCGGTACCCAATGCGACCTTGGCCAGGTCTTGCTGGGCAGCGATGTCACCCTTGCGATCAGCCTTGAGCTTGAACACCGCCATCGAGTCGATGTTGTAGGTGAAGGCTTTTTCGGTGCCAGGGAACGCTACGCACTGGTAGTCCTTGCCGGCGATTTTCTTCGCGGCGGTCCACTCGCTTTTCGCCCAGTCGCCCATCATCTGCATGCCGGCCTTGCCATTGATGACGTCGGCGGCGGCGATGTTCCAGTCACGACCGGCGCGGTTCGGGTCCATGTAGCCGGTGATCTTTTTCAGCTCGGCGAACGACTTGGTCATCTCCGGGCCGGACAGGGTTTTCTGGTCCAGGTCGACCAGGGCTTTCTTGTAACCGTCGGCGCCCATGACCGAGAGCACCACGTCTTCAAACACGGTGCTGTCCTGCCAAGGCTGACCGCCGTGGGCAAGCGCGATGAAACCTGCGGCCTTGAGCTTGTCGCCGGCGGCATAGAATTCTTCGAGGGTAGTCGGGGCTTTTTCGATCCCGGCTTTCTTGAACACTTCCGGGTTGATCCACAGCCAGTTGACGCGGTGGATGTTCACCGGCACGGCGACGTAGTCACCTTCGTACTTCACGGTGTCGGAGACTTTCTTCGACAGCAGGCCATCCCAGTTTTCCGACTTGGAAACGTCTTTCAGCGCGTCGGTGCTGAGCAGGCCGGTGCTGCCCCACTCCTGGATGTCCGGGCCTTTGATCTGGGCAACGCCCGGCGGGTTGCCGGCTACGGCGCGACTTTTGAGTACGGTCATGGCCGTGGAGCCGCCACCACCGGCGACTGCGCCGTCCTTCCAGGTGAAGCCGTCTTTTTCGACTTGAGCCTTCAGGACATCGACCGCTGCCTTTTCACCACCGGAAGTCCACCAGTGAACGACTTCAACGGAACCTTTGGATTCGGCAGCGAGGACACTGAGGGGGAGCGCAGACAGGGAAGCGAGAGAAATGACAGTAGCGAGGCGAGAAATCGCATTCATCTAGGAGCACCTTTCTTGTTGTTATGCATGCAAGTCTGTTGCTTGCGCTGCATAAGATTCTAAACAGGGGATATCCCCTCGCAGGTAACGAAGGGATGCGCGAATGTCACCGCATGGTTACATAGAACCGCTCTGGGACAACTGCGCCAGCGCCGTGGCCATGCTTGGCGCCAGCGCCAGGCGCGGAATCAGCACGGCCTGCCAGGCGTGGTAAAGGTCCGGCTTGCCGGGCCAGATATCGGCACTCGGGCGGTTCAGCGGGTCGAGCTCGTGATGCCAGCTGCCGCCTTCGCGGTCGATGAAATGACTGTCACAGAATTCCCAGAACAGTCGGTACCAGTGTTCGTACTGCTCATCACCGGTGCGTTTGAGCAGTGCACTGGCGGCAGCACTGGCTTCGCAATGGGTCCAGTGCAGGCGATGGCGGACCACCGCTTTGTTGTCCCAGTCCAGGGTGTAGACAATCCCCGGCGCACCATCGACGTCCCAGCCATGACGGCAGTTGTGCTCGAAGAGTTTTTGCGCGTCGGTGAGCAGCCAGCCCGGCGTGAGCATCCCCGCTCTCACCCGCGAAGCTTCGAGGTGCAGCAACAGCCGCGCCCACTCGAAACCATGACCCGGGGTGGTGCCGTAGGGGCGGAAGCCGTCGGCTGGATTGTCGCGGTTGTAATCGCGCAGTGGTTGCCAGGCACGGTCGAAATGCTCGATCACCAGGTAATCGTTGGCGGCGGCGTGGCCATGGATCACTCGCTCGACGATACGCTGGGCACGGCTCAGCCAGCGATTGTCATCAGTGACATCGGCCAGGGCGAGGAAGGCCTCGGTGGCGTGCATGTTGCTGTTGGCGCCTCGGTAGGTCTCCTCCTCGCTCCAGTCGCGATTGAAGGATTCGCGCATGGCGCCCTCTTCTTCGCTCCAGAAGTACGTGTCGATGATGTCGACGGCATCATCGAGCAAGGCTTGCGCACCGGGGCGCTGTGCGACTACAGCGGAACTCGCGGCCAGCGCGACGAAGGCATGCAGGTAGGCGTTCTTGCCGGTGTTGCCGTCGCGGTGTTCGGCGGTCGCGAACCAGCCGCCGTGAAGCGCATCACGCAGTGGCCCGCGCAGTGCGGCGACACCGTGATCCACCAGCTCGGCGAACCCCGGCAAACCCTGTATGTGGGCCATGGCAAAGCTGTGGGTCATGCGCGCGGTGTTCATGGTTTGCGCTTTTGCGTCGGCCGCGAGGCAGCCCTTTTCATCGAGATTGCCAAAGCCTTCAGGGAGCCTCGAAGCCTTGGCAAACGCCAGCAGGCGCAAGCCTTCGGCAGCGAGCCATTGCTGATGGGCAGGTGCATTCAGCCAACTGCTGAAGGCAGGTTGGAAGGTGTCCATGACGTACCTTTTTTGTTGTTATGACTGCTGGGCAGCATAAACAACGGACGAAGGCGGGCTTGTAACGAAGGGGGTGGGTTATGTCACCGAGCTGTGACATTTACCTTGAGGGATGTGTTGAATCTTCTAACGCCTTCGCGAGCAAGCCCGCTCCCACACTTGATCGCATTCCATCTGGATGAACTCGGTCAAATGTGGGAGCGGGCTTGCTCGCGAAGAACGATAACGCGGTATCGCTAATCAACGCTCCGGGGTAACTGCAAAGTCACCCTTAACCCACCCTCACGCAAGTTCTGCAAACTCACCTCACCACCATGGCTATGGGCAATGTTGCGGGCAATCCCCAGCCCCAATCCATAGCCCTGCTGCTGCCCGGCCAGGCGGAAGTGCGGTTCGAACACCTGCTCCAGCCGCTGCTCCGGCACGCCCGGCCCTTCATCATCGACATGCAGGATGAACGCGCTGTCATCGTCATCGATGTACAGATGCGCGTTCTGCCCGTACTTCAACGCGTTGTCGATCAGGTTGCCGATGCAACGCTTGAGCGCCAGCGGTTTCCCCGGATACGCCGCCAGCGCCCGCCCCTGCTGGGTCACGCGGCCGTTACCGTTCGGTGCCAGATACGGTTCCACCAGGCAGTCGAGCACATGGTTGAGATCCACCGGCTCGATGTTCTCGTGGATGTCGGTGTCTTTCACGCATTGCAGTGCGCCCTTGACCAGCAGCTCCAGCTCGTCCAGGTCGCGACCGAACTTGGTTTGCAGTGTTTCGTCTTCGAGCAATTCGACCCGCAGTCGCAAGCGGGTAATCGGTGTGCGCAGGTCGTGGGAAATCGCGCTGAACAACTGACTGCGCTCGGTCAGGTAACGGCTGATGCGCTCGCGCATGGTGTTGAAGGCACGGCCGACTTCCACCACTTCGCTGCCACCACCTTCGGCCACCGGCTCGACATCGGCACCCAGCGACAAGTCCCGCGCCGCCCGCGCCAGACGCTTGAGCGGACGACTCTGCCAGTGCACCAGCAGGCCGATGAACAACAGCAAAAAGCCGCTGGTCAGGACGATGAACCACACCTGCTGTGCCGGCAGGCCCTGTTCTTCAAGACTGGTGTAGGGCTCGGGCAACAGCGAGGCGATGTACAGCCATTCGCCCGGTGCCATCTGGATCTGCGTGACCAGCACCGGCGGGTTCACCGGTTCCAGGGTCAGCGCATAGTGCGCCCAGGAACGTGGCAACTCATCGAGCTTCAGGCCGCCATTGAAGATGCGCAGGTCTTCCGGGCTGACGAAGGTCACCGAGATGTCCGCGTCCTGGCCGAGGGACTGGCGCAGCACCTCGTCCACCGCTTTGAGCACCGCCTCTTTGCGCGGGGTGATGGGCAGCACTTCCATGCCCAGTGGCTTGTCGTTGAGCGTCACCACGAACCGGGTGCCACCCATGCTGCGCAACTGATCGAGCACCAGGGGCCGAAACGCCACCGGTAACGAACGGAAATAACTGACACTGGCCGTCATCGAATGAGCCAGGCTGCGGGCACTGGTGACCAGGCCCTCGAGCTGCGTGGCGCGCAGTTGCGACACCCAGATCACGCTCGACAATGTCTGGGCGAACAACACGGCCAGCAAGGTCAACAGCAGCATCCGCCCGAGCAACGAACGCGGCATCGGTACCTTGGCCGCGAGCTTGCGAAACAGCTTAGTGGCCATTGCTGGCAACCACATTGGCTGCCAATTGGTAGCCACTGCCGCGCACGGTGCGGATCAGCCGTGGTGGTTTTTCGGTGTCGCGCAGACGCTGGCGCAAGCGACTGACCGCCATGTCGACGATGCGATCGAGGGGCATCAGGTCGCGGCCACGGGTGGCGTTGCCGATGGTGTCGCGATCGAGGATTTCCTGCGGGTGATCGAGGAACAGTTTCAGCAGTGCGAAGTCGGCGCCCGAAAGGATCACCTCTTCGCCATCGATGTGAAACAACCGATGGCTGACCATGTCCAGACGCCAGTCATCGAAGGCCAGCACCTCGCCACCGTTACGTTCCTGACCGAACTGCGCGCGGCGCAGCAAGGCCTTGATCCGTGCCTGCAATTCCCGTGGGCTGAACGGCTTGCCCAGATAATCGTCGGCGCCCAGCTCCAGGCCGATGACGCGGTCGGCCTCGTCGGAACTGGCGGTGAGCATGATGATCGGCACCTGCGCCTGGCGTGGATGCTGGCGAATCCAGCGGCACAGGCTGAAGCCGTCTTCGTCGGGCAGCATCACATCAAGGATCACCAGATCACTCGGCGCCTCGTTCAACGCCTGGCGAAAACCGGCGCCGTCGGGCGTGGTACGCACCTGGAAACCGGCGCGGGTCAGGTAGGTGTCCAGCAACTCGCGTATCTCTTGATCGTCATCGACCAACAAAATCGACTTGTTGACTGAGCTCACGGGAAGGCGTCCTTGTTGTTGGAATTGGGCGGATTATGCCTTAAGCACTCAACTTACAAACACCACAGAAAAAATGTAGGAGCGAGCCTGCTCGCGATGGACTTGAAGGCACCGCGTGCATTCAGAAAGCACGCGTTATCGTTGACGTCCATCGCGAGCAAGCTCGCTCCTACAGGTAATCGGGTTTCAAGCCGGGATGGATTGCTCCAGTGCCACTCCGGCACCCATCAAACCGGAATACGGCGCCGTCACCAGCCACACCGGAATCCCTTTGAAGTAGTCGCTCATGCAACCCTTGTCGGCGAAGCACCGGGCGAAACCGCTCTGGAGGAAGAAATCGGCAAAGCGTGGAATCACCCCGCCAACGATGTACACACCAGCGCGTCCACCAGTGGTCAGCACGTTGTTGCCGGCCACGCGACCAAGCCAGCAGCAGAACTGTTCAAGCACTTCCACGGCAATCGGGTCGCCCGCCAGTCCGGCAGCGGTGATGGCTTCCGGCGTGTCGAGCACCGGCGTATGCCCGTCCACCGCGCAGATCGCCCGGTAGACGCGCGGCAAGCCGCCGCCGCTCAATGCGGTTTCAGCGCTGACGTGGCCGATCTCGTTGAAGATGTGCTGCCAGAGTCGGGTTTCACGCGGGCTGCTCAATGGCAGGTCGACGTGACCGCCCTCCCCCGGCAACGCGGCGAACCGGCCCTCGCCCAAATCGAGCAAGGTGCCGACGCCCAGGCCGGTGCCCGGGCCAATCACCACCGCCGGGCGCAGCGGCTCCGGCGTGCCCTCGCAGACCACGCGGAATTCACCGGGCTGCAAACGGGTCATGCCCAGGGCCATGGCCGAGAAGTCGTTGACCAGCAACAGTTGCTCGACCTGCAAGGTCTGGCAAAAGCCCTTGCGGCTCAGGCGCCAGTGATTGTTGGTGAATTTGAATTCGTCGCCGCTGACGGGACCGGCCACCGACAGACACACTGAACCGATCGCCCCCGGTGCCAGCCCCAGGCCATCCAGGTAGAGGCTGATGGCCTCTTCAGGGCTGGGGAAATCTGCCGTTGCCAGCACCTGGACCGATTCCAGTTGCTGGTTTTTCCACAACGCGAAACGTGCGTTGGTCCCACCGATGTCACCGACCAAAGCCAGTTTCAATTAAGCGTCTCCAGGGCAGAAGTGAAGGCGCTGGCGCCCTGCTCCGCCGAGCTGAAGGCCATGCGCATGAAACCAAACAGTTCGCGACCGGTGCCGATGTTGTTGCCCAACAGGCCCTTGGCCGGCGTGCGCGCTGCGAATTCTTCGGCGTCCACCTTAAGCTCCAGGGTGCCTTTGACGCCATCGACGCGGATGATATCGCCCTCTTGCACCCGCGCCAAAGCGCCACCTACATAGGCTTCGGGGCTGACATGAATGGCCGCCGGAATTTTCCCCGACGCGCCGGACATGCGTCCGTCGGTCACCAGCGCCACCTTGAAACCGCGGTCCTGCAATACACCGAGGAACGGCGTCATCTTGTGCAGCTCCGGCATGCCGTTGGAGCGAGGGCCCTGGAAGCGCATCACCGCGACAAAATCCTTTTCCAGCAAACCGGCCTTGAATGCATCGGCCAGGTCCTGCTGATCCTGGAACACCATGGCTGGCGCTTCGACGATCTGGTTTTCCACGGCGACGGCGGAGACTTTCATCACACCGCGACCCAGGTTGCCTTCCATCACCCGCAGGCCACCTTCCGGCGAAAATGCGCGGGCAACCGGACGCAGGATGCTTTCATCGAGGCTGTCGGTCACGCCTTCGCGCCACACCAGCTTGCCGTTGTCGAGGAACGGCTCCTGGGTGTAGCGGCTCAGGCCGTGGCCCATCACGGTGTTGACGTTTTCGTGGAGCAACCCGGCTTCCAGCAGTTCACGGATCAGGAACGACATGCCGCCCGCGGCCTGGAAGTGGTTGATGTCGGCTTTGCCGTTCGGGTAGACGTGGCTCAGGGTCGGCACGACTTCGGAGAGGTCGGCCATGTCCTGCCAGGTCAATTGAATGCCCGCCGCCATGGCGATGGCCGGCATGTGCAAGGTGTGGTTGGTCGAGCCGCCCGTGGCGTGCAGCGCCACGATGGAGTTGACCAGCGAACGCTCGTCGACGATTTCGCCGATCGGCATGAAGTCGCCGTTCTGTTTGGTCAGACGCGTGACCTGGTGCGCGGCTTCGCGGGTCAAGGCATCGCGCAACGGCGTGTTCGGGTTGACGAAGGATGCGCCCGGCAGGTGCAGACCCATGACTTCCATCAGCAACTGGTTGGTGTTGGCGGTGCCGTAGAAGGTGCAGGTGCCAGGGCTGTGGTAGGACTTCATCTCCGATTCCAGCAGCTCTTCGCGGGTGGCCTTGCCTTCGGCGTATTTCTGGCGCACATCGGCTTTCTGCTTGTTGGAAATACCCGACACCATCGGCCCGCCCGGCACGAAGATCATCGGCAGATGGCCGAAGCGCAGCGCGCCCATCATCAGGCCCGGCACGATCTTGTCGCAGATGCCGAGCAGCAGCGCGCCGTCGAACATGTTGTGGGACAGCGCCACGGCAGTGGACAACGCGATCACTTCGCGACTCGGCAGGCTCAGTTCCATGCCCGGCTCGCCCTGGGTCACGCCATCGCACATGGCCGGCGTGCCACCGGCGAACTGACCGACGGAGCCGATCTCGCGCAGGGCCTTTTTGATCATCTCCGGAAAGACTTCGTACGGCTGGTGCGCCGAGAGCATGTCGTTATATGACGAAACTATCGCGATGTTCGCGGAGTTCATCATCCGCAGGCTGTTCTTGTCTTCGCTGCCGCAACCGGCCACGCCATGGGCGAAGTTGGCGCATTGCAGCTTGCCGCGCATCGGACCGTCGCTGGCCGCACCGCGGATCAATGCAAGGTAAGCCTCACGCGTGGCGCGGCTGCGGGCGATAAGCCGTTCGGTGACCTCAAGGACGCGGGGATGCATGTGTAGAACTCCAGGCTAACGGATGTGGCGACCTGATTGTCTATGCTGATCAAAGGCCGGTGTCGATGGGATGACGGACGGTTTAATTGACCATTCGGACCAGTTGATTCAGGTCACTCGTTGTAGATTGAACAAAATATTGCCATTAAAAAGGCTTGTTTTCTATTTTTTTGCGAATAATCTTGTAATTCCAACAACAAAACGACGGTAGCGCCGCAATATGACTCTTCGAATCGCAATCAATGGTTTTGGCCGCATCGGCCGTAACGTCCTGCGTGCACTCTATACCCAGGGCTATCGTCAGGATCTGCAGATTGTCGCCATCAACGATTTGGGCGACAGCGCGATCAATGCTCATCTACTCAAGTACGACACCGTTCACGGCACATTCGATGCCGATGTCCAGCACGACCAGGAGAGCCTGACGGTCAACGGCGACCGCATCTCGGTCAGCGCCATCCGCAACCCGGCCGACCTGCCCTGGGCCGCGGAAAAGATTGATGTGGTATTCGAATGCACCGGTCTGTTCACCGACCGGGCCAAAGCCGCCGCGCATATTACGGCGGGTGCGCGCAAAGTCATTATCTCTGCACCGGCCAAAGGCGCCGACGCCACCGTCGTCTACGGGGTGAACCACGATATTCTGCGCCAGTCGCACCAGATCATTTCCAACGCGTCGTGTACCACCAACTGCCTGGCCCCAGTGGCCCAGGTGCTGCATCGCGAACTGGGCATCGAAAATGGCTTGATGACCACCATTCACGCCTACACCAACGACCAGCACCTGACCGACGTCTATCACGTCGATCCGTACCGCGCCCGTTCGGCCACCCAGAACATGATCCCGAGCAAGACCGGTGCCGCCGAAGCCGTCGGCCTGGTGCTGCCGGAACTGGCGGGCAAATTGACCGGCATGTCGGTGCGCGTACCGGTGATCAACGTGTCGCTGGTGGACCTGACGGTGCAGCTCAAGCGCGAAGCGTCGGCCGATGAGGTCAATGCGCTGATGAAAGAAGCCAGCCAGCACTCGAAGATCCTTGGCTACAACACCCTGCCGCTGGTCTCCAGCGACTTCAACCACAACCCGCTGTCGTCGATCTTCGACGCCAACCACACCAAATCCAGCGGCAAGTTGCTCAAGGTATTGGCGTGGTATGACAACGAGTGGGGCTTCTCCAACCGCATGCTCGATAACTGCCTGGCGCTGTGCAACGCCGAGTAAGCAGCACGCCCCTCCCTTCTTGTAGGAGCGAGCTTGCTCGCGATGGATGTAAGGGCCCCGCGTTCATTCAGGCAACCCTTGTCATCGTTAACGACCATCGCGAGCAAGCTCGCTCCTACAGGGTACGTGTCATTACTGGAGCAACCACCGATGATCGGCATCAGCTTTACGCAAAAGACCCTGGCGGCGCGCAAGCGTATCGCCCTGGTCGCCCATGACCATTGCAAGGTGTTCTTGCTGGACTGGGCCGAACGGCAAAAGGACAAGCTGGCCCAACATGATCTGGTCGCCACCGGCACCACGGGGTTGCTGTTGCAACAACGCCTCGACCTGCCGGTGCAAAGCATGATCAGCGGACCACTGGGTGGCGACCAACAGCTCGGTGCGCAAATCGCCGAGCAGCGGGTCGATATGCTGGTGTTTTTCTGGGACCCGTTCGAACCCCAGCCCCACGACCCGGATATCAAGGCGTTGCTGCGGGTCGCGGCAGTCTGGAACATCCCGGTGGCCTGCAACGAATGCAGCGCCGACTACCTGCTCAGCAGCCCGCTGATGGATCAGGCGCACACTCATCGAATACCCGATTACGCGAGCTATTTGCAGGGTCGTGCCTAAACCTTGATAAATCAGTACTTGACCATTCGAGCGGATGATAAGCATTATCATTAACTCGAAATGGATCAGGTTCTCCCGTGAGTCAGTCGCGCTTCAACCACGTTTTCCTCACCCAGCGCACCTCCCTGCTGCGCACGCTGGAGCGGATGGTCAACAATCACAGCACCGCTGAAGACCTCCTGCAGGAAACCTACCTGCGGGTGACCCGCGCCTTGAGCGAACGGGCCATCGATCATCTTGAGCCCTTTGTCTTCCAGACGGCGCGCAACCTGGCGCTGGACCATTTGCGCGCGCGGCGCATCCATTCGCGCACCATGGTCGACGACGTGCCGCAGGAGGTGATGCACAGCGTCGCCGCCCCCGCCAGCAGCGCCGAAGACGCCGCCCATGCCGAACAATTGCTGGAGCGCCTGAACGTGAGCCTCAGTGAACTCAGCGACCGCCAACAGCGGATTTTCATCCTCAGCCGCCTGCACGGGCACAGCTACCAGGAAATCGCCGACGAGCTGAACGTGTCCCTCAGTACCGTGCAGAAAGAACTCAAGTTGATCATGTCGATCTGCATCGGTGTTGCAGAACGCAATGACAGCAGCGGCAAGCCATAAGCGGTAAGACAAACTCCGAACCGAGCTTGCAGCTTGTCGCTTGTAGCTTGAAACTGCTCTTCACAAGCCCCTGCCGAGGACACACCGTGACGGACAACCACCGCTCCCCTGAGCCTTCGCCGGCGCAGGATCCCGCAAGCGCGATGGACCAGGCCCTGGACTGGTTGATCGTGCTCGGCAGTCCCGACGAGGAGCAGACCCGCCAATTCCAGGCATGGCTTGAGGCCGATCCGTTGAATGCCCAGGCGTTCACCAAGGCACAGGCGATCTGGGACGGTCCGCAAGTGGCGCAATGCGCGCAAAGCCTGGCCGCGCGGCCCGCGAAAGTCACCGTTCTCGCCCGCTTGCGTCCGCACTGGAGACCACTGGCCACTGCTGCGGTGCTGCTACTCGGCCTGTGCAATTTCAGCAACTTGCCGATGCGCCTGCAGGCCGATCACCTGACCGTGGTCGGCGAGCGCCAGCGCCTGCAACTGGAGGATGGCTCCAGGGTCTTGCTCAATACCAATTCGGCCTTCTCAAGCACCATCAACGACCAGCAACGTGTTGCCCGCCTGTATCAGGGCGAAGCGTTTTTCGAAGTGCAGGCCAGTCGCGGCCAACCACTGGAAATCGACGCCGGCCCGGTCACGGCCAGCGTTCGCGATACCGCGTTTGCCGTGCGCTACCTCGACGGTGTGGCGCAAGTGCGGGTGCAACGCGGGGATGTCGACTTGCGAGCCACCCGTGACGATGCGCGGGTGCGCCTGTCCGCCGGGGAAAGCATTCGCATCGGCCCCAACGGCTTCGACCGCCCTGCCAGGCTGGATGCCGCCACCGACCTGGCGTGGGTCCAGGGGCGACTGGTGTTTGAAAACTGCCCGTTGAACCAGGTGCTGGCAGAACTTCGCCGCTACTACCCGGGCTGGATCATCAACAACAACGAACAACTGGCCGATGTCGCCGTGACCGGCAACTATCGCCTCGATCAGCCCCTGGACGTGGTTCGCTCCCTGGCCCACATCACCTCGGCCCGCCTCCAGGAATTCCCGGCGCTGGTCATATTGAACTGAATGAGAATTATTTTTACTCGATAGCCGAATCCCGTACGTCTCGTTATAGCCAATGCAATTGATTCGCATCTCACCATGCCGATCAGCACCTATAAAGATTCGTGCGACACGGAGCGCTATCGATGTCCCTTCGCCTTACCCGCCCTGCCTCTTCACCCTCCCGCGTGCTGTCGCTGCTGACCGCTGCCATCCTGATGGCCGGTGCCGCACCGCTCATGGCAGCCACCGCCACCGAGCAGCCGGCTCGCAAAATGGGCGACTACCCGTTCGCCATTCCCCAGCAATCCCTGGTGTCGGCACTCAATGCCTTTACCGCCGTGACGGGCTGGCAGGTCGGCGTGTCGTCGGAGCTGGCGCAAGGTGTGGCCTCGCCTGGCGTCCGTGGTTCGCTGTCGCCGGAGAAAGCCCTGGATCGGCTGTTGGTGGGGACCAACCTGAGCTATCGCAAACTGGGCAGCAACAGCATCGTCCTGGAAAAGCGCAGCGCCAGCAGTACGCTCAACCTGCAACAGGTGACCATCAGCGCCACCCGAAACGAACAGGATGTGAACAGCGTGCCGAGCACGGTCTCTGTCTACACCCGCGAAGACCTGGACCGTAACAACGTCAATACCATCAAGGAACTGGTGCGTTACGAACCCGGTGTTTCGGTCGGCGGCGCAGGCCAACGCGCAGGCATCACGGGCTACAACATTCGCGGCATCGATGGCGACCGCGTGCTGACCCAGATCGATGGCGTGCAGGTGCCCGACGGTTTCTTCAACGGCCCGTATGCCCAGACCAACCGCAACTATGTCGACCCGGAAATCGTCAAGCGAGTGGAAATCCTCCGGGGCCCGGCCTCTGTCTTGTACGGCAGCAATGCCATTGGCGGTGCGGTCAGCTATTACACGCTGGACCCGGACGACATCATCAAACCGGGCAAGGATGTCGGCGCACGCCTGAAAACCGGCTACAACTCCGCCGACGACAGCTGGCTGACTTCCGGCACCGTCGCCGGCCGAACCGGTGAGTTCGATGGCCTGTTGCATCTCAGTCAGCGCAACGGTCATGAAACCGACTCCTTTGGAGAAACCGGCGGCACTGGCCTGAATCGCACTGAAGCCAACCCCGAGGATGCGCGCACCACCAACGTGCTGGCCAAACTGGGCTGGGATTACGCCGACGACGCACGTTTGGGCCTGACCTACGAGCATTACAAGAACGACCGCGATACCAACCAATTGAGCGCCGTGGGCGGTCCGTTCAATGCCGGACGCGGTTTCGGCTACTACAAGTCCCGTACCGGCAACGACACGATCACCCGCGAACGCTTTGGCCTGGAACACAGCTTCGGTCTGGACAGCGCCCTGGCCGACAACATCAAGTGGACACTGAACTACCAGATTGCCAAGACCGACCAGAGCACCGAGGAAATCTACGCGCCACCGTCAAGGACCGTGCTGCGTAACCGCGATACCACCTACAAGGACCGCCAATGGGTATTCGATGCCCAGGCTGACAAGTCGTTTGCCATCGCCGACACCGACCACCTCGTCACCTATGGCACCACCATCAAGCAGGACAAAATCACCGGCCTGCGTACCGGTACCGGCACCTGCCTGACCGTGGCCGGATCCTGCCGGGTCATCGGCGCCCCTAGCGCCACCGACACACTGACACCCGCCAGTGATTTCCCGGACCCGACCGTCAACAGCTACAGCCTGTTCGCCCAGGATCTGATCAGCTGGGGCAACTGGACCTTTGTGCCAGGTGCTCGCTACGACTACACCGAGCTCAAGCCGCACATCACCGAAGAGTTCCTGGCCACCGCTGACCAAAGCGGCAACGGCGTGGTGAGCGACGAGACCAAGACCTGGCATCGTCTGTCGCCAAAATTCGGTACCACCTACAGCTTCAACGACCACTACACCTGGTACGGCCAATATGCCGAAGGCTTCCGTACCCCGACCGCCAAGGCCTTGTATGGTCGTTTCGAAAACCTCGCCGGCGGCTATCGGGTCGCGCCTAACCCGGACCTCGAACCGGAAAAGAGCAAAAGCTACGAGACAGGTTTGCGCGGCAACTTCGAGCAGGGCTCGTTTGACGTGGCCGTGTTCTACAACAAATACCGCGACTTCATTGACGAGAACGCCATCACTCCGGGCTACACCGAGACCACCTTCCAAAGCAACAACATCAAACACGCCACCATCAAGGGCGCCGAGGTCAAGGGACGCCTGAACCTCGACGCTTTCGGCGCGCCGCAAGGCCTCTACACCCGGGGCTCGGTGGCTTATGCCTACGGTCGCAACGACGACTCGGGCGAACCGCTCAACAGCGTCAACCCGCTGACCGGCGTATTCGGCCTCGGTTACGACCAGGACACCTACGGTGGCTTGCTCAGCTGGACGCTGGTGAAGAAGAAGGACCGCGTCGACAGCACCACCTTCAAGACCCCGGACGGCACCAGCACCCAGTTCAAGACCCCGGGTTTCGGCATTCTGGACCTGAGCGCGTTCTACAAGGTGACCGACGACGTGACCGTCAGTGGCGGCGTCTACAACCTGACCGACAAGAAATACTGGCTGTGGGATGACGTGCGCGGCTTTGACAGCGTCGGCGAAGCGTCGGTGACCCAGCCGGCCAACCTCGACCGCCTGACCCAGCCGGGTCGCAACTTTGCGGTCAACCTGATCTGGGATATCTGATCCGGCATCCCGTCGGGCGGTTGATTGAAACCGTCCGGCGAGGATTTTTTACTGTCAGGCGCCTGCTTGTTCGTCTCGTTACCAAGCGCCTCTTTTTCCCCAAGGAATTGCCATGACTACCCAAGACACCGAGCAACGCGCCAGCCTGCGTTCCCAGCGCTTGAACCAGATCACCAACGAGCCGCACAGCAAGCTCGATGCCCTGGTCAAGGCCCACTCCCCGTTTGAAACCCAGGCCAGTTTCGCCCACTTCGTGGTGGCGCAGTACCTGTTCCAGTCGGAACTGGTGTCGCTGTACAACGATGCCGAACTGACCGCCATCGTCCCGGACCTGCCAGCCCGCTGCCGCGCCGATGCGGCCAGGGCTGACCTGGCGGACCTGGGCACCGACGTGCCGGCGCCCGTCGCCGGTGCCCTGAAGAACCCGACCAGAGCCGAAGCCCTGGGCTGGATCTTCGTCTCCGAAGGCTCGAAGCTCGGCGCGGCCTTCCTGATCAAACGTGCCGTGGGCCTTGGCCTGAGCGAATCCTTCGGCGCCCGCCACCTCGGCGAACCGGCCGGTGGCCGCGCGGAAGGCTGGAAAAGCTTCATCAAGACTCTGGACGGCCTGGCGTTCAGCGCCCGGGAAGAAGCCGAAGTGGAAAAAGGCGCCATCAACGCCTTCAACCGTTTTACCGTGTTGCTGGAGCAGGCTTACGCTACCGAAGCCGCCTGACCCAACGCGTTCCCCTTGTGGGAGCGGGCTTGCTCGCGAAAGCGGTGTGTCGGTCTACGTTGATGTCGAGGCTGATGACCTCTTCGCGAGCAAGCCCGCTCCCACAAGGGATGAAGCAAATCCGTAAGATTTCGATCAGCCCCACATGTTGCCTTGAGCCCATGCCTGCCTCCTCCAGACTCTCCCGCTTCCTCTTCGGCCTGCTGGCCTATGTCAGCCTGGGTATCGGCCTGATCGCCATCGTCATTCCCGGTCTGCCCACCACCGAGTTCATCCTGCTGGCCGCCTGGGCCGCGACCCGCAGTTCGCCGCGCCTGAGTGCCTGGCTGGAAAACCACCGGCTGTTCGGCCCCATCCTCCATAACTGGCGCAACGGCAAGATCATCGCGCGCCGGGCAAAGGTCAGCGCCACGGTCAGCATGCTGGTATGTGCCGGCCTGATGTTGGCGATGCTCGATCACGGCTGGCCGGTCTACCTGGCGATTGCCGGGATGGGGCTGGGCAATCTGTGGATCTGGTCCCGGCCGGAATCGGTGCCAGAACCCTCTTGAGCAATTCCGCGATTTTTCCTCGTTTTAAAGCGATTTTCGGCACATTTTTCTGCGCAAACGTTCAACCACTACCGCTCGTCGGGTTGCCCCTCATGTAACCTCTTCGCCACGCCGATGTGCATTGATCGGCGCTAAACGGACTTAGCGAGTGAGCCGCAACGGCCCACAGCCAACACTTCATCCATTCGCGAGTTCGCCTTATGTTCGACTCAGTGTCCATCCGCCTGAAAATCGTCCTGCTGTCCGGTCTGTGCCTGCTGGGTGTAGTCGCATTGATAGTGGGCATGAACATTTACCAGACCAATCAGAACGATGACCTGGTCAATGATTCCAGCAGCAGAATGCTCACCGCCAGTGTGCAGGACCTGCTACAGGCCAAGGCCGCCGAGCAAGCGGTGCGGGTGCAGAAGACATTCGGTGAAACCCTGACGGTGGTCACGGCCCTCGCGGACCAGATCAAGGACATGCGCAACCTGGCCGCCAAGCGCTCGCTGGAGCCCGGCGCCTTGCGTGAAGAGTTGAACCAGAGCCTGAAAACCGCCTTCGAGCGCAACAGCAAAGTGCTGGGCATCTGGCTGGCGTTCGAACCCGACGGCCTGGACGGCAAGGACAGCGAGTTCGTCGGCGACGCCGCCCGGCAATCCAACGAGGCCGGGCGTTTCGCCACGTACTGGAGCCGCGCCGGGGGTGAGTCGCTGAACACGATCATGGTCGAAGAGGACATGACCAAGACCACCCTGAACCTCAGCGGCACGCCGTACAACGTCTGGTACACCTGCCCACGGGACAGCAAGCGCACCTGCCTGCTCGACCCGTACGCCGATACTGTCGGCGGCAAGGAAGTGTTGATGACCACCATTTCCGTACCGTTGCTGGTGGATGGCAAGTCCATCGGCGTGGTCGGTATCGACATCGCCCTCGACGCCCTGCAAGCGGCGGCGATCGATTCCCAGCGCGAACTGTTCAACAACGCCGGGCACATGCTGATTGTCTCCGGCACCGGCGTGATGGCGGCCTACAGCGTCGATGCAACGAAAGTCGGCAAAAGCATCGGTGACACCCTGGGTGCAGATGGCAAGGACATCCTGCAATTGCTCGGTAGCGGTGCACCGAAGATTCTCCAGCAAGGTGACCTGATCCGTGCGGTGTACCCGGTCAGCCCGATTGCCGATGCCAAGGCCTGGGCCGTGGTGATCGACCTGCCCAGGCAAGTGCTGCTGGCCGACTCGGTGAAACTCCAGGCAGTGCTTGACGATGCCCAGCAAAGCGGCACGATCAAGGCCTTGTCGGTGGCGGTGATCGCAGGTGTGCTCGGTCTGCTGCTGATGTGGCTCACCGCTTCCGGCGTCACTCGGCCGATCAACAGCGTGGCGCAGATGCTCAAGGCGATTGCCAGCGGCGACGGCGACCTGACTCAGCGCCTGCACTACAGCAAGCAGGACGAACTGGGCGAGCTGGTGAGCTGGTTCAACCGCTTCCTCGACAAGCTGCAACCGACCATCGCGCAGATCAAGCAAAGCATCACCGACGCCCGTGGCACGGCCGATCAGTCGTCGGAGATTGCCCGCCAGACCAGCGAAGGCATGCAGGTGCAGTTCCGCGAAATCGACCAGGTCGCCACGGCGTCCAACGAAATGAGCGCCACCGCCCACGATGTCGCCAACAGTGCCTCGAGCGCGGCCAACGCCGCCAAGGGCGCCGACCAGTCGGCCCGCGACGGCATGTCGATCATCGAGCGCAGCACCCGCGATATCAATCAGCTGGCCGAAGAAGTCAGCAAGGCCGTGACCGAAGTCGAAGCCCTCGCGGTCAACAGCGAACAGATCGGTTCCGTGCTGGAGGTGATTCGCAGCATCGCCGAACAAACCAACCTGCTGGCCCTCAATGCGGCAATCGAAGCCGCCCGCGCCGGCGAGAGCGGTCGCGGCTTTGCGGTAGTGGCCGATGAAGTGCGCAACCTGGCCAAACGCACCCAGGATTCGGTGGAAGAAATTCGCCTGGTGATCGAACGCATCCAGTCCGGCACCCGCGGCGTGGTCGCCACCATGCATTCAAGCCAGACACAGGCCCACAGCAATGCCGGGCAGATCCAGCAGGCAGTCCAGGCCTTGGGCAAGATCAGCGACGCGGTCACCGTGATCAGCGACATGAACCTGCAAATCGCCAGCGCCGCCGAGCAGCAAAGCGCCGTGGCCGAAGAGGTCAACCGCAACGTCTCGGCGATCCGCACCGTCACCGAAACCCTGACCGGCCAGGCCACCGAATCGGCGCAGATCAGCAGCCAGCTCAACACCCTGACCACCCACCAGATGAAGTTGATGGATCAGTTCCGGGTGTAAGCAGCAATGCAGTCAAATGTGGGAGCGGGCTTGCTCGCGAAAGCGGTGTATCAGTCACCATCATCGTTGAATGATGGATCGTATTCGCGAGCAAGCCCGCTCCCACAGGTTTCATCTGGCTTGTCACCTGTTTTGGACTAAGATCGGGCTCTCGCTCCGGAGGGCTCTTCAATGACTGATCTGCTCACGTCCATTCAATCCGCACTCGGTTTGCCTCACACCAGGATTCCATTCACGTCCAGCGGCGCCCTGCCCTCGGCGTTTGCCGTCACTGACCTGGCCTGCTCCAGCATTGCTGCCGCCGGCCAGGCCGCCAGCGAACTGCTGCACCAGCAAACCGGACGCCTGCCCGACCTTGAAGTTGACCGACGCCTGGCGTCCTTCTGGTTCGCCACCTCGATTCGCCCGATCGGCTGGAACGTTCCACCGCTGTGGGACCCGGTGGCCGGTGACTACGCCGCCCGCGATGGCTGGATTCGCCTGCACACCAACGCGCCCCATCACCGCGCCGCTGCTGAAAGCGTGCTCGGTGCCTGTACCGATCGTGCAACGATGGCCGGCAAAGTGGCGCAATGGACGAAGAACGAGCTGGAACAGGCGGTGGTCGATGCCGGTGGTTGTGCCGCACAAATGCGTACCTGGGATCAATGGCAGGCCCATCCTCAGGGACAGGCGGTCAATGCCGAGCCCTTGATTCTATTTGCCAACGACCCAGGCCAGAACCGCAAACCGTGGACTGGTTCAGTTACTCAACCACTGGCGGGCATCAAGGTGCTGGACTTGACCCGAGTACTCGCCGGCCCCATCGCCAGTCGCTTCATGGCTGGCCTCGGCGCCGATGTCTTGCGCATCGATCCGCCGACCTGGAACGAGCCGGGAGTGGTGCCGGAAGTCACGTTGGGAAAACGTTGCGCGCGTCTTGATCTGAACGACAAGTCCGACCGCGCCGTATTCGAATGCCTGCTCAAGGACGCCGACATTCTGCTCCATGGCTATCGTGCCGATGCGCTGCAGCGACTTGGCTTCGGCACGGATGAGCGCCGACAACTGAATCCGGACCTGATTGATGTTTGCCTGAACGCCTATGGCTGGAGTGGCCCTTGGCAAAACCGCCGGGGCTTCGACAGCCTGGTGCAGATGAGCAGTGGCATTGCCGAAGCGGGCATGCGCTGGAAGCAGGTGGACAAGCCGACGCCGTTGCCGGTGCAGGCCCTCGATCACGCCACCGGGTATTTGATGGCGGCCAGTGCGATCAGGTTGTTGGCGCAGCGGTTGAGCGACGGTACGGGGGGCTCGGCGCGGTTGTCGTTGGCGCGTACGGCGAAGTTGTTGATCGAGCAGGGACCAGGGACGAATGAAGCGTTACGTGCGGAAGATGAGCAGGATCAGGGGTTGATGGTGGAGCAGACACCGTGGGGGCCGGCACATCGGTTACACGCACCTTTGAAGATAACCGGGACGCCGTTGCAGTGGGCGCTACCGGCAACGGAACTGGGTTCGCATCGCGCACATTGGTGGTGACGGCCAGATCGCCTTCGCGGGCAAGCCCGCTCCCACATTTGATCGCGATAGTCAGGAAAAACGCAGTCCCTGTGGGAGCGGGCTTGCTCGCGAAGACGTCAGGACTGCCAGTACAAATTCCGGATCAGCTCAGTCCACCCGACTCAACGAAGTCCACAGCAATTGCGCCGCATACCCTCGATAGGGCCGCCAGCCTTCACCCCGCAACTGCAACTGTTTCGCTGTCACCGGCCCCCCCTCCAATACCGCCAACGCATTGATCAACCCCACGTCGCCATTGGGAAACCCATCCATCTCCCGCAACTGTCGCAACGCAATGTATTGCGCCGTCCAGTCACCAATCCCGTGCAACGCCAGCAACCGCGCTACGCCCCCCTCGCGACCGGGCTCGAATAATCGCGGATCATCGAGTAATGCCTGAGCCACACCCGACAACGTCCGGCCCCGGCTTTTCGGCATGCCCAACGCAGCCAGATCGGCCCCCGCCAACACGTCAGCCGTGGGGAACACATGGCTCAATCCCGGCAACGGTCTACCCAGCGGTGCGCCATATTGCGCCACCAGTTTCCCTGCCAGGCGAATCGCCGCCACCACCGTAATCTGCTGCCCCAGCACCGCGCGGATCGCCAGCTCCAAACCGTCCCACGCCCCCGGTACACGCAGCCCGGGGCGCTGGGCAATCAACCGGGCCATCAGCGGATCAACGGATATTAAATGCCGATGGATCGTGGCGAGATCAGCGTCGAGGTCGAACATCCGCCGCACTTTTGCGACGATTTCGGGCACACCGTTCGGGTCGGGAAAATCCAGCGTCAGCTCAAGGGCATCAGACGTAGCAGGCCGAATGGAAAGGGTACCGTGCATACCCTTCAGTTCGATGCCGCGCGAGTAAACGCCATCGGCCACCGTTTCCAGTCCCGCAATCGCCCGTGCCGATAAAAAGCCCAGCATCGCCGGCCAGTCATAGGGTGGCTGATACGCAAGCAACACCTTCACAGACTCAGCACCCCGCTATACAGCCCATAAGCCGCCAGCCCGGCGCCCCCAATGACAGCGGTGAAAATGCCTTTCTCGATGACCGTGAACAATGGCATGCCCTGCTCACGGCGTGCCTTGGCAAACAGGATCACGCCCGGCGCATACAGAAGCGCCGACAGCAGCAAATATTTCAGGCCACCGGCGTACAGCAACCACACCGCGTAACTCAAGGCGATGGCGCCAATGAGCAGATCCTTGCTTCGCTCGGCCGGCGCCTGCTGGTAGGTTTCACCGCGTACGCACAACAACACCGCATAGGCCGCCGACCACAGGTACGGCACCAGAATCATGGAAGACGCCAGATAAATCAGGCTGGTGTAAGTACCGGCGGAAAACAGCGTAATCAGCAGGAATAGCTGGATCATCGCGTTGGTCAGCCACATCGCATTGACTGGCACACGGTTGGCGTTTTCCCTGGTCAGGAATGCCGGCATGGTCTTGTCTTTCGCCGTGGCGAACAGGATTTCGGCGCACAACAGCGCCCAGGACAACAAGGCACCCAACAACGAGATCGCCAGGCCGACGCTGATCAGCAACGCCCCCCAGGGGCCGACGATGTGTTCAAGCACCGCCGCCAACGAGGGGTTCTGCAGTTTCGCCAGCTCCGGCTGGGTCATGATCCCCAGCGACAGCACGTTCACCAGCACCAGTAGCGCCAACACGCCAATGAACCCGATCACCGTTGCGCGACCTACATCGGAACGTTTCTGCGCCCGGGCCGAATAGACGCTGGCCCCCTCGATCCCGATGAACACGAACACGGTGACCAGCATCATGTGCCGGACCTGATCCATCACGCTGCCAAACTCCGGGTTGTTGCGGCCCCAGATATCGAGGGTAAAGACGTCCGCCTTGAACGCCACGGCGGCGATCACGATGAACATGATCAGCGGCACGATCTTGGCCACGGTGGTCACTTGATTGATGAACGCAGCCTCCCTGATCCCGCGCATCACCACAAAATGCACGGTCCACAGCAGCAGCGAAGCGCAGGCGATCGCTATCGGTGTGTTGCCTTCGCCAAAGACCGGAAAGAAATACCCGAGGGTGCTGAACAGCAGCACGAAGTAGCCGACGTTGCCCAGCCAGGCGCTGATCCAGTACCCCCAGGCCGAAGAAAAGCCCATGTAGTCGCCAAAACCGGCCTTGGCGTAGGCATACACCCCGGAGTCCAGCTCCGGCTTGCGATTGGCCAGGGTCTGGAACACGAACGCCAGGGTGAGCATGCCGACGGCAGTGATTGCCCAACCGATCAGGATCGCTCCCGCATCGGCCCTGGCCGCCATGTTTTGCGGCAGGGAAAAAATCCCGCCGCCGATCATCGACCCCACCACCAACGCGATCAACGCGCTCAGGCGAAGCTTGCTCGGTGATTGCGACATCATTGCATCTCCATTTCTTTGGGGGCGACACCTGCCGCGGGATCGTCACATGGCGGGCTTCAACTAAACTGCTGAAGAGTAATAACGTTTATTGGATAACGCCAATAAACGTCTTTTAACTTGCACAAAACGGCTATAGGGACGTCGATATAATCATTTGTTTTATACGTTTTTTTAATACATCAATTCTGTACAAAAAATGCATGAAGAAAATTTGCAGATTCTGAAAAACAAACTAGCGTCATAATTCGAAACAAACTCAAAAAACACTTAAATAATCTTGAAAAGGCTCTAAAACAAGCATTACAAGCAAAAGCATTGTAAATGATGGCACTCCGCCAACAACCTGGGAACGCTCTCATTTAGTGATCTAAATCAGTTGAATGAACAGTCAACAGAATTAGTCTGTTGCCTCTCTTCTCCTGCATTGGAGTCATGCAATGTCTGAAGCACCCGGAAAACTGAAACTCGGCGCACTGGTTGCGTTAGTCGTGGGTTCAATGATTGGTGGCGGTATATTTTCCTTGCCACAAAACATGGCCGCGAGTGCGGACGTCGGCGCCATTCTGATCGGTTGGGCGATCACCGCCGTCGGCATGCTCACCCTGGCGTTCGTGTTCCAGACCCTGGCCAACCGCAAACCCGACCTGGATGGTGGGGTCTACGCCTACGCCAAGGCCGGTTTCGGCGACTACATGGGCTTCTCGTCCGCCTGGGGGTACTGGATCAGCGCCTGGCTGGGCAACGTGGGGTACTTCGTACTTTTGTTCAGCACCCTGGGCTATTTCTTTCCGCTATTTGGGGAGGGGAATACCCCTGCTGCCGTGATCGGCGCCTCGGTGCTGCTCTGGGCCGTACACTTCCTGGTCCTGCGAGGCATCAAGGAAGCGGCGTTCATCAACCTGGTGACCACCGTCGCCAAGATTGTGCCGCTGCTGCTGTTCATGTTGATCGCGTTGTTCGCCTTCAAGCTGGACATCTTCACCGCCGACATCTGGGGCCTGAAGAACCCGGACCTGGGCAGCGTGATGGACCAGGTGCGCAAAATGATGCTGGTCACCGTATGGGTGTTCATCGGCATCGAAGGCGCGAGCATCTTTTCGGCCCGGGCGGAAAAACGCAGCGATGTGGGTAAAGCCACCGTGATCGGTTTCGTCACCGTGCTGCTGTTCCTGGTCCTGGTCAACGTGCTGTCGCTGGGGATCATGACCCAGCCGGAACTGGCCAAACTGCAGAACCCGTCAATGGCCGCCGTGCTGGAGCATGTGGTCGGTCACTGGGGCGCGGTGCTGATCAGCGTCGGTTTGATCATCTCGTTGCTGGGGGCATTGCTGTCGTGGGTGCTGCTGTGCGCGGAGATCATGTTCGCCGCCGCCAGGGACCACACCATGCCGGAGTTCCTGCGCAAGGAAAACGCCAACCATGTACCGGTCAACGCCCTGTGGCTGACCAACGCCATGGTGCAGATTTTCCTGATCATCACACTGTTCTCGGCCAGCACCTACCTGTCGCTGATCTACCTCGCCACCTCGATGATTCTGGTGCCCTACCTGTGGTCGGCAGCCTATGCCTTGCTGTTGGCGGTGCGTGGCGAAAGCTACGAAGGCGCGGCGGGCGAACGGCAGAAGGATCTGATCATCGGCGCGGTGGCCCTGATCTACGCGATCTGGCTGCTGTACGCCGGCGGCATCAAATACCTGCTGCTGTCCGCCCTGCTCTACGCCCCCGGCGTGATCCTGTTCGCCAAGGCCAAGCTGGAAATCAACAAACCGGTTTTCACCAACGTCGAGAAGCTGATTTTCGCTGCGGTGGTCGTGGGCGCCGTGGTGGCGGCCTACGGACTCTACGACGGCTTCCTGACTCTGTAACTACCCTGTTTTGACATCTGGAGGATCACTGTAATGACCAAGGAAAAAGTTAAGTACGGCGTCCATTCCGAAGCCGGCAAACTGCGCAAAGTCATGGTTTGCTCCCCGGGACTTGCCCATCAGCGGCTGACCCCGAACAACTGCGATGAACTGCTGTTCGATGACGTGCTGTGGGTGGCCCAGGCCAAGCGCGACCACTTCGACTTCGTCACCAAGATGCGCGAACGCAACATCGATGTGCTGGAAATGCACAACCTGCTGACCGACATCGTCGCCATTCCCGAAGCGCTGGACTGGATCCTGGAACGCAAGATCACCGCCAATTCGGTGGGCCTGGGCCTGATCAACGAAACCACCTCGTGGCTGCGTAGCCTGGAGCCGCGCAAGATCGCCGAGTTCCTGATCGGCGGCGTTTCGGGCGATGACTTGCCCACCAGTTTCGGTGGCAAGGCCATCGAGATGTTCCGCGACTTCCTCGGCAACTCCAGCTTCATCCTGCCGCCGCTGCCCAACACCCAGTTCACCCGCGATACCACCTGCTGGATCTACGGTGGCGTCACCCTCAACCCGATGTATTGGCCGGCACGCCGCCAGGAAACCCTGCTGACCACCGCCATCTACAAATTCCACCCCGAGTTCACCAACGCCGACTTCCAGATCTGGTACGGCGACCCGGACAAGGACCACGGCAACTCCACCCTCGAGGGCGGTGACGTGATGCCGATCGGCAACGGCGTGGTGTTGATCGGCATGGGCGAACGCTCGTCGCGGCAGGCCATTGCCCAACTGGCGGTGAACCTGTTCAAAAACAAGGCCGTCGAGAAAGTGATCGTCGCCGGCCTGCCTAAATCCCGCGCGGCGATGCACCTGGACACGGTGTTCAGCTTCTGTGATCGCGACCTCGTCACGATCTTCCCGGAAGTGGTGAACCAGATCGTCGCCTTCACCCTGCGTCCCGATGAAAGCAAAGCGGGCGGCATCGACATCCGCCGTGAAGAAACCAACTTCCTCGACACCGTGGCCCAGGCCCTCAACCTCAAGGCCCTGCGTGTGGTGGAAACCGGCGGCAACAGCTTTGCCGCCGAACGCGAGCAATGGGACGACGGCAACAACGTGGTGGCCGTGGAGCCAGGCGTGGTCATCGGCTACGACCGCAATACCTACACCAATACCCTGCTGCGCAAGGCAGGCGTGGAAGTGATCACCATCAGCGCCGGCGAACTCGGCCGGGGACGGGGCGGCGGCCATTGCATGACCTGCCCGATCATCCGCGATCCGATTGACTACTAACCTGCTCACCTTAGGAGATCCAAAATGGCGTTCAATATCCATAACCGCAATCTGCTGAGCCTGGAACACCACACCCCTCGCGAATTGCGCTACCTGCTCGACCTGTCCCGCGACCTCAAGCGTGCCAAGTACACCGGCACCGAACAGCAGCATCTCAAGGGCAACAATATCGCGCTGATCTTTGAAAAGACCTCGACCCGCACCCGCTGCGCGTTCGAAGTCGCAGCCTATGACCAGGGCGCCAATGTCACCTACATCGACCCGAACTCCTCGCAGATCGGTCACAAGGAAAGCATGAAGGACACCGCCCGTGTGCTCGGGCGCATGTACGACGCCATCGAGTACCGTGGCTTCAAGCAGGAAATCGTCGAGGAGCTGGCAAAGTACGCCGGCGTACCGGTGTTCAACGGCCTCACCGACGAGTATCACCCGACGCAAATGATCGCCGACGTGCTGACCATGCGTGAGCACGCCGACAAGCCCATCCACGAGATCAGCTATGCCTATCTCGGCGATGCGCGAAACAACATGGGCAACTCGCTGCTGCTGATCGGCGCCAAGCTCGGCATGGACGTGCGCATCTGCGCGCCCAAAGCCCTGTGGCCGGCAGACGACCTGGTGGCTCGCTGCAAACAATACGGGGAAGAAAGCGGCGCGCGCATCACCCTCACCGAAGACCCGAAAGCCGCTGTCAAGGGCGTGGATTTCATCCACACCGACGTCTGGGTGTCGATGGGCGAGCCGGTCGAAGCCTGGGCCGAACGCATCCAGCAACTGCTGCCGTACCAGGTCAACGCCGAACTGATGAAAGCCACCGGCAACCCGCGCACCAAGTTCATGCACTGCCTGCCGGCGTTCCACAACAGCGACACCAAGATCGGCAAGCAGATTGCCGAGCAGTACCCGCACCTGAAGAACGGCATCGAAGTGACCGATGACGTATTCGAGTCGCCGGCCTGCATCGCCTTCGAGCAAGCGGAAAACCGCATGCACACCATCAAGGCGATTCTGGTGTCGACGCTGGCTGACTTGTAAATCCACGCCCCCTCCTTGTAGGAGCGAGCTTGCTCGCGATGAGCCCGAGAGCGCCGCGCAATTCCAAAAAATTCCGCGTCACCGTTGACGACCATCGCGAGCAAGCTCGCTCCTACAGGGGATCACCGAACTCAGAAGGACTGCACCATGCGTATCGTCGTTGCTCTGGGCGGTAATGCCCTGCTCCGCCGGGGCGAACCCATGACCGCTGACAACCAGCGCGCCAACATCCGGATCGCCACCGAACAGATCGCCAAGATTCATCCCGGCAACCAACTGGTCATCGCCCACGGCAATGGCCCCCAGGTCGGCCTGCTGTCTTTGCAGGCGGCGGCCTACACCTCCGTCACCCCTTACCCGCTGGACGTGCTCGGCGCCGAAACCGAAGGCATGATCGGCTACATCATCGAACAGGAACTGGGTAACCTGCTGGACTTCGAGGTGCCCTTCGCGACCCTGCTGACCCAGGTCGAAGTCGACGCCAATGACCCGGCCTTCAAAAACCCGACCAAACCCATCGGCCCGGTCTACAGCAAGGCCGATGCGGAAAAACTCGCCGCCGAAAAAGGCTGGGCCATTGCCCCGGACGGCGACAAATACCGCCGTGTGGTCGCCAGCCCGAAACCGAAACGCATCTTCGAAATCCGTCCGATCAAATGGCTGCTGGAAAAAAGCAGCATCGTGATCTGTGCCGGTGGCGGCGGCATTCCGACCATGTATACGTCCCCCGGCAAACTCGAAGGCGTCGAAGCGGTCATCGACAAGGACCTGTGCTCGGCGCTGCTGGCCGAACAGCTTGAAGCCGACCTGCTGGTGATCGCCACTGACGTCAACGCCGCTTTCATCGACTTTGGCAAGCCCACGCAGAAAGCCATCGCCCAGGCGCATCCCGACGAAATGGAAAAACTCGGCTTCGCCGCCGGCTCCATGGGACCGAAGGTGCAGGCAGCCTGCGAATTCGCACGCCATACTGGAAAGGTCGCGGTGATCGGCTCACTCGCGGATATCGAAGCGATCGTCCAGGGCACGGCCGGCACGCGCATCAGCACGGCAACACCTGGCATTACCTACTTGTAAGGAGAGACGCCCATGGCACAGTTTGAGCCAGGTCACTTGCACATCGAGCGTCATGCGCTGACACCGGACGATGTCAGCTACAACGTGCACCTCGACTATGAAGTCAGCAAGAATGCCAAAGGCGAAAAAGGCATCCAGTTCACCATGCACGGCAGCATTCAGGGCAAGGTCATGTCAGAGCCCTTCTTCCTGCCCAAGGAGGAGGCCTACAACTTCGCCAGCAACGTGACGAAAATCGCCGAGAAGTACGGTATTCCAAAGACCCATAGTCAGATCGGTTCGACACACAAGCACTACGACCTGATGTTTGAAGACATACGCAAACAGCTGAATATGAAATCCGGCGACCCGATAGATCTCGAGAAATTCGAGTAACCCACATTTCCCCTGTGGGAGCGGGCTTGCTCGCGAAGGCGTCGTGTCAGACACCATCCTTGGCGACTGATACACCGCTTTCGCGAGCAAGCCCGCTCCCACAGGAGGATCATCGCCCCATTGAAATCCGCGCAGGATTTCACCATTAGCCCGCCCCAAGGCATACTTGCCACCCTCCGCACTGCAGAACCCGAAACCGCCCCATGCGTATCCACGTCAGCTTCATCGACCGCGTCGGTATCACCCAGGAAGTCCTGGCCCTGCTCGGCGGGCGCAATCTGAACCTGGATGCGGTGGAAATGGTCCCGCCCAATGTTTACATCGACGCTCCGACCCTGAGCCCGCAAGTCCTCGAGGAACTGCGTGATGCCCTGTTCAGCGTGCGTGGCGTGCAAGCGGTGACGGTGGTCGACATCCTGCCCGGCCAGCGCCGGCACCTGCAGCTCGACGCGTTGCTGGCTGCCATGACCGACCCGGTGCTGGCGCTGGACAGCGACGGCAAGGTGCTGCTGGCCAACCCGGCCCTGATCGCCCTGTACGGCCGCGAACCCGACGGCGAAAGCGTGGCCGACCTGTTTGCCGACCCGGCCTTGCTCGACACCCTGCTCGAACACGGCTTTCGCCTGCCGCTGCGGGAAATCACCGTCAACGGCCAGACCTTGTTGCTCGACGCCACACCGATCACCGACGCCGGCGCCTTACTGACCCTGTACCAACCGAACCGCTTGGGCGAACGCCTGTCCGCGCTGCACCATGACCATGCCGAAGGTTTCGATGCACTGCTCGGCGAATCCCCGGTGATCCGCACCCTCAAGGCGCGCGCCCAGCGGGTGGCGGCCCTCGACGCACCGCTGTTGATCCAGGGCGAAACCGGCACCGGCAAGGAGCTGGTGGCCCGCGCCTGCCACGCCATCAGCGCCCGGCACAGCGCGCCGTTTCTGGCATTGAACTGCGCGGCATTACCGGAGAACCTCGCCGAAAGTGAACTGTTCGGCTACGCCCCCGGCGCTTTTACCGGCGCGCAACGAGGTGGCAAGCCAGGGCTGATGGAACTGGCCAACCAGGGCACGGTGTTTCTCGATGAGATCGGCGAGATGTCGCCGTATCTGCAGGCCAAATTGCTGCGTTTCCTCAACGACGGCAGTTTTCGCCGGGTCGGCGGTGACCGTGAGGTCAAGGTCAACGTACGGATTCTCAGTGCGACCCACCGCGACCTGGAAAAAATGGTCAGCGAAGGCCTGTTCCGCGAAGACCTGTTCTATCGCCTCAACGTCCTCAACGTTGAAGTGCCGCCGTTGCGTGAGCGCGGCCAGGATATTCTGCTGCTGGCCCGCTACTTCATGCAGCAGGCTTGCGCGCAGATCCAGCGCCCGGTCTGTCGCCTGGCGCCGGGCACTTACCCGGCGCTGCTGGGCAACCGCTGGCCGGGCAACGTGCGGCAATTGCAGAACGTGATCTTCCGCGCCGCGGCGATCTGCGAAAGCAGCCTGGTGGACATTGGCGACCTCGACATCGCCGGCACCTCGGTGGCCCGCCAGAGCGACCATGACGTCGACAGCCTCGAGCAGGCCATGGACGAATTCGAGAAAACCCTGCTGGAAAAACTCTACGTCAGCTATCCCTCGACCCGGCAACTCGCGACCCGCCTGCAAACCTCCCATACCGCGATTGCCCATCGGTTGCGCAAGTACGGGATTCCGGGCAAGGCTTGAGGCCTCACCGCAGATCCCTGTGGGAGCGGGCTTGCTCGCGAAGGCGGTACATCAGTCAATACATCGTCGCCTGCCACTACGCTTTCGCGAGCAAGCCCGCTCCCACATGAGCTTCGTCAAATTCAAAACCGGGTTCAAAAACGACCTCCACCTGTACTGAAAGCGCTACAGCGGAACGATATCGCTACACCCCTCTCCGATCACGGCTGTGCAAGGCTTTGATCCACCTCGGCTTTTATCCTTGTCATACGCCGTATCGAATTCGCTACAGCGAATGAATTTCAGCGTTTGTCACAACCCGCTAAATCATTGATTAATAACGATAAAAACAACGTTGGCCGCGTTCTTGCTATGTAGTCTTCCATAACCAGGGCATCGCCCAAGCATTCAATCGCGTCCACCAGACGAGTCTGGCCCCTTAGGAGTTTCCATGAGCGAGTTGCGTTTTACTGAAGATCACGAATGGCTGCGCACCGAAGCTGACGGCAGCGTCACCGTCGGCATCACCGCTTTCGCACAGAACGCCTTGGGCGACGTGGTTTTCGTTCAACTGCCTGAGCTGCAGTCTTACGACAAAGGCGCCGAAGCCGCCACCGTGGAATCGGTAAAGGCCGCCAGCGGCGTGTACATGCCGCTGGATGGCGAAGTACTGGAAGTGAACCCGGCGCTGGACAGCAGCCCGGAACTGGTCAACGAAGATCCGCTGGGTGAAGGCTGGTTCTTCCGTTTCAAACCAAGCGACGCCGCCGCCGTCGGCCAACTGCTGGATCAGGACGCCTACGACCGCCTGATCAAAGCCCAAGCCGAAGCCTGAGGAGCACCGACATGACTCAAATCAATCTGACCACCGCCAACGAATTCATCGCCCGTCACATCGGCCCGCGCGCCGGTGACGAGCAAGCGATGCTCAACAGCCTCGGTTTCGACTCCCTGGAAGCCCTGAGCGCCAGCGTGATTCCCGACAGCATCAAGGGCACCAGCGTCCTCGGCCTGGAAGACGGCCTGAGCGAAGCCGATGCCCTGGCCTTGATCAAGTCCATCGCAACTAAAAACCAGCTGTTCAAGACCTACATCGGCCAAGGCTACTACGGCACCCACACGCCGTCGCCGATCCTGCGCAACCTGCTGGAAAACCCGGCCTGGTACACCGCCTACACCCCGTACCAGCCAGAAATCTCCCAGGGCCGTCTCGAAGCGCTGCTGAACTTCCAGACCCTGATCAGCGACCTCACCGGCCTGCCGATCGCCAACGCTTCCTTGCTCGACGAAGCCACCGCCGCTGCCGAAGCCATGACCTTCTGCAAACGCCTGAGCAAGAACAAAAGCAGCCACGCTTTCTTCGCCTCCGTGCATTGCCACCCGCAGACCCTCGACGTACTGCGCACCCGTGCCGAGCCTCTGGGCATCGACGTGGTGGTGGGTGACGAGCGTGAACTGAGCGACGTGACGCCATTCTTCGGCGCCCTGCTGCAATACCCGGCGAGCAACGGTGACGTGTTCGATTACCGCGAGCTGACCGAACGCTTCCACGCTGCCAACGCCCTCGTCGCCGTGGCTGCGGACCTGCTGGCCCTGACCGTGCTGACCGCCCCTGGCGAATTCGGCGCCGACGTGGCCATCGGCAGCGCACAACGCTTCGGCGTGCCGCTGGGCTTCGGTGGCCCACACGCAGCGTACTTCTCCACTAAAGACGCATTCAAACGTGACATGCCGGGCCGCCTGGTCGGTGTTTCGGTAGACCGCTTCGGCAACCCGGCCCTGCGCCTGGCCATGCAGACCCGCGAGCAACACATCCGTCGCGAGAAAGCCACCAGCAACATCTGCACCGCGCAAGTACTGCTGGCCAACATCGCCAGCATGTATGCCGTGTACCACGGTCCAAAAGGCCTGACGCAGATCGCCAATCGCGTGCATCACCTGACTGCAATCCTGGCCAAAGGCTTGAGCGCACTGGGTCTGAACGTCGAGCAAGCGAGCTTCTTCGACACCCTGACCGTGAAGACCGGCGCTCAAACCGCCGCCCTGCACGACAAGGCGCATGCCCAGCGCATCAACCTGCGCGTGGTCGATGGCGAGCGCCTGGGCCTGTCCCTGGACGAAACCACCACTCAGGCCGACGTTGAAACCCTGTGGAGCCTGCTGTCCGACGGCAAGGCCCTGCCGGACTTCGCCGCCCTCGCCGCCGCGGTACAGAGCTCCATCCCGGCCGCGCTGGTGCGTCAGTCGCCGATCCTCAGCCACCCGGTGTTCAACCGCTATCACTCGGAAACCGAGCTGATGCGTTACCTGCGCAAACTGGCGGACAAGGACCTGGCGCTGGACCGCACCATGATCCCGCTGGGTTCGTGCACCATGAAACTCAACGCCGCCAGTGAAATGATCCCGGTGACCTGGGCCGAGTTCGGCGCCCTGCACCCGTTCGCCCCGGCCGAGCAAAGCGCCGGCTACCAGCAACTGACCGACGAACTGGAAGCCATGCTTTGCGCTGCGACCGGCTATGACTCGGTGTCCTTGCAACCAAACGCCGGTTCCCAGGGTGAATACGCCGGTCTCTTGGCGATTCGTGCCTACCACCAGAGCCGTGGCGAAGACCGTCGCGACATCTGCCTGATCCCGTCGTCGGCCCACGGCACCAACCCGGCCACTGCACAAATGGCCGGCATGCGTGTCGTCGTCACCGCGTGCGATGCCCGTGGCAACGTCGACATCGAAGACCTGCGCGCCAAGGCCATCGAGCACCGCGAACACCTCGCTGCGCTGATGATCACCTACCCGTCGACCCACGGTGTGTTCGAAGAAGGCATCCGCGAAATCTGCGGCATCATTCATGACAACGGCGGCCAGGTGTACATCGACGGCGCCAACATGAACGCCATGGTCGGCCTCTGCGCACCGGGCAAGTTCGGCGGCGACGTTTCGCACCTGAACCTGCACAAGACCTTCTGCATTCCGCACGGCGGTGGCGGCCCGGGTGTCGGCCCGATCGGCGTGAAATCGCACCTGGCGCCATTCCTGCCGGGCCACGCACAGATGGAGCGCAAGGAAGGCGCCGTTTGCGCGGCACCGTTCGGCAGCGCAAGCATTCTGCCGATCACCTGGATGTACATTCGCATGATGGGCGGCGCGGGTCTCAAGCGTGCATCGCAGTTGGCGATCCTCAATGCCAACTACATCTCCCGTCGCCTCGAAGAGCACTACCCAGTGCTGTACACCGGCAGCAACGGCCTGGTGGCGCACGAGTGCATCCTCGACCTGCGTCCGCTCAAAGACAGCAGCGGCATCAGCGTCGATGACGTGGCCAAGCGCCTGATCGACTTCGGCTTCCACGCACCGACCATGTCGTTCCCGGTAGCCGGCACGCTGATGATCGAGCCGACCGAAAGCGAATCCAAGGAAGAACTGGACCGCTTCTGCGATGCCATGATCCGCATCCGCGAAGAAATCCGCGCGGTGGAAAACGGCACCCTGGACAAGGACGACAACCCGCTGAAAAACGCTCCGCACACTGCCAAGGAACTGGTCGGCGAGTGGTCGCACCCGTACAGCCGTGAGCAAGCGGTTTACCCGGTTGCGTCGCTGATCGAAGGCAAGTACTGGCCACCGGTCGGTCGCGTCGACAACGTGTTTGGCGACCGCAACCTGGTCTGCGCCTGCCCGTCGATCGAAAGCTACGCTTAAACCAATGAGGGGCGGCTTGCCCGCCCCTCTCAAGAACACCGCATATCCCCTTGTGGGAGCGGGCTTGCTCGCGAAAGCGGTGGGTCAGACAACATTGATGGTGACTGATCCACCGCTTTCGCGAGCAAGCCCGCTCCCACGGGGATCTGCGATACCCCCCTGTTTCCGCCAATTCCTATAACAAGAAACCGGAGAACCACCATGTCGTTAAGCGTGTTCGACCTGTTCAAGATTGGCATCGGCCCCTCCAGTTCCCACACCGTCGGCCCGATGCGCGCCGCTGCGCGTTTCGTCGAAGGTTTGCGTCGTGAAGGGCTGCTGACGGCCACCACCTGCGTCAAAGTCGAGCTCTACGGCTCGCTCGGCGCCACCGGCAAGGGCCACGGCAGCGACAAGGCGGTATTGCTCGGCCTGGAAGGCGAGCATCCGGACACCGTGGACACTGAAACCGTCGCCGCCCGTCTGCAAGACATTCGCGGTAGCGGTCGCTTGAACCTGCTCGGTGAACACAGCATTGCGTTCAACGAGAAAGAACACCTGGCGATGATTCGCAAACCCTTGCCCTATCACCCCAACGGCATGATCTTCCGCGCCTTCGACGCCGCCGGCCTGCAAGTCCGCAGCCGCGAGTACTACTCGGTCGGCGGCGGTTTTGTGGTTGACGAGGACGCCGCCGGCGCCGACCGCATCGTCGAAGATGCCACGCCCCTGACATTCCCGTTCAAAAGCGCCAAGGATCTTCTCGGTCATTGCGTCAAGTACGGGCTGTCCATCAGCCAGGTGATGCTGACCAACGAAAGTGCCTGGCGACCGGAAGCGGAAACCCGCGCCGGCTTGCTGAACATCTGGCAAGTGATGCAGGACTGTGTAGCCGCCGGTTGCCGCAATGAAGGCATCCTGCCCGGCGGGCTGAAGGTCAAGCGCCGGGCCGCCGCGCTGCATCGGCAATTGTGCAAGAACCCGGAATCGTCTTTGCGCGACCCGCTGTCGGTGCTCGACTGGGTCAACCTCTACGCCCTGGCGGTCAACGAAGAGAACGCCAACGGCGGGCGCGTCGTAACGGCGCCCACCAACGGCGCGGCCGGGATCATTCCGGCGGTGCTGCATTACTACATGCGCTTCATCCCCGGTGCGACTGACGACGGCGTGGTGCGTTTTCTGCTCACTGCCGCAGCCATCGGCATTCTGTACAAGGAAAACGCCTCGATTTCCGGCGCCGAGGTCGGCTGCCAGGGTGAAGTCGGCGTTGCCTGCTCGATGGCCGCCGGTGCGTTGTGCGAAGTGCTGGGCGGCAGCGTGCAACAAGTGGAGAACGCCGCGGAAATCGGCATGGAACACAACCTCGGGCTGACCTGCGACCCGATTGGCGGGCTGGTGCAAGTGCCTTGCATCGAGCGCAACGCCATGGGCTCGGTCAAAGCCATCAATGCCGTGCGCATGGCCATGCGCGGCGACGGGCAACACTTCGTCTCCCTCGACAAGGTCATCCGCACCATGCGCCAGACCGGCGCCGACATGAAAAGCAAATACAAGGAAACCGCCCGTGGCGGTTTGGCGGTCAACATTATCGAGTGCTGATGTGCGCTCATCTGCACCCTTCTTCAGGAGCTGAATATGTCCACCGAACAACTGTTGAAAACCCCGCTGCACGCACTGCACATCGAACTCGGCGCGCGCATGGTGCCGTTCGCCGGCTACGACATGCCCGTGCAATACCCGCTGGGCGTGATGAAAGAACACCAGCACACCCGTGACCAGGCCGGGCTGTTCGATGTCTCGCACATGGGCCAGATCCGCCTGACCGGTGCCAATGCCGCCAAGGCTCTGGAAACCCTGGTGCCAGTGGACATCATCGACCTGCCAGTGGGCATGCAGCGTTACGCGATGTTCACCAACGCCACCGGCGGCATCCTCGACGACCTGATGGTCGCCAACCTGGGCAACGACGAACTGTTCCTGGTGGTCAACGCCGCCTGCAAGGACCAGGACCTGGCGCATCTGCGCAAGCACATTGGCGACCAGTGCACGATCGAGCCGCTGTTCGAAGAGCGCGCCCTGCTCGCCCTGCAAGGCCCGGCGGCGGTTACCGTACTGGCGCGTCTGGCCCCGGAAGTGGCGAAGATGACCTTCATGCAGTTCGCCCGCGTGAAACTGCTGGGCGTGGACTGCTTTGTCAGCCGCTCGGGTTACACCGGTGAAGACGGTTTCGAAATTTCCGTACCCGCTGCCAACGCCGAAACCCTGGCTCGTGCGCTGCTGGCTGAAGCGGAAGTGGCTGCCATCGGCCTTGGCGCCCGCGACTCCCTGCGCCTGGAAGCCGGTCTGTGCCTGTACGGCCATGACATGAACACCGAGACCAGCCCGATCGAAGCAAGCCTGCTGTGGGCCATCTCCAAGCCACGTCGTGCCGATGGTGCTCGTGCCGGCGGCTTCCCGGGCGCCGAAAGCGTATTCGCCCAGCAACAGGCAGGTGTCAGCCGCAAACGCGTCGGCCTGTTACCGCAAGAACGCACGCCGGTGCGTGAGGGTGCCGAGATCGTCAACGAAGCCGGCGACATCATCGGTAGCGTCTGCAGCGGCGGTTTCGGGCCGACCCTGGGCGGGCCGCTGGCCATGGGTTATGTCGACAGCGCATACATCGCACTGGACACCCCCGTGTGGGCGATTGTTCGTGGGAAAAAGGTGCCTTTGCTTGTAAGCAAAATGCCATTTGTTCCACAACGCTACTATCGCGGCTGATTGAATGTTCCTATAAGTAACGCGGTTGCGTTAACAGCGCACTAATGTGTAACGCAACCGCCATAAAATAGTGCATTGTTTGGCTCTAAGCTTCGATTATGAACTTTGCTTATAACGTTCGAAAGCATTTGAACAACGTTAGCGTATAAGGCCTCGCTAGTGGACTGACTTTGCCATCAACCTGAGGAAATACGGGGCCTTCACAGGGCTTGTTTTTTCTCCCGTAGTTGGCGTAGAGTTTGTTCACTGTGTTTGCATGGGTCGCTTGGAATCGTGACCTGGGCAGTAGCCTACAAGTTAGCTACATCCCGTTCGACGTCTTCTTACTCTCCTGCAACCAGCCCCAGTACTCTTTCATGAGAAAGAGACTGTCATTAATTTTTGCGTCAAAGGAAATAAGAAATGTCCCAACGTCAGAGCGGTACCGTCAAGTGGTTTAACGACGAGAAAGGTTTTGGTTTTATCACTCCAGAAAGCGGTCCGGATCTGTTCGTGCATTTCCGCGCTATTCAGGGCAACGGTTTCAAGAGCCTGAAAGAAGGCCAGAAAGTGACCTTCATCGCCGTGCAGGGCCAGAAAGGCATGCAGGCTGACGAAGTACAAGCAGAAGGCTAATCTTCTGTAACGAAAAAGCCCCTGATGCTGACATCAGGGGCTTTTTTGTGCGCGTAAATCCGTAAAATGGCTTCTTTTTCGCCGAGAGCCTGTCATGTCGAAACACCTGCTAACTCCCCAGGGCGACTTTCCTGCCGCTGGCCTGGGTCGTCGCCTGGCAGCCATGTTCTATGACTTCCTGCTGTGCACCGCCCTGCTGATCGTCACCAGCGGCATCTACAAGATGATCCAGATGGCGATCATCGGCGAAGAAAGGATGCGTACCCTGACCGAAGCGGGTGCGCTGGACGGTGACCCCCTGCTCTCCACAATCCTGTTGTTCGTACTGTTCGGCTTTTTCGCCAAATTCTGGACCTGGTCCGGTCAGACCCTGGGCATGCAGGTCTGGTGTATCCGGGTGCAGAATGCCGATGGCTCGTCCATCAGCCTGTGGCAGGCGCTGTTGCGCTTTGTCGTGTCGATCGCTTCACTGCTGTGTGTTGGCCTTGGGTTCATCTGGTCGCTGTTCGACAAACAGAAACGCAGCTGGCATGACATGTATTCCAATACCGAACTGGTGCGGATTCCGAAGAAGACCAAGTAATCCCTGAACACACAAACCAATGTGGGAGCGGGCTTGCTCGCGAAGAGGGTGTATCAGTCGACATCGAGGTTGTCTGACACACCGCTTTCGCGAGCAAGTCGGATCGCCGCACCGCCGCTCCCACAGTTTTTGCGGCTTGCCTGAAAGATCTCAGGCGTTACCCGCCAATTTCATCCGCGCTGCGGCGGTGAAATCAAGCATGCGTTTGAGCGGCCGAATGGCCTGTGGAATCAGCGCAGGATCAACAAAGATCTCGTTCGCCCCTTCTTTCAACGCCTTCAGCGTCCGCTCAAGGGTGTTCATGGCCATCCAGGGGCAATGCGCACAACTGCGGCATGCCGCGCCGTTACCCGCCGTCGGGGCTTCGATAAAGACCTTGTCCGGGCACAGCTGCTGCATCTTGTAGAAGATGCCGCGGTCGGTCGCAACGATCAGCGTCTTGTTCGGCAGGCTCTGTGCCGCCGCAATCAACTGACTGGTGGAGCCTACGGCATCGGCCAACTCGATCACCGATGTCGGCGACTCAGGGTGCACCAGAATCGCCGCATCCGGGTACAGCGCCTTCATGTCTTCAAGCTGCTTGGACTTGAACTCTTCGTGAACGATGCAGGCACCGTCCCACAGCAGCATGTCGGCACCGGTCTGACGCTGGATGTAGGTTCCCAGGTGCTTGTCCGGGCCCCATATGATGGTCTCGCCGTTGTCCATCAGGCTTTCGACGATTTCCAGCGCACAGCTTGAGGTCACAACCCAATCCGCTCGGGCTTTTACCGCAGCGGAAGTGTTGGCGTACACCACCACCGTGCGCTCCGGGTGTTGGTCGCAGAACGCGGAAAACTCGTCCACCGGGCACCCCAGGTCGAGCGAACAGGTCGCTTCGAGCGTCGGCATCAGTACGCGCTTTTCCGGGTTGAGGATCTTGGCGGTCTCGCCCATGAACTTCACGCCGGCGACGACCACGGTCCTGGCTGGATGGGCGTTGCCGAAGCGGGCCATTTCCAGCGAATCGGAAACACAGCCGCCCGTCTCTTCGGCCAGCGCCTGAATGACAGGATCACAATAGAAGTGGGCTACCAGCACTGCGTCCTGAGCCTTGAGCTCGGCAGCGATGGCAGCACGGTAATAAGCCTCTTCGTCGGCGGTCAGCGGCTTGGGCTGTTTGGCGTCGAGGTGGGCTTGAACCAGAAGGCGTTCGGAAATTTGCGTCATGTTCGCAAGACCTGCAGGCGCATTCGCGCGAAAGTCGAGTATACACCCGGCTCCGGACCCTTCGGGGTACCGCCGGGAAAGTGGGTATTCATCAGGCACGGACAGCGTTGAAGCTGCGCAAGGCTACAGAATATCCGACGGATGCAAAAGATGATTCTGACCAGGGTGATGAATAGACGCGCCCTGATACAAGGCCTATGGCCTTGATCCTTGAGGAAAAACATTCGCCGTTGCAGTTATCGCACAAAACCTGAATGGCTTTGCCACTAACCTGCGCAAGGACTGATAGAAGCGTTAAGCCGGCTAAAGGAAACCGGCCAACCGAAACTGGAACAACCAAAGGACTGAACTCATGTCGATCCAACGCCTGATCAAGATCATGACCGCCTCAACCTTGCTGCTCACGGCATGGCTGATGTCTTCAACACTCGTCCTGGCGGGTGAGGATCTGAATCCAGCCTCGACAACCCGGCATTGTGAAACCCCACCCCTCTGCGCGCGCCTGATCCAGGCAGGCAACAGCGCCTGGTCGTATTACGAAAGCGAGCGGCAGGGGCCAACGGTGATCCTGATCCACGGCTTTTCATCAAGCAAACAAGCCTGGTTCGAATTTGGCAAGGCATTGAGTTCGCGTTTCCACGTCATCATCCCCGACCTCCCAGGCTGGGGAGCCTCCACTGACAATGAATATTCCAGCTACAACATCGAGGCGCAAGCGACCCGGCTCCATGAGTTTATCCTGGCGCTCGAAGCCGAGAACTTCACCCTCATCGGGCATTCAATGGGTGGAGCCATCGCCGGCGTGTATGCAGCCGATCAACCGCAGCGCGTCAGCCGGCTGGTATTGGTAGGCGCACTGGGGCTGAGCTTCAAAGACAATGATTTCATGCGGGAGTTGAATGCTGGAGGCAATCCATTTATCTACGATGATCGCGCTGGCGTTGAACGCACCGCCCGCCTCGTCTATCTGAACCCTCCACAGATGTCTGACCGGCAAGTGCAGGAAGCAATCCTTGCCAACCGCGCACAGCGAGCGATTATCGAATCCACCCTGGCGCAGATTCGCCCCTCCTCGCAATGGCTCGCCCTCGACCACCGGCTGATAAAATTGAACATGCCGGTACTCGGCATCTGGTGTCGCGAGGATAAAGTGATTGATGTCTCGGCACTGGACACGTTGCGTAACGGTCTTCCTGCCGGTTCAGCGAACGACTCGGCCATCCTTGAAGGGTGCAACCACCTGCCGATGATCGAACGCCCGGCCGAGACGCTTCAAGCACTGGACGCTTTCCTTGCAACGAGCGACTAGCCCAATGCAGCGGTGGCACGGGCACTTTTTTGCGGGCAAAAAAAAATCCGGAAATCCTCACTTGCGTGGGCCTTCCAGACTTTTAAAACAGCTAAAAATGGTGGGTCGTGTGGGATTCGAACCTACGACCAATTGGTTAAAAGCCAACTGCTCTACCAACTGAGCTAACGACCCGCTGTGTGGTGGCGCGTATAATACTGATTTTTAAGGACTATTCAACACCTATTTTGAAATAAATCAAAAATAAGGTGTTGGATCGCTGATTCCGGCCGCGGCAAAGCCTTCTGCACGCAGTCGGCAGCTGTCGCATTTGCCGCACGCACGGCCATCATCGTCTGCCTGATAGCAGGAAACGGTCAGCCCGTAGTTCACGCCAAGCTTCACGCCCGCCTGGACGATCTGCGCCTTGCTGAGGTTTTGCAGCGGTGCCTGAATCCGGAAGCCATTACCCTCCACGCCGGCCTTGGTTGCCAGGTTGGCCATGCGCTCGAACGACTCGATGAACTCGGGACGGCAGTCCGGGTAACCGGAGTAATCCACCGCGTTGACGCCGATGAAGATGTCGCGCGCACCGAGCACTTCAGCCCAGCCCAGGGCCAGGGACAGGAACACCGTGTTACGCGCAGGCACGTAAGTCACCGGAATGCCCTCTCCCAACTCTTCCGGAATGTCGATACTGCTGTCGGTCAGCGCCGAGCCGCCCATGCCGTTCAGGTTCAGACCGATCACCTTGTGCTCGACCACCCCCAGGTCTCGGGCCACGCGTTCGGCAGCGTGCAATTCGGCGTGGGACCGCTGACCATAGTCGAAGCTCATGGTGTAGCAGCTATAGCCTTCGGCGCGCGCCATGGCCACGACGGTCGCCGAGTCCAGGCCACCGGACAGCAGGATGACCGCACGTTTTTCAGGAGTGTTCAGTTGTTCAGTCATTTCAGCGCCCCGGCTCGTCATTCCATAGATATTTATGCAGCTGCAATTGCAAACGCACTGGCAGGTTGTCCGCCACCACCCAATCCGCCAGATCCCGCGCATTGAGATCGTGGTGACTTGGCGAGAACAGGACCTCACCGGCCCGCTGGTCCAGACCGTACTGGATCAGCTTGGAAACGGACCAGTCATAGTCCTCCCGCGAGCAGATGACAAACTTCACCTGATCGTTGGCCGTGAGCAGCTCAATGTTTTCGTAGCGATTGCGGTGTGCTTCCTTCGAACCCGGGGTTTTCAGGTCGACAACGCGACTGACCCGGGAATCTACCGCCGAGATATCAATGGAGCCACTGGTTTCCAGCGACACTTCGTAACCGGCGTCACACAAGCGCTTGAGCAAGGGAATGGCGTTGGGTTGCGCCAGGGGCTCGCCGCCCGTGACACAGACGTATCGCGGACGGAAACCGGCGACCTGCTCGAGGATGTCGTCGAGCGTGCGAATGGTTCCGCCTGTGAACGCGTAGGCGCTGTCGCAGTATTGGCAACGCAACGGGCAACCGGTCAGGCGCACAAAAACAGTGGGCAGGCCGGCGGTCCGAGTTTCACCCTGCAACGAGTAGAAAACTTCGGTGATTCTCAATGTGTCTTGCATAGTCGCCACGGGCGTAACAGCTAAACAGGCTGTCCGCCTCCGTCAGGCACTTCAAGGAACCCCGGCAATGCGCAGATCCCAAAAAGCGTGTTTCAGAAAAAGGGGATGAATTCTAACGAAAAAACCCGCGACAAGCGCGGGTTTCTTCAAAACGGGCCAGGCAGCCTTACATTTTCTGCAGATCGCGCTGGGCCAACTGGGCGGCGGACGTGCCCGGATACTGGGACACCACCTGCTGCAGAATGCCCTTGACCCGGTCGGTGTGACCCAGGCGACGCTCTACGTCAGCGAGCTTGTACAGCGAGTCCGGCACTTTGGCGTGCTTGGGATACAGCTGCGAAACCTTGGCAAACGCTTGACCTGCGCCTTGCAGATCGCCTTTGGCCAGGTTCACTTCGCCCAACCAGTATTGGGCGTTGCCCGCGTACTGACTGTTCGGGTATTTGCGCAGGAACGCCGAGAAAGCCTGGCTGGCCTTGTCGAAGTCCTTGGCCTTGATCAGGTCGAAGGCAGCATCGTAATAGAGCTTTTCCTTCGCCGGATCTGCCGGCTCGCTACCCGCAGCAGGTGCTTGAGCGGCGGCTGCGCCTGCTGCCGCACCTGCGGCTGCAGCTGCACCGGCGGCGTTCAAATCACCACCGGTGGAAGAATGTTCAGGAGTCGCGGCTGGTGCAACACCGGTTCCTATGCGCCGATCAAGATCCTGGTATCGCTCCAGGTTTTCCTGCTTCATGCGCGCTATATCGTTTTGCAGAACTTCAATCGCACCTTGCTGGCGCTCGATCTGTTGCTGCATTGATTGCAGTTGGTTGAACAGCTCGCCCTGTGCCGAGACAGGGGTCGAAACCCCTCCCCCGGCATAGGCGCCGTTCGTACCGTAACCTGCAGGCGGATAACTGCTCCCGCTATTGTTATAACCGGAGTTGTCATCGACCACAGGAACCGCAGCCCACACCGCAAGCGGCGCGAGGCTGAGAGCCAGAACAGTTACAGCACGACGGCACGTTCGCATGACGAATTACTTACGCAGTTCGACGCGACGGTTTTGAGCCCAGGACTGCTCGTCGTTGCCGGTAGCAACTGGACGCTCTTCGCCGTAGGAAACCAGTTCCAGCTGAGCTGGGGAAACACCTTGCAGTACCAGGTAGCGCTGAACGGCTTTCGCACGACGCTCGCCCAGTGCCATGTTGTACTCACGAGTACCACGTTCGTCGGTGTTGCCTTCCAGAACAACGCGAGCGCCGTTTGCTTTCAGGTCTTTGGCGTGAACGTCCAGAGCGCGCATGGCTTCTGGCTTCAGGTCCGAGCTGTCGTATTCGAAGTAGAAAGTGGTGATTGCGCGCAGAGCAGCTTCTTCGCTCAGGGAGCCGTCAACTGCACCAGTGTTTGCGCCGTAACCAGCGTTTGGATCTACCGCGCCTTCACCGGCATTGTCGCCGCCTTTGGACGAGCAACCTACAGCTACAGCCATGGCCAGTGCCAGCGCAGCAAATTTACCAAACTTCAGCATTTCCATCGTGAAACTCCTAATGAACCCCAGTGTGTTAAGTAAAACGTATAGCGCCGCGTCAGTTCAGGTAAGGGGACCAGGAAGGTTCTCTGACTTCGCCTTGTGCGGTAGGAAGCGGGAGCCTTACGCGTCCATTGATGGACACGAGCATCAAGACTCCCCGGCCCTGCTGGCGGGTGGCGTAGATTACCATGGTGCCGTTGGGCGCGACAGTAGGCGACTCGTCCAGAGTGCTATCAGTGAGGATTTTTACACTACCGCGTTGCAAATCCTGGGCCGCCACCTTGAAATTGGTGAAGCCATCCTGACGGTGAATCATGACAAGCGTCTTTTCATCAGCCGACAATTTAGGGTTGGCGTTGTAGTTGCCGACGAAAGTCACGCGTTCGGCACCGCCACCACCCGCACTGGTCTTGTAGATCTGCGGTTTGCCGCCACGGTCGGAAGTGAAGTAGATGGTCGAACCATCCTTGCCCCAGAACGGTTCGGTGTTGATGCCAGGACCGTTGGTGACGCGGCTGATCTGACGCGAACCCAGGTTCATCACGTAGATGTCCGGGTTGCCGTCTTTCGACAGCACGAACGCCAGGCGATTGCCATCCGGCGACCAGGCTGGCGCACCGTTCAGGCCTTCAAAGTTGGTGATCTGCTCACGGCGACCGGTGTCGATGTTCTGCATGAAGATCCGCGGACGCTTCTGCTCGAAGGAGACATAAGCGATGCGCTTGCCATCCGGTGCGAAACGCGGCGACAGGATCGGCTCGCGCGATTGCAGCAGGGTCACGGCGCGGGCACCGTCGTAGTCCGAACGTTGCAGGGTGTAGCGAGTGTTGTTCTCGGAGAAACGCTCGGCCGTCACGTACAGCAGGCGAGTCGAGAAGGCACCCTTGATACCCGTGAGCTTTTCGAACGACTGGTCAGAGATGTAGTGCGCCATGTCGCGCAACTGATCGACGCCGCCCGATACGCTGCCGGTCAGCACTTGCTGCTCGGTGGCCACGTTGAACAGTGCGTATTGCACCTGCAGGCGACCGCCCGCCGGAACGATGCTGCCGACCATGACGTACTGGGCACCCAGCGCCTTGAAGTCACGGAAGATGATCTCGCTGGCCTGGCTCGGCTGGCTGATCATGTTCTGCTTTGGAATCGGCGAGTAGTAACCCGAGTTGCGCAGGTCGTTACCGATGATTTCAGCCATGTCGTCCGGCAGCACGCTACCGCCCTGGAAGCCGAACGGAACAACTGCGATCGGGGTGGCCCGATCGCTGCCACTGGTGACCAGAATGTTTTTCTCATCTGCCATCGCGATCCCTGCCATGCAGCAGATCACGACGAGCATTCCTCGAAGGAGGTTTCTCACGGGGCTAGATCCTCAGGTGTGAATGTCATCTTGAATGAACGATACGGAGCAAAATCACTCGGCTTCATTCCCTGCATTTCTGTCAATCGTCCAATATTCTTCACTGCCGCTACGGCCGAAGCGTCAAACGGACCGTCGCCACTGGACTTGAGCACCTTGACCGAAGTCACCGTACCGTCCGGCAACATGCCGATTTGCAGCTGAACCGTCATGCCTTTGCGGGCCGAAGGTGGACGAGCCCAGCCTTCCGCTGCACGTATTCGAATCAGGTCATCGAAACTGCCGGCGACTTCGTCACCCTGCTCATCGGCCAAGGCCTGCTGACGCTGCGGCGTGTCGGAAAGCAAATCTGCCAGGGCCTGAGCCTTTTTGTCTTCGGCGGACTTACGTGCCGCATCCTGCGATTTCTTCTTCGCAGCATCGGCAGCAGCTTTCTTCTTCGCTTCCTCGGCGACCTTCTTCTTCGCCTCTTCAGCCTCGGCTTTCTTCTTGGCGTCTTCCGCGGCTTTCTTCTTCGCGTCTTCGACGATCTTCTTCTTGGCTTCTTCAGCGGCCGCTTTCTTGGCCTCTTCTTCAGCAGCTTTCTTGGCTTCTTCTTCAGCTTTCTTCTTGGCTATATCAGCCAATTGTTTCTCTTCTGCCTTCTTGGCTTCCGCGGCTTTCTTCGCATCGTCGGCTTTCTTGGCTTCATCAGCCTTTTTCGCCTCGTCCGCTTTCTTGGCTTCGTCGGCCTTCTTGGCTTCCTCGGCCTTTTGAGCCGCCTCTTCTTTCTTTTGTTCCGCGGCCTTCACCGCTTCCTGCTCGACCTTTTTCTGTTCCAACTGTTCGACTTCGGTCTGACGCGCAGCAGATTTCTGCGCTTCACCGGCAATCTTCTGATTGGTCTGGGTGGTCGCCCGACTTTTCGATTTCAGCTGGTACAAGGTCGCCTGGACAATCGGCTTGGCCGGCGGCAGTTCCGGGGTAAAGGCAAAACTGACGAACAGCATGCCGAACACCAGCACGTGCAAGCCAATCGCCCAGACACTAGGCCAGAAGTAGCTTTCCGAGGCGGACGGCTCTCGCTGTTGCTGCATCAGGGCGCCTCGGTAATCAAGCCAACATTACCGACCCCGGCTTTCTGCAACCCGCCCATGGCCCCCATGACAGAACCGTAATCGACGGATTTGTCACCGCGAATGAAGACTTGGGTGTGCTTGCCGTTTTCATTGCCGACGCGAATGATCTTGGTCACGGCGTCAGTCATCTGCGGCAACGTCATGGCCCGGTCTTGCTGCTTGTCCGTGTCGACTTCGCTACCAAGGTTCCAGTAGTAGGTCTTGTCGGATTTGATGGAAATGGTCAGGACCTGGGTGTTGTTGTCCTGCGGCAAGGCTTCGCTGGAAACCTTGGGCAGATCAACTTTCACGCCCTGATTGAGCATCGGCGCGGTCACCATGAAGATGACCAGCAGCACCAACATCACGTCGATGTAAGGCACCACGTTCATCTCGGCGACCGGCTTGCGCTTTTTGCGAGCTCGAGCGATTAAAGCCATTGGAAATTACCTGCTTATTCTTCGCTGGTGTGCACTTTGCGGTGCAGGATCGCCTGGAACTCGTCGGCGAAGGTGTAGTAGCGGCCCAGCAGGGTTTCGCTGCGAGCAGCAAAACGGTTGTAGGCGATAACGGCTGGAATGGCAGCGAACAGACCGATGGCCGTGGCGATCAGTGCTTCGGCGATACCCGGGGCCACAGTGGCCAGGGTCGCTTGCTGGGCGGTTGCCAGACCACGGAAGGAGTTCATGATCCCCCAGACGGTACCGAACAGACCGATGTACGGGCTGACGGAACCGACGGTGGCCAGGAAGGGCAGGCTCTGCTCGAGCTTTTCTTCTTCGCGGGAAATGGCGACGCGCATGGCACGGGCCACGCCTTCCATGACCGCTTCCGGATCAACGCCTGACTGCTGGCGCAGACGGGAGAATTCCTTGAAGCCGGCACGGAAGATTTGCTCGACACCCGAATCAGGGTCCGGGTTGCTGCCGGCCTGACGGTACAGCTTGGACAGGTCGATACCCGACCAGAAGCGCTCTTCAAAGCTCTCCAGGGCACGTCGACCGGCGCGCAGCAGGTTGCTGCGCTGAAAGATCATGATCCACGAGGTCACCGATGCGGCTACCAGGGTCAGCATTACCAGTTGCACCACGATACTGGCATTGCTGACCAGGCTCCACATGGAGGAATGGTCGACGACGTTAGCTTCCACGCTTTATCTCCTGCTTTGAGTGTGTACCCGCGCCGCTCACGTCGGCAAAGGCCGCTCGCAGAGCTTCGGGAATGGCCCGGGGTTTCAAACTGTCGGTGCGCACACAGGCCACCAAAAACTGCCCTTCGCAGAGCAGCGCATTATCCGTTGCCCGCCTGACCTGCTGTTTGAAGCGCAGGCTGGCACGGTTCAATTCGATTACTTCAGCGCTTACCAGCAGTTCGTCATCCAGTCGCGCCGGCGCGTGGTAGCGCGCTTCGCTGGAATGCACGACGAACAACAGGTCCTCCCCTGCCAGCTGCGATTGGGCAAAGCCCAGATCTCGTAGCCGCTCGGTTCGAGCCCGTTCCATAAACTTGAGGTAATTGACGTAATACACGATGCCGCCCGCATCGGTGTCCTCGTAATAAACGCGACAACGATGTGCGAAAGGCTCAAGCCCGTTTTGCGCGCGCATACTCTAGTGCTTACTCCTCAGGTTGCCAATCCGGCCAGGCAACTGTTTTTCATTGATCTGCGGCTTTCTCGTGAAAGTACGGTCCTGGGACACTACATTGCCCGAAAAAATCAGCACGCAAGGTTAATTAATCGTCACTGGCATCGAGGAACTCGTCTGCCACGGGCATTTCGCCCAATCGTGACGGAATGTTTAAACCGAAATGCAGGTAGGCATGGCGCGTCACCACCCGTCCCCGTGGCGTGCGCATGATGTAGCCCTGCTGGATCAGGTAAGGCTCCAGCACGTCTTCAATGGTGTGACGCTCTTCGCTGATGGCGGCGGCCAGGCTGTCGACCCCGACCGGCCCGCCGTCGAACTTCTCGATCATGGTCAGCAACAGGCGCCGGTCCTGGTGATCGAAGCCGCGCTCGTCGACGTCCAGCAGGTTCAGCGCGAGGTCGGCGATCGGCTTGGTGATATGCCCCTTGGCGCGAACTTCAGCGAAATCGCGCACCCGGCGCAGCAGTCGGTTGGCAATCCGTGGCGTGCCACGGGCGCGGCGGGCGATTTCGAAGGCGCCCTCCGGATCCAGCGGCAAACCAAGGATGCTTGCCGAGCGGCTGACAATGGTCGACAGATCGGCGTTGTTGTAGAACTCCAGGCGCTGGACGATCCCGAAACGGTCACGCAAGGGGTTGGTGAGCATCCCCGCCCGCGTCGTTGCGCCGACCAGGGTGAAAGGCGGCAGATCCAGTTTGATCGAACGCGCGGCCGGGCCCTCCCCGATCATGATGTCGAGCTGGAAATCCTCCATGGCCGGGTACAACACCTCCTCGACGATGGGCGACAGACGATGGATTTCATCGATGAACAGCACATCGTGAGGCTCAAGGTTGGTCAACAGCGCCGCGAGGTCACCCGGCCGCTCCAGCACGGGCCCCGAGGTGCTCTTGATCGACACCCCCATTTCCTGGGCGATGATGTTGGCGAGGGTGGTCTTGCCAAGGCCGGGGGGCCCGAAGATCAGCGTGTGATCCAGGGACTCGTTACGACCGCGAGCAGCTTGAATGAACAACTCCATCTGCTCGCGAACGGTCGGCTGGCCAATGTATTCGGCCAGGCTGACCGGGCGAATCGCCCGGTCCTGGACTTCTTCGCGCTCACGCGGGCTGTGCGTGGCAGCGATCAGACGATCAGCTTCAATCACTTAGATCATTCCCTTCAAGGCGCGGCGGATCATGTCTTCACTGCTCAAACCTTTCTCCTTGATCGCAGACACTGCCTTGCTGGCTTCCTGGGGTTTGTAGCCCAGGGAAATCAAGGCGCTGACGGCGTCATTTTCGGCAGTGTTCACCGGAGCGGGTCCATCCGGCTGGTTAGGCACCAGGGCGAACATGGCCGGTACGGTTTCCCAGGCCTTGAAGCGATCCTTGAGTTCGACCAGCAAGCGTTCGGCAGTTTTCTTGCCGACACCCGGGACCTTGGTCAGCGCCGAAGTGTCCTGGGACTGTACGCAACGAACCAGTTCATCGACTTCCAGGCTCGACATCAAGGCCAGCGCCAGTTTCGGCCCGACACCGTTGAGGCGGATCAATTCGCGAAAGAAATCGCGCTCACGCTTGCCGACAAAACCATAAAGTAACTGTGCGTCTTCGCGCACGACCAAATGGGTGTGCAAGGTCAGCGGTTCACCGACCGACGGCAAGCGGTAAAGAGTCGTCATGGGCACTTCAAGTTCATAGCCCAGGCCATTTACATCCAGAATCAGATGTGGAGGCTGCTTCTCAGCCAGGGTGCCGCGCAAACGTCCAATCACGTTACAAATCCTTGAGCGTTGGCCAGCTCTGGGCCAGCGACTGATAGAGCGAGGGAATATCGCCGACAACCCAGGCGAAACGCCCCCACTCCATAAAAATGCTTGCTGATGCTATCAGAGACGCAGGCGCCCGCCACGACTGCGTGCTGCTCCCAGGCCATGGGGCAACAGACTGGAACGGGTATGAGCATGGCAGATGGCAATGGCCAGGGCGTCCGAAGCATCGATCTGCGGCTTGCTGGTCAGCTTGAGCATGTGCATGACCATCATCTGCACCTGCTCCTTATTGGCCGCACCGGTACCGACGACGGCCTGCTTGACCTGGGTTGCGGTGTATTCGGCAATTTCCAGGCTTTCCTCGGCACCTGCCACGATCGCAGCACCACGGGCCTGCCCCAGCTTCAGGGCGGAATCGGCGTTACGGGCCATGAACACCTTTTCGATCCCCATGGTCACCGGATGGTACGTCTGAATGATCTCCCGCACCCCACGATAGACAATCTGCAGTCGCTCATGCAGCTCGCCGGCACCGGTGCGGATACAACCGGAGGCGACGTACTCACAGCCACGGCCGGTATCACGAACCACACCGTAACCGGTGATGCGCGAACCGGGGTCGATACCAAGAATTAAAGTCATAACGCCTGCAGGCTCAGTAAAAGCACGATATTCAATACAACGAATAACAAATGTGGGAGCGGGCTTGCTCGCGAAAGCGGTTTCATATTCAGCAACAACGTTGCCTGCAAATCCGCGTTCGCGAGCAAGCCCGCTCCCACATGGGACATTGTTGCCCTTTAGCCTAGCTGTGCGGCCACCGATTCCGGAATTTCCGCATTGGAATAGACGTTTTGCACGTCATCCAGGTCTTCGAGCATATCGATCAGCTTGAGGACTTTCTCGGCACCTTCCAGATCGAGTTCGGCACTGGTGGTCGGCAACATGACGATTTCCGCGTCATCACCCTTGAAACCCGCCGCTTCCAGTGCGTTACGCACGGAATAGAAGCCGGCGAACGAGGTGAAAACGTCGATCGAACCGTCTTCATTGGTCACCACGTCATCGGCGTCGGCTTCCATGGCCGCTTCCATCAGCGCGTCTTCGTCAACGCCGGCAGCGAAGGAGATCTGCCCCTTGCGTTCGAACAGATAGGCCACCGAACCGTCAGTCCCGAGGTTGCCACCGCACTTGCTGAACGCGTGACGAACAGCGGCTGCGGTGCGGTTACGGTTGTCGGTCATGCATTCGACCATCACCGCCACGCCACCCGGACCGTAACCCTCGTAGGTCAGTTCGACCACGTCGTCCGTGTCGGCTGCGCCGGTACCGCGGGCGACAGCACGGTCGATGATGTCGCGACTCATGTTGGCACCCAGGGCCTTGTCCAGGGCCAGACGCAGGCGTGGGTTGGAGCCCGGGTCGCCACCGCCCTGACGGGCAGCAACGGTTAGCTCACGAATCCACTTGGTGAAGATCTTGCCCCTCTTGGCATCCTGACGTTCTTTGCGGTGCTTGATGTTCGCCCACTTGGAATGACCTGCCATAACTCGCTCCGAATTCTCTTTGAAACATTGCCCGCTACGCTGCATTGCGCCAGCCGACAAACAAAAGTCTTGAACAACTCTGCCTAAAAGGAAAGGGCGCATCCCGAGATGCGCCCTTCAGGTCAAGCTTACTCAGCCTTGGGCGTTTCGCGCAGACGAATGTGCAGTTCGCGCAATGCCTTGGCGTCCACCTGGCCCGGCGCCTGAGTCATGACATCTGCCGCGCTCTGGGTTTTCGGGAAGGCGATCACTTCACGGATCGACTGGGCGCCGGTCATCAGCATCACCAGACGGTCCAGACCGAAGGCCAGGCCACCGTGCGGCGGTGCGCCGTATTTCAGGGCGTCGAGCAGGAAGCCGAATTTCTCTTCCTGTTCCGCTTCGTTGATGCCCAGCAGGCGGAACACCGACTGCTGCATCTCCTTGCGGTGGATACGGATCGATCCGCCACCCAGTTCGGTGCCGTTCAACACCATGTCGTAGGCACGGGACAGTGCGCCAGCCGGATTGGCTTCCAGCTCTTGCGGGGTGCACTTCGGTGCGGTGAACGGGTGGTGCAAGGCGGTGAAGCTGCCGTCGTCGTTCTCTTCGAACATCGGGAAGTCGACGACCCACATTGGTGCCCACTTGCAGGTCAGCAGGTCCAGGTCGTGGCCAAGCTTGATCCGCAGTGCGCCCAGGGCTTCGCTGACGATCTTCGCCTTGTCGGCGCCGAAGAACACGATATCGCCGTCGACCGCACCGACGCGATCGAGGATCACGTTCAGGTTGGCTTCAGGAATGTTCTTCACGATTGGCGACTGCAGGCCTTCGACGCCATTGGCGCGCTCGTTGACCTTGATGTACGCCAGGCCCTTGGCACCGTAGATACCGACAAACTTGGTGTAATCGTCGATCTGCTTGCGCGGCATGCTTGCCCCGCCTGGAACGCGCAAGGCAGCGATGCGGCATTTCGGGTCATTGGCCGGGCCGCTGAACACCTTGAAGTCGACTTCCTTGAGCTGGTCGGCAACGTCAACCAGTTCCAGCGGGTTACGCAGGTCTGGCTTGTCGGAACCGTAGCGGCGCATGGCTTCTTCGAAGGTCATGTGCGGGAAATCGCCGAATTCCAGATCCAGCACTTCCTTGAACAGGTTGCGGATCATGGCTTCGGTCAGGCCCATGATGTCTTTTTCATCGAGGAAGCTGGTCTCGATGTCGATCTGGGTGAATTCCGGCTGGCGGTCGGCACGCAGGTCTTCGTCACGGAAGCACTTGGCGATCTGGTAGTAACGGTCGAAGCCGGCCACCATCAGCAGTTGCTTGAACAGCTGCGGCGATTGCGGCAAGGCGAAGAACGAACCGGCGTGAGTACGGCTCGGCACCAGGTAGTCGCGCGCGCCTTCAGGGGTGGCGCGGGTCAGGATCGGCGTTTCTACGTCGAGGAAGCCGTTCTCGTCGAGGAAGCGGCGGATGCTGGTGGTCATGCGCGAACGCAGACGCAGCTTCTCGGCCATTTCCGGACGACGCAGGTCGAGGAAACGATAGCGCAGGCGGGTTTCTTCGCCGACGTCGGAGAACTCGTTCAATGGGAACGGCGGGGTTTCCGATTCGTTCAGCACTTCCAGCTCATAGCCGAGGACTTCGATCATGCCCGACGCCATGTTGGCGTTGGTCGCACCGGCCGGACGCAGGCGAACCTTGCCGGTGATCTTCACGACGTATTCGCTGCGCACGCGGTCGGCTGCGGCGAAGGTTTCAGCGCGGTCCGGATCGAACACGACCTGGGCCAGACCATCACGATCACGGATATCGAGGAAAATCACCCCACCGTGGTCACGGCGACGATGGACCCATCCGCAAAGGGTAATTTCCTGGCCGTCCAGGCTTTCGTTCAGTTGGCCGCAATAATGGCTGCGCATCATGGTCGTGGTTTCACTTCTCGTAATTCGAAATTCGGTTGGAGATCCTACAGCAGCCCCGCCTTTAAAAAGTCGTCGGGTGATGCAAGAGCACGCGTGTTGTTCAACTCAGGCTCAGGACCTTAGTCAGCTTTGTCGCCGCCGGCCAGGTTCTTCTTGGAACCGGTCTTGAAATCGGTTTCGTACCAACCCGTGCCGCTAAGGCGAAAGCCCGGCATGGACAGCATTTTTTTAAGCTCTGGCGCCTGACAGGCAGGGCAGTCGACCAGCGGTGCATCGCTGATCTTTTGAATGGCTTCCAACTGATGACCACAGGAAGCACATTGATAATCGTACATCGGCATGGAGGTTGTCTCGGCGATCAGATTGCTACCGCACACGCAGGGTTTTGCGGCAAAGAGCGGGATTATATCCATTAAATGCGGCCTGTGCAGCCGTAAGACTGCACAGGCCGACACTCTGCTGCTTTCGCCGTCCAGACTAGGCCGTGCCGATGCACCCGCCTTCCTTGAGACTGTGCACGACACAAACAACCCGCACCAATCCGCTGAAATTCCTGACTCCGCCGTGGCGCAAGTGAACCTCGCGATCCAGATGAGATAACAGGCTACTGACCGAGCAACCGTTGACCCGGGCCATCTCCGCCAAAATATCCCAATAAACCTGCTCAAGCCGCAAACAGGTGGCGAAGCCATTCAATCGTACGGAGCGGGACAAAGGCTGGGCCAGCCCCATATCGAACTCGCGAACGAACGGGTCAACCCTTACATCCCTGCGCGAACCGTATCGCCCCTCTTCATGCCTTTCATAAACCATAACGCTGACACTCCTTTGCCATCCTGGTTTGATTAAGAGCAACTGTCTGCCGACTTATAAAAACGCAGGTGCAAAGGTATATCCAGACGACTTTATGGCCGCCGACGTAGGATAAGCCAACAACTTTTGGCAGACCGTGGAGAACGTCCTACTCCGGACAATTTCCCACACAGCAAAGTGACGCCCCCTTCAGATGCACAGTATCGAATGGTGTAGGAAAGTAGAGTGCGAAGCATCCAGGCCGTTTTTTTTCATGCACCTGCATGCACTGGATCAACACCTCAACCGCAAGTTCGTCACTGACCTTGTCGAGTAATGGGTGCCGAACCACCCCGGCAAGCCTGCCGCCTTACCGCAGCCGCGAAACTTCGGGCAACCTGCGGCCATTCGCTCCAAAAGAGCCGCCGGACGCCCTGATTTGAGTAGCCTGCCGCTTTGCTGTTAAATAGACGGCGTGTCGCCAGCACCTATTTTTCCCGGTATGGCGCATAGGCTGATATCGGGCACGTGTCCAACGCCTCTTTATTGTTTTGAAGCGAACCGTGCGCCATCAGCTCTTCCTTGTGAACTGTCTTAACGTGAGTTAATCAAAATGTTGAAAATCGTCCATCTGCTGATAGGCGCTGCGGCCTTGCTGCTGTCCTTTGTCCCTAGCCTGCAATCCGAAGCCTTACCTTACCTGCAACAACCTGATGCGCTGTACCTGGCCTTTTTCGGCCTGCTCAATCTCACACTTGCACCTGTCATCCCTTACTGGAACAAAGGTCCGCGCCACCAACTGCAAAACCTGGTCAGCGCCCTGCTGGTCCTGGCGGTAGTCCTGCAAACCCTGACACTGATCGCACCGATGCCTGTCATCGCCGGTCAACCCGCCGTTCTGTTCAGCCTGGTCGCAGCCCTGATCGCTATTGCCCTGCATCTGGGTATCAGCTTCTACAAATCGTCACCAGCCACCGCCTCGCCAAGCTACGACATGAGCAACCGCGATACCGGCACCGTAAAATGGTTCAACACATCCAAAGGCTTCGGCTTCATTTCCCGCGACTCCGGCGACGATATCTTCGTCCACTTCCGGGCCATTCGCGGTGAAGGTCACCGCGTTCTGGTAGAAGGCCAGCGCGTGGAGTTCTCTGTCATGAATCGTGACAAGGGCCTGCAAGCCGAAGACGTGATCGCCGCACTGCCACGTCGCTGATTCAAAGCTGAAAAAAACCGCGCACAGCCGAGCTGTCCGCGGTTTTTTCATGCCTGTGCGTCGCTCAATAGTGCGGCGGCGGCGCTTCCTCTTCGAACGACTCGAACTGGCCGACCATTTCCTCCTGGCGCTTGAGCAGCGCAGCCATCTGCAGTTGCAGACGCTCGACCACCCGTTGCTGCTCGACCAGGACATCATTCAATGCCTGGACGGTGTCATCCTGAAAGGCCAGGCGGCTTTCCAGATCGGTAACGCGTTCTTCCAGGCTCATGATTCAGCCCTCCAGAAACGTAAAATCATCGGTCAATATCAGGCGCAAACGTTCGCGAATGGCGGCGACCTGCTCCGAATCATAGGGCTTTGCCGGATGTTTCCCCCAAACCGGTGCTGGCCAGGCGGCATCTTCGCGCTTGCGCACAATCACGTGCATATGCAACTGGCTGACGACATTGCCCAGCGCCGCAACATTCAATTTGTCCGCGTCGAACGAGTCCTTGAGCACTTGCGAAAGCTCCGTCGTCTCCTTCCAAAGCTGTTGCTGATCTGCATCATCCAACTGAAATATCTCACTGATAGCCTCACGGCGAGGTACCAGGATGAACCAGGGATAGTTCGAATCGTTGGACAACAGCAACCGGCAGAGCGGAAAGTCCCCGATCGGTAACGTGTCTTGTTGAAGTCGTGGATCTAAAGCAAACACCGCGTGCACTCCCGCCGGGTCATCATTTTTCAGCTTAGCGCCCATCCGGAGGGACAGCTCACCAAGCGACCGGACGGCAGCATACCTGCGAACGGCGCACGCTTCACGGCGAACCTTGCACAGAGGTCCCTGGCGCAAGCGAAAGCTGTCAGCCCGCTCCTGAATGAGACATTTTTCGCTGCCGCGCACCATGACAGCACCGATCAACCGGCAAAAAACGCCGAAATGACTGATTCACAACGAAGTGTTCGCACAAGACAAGCGGTCAACCGGGATGAACCCGGCACGGGGCGAAAAATTTTTTGCACCAAAACCGCACAGTGGGTCTACGCTGAACGCTTCGACATCCGCCATTTACTCACTGGCGGGGTGAACCGGTAACATTTTTGGTTGTCAGTCAGTCGACCAGAAGGGTGCAACATGATGCCAGGCAAGGCGTCAAGCCCATACCAAGCGTGCTTGAACCCCCGGTTTTATGAGGTTTTTACAGCGTCAGACCGTCAATTTGAAAAAAAATGCAACAGAGCTGGATTTTGCGCATGCTTATTGCATTCATACCCAACATCACCTGATGTGACACCCGCTGGAAGCGGAGGTCTTCAGGTAAAAAAGACAGCGGCAAGGTAGCCCGATGGAGATTCAAACGTTTCACCAGGACTCTTTTTACTGGCGCCAAGGCTCAGAAAACAGCATTAAAGTTGTCAGCCCGGTTGCGTTGGAGCTGGAAATTTGCGACATCTATCTCGCTGTTTGCGACAGGGTCGTAAAGAAGGCGAAAGGTTAGATACGCAAGTATCGCCAACATTGTCGGCGTGATATAAGTTTGCGCCGACACAAAAAGAAAGAGCCGCCCAGATAATAAAACAGGTGGGACGGCAGTACTCTTCTAAAACCAAAGGAGCAAATCACGATGCGCGTGATGAAGTGGAGCATGATCGCACTGGCAGTTGCAGCAGCAGCCAGTACTCAGTTGGCAGTAGCCGCACCTTTCGTAAGCGACCAGGCCGAAGCCAAAGGTTTCGTTGAAGACAGCAAACTCGACTTGCTGGTTCGCAACTACTACTACAACCGTAACAAGAAAAACGGCGCAGTCGATGACAAAGACTGGACCCAGGGCATCCAGGGCATGTACAGCTCGGGCTACACCCAAGGCCTGATCGGTGTTGGCGTTGAAGCTTGGGGCCAACTGGCCATCAAACTGGACGGTTCCGACAAATATGCAGGTTCCGGCAACATGTCCGTGGACTCTGATGGCGAAGTCAACAACAGCCAGGGCAAAGCCGGCGCTGCCGCCAAGTTCCGCATCTCCAAGACCGAGCTGAAAATCGGCGACATGCAGCCAAGCACCTCTCCAGTGTTCGCTGTAGGTGGTTCCCGTATCCTTCACCAAACTGCCAGCGGTATCCAACTGCAGAGCAGCGAAGTCAAAGACCTTGACCTCGAAGCCGGTCACTTCTACTCGGCAACCAGCCAGGACCGCAACGCTCGTGACGGCGAACTGTTCGCTACCTACGCTGGCGTGACAGCCAACTCCATCGACTACTTCGGTGGCAAGTACGGCATTACCCCGGACCTGAGCGTATCGCTTTACGGTGCCAAGCTCGAAGACGTCTGGAACCAGTACTACGCCAACGCGAACTACACCCTCGCACTGGGCGGCGACAACTCGATCAACTTCGACGGTAACATCTACAACACCAAGGATACCGGTAACGCTAAAGCAGGCGACATCAGCAACACCGCCTACTCCCTGGCCGCTGCTTACTCGTTCCTGAAAGCACACACCCTGACCCTGGCCTTCCAGAAGGTCAACGGCGATACCCCGTTCGACTACATCGGTGTGGGTGACAACAACCGTGGTGGCGACTCGATTTTCCTCGCCAACTCCATTCAGTACTCTGACTTCAACGCCCCTGGCGAGAAGTCGGTACAAGCCCGTTACGACCTGAAAATGGCCGAGTACGGCGTACCTGGCCTGAGCTTCATGGTCCGTTACGTGAATGGTTGGAACATCGACGGTACCAACACTCCATCGAACAGCACCTACACCGGTCTGTACGGTGCAGACGGCAAACACCACGAAACCAACGTGGAAGCCAAGTACGTCATTCAATCCGGCCCAGCCAAGGATCTGTCGTTCCGCATCCGTCAAGCATGGCACACCGCCAATGCTGACGAAGGCGAAGGCGATATCTCTGAGTTCCGCCTGATCACCGACTACCCGCTCAACATTCTGTAATCACAGAAAGTTAGTTTGCGGTAATCAAAAAAAGGCCCATCTTCGGATGGGCCTTTTTCGTTGGTGTGACAACAGTGTGTTTAAAACATCAGATCCATGCAGAACATGCCTGACCGAATAGTCAGGCATTGACCAGAAAACCAATCACTGCGCAGCAGATTCCTGAACCACGCGAATAACCCGCTGTGGAAATGGAATATCGATGCCGGCCTCTCTCAGACGATCACGGGATAGTTCGTTGAACATGAACATCACATCCCAATAATCCGCCGTCTTCACCCAGACACGCAGGGAAACAGTGATCGAACTGTCACCCAATGTCGAAATGACTGCCTGAGGTGCCGGGTCAGTCAAAACACGCGGATCCTTGGCCAACTCCAGCAACACTTCTCTGGCTTTCTGCAAGTCCGCTTCGTAATCGACGCCTACATCAAACACCACTTTGCGGGTCGGCTGACGATTGGTATTGGTGATAATGCCGTTCGACAGATTACCGTTGGGCACGATGATGGTTTTGTTGTCACCGGTACGCAGTACGGTATGGAAAATCTGGATGCTGTCGACAGTACCGGCGACACCTTGAGCCTCGATCCAGTCACCAATACGAAACGGACGGAACAGCAAAATCAGCACGCCGCCCGCGAAGTTCGCCAGGCTGCCCTGCAAGGCCAGGCCAATGGCCAGGCCCGCCGCACCAATCGCCGCTACAAACGAAGTGGTTTCCACACCGATCATCGAGGCCACGCTGACGATCAGCAGGATCTTGAGGATGATGTTCGCCAGGCTGCTGATAAAGCCTTGCAGCGCCAGGTCGGCATTACGCAATGCGATCAGGCCGCCGAGCTTTTTCGTGACTTTGTTGATCAGCCACCAGCCGATGGCCAGGGTGATGACCGCCAGCAGTACACGACTGCCGTACTCCATGATCATCGGGATCCAGGTCTGGGAGACCTTGACCAGGTTGTCTACCTCAGCATTTAAGTCCATCTGCTTGCTCCTTTTCCGGCTATCCGGCATGCATAAAAAAAGCGGCAGAAAGATTGAACCGCGACGAGCTCAATCGTTTCTGCCGTTGCCTGGGCCTGCGACGTCGCAAACGCCAAGAGGTTCCCGCGTACAAGATCAGTCGCGGAAGTTGTTGAACTGCAGCGGCATACCGAATTCCTTGGCCCGCAGCACTGCAATGGCTTCTTGCAGGTCATCGCGCTTTTTACCGGTAATACGTACCTGCTCGCCCTGAATGGCAGCCTGGACCTTGAGCTTGGCGTCCTTAACATGAGCGACGATCTTCTTCGCCAGTTCCTTGTCGATGCCTTCCTTGAGGACCGCTTCCTGCTTCATCAGCTTGCCCGAAGCGAACGCGTCCTTGACTTCAAGGCACTGCACGTCGATTTTGCGCTTGACCAGCGCCAGCTTGAGGATCTCAATCATTGCTTCGAGCTGGAAATCCGCCTCGGCGGTCAGGTTGACGGTCAGGTCTTTTTCCTTGAACTCGAAGCTGCCTTTGCCTTTCAGGTCATAACGACGATCGAGTTCCTTGACGGCGTTCTCGACCGCGTTGGTGACTTCGTGTTTGTCCAGTTCGGATACCACGTCGAACGACGGCATGTAATCTCTCCAAATTTAAAGGCGTGCTGATGGAGCACGCCTGGCTTGCGGTTAAAATCCGCGCTGATTATAACGGGTCTTTCCCATCATTCACTGTGAGCTGCCGATGCACGCCTTAAACAGAGCAAAAAGCTGATGTCTACCACCTGGCATGTTCTGGGCGCCGGCAGCCTTGGCACTTTATGGGCAACACGTCTGGCACGGGCTGGAGTGCCGGTCAGGTTGATCCTGCGGGACACCGCGAGACTGCAGGCCTATGAGGCAGCCGGTGGATTGACACTGGTGGAACACGGCGAGGCGCAACACTATGCCGTGCCCGCCGAGACAGCCGACAGCAGCCAACCGATCAACCGCCTGCTGGTGGCATGCAAAGCCTACGATACCGAAGGTGCGGTGGCCCGACTGGCGCCACGCCTGGCCCCAGACGCCGAACTGATTCTGCTGCAAAATGGCCTGGGCAGTCAGGAAGCGGTGGCCGCACAGGTTCCTCAGGCACGCTGCATCTATGCGTCGAGCACCGAAGGGGCCTTCCGCGATGGCGATTGGCGCGTGGTGTTTGCCGGGCATGGCTTCACCTGGCTGGGGGATGCGAGCCATCCCGTCGCGCCGATCTGGCTCGATGACCTGAGCACTGCCGGCATCCCCCACGAGTGGAGCACCGAAATCCTGACCAGGCTGTGGCGCAAACTTGCGCTTAACTGTGCGATCAATCCGCTGACGGTGCTGCACGACTGCCGCAACGGTGGTTTACAGCAACATCACTGCGAAGTCGCCACCCTGTGCGGCGAACTGGTGGAGTTGCTTGAGCGTTGTGGTCAGCCGGCAGCGGCCGAAAACCTGCAGCAGGAAGTCGAACGGGTGATCCACGCCACTGCTGCCAACTACTCCTCGATGCATCAGGACGTCACCAGCCAGCGCCGCACAGAAATCAGCTACCTGCTGGGTTACGCCTGTAAAGTTGCCGGGCGTCATCAACTGAACCTGCCTCACCTCAATCAGCTTGAGTCAAGGTTGATTGCTCGCCTGCACAGCCTTGGATTGCCCAGCGACTGAGCAGCGGCTACGCTGGCCACTTGTTCCTTTTTTGCGATGAATCCGATGCCATTGCGCCAGCGCCTTGAAAACCTGCCCGTCGGCCAGAAACTGCTGGCCGCCCTGCTGGTACTGATGGTCACCGTCCTGCTGGTTGCCAACCTGACCTTTATCAGCGCCGCGTACTACATCTCCCAGGAAAGCATGGCACCCCAAGCCCTGCAGACCATCGGCCGACTGGTATCCAACCCGAGCCTGGCCTCCGAAGCCCTGGCGTCACCACAAAGCGCCGAGCGCCTGCTACAGGAACTCAACAGCTATTCGCCGCTGCGTGCGGCAGCCCTGTATGACGGCAAGGGCGAGCAACTGGCGCAATTGCAGCATGGCGACAACCTGGAACTGCCGAAGCGTTTCCGCCATGTCGAAGACTGGCAGGCCACCGAGTTTCGCACCAATCAAGTCATCACCCTGCCCCGCCCCGGCACTGCACCAGGGCACTTGCTGCTGGTGGCCACGAGCGAACTGCCAATGGCGTTCTACACCGGGACCCTGACGGCCAGCCTGGGCATTCTGATCTTCAGCGTGTTGCTGTGGCTGATCATTGCCCGCCAGATCAAGCGCCTGATTACCCGGCCGATCCACCAGCTCGAAGAGTTGTCCCGCCAGGTAACCCGTGAAGAAAACTACGCACTGCGCGCTTCACGAGGAAACCACGATGAAATCGGCAGCCTCGCCGAGGCGTTCAACACCATGCTCTCGCGAATCGAGGCCAGGGAGCAGCAACTCAAGCGGGCTCGGGACGACTCCCAGGCGGCCTACGACCAGGCCCAGGGTCTGGCCGAAGAAACTCGCCATACCAACCGCAAACTGGAGCTCGAAGTCCAGGTGCGCAGCAAGATCGAGAAAAAGCTCACCGGCTTCCAGAACTACCTCAACAGCATCATCGACTCCATGCCGTCGGCGCTGATCGCCCTCGACGAACAGCTCTACGTGACGCAATGGAACCAGGAAGCCAGCGCCCTGTCCGGCACACGCCTCGATGAAGCCCTGAACCAACCCATCTTCCTTGCCTTCGAACCACTGAAGCCGTTTCTGCCGCAACTCAAGCAGACGGTCGAGCAGCATACGGTGGCCAAAATCGAACGTGTCACCTGGCTCAAGGACGACGAACCCCGCCACTACGCCCTGACTTTCTACCCATTGATGGGCGGTGCCGGGCGCGGCGTGGTGATCCGGATCGACGACATCACCCAGCGCCTGTCCCTGGAAGAGATGATGGTGCAATCGGAGAAAATGCTTTCGGTCGGGGGGCTTGCCGCCGGCATGGCCCACGAGATCAACAACCCGCTGGGTGCGATCCTGCACAACGTGCAGAACATTCGTCGACGCCTGTCCCCTGATCTGCCGAAGAACCTTGAAGTGGCCGAACAGGCCGGAATCGAACTGGCGACGGTCAATCAGTATCTGCAAATCCGTGAAGTGCCACAGTTGCTCGACGGCATCCAGCAGGCCGGTGCCCGGGCCGCCAAAATCGTGACCCACATGCTCAGCTTCAGCCGTCGCAGCACCCGCCAGATGGCCCCCTGCGATCTGCCCGCACTGATCGACCAGGCGGTGGAGATCGCCGGTAACGATTTCGACCTGGCAATAGGCTTCGACTTCAAGGGCCAGGCCATCATTCGTCAGTTCGATCCGGCGCTGGGACCGGTTCCCGGCACCGCCAACGAACTGGAGCAAGTGCTGCTCAACCTGTTGAAAAACGCCGCGCAAGCCATTCACCAGCGCGAAGACGACAGCGAGCCGGGACGGATCATCCTGCGCACCAGGCTGAATCCGCCGTGGGCGGAAATCCAGGTCGAGGACAACGGCATCGGCATGAGCGAGAACGTGCGCAAACGGACCTTCGAACCCTTCTTCACCACCAAGGAAATCGGCCAGGGCACCGGACTTGGGCTGTCGGTGTCGTACTTCATCATCACCAATAACCACAAAGGGCAGATGGAAGTGCAATCGACCCTGGGCCAAGGCACTTGCTTCACCTTGCGCCTGCCCCTGGCGAGCACACCGCCTGTCTCGCAAGAACTCAATCTGCTATCGAGGTAACCATGGGCTTTCGTTTATCGAAGATTTACACCCGCACTGGCGACAAAGGCGAGACCGGGCTGGGCGATGGCCGTCGCGTGCCCAAGGATCACCCGCGGATCGAGGCCATTGGCGAAGTCGATACGCTGAACAGTCAGGTGGGCGTGTTGCTGGCCGGGTTGGCGGCGCAAACGCATGACTTTTCAGGTTTGCAGGAAGTGATCGATGTTTTGGCGCCTTGCCAGCACCGTTTGTTCGACCTCGGTGGCGAACTGGCGATGCCGGTGTATCAGGCGTTGAATGCAGCGGAAATCGAACGCCTGGAAGCCGCGATCGATGTGTGGAATGAAGAGTTGGGGCCGCTGGAAAATTTCATCCTGCCCGGCGGCTCGACGCTGATTGCCCAGGCTCATGTCTGCCGCAGCCTGGCGCGCAGCGCAGAGCGGCGGTGTCAGCAACTCAATGCGATTGAGCCATTGGCCGGGGTTGGCCTGGCGTACATCAATCGGTTGTCGGATTTGTTGTTTGTTGCCGCGCGGTTGATTGCCAAGCGACAGGGAGTGGCGGAGATTCTTTGGCAGCCTGCGGCGAAACCTGAGGTTTAGTCGGCGCCTGCCAGGCCCCCTTCGCGAGCAAGCCCGCTCCCACAGTAGGTCTGTGGCGCTCACAAAACCTGTGGGAGCGGGCCTTCCCGCGAAGGGGCCGCTAGAATCAGGCCTCAGGCCAAAACGCCCGAATACCTGCCACCCCCTGCGCACCCGCAGCCCAGGCTTTCTCGACCTCCGACGGGCCAACACCACCAAGCAGGAATACCGGTTTGCTGAACCCCTCGATCAAGCTCGACGCCTGCTCCCAACCCAACGGCTCGGCGCCAGGGTGAGTCAGGGTCGGTTGAACCGGAGACAGGGTCACGAAGTCCACCCCCATCTGTTCGGCCAACGCCAGCTCTTCAGCGTTATGGCACGACGCCGCCAGCCAGCGCGATGCCGGTAGCGGTCGCCCCGCCGCTGCGTATTTGCGCAGCTGCGCCGAGGTAATGTGCCAACCCGCGGCCGGGAAGTCGCCCAGCCATTCGAACGGCCCCTTGATCATCAATTGCGCCTTGCCGGCACACAAACCCACCGCATCGACAGCCAGGTCACGATATTTCGGGTCGTAACCGTTTGGTGCACGCAATTGGATAAGCTTGATGCCGCCTGCAATGGCCTTCTGAATACCACGCAGCAACGCTGGAGTTTCCAGGTCCTCCGGGGTGATCAAGTACTGAGCCGGTAATTTTGCAGCCGCGACGATCGGCTGATTGGCCGCCGGGAACTGGTAATTCGACAAATCACGCGGTGCAACCCAGGCCAGCGGCTGTCCCTCGGCACCGTGGGGCTCACCGGTAAACGCCGAAACCTCCCAGACATCCAGCAACACCTGCTTGTCCGGGTAATCGTGCCGAATCCTGATCAGCGGGCGCGCCGCGCCGACCACGATGCCCAGTTCTTCATGGAGTTCGCGGGCCAGTGCGGTTTCGACCGACTCGTCGGCCTCGACCTTGCCCCCGGGAAACTCCCACAGGCCGCCCTGGTGCTGTGAGTCGGCACGTCGGGCGATCAGGATCTGGCCACTGCCATCGCGGATGACGGCAGCGGCGACATGAACTCGTTTCACCTTTGCAACTCCTCCAGTCCGGCCTTCTGCCACGCCTTGAACGCCGGCCATTGGTAGAGGGTCTCGACATAGGCTTCGTCGATGGCAGACAGTTTCACCTGATAGGTGCGCAGGCGCACGGCAATCGGTGCAAAGAACACGTCAGCCAGACTGATACGACCAAACAGGTACGGCCCGGCTTCAGTCGCGGCAGCGCGGCACTCGGCCCACAGTGCCGACATGCGTTCGATGTCGGCCTGAACGTCAGCCGGAACCGGCGACAAAGGGGCGTCATGGCTCAGGTCAAACGGCATGTTGCCGCGCATGGCGAAGAATCCGCTATGCATTTGCGCACACGCCGAGCGCGCCTGGGCGCGGGCGGCAATGTCTTTCGGCCAGAGTCCCGGGAACTGTTCTGCCAGGTATTCGGCAATCGCCAGGGAGTCGGCAATGGTGCCGTGTCCGGTTTTCAGCAGCGGGACCTTGCCAGTCGGCGAATGCTTGAGCAGACGCTCGCGGGTGTCCGGCTGGTTCAGCTTGATCAGTTCTTCGGTGTAGGCCGCGCCGGTCAGATCCAGAGCCAGGGCGCCGCGCAGGGACCAGGAAGAAAGCAGTTTGTCGCCGATGATCAGGTGCAGGCTCATGTTCGGGGTGCCTTCTCGTCAGGGTAACAAGCAAGAATATCCAGCGTCTGGTCGTCAGCCTTCGCGAGCAAGCCCGCTCCCACAGTAGATTTGTGGCACTCACAAAACCTGTGGGAGCGGGCTTGCTCGCGAATGGGACGACTCGGTCTTCAACCGTGTATCAAGTACGGTACTCGGCGTTGATCTTCACGTATTCGTGGGACAGGTCGGTGGTCCAGATGGTTTCGCTGCAATCGCCACGCCCCAGCTCGATACGGATGGTGATTTCTTCCTGCTGCATCACCGCCGCGCCCTGGGCTTCGGTGTAGGTTGCCGCGCGCGCACCACGGCTGGCAATGCACACTTCACCGAGAAATACGTCGATCTTGCTCACGTCCAGGTCCGGAACGCCGGCACGGCCAACAGCGGCCAGGATACGGCCCCAGTTCGGGTCGGAAGCAAACAGTGCGGTCTTGATCAGCGGCGAGTGAGCCACGGTGTAGCCGACGTCCAGGCACTCCTGGTGATTGCCGCCGCCGTTGACTTCAACGGTGACGAACTTGGTCGCGCCTTCGCCATCGCGGACGATGGCCTGGGCCACGTCCATGCACACTTCGAACACCGCTTGTTTCAACTTGGCGAACAACTCGCCTTCGGCGCGGGTGATTTCCGGCAGCGCGGCCTGCCCCGTGGCGATCAGCATGCAGCAATCGTTGGTCGACGTATCACCGTCGATGGTGATGCGGTTGAACGACTTGTTGGCGCCATCGAGCATCAGGTTTTGCAACACGTCGCGGGAAACCTTGGCGTCAGTGGCGATGTAGCCGAGCATCGTCGCCATGTTCGGACGAATCATGCCGGCGCCTTTGCTGATGCCGGTAACGGTGACGGTCACACCGTCGTGCTGGAACTGACGGCTGGCACCTTTTGGCAGGGTGTCGGTGGTCATGATGCCGGTGGCGGCAGCTTCCCAGTTGTGGATCGACAGATCATCGAGGGCAGCTTGCAGCGCACCTTCGATCTTCTCCACAGGCAGCGGCTCACCGATCACACCGGTGGAGTACGGCAGCACCTGGCTGGCATCGACACCGGTCAGTTCAGCCAGTTTGGCGCAGGTACGCTCGGCGGCGGCCAGGCCAGGCTCGCCCGTGCCGGCGTTGGCATTGCCAGTGTTGGTCAGCAGGTAACGCACAGGGCCTTGTACGCGTTGCTTGGCCAGGATCACCGGTGCGGCGCAAAAGGCGTTCAAGGTGAACACGCCGGCAACCGTGGAGCCTTCAACACAGCGCATGACCACAACATCCTTGCGCCCCGGGCGCTTGATGCCGGCCGAGGCGATACCGAGTTCAAAACCGGCAACCGGGTGCAACGTTGGCAAAGGACCAAGACCAACAGCCATGAATGCGCTCCTTTATAAATAATGTCAGCACCGCTCAAGGGAAACGGTGGTTCGAATGGTAAAACGCCGCGACGGCAGAAGCCGGTCGCGGCGCGGGTATTTCAGCGTTTGATACGGGTTTTACTGAATCTGCCCGTGGCAATGCTTGAACTTTTTGCCCGAACCGCAGTAGCACAGCTCGTTGCGACCCAGCTTCTGCTCGTTGCGAACCGGTGCAGCAGCGAGCGCAACGTCAATCTCTTCGCCCAACACTTCCGGTTGCTCCAGGCCTGGAGCCTCTTCATGCAGGAACTGCATGCGAGCGGCCAATGCCTCGGCTTCCTGGCGCAGGCGCTGCTCCTCCTCGATCGGGTCTTCGCGGCGAACCTGAACGTGGGACAACACACGGATCGAATCGCGCTTGATCGAATCCAGCAACTCGGAGAACAGGGTGAAGGACTCGCGCTTGTATTCCTGCTTCGGGTTCTTCTGGGCATAACCACGCAAGTGGATACCGTGACGCAGGTGGTCCATGGTCGACAGGTGGTCTTTCCACAGGTCGTCCAGAACGCGCAGAACGATTTGCTTCTCGAAGCTGCGCAGCGCTTCGGCGCCCGCCTGGTCTTCTTTCTCGTTGTACGCCGCGATGAGCTCGTTCATGAGCTTCTCGCGCAGGGTTTCTTCGTACAGGTGATCGTCTTCGTCGAGCCATTGCTGGATTGGCAGCGTCACACCGAAATCGCTCTGCAGCGCAGCTTCCAGACCGGCGACGTCCCACTGTTCAGGCAACGATTGCGGAGGAATGTGAGCGCTGACGGTAGCGCTGAGCACGTCCTGACGGAAGTCAGCGATGGTCTCGCCGATGTTGTCGGCGGCCAGCAACGTGTTACGCATGTGATAGATCACTTTACGCTGTTCGTTGTTGACGTCGTCGAACTCGAGCAGTTGCTTGCGAATGTCGAAGTTGCGGCCTTCGACCTTGCGCTGGGCCTTTTCGATGGCGTTGGTCACCATGCGGTGCTCGATCGCTTCGCCAGGCTGCATGCCCAGGGCCTTCATGAAGTTCTTCACCCGGTCAGAGGCGAAGATGCGCATCAGGCTGTCTTCCAGCGACAGGTAGAAGCGGCTGGAACCGGCGTCGCCCTGACGACCGGCACGACCACGCAGCTGGTTGTCGATACGGCGCGATTCGTGACGCTCGGACGCAATCACCTGCAAGCCGCCCGATTCGAGCACTTGCTGGTGACGCTTCTGCCAGTCGGCCTTGATCTGGGCGATCTGCTCAGGGGTCGGGTTTTCCAGGGAAGCCACTTCCACTTCCCAGTTACCGCCCAACAGGATGTCGGTACCACGACCGGCCATGTTGGTGGCGATGGTCAATGCGCCCGGGCGACCGGCCTGGGCAATGATCTCGGCTTCCTTTTCGTGGAACTTGGCGTTCAGAACCTTGTGTTCGATGCCTTCCTTCACGAGCAGGCTGGACATGTGCTCGGAGGTTTCGATGGTGGCGGTACCCACCAGCACCGGACGACCGGCGGCCATGCTTTCCTTGATGTCGGCCACGATTGCCGCGTATTTCTCGTCGGCAGTCAGGAACACCAGGTCGTTGTAGTCTTTACGGGCCAGCGGCTTGTTCGGTGGAATCACCATGACCTGCAGGCCATAGATCTGGTGGAACTCGAACGCTTCGGTGTCGGCCGTACCGGTCATGCCGGACAGCTTGTTGTACAGACGGAAGTAGTTCTGGAAGGTGGTCGACGCCAGCGTCTGGCTTTCGGCCTGGATGTTCAGGTTTTCCTTGGCTTCGATGGCCTGGTGCAGACCTTCGGACAAACGGCGACCCGGCATGGTACGACCGGTGTGCTCGTCGACCAGTACCACCTGACCGTCCTGCACGATGTATTCGACGTTGCGATGGAACAGCTTGTGCGCGCGCAGGCCGGCGTAAACGTGAGTCAACAGGCTCAGGTTATGCGCCGAATACAGGCTCTCGCCTTCAGCCAGCAGGCCGATACGCGTCAGCGTTTCCTCGACGTACTGGTGACCGGCTTCGTTGAGTTCGACCTGACGGGTCTTCTCGTCGATGGTGTAGTGACCGGCCTGGGTCACTTCGCCTTCGACTTCCTCGACGTGCAGCTTCAACTGCGGGATCAGCTTGTTGACCTCGATGTACAGCTTGGAGCTGTCCTCGGCCTGACCGGAGATGATCAGCGGCGTACGGGCTTCGTCGATGAGGATGGAGTCGACTTCGTCGATCACGGCAAAATTGAGTTCGCGCTGGAATTTTTCTTCCATGCTGAACGCCATGTTGTCGCGCAGGTAATCGAAACCGAATTCGTTGTTGGTGCCGTAGGTGATGTCGGCGGCGTAGGCAGCGCGCTTCTCTTCCGGTGGCTGGAACGGCGTGACAACGCCGACCGTCATGCCGAGGAATTCATACAGCGGGCGCATCCAGTTGGCGTCACGGCGGGCCAGGTAGTCGTTCACCGTCACAACGTGCACGCCGTTGCCGGACAGCGCGTTGAGGTAAACACCCAGTGTTGCCACCAGGGTCTTGCCCTCACCGGTACGCATTTCCGCGATCATGCCTTCATGCAAGGTCATGCCGCCGATCAGCTGGACATCGAAGTGGCGCATGCCCATGACACGCTTGCCGGCTTCGCGGGCAACCGCAAAGGCTTCTGGCAGCAGTTTGTCGAGGGTTTCCCCTTTGGCGATGCGGGCCTTGAACTCGCTGGTCTTGGCACGCAATTGATCGTCCGAAAGGGCCACCATTTGCTCTTCGAAGGCATTGACGAGTTGCACCGTCTTGAGCATGCGTTTGACTTCACGCTCGTTCTTGCTTCCAAAAAGTTTCTTTAACAAAGGCGCAAACATATCGGCAGGATCTTCCACACTAAAGGGATGGAGGGCGGCCCCGTGAGTCGCCCGTGCAGCCCTCATGGCCGCATGCGAACGAGCATTCTACCCGGAAACGATGGAGAGGAAAGTGGCGATATTCCACGATGCTGGCACAGCGCTTTGACGGGGCTCACTTAAAATAAGGGCGTTTTGCTCAACTTCAAGCCGTTCAAGGCAGAAGTTAGTTGTTGATTTAATGGGTAAAGCGTCCACAAAAGCAAGGGCGGGTGCATTCGGTGCTTTCTGCTACCATGGCGTCTCTGTTACTTCAGGTGTCTGATCATGGCATTTCGCCCACTTACGGCCAAAGTACCTGCCGTTCTACTACGCGAAGCCAAGCCGCTGAAAGCCATTCTCGGCCACGCTCAACGCCTGGGTCATCTGCAACGTTTGCTCGAAAGCCAATTGCAACCCGCCGCTCGCGAGCATTGCCACGTGGCTTCCTGGCGCGAAGGCAGTTTGTTGCTGATTGTCACTGACGGCCATTGGGCAACTCGCCTGCGTTACCAGCAAAAGCGCCTGCAGCGGCAATTGCAGATGTTTGACGAGTTCAACAATCTCACGCGAATCCTGTTCAAGGTGCAGCCGCCTACCGTCCAGCGGGGCGCAGCCGGGCACACCATGGACCTGTCGAACGATGCGGCCGCGACCATTCAGGCCACGGCCGACGGAATCAGCGACCCAAACCTGCGGGCAGCGCTGGAGCGACTGGCGGCGCACGCCAAAACCAGAACCTGACATCGGACCAATGTGGGAGCGGGCTTGCTCGCGAATGGGTTTACCAGTCGACATTTTCGTTGAATGACACACCGCATTCGTCGGAACGCCGCCCGGAGCAAGCCCGCTCCCACATTGACTGTTTCCGCTCAAGCTAGCGGCGTTTACTGCCGCCCAGTAATGACCCCATCAACCCGCGCACCAGCTGTCGCCCAAGCTGATTGGCCGCCTGGCGCATCGCCGATTTCAACGCCTGCCCTGCCGCCGTGCCAAGGAATTCCCCGGCCTGCTCGGTGAAGCTCGGTTCTTCAGCCACTGGTTTGCCCGGCACCGCTTCAGGATCCGGTGCCAGGCCCTTGCGCCCCATCAGCACCTCATAGGCTGATTCACGGTCAATCGGCTTGTCATAACGCCCCTGCAACGGCGAAGCGGCAATCAGCGCTGTACGCTCGGTACCGGTCAACGGCCCGATCCGCGATTGCGGCGGTGCTACCAGCACCCGCTGGACCATTTCCGGCGTACCTTTTTCTTGCAGGGTGCCGACCAGTGCTTCGCCGATCCCTAGTTCAGTCAGCACCGACAAGGCATCGAACTCCGGGTTTGGCCGGAAGCCGTCCGCTACTGCCCGCAGGGATTTCTGCTCCTTGGCGGTGAACGCACGCAAACCATGCTGGATGCGCAAGCCCAACTGAGCCAGCACGTCATCCGGCAGGTCACCCGGTGACTGGGTAACGAAATACACGCCCACGCCTTTCGAACGAATCAGCCTCACGACTTGTTCCAGACGGTCACGCAATGCCTGCGGCGTACCGTTGAACAACAAGTGGGCTTCGTCGAAGAACAGCGCCAGCAATGGTTTGTCAGCATCGCCCCGCTCAGGCAGTTGCTCGAACAGCTCGGCCAGCAGCCACAGCAGGAACGTCGCGTAGACTTTCGGCGCTTCATGCACCAGACGGCTGGCATCCAGCAGATGAATGCGCCCGCGGCCATCCGCGGTGGGTTGAAGGATGTCTTCGAGTTGCAGCGCCGGCTCGCCGAACAAGGCCTCGGCGCCCTGTTGCTCCAGGGTCGCCAGTCGCCGCAGCAACGCCTGGCTGGAGCCGGTGGTCATCAATGCCGCATCGTCGCCCAGCAACTGGGGGTTGTCCCGCAGGTGATTGAGCAGGGCCTTCAGATCCTTGAGGTCGAGCAACAACAAACCTTCGCGGTCCGCCACCTTGAACGCCGCATACAGCGCCGACTGCTGACTGTCAGTCAGTTCCAGCAGGCTGCCCAGCAGCAGCGGCCCCATTTCACTCAAGGTTGTGCGTAAAGGATGACCGGACTGACCGTGTATGTCCCACAACGTCACCGGATAAGCCTGAGGCTTGTAGTTGAGCCACGGCATCCCGGCAATCCGCTCGGCGATCTTGCCCTGGGGGTTACCGGCGGCACCGAGGCCGCACAGGTCACCCTTGATGTCGGCGGCGAACACCGCCACGCCGGCATCGCTGAAGGCTTCGGCCATTCGTTGCAAGGTGACGGTTTTGCCGGTGCCGGTCGCGCCCGCGATCAAACCGTGACGGTTCGCCAGGCGCATGGCCTGGGCGATTGGCTGCCCCTTGGGATCGGCGCCGATAACGAGTTGCAATGAATCAGGCATTTGGTCACCCATGATTAATCTTTGGTCCTACACGGCCGATAGAAATAACGACAAAGCAGACAGACACGATCTGGTCAGAAATTTCCCTAAGGAGAGTCGGAAAATTCACTTGCTTTCAACCTTGCCCGTTGCGCGTCCCTTCATAAAAGCACGCGCTGGACATAAAGACCTTAGCGGAACCCCAAGCCATGAACAAAAATCTGCGTTTCAGCCATAAAATCCTGCTTGCCGCCGCTCTCATCGTTATTGCCGCCTTCGCCTCATTCACGCTGTACAACGACTATTTGCAGCGCAATGCCATTCGTGAGGACCTGGACAATTACCTGCAGGAAATGGGCAGCGTCACTGCCAACAACATCCAGACCTGGTTGAACGGGCGCAGCCTGTTGATAGAAAACCTGGCGCAAACCGTCGCACTCAATCCCGAGGCGGGCAACGTATCCAGTCTGCTGGTGCAAAAAGCCGTGACTTCGACTTTCATGGGTGCCTACCTGGGCAGCAAGGACGGTTCTTTCATCATTCGCCCGGACAGCAAGATGCCCGACGGCTATGACCCTCGTGCGCGCCCTTGGTACAAGAGCGCCCAAGGCACCAGCGGTTCGGCGTTGACTGAACCCTATGTGGACCTGGCCTCCGGCCAACTGGTGATTTCCATCGTCAATAGCGTGATCAAGGATGGACAGAACATCGGTGTCGTCGGTGGCGACCTGAGCTTGCAAGTGATCGCCGACAGCCTCAATGCGCTGGATTTCGATGGCATGGGCTACGCCTTCCTGGTCAGCGCCGATGGCAAGATCCTGGTACATCCCGACAAAGCGCTGGCGATGAAGACGCTCAAGGATGTCTACCCGCAAGATACGCCCGCGATCAGCAGCGACCTGAGTGAAATCCAGGTCGACGGCAAAACCCGCATCGTGACCTTCACCCCGATCAAGGGCCTGTCGTCGGTCAACTGGTACATCGGCCTGTCGGTCGACAAGGGCAAAGCCTTCTCGAAGCTCAGCGAATTCCGCACCTCCGCGGTTGTCGCGACCATCATTGCCGTGGCCATCATCATCGCCCTGCTCGGCATGCTGATTCGCATCCTGATTCAGCCATTGCACGTCATGACCCGCGCCATGGCCGACATCGCTGACGGCGAAGGCGACCTGACCAAGCGCCTGACCATCGTCAACAACGATGAATTCGGCAGCCTCGGCACCGCGTTCAACCGTTTTGTGGAGCGTATCCACGGCTCGATCCGCGAAGTGTCTTCGGCCACCGGGCAAGTCAACGAAGTTGCCTTGCGCGTGGTCGCGGCTTCCAACTCGTCGATGTTCAACTCTGACCAGCAAGCCTCGCGCACCAGCAGCGTCGCCGCCGCCATCAACCAGCTCGGCGCCGCCGCTCAGGAAATCGCGCGCAACGCCGCTCAGGCCTCGAGCCAGGCCAGCGATGCCCGCAGCCTGGCCGAAGACGGCCAGCAAGTGGTGGATCGCAGCATTGTCGCGATGAATAAGCTGTCGAGCATGCTCAGCGCTTCCAGCACCAATATCGAATCGTTGAACAGCAAAACGGTGAACATCGGGCAGATTCTCGAAGTGATCACCAGCATTTCCCAGCAAACCAACCTGCTGGCGCTCAACGCCGCGATTGAAGCCGCGCGCGCCGGTGAAGCCGGTCGTGGTTTTGCCGTGGTGGCGGACGAGGTGCGCAACCTGGCACACCGCACGCAGGAATCGGCGCAACAGGTGCAGACCATGATCGAGGAGCTGCAAGTCGGCGCCCGTGAATCGGTCAGCACCATGAGCGACAGTCAGCGCCACAGCCAGGACAGCGTGGAAATCGCCAACCTCGCGGGCGAACGCCTGAACAGCGTGACGCTGCGTATCGGTGAAATCGACGGCATGAACCAGTCGGTCGCCACCGCGACCGAAGAGCAGACCGCCGTGGTGGAGTCGATCAACGTCGACATCACCGAGATCAACACGCTGAACCAGGAAGGTGTGGAAAACCTGCAATCGACACTGCGCGCGTGCTCGGACCTTGAGCAGCAGGCGGCACGACTGAAGCAGTTGGTAGGCAGTTTCCGTATTTAGCGATCGAACCAGCCCCTTCACGAGCAGGCTCGCTCCCACAAAGTTGTCACTGAACCTGTGGGAGCGAGCCTGCTCGCGATAGCGGCCTGCCAAACACTACAAAACCCCGCTGACTCCCCCGCCCGCACACCCCCAACCGAACATCTATCCTTCATATAGGTCAACCAAGGGAGTACCGGGCCTGGAGGACCGTTCATCGTGCATATCGCTGACATCACCATGTTCTATGCCCCAGCCAGCGGTGGCGTGCGTACTTATCTGGATGCAAAGCACCGTCGCCTGGGCATCAAGCCGGGCATTCGCCATAGCTTGCTGATCCCTGGACCCTCCTTGAGTGAGCAGGACGGCATCTTCACCGTTCCTGCCCCTGCCCTGCCCTTCGGCAAGGGCTATCGCTTCCCTCTGCGCCTCGCGCCCTGGCGCAATGTCCTGCAAGACCTGCAACCCGATCTGATCGAAGTCGGCGACCCCTATCTCACTGCATGGGCAGCGCTGGATGCGCGGCGCCAACTCGACGTGCCGGTCATCGGCTTTTATCACTCGGACCTGCCGCTACTGGTCCGCAACCGCATGGGCAACTGGGCGACCAACAACGTCGAGGCCTATGTCAGCAAGCTCTATGGCAACTTCGACCGGGTCCTGGCGCCCAGCCGGGTCATGGCCGACAAACTTACCGGGCTTGGGGTCAGGAATGTCTTCGTGCAGCCGCTCGGTGTCGACCTGCAAACCTTCAATCCCGAAGCCAGGGACCCCGGGCTGCGGGCCGGGTTGGGCCTGGACGAAAACACCCGGTTGCTGATCTTCGCCGGGCGCGGCTCCAAGGAAAAAAACCTGCCGGTGCTGCTCGACTGCATGCAACGCCTGGGTCGACGCTATCACCTGCTGCTGGTCGGCTCGTCGATGCCCACAGCCGTGCCGTCCAACGTGACGGTGATCGACGAGTTCTGTCCGGCGGCGCAGGTGGCCCGCCTGATGGCCAGCGCCGATGCATTGCTGCACGCCGGCGATCAGGAAACCTTCGGTCTGGTCATTCTGGAGGCCATGGCCAGCGGCATTCCGGTGGTGGCCGTGGCAGCCGGGGCTTTCGAGGAAATCGTCACCGAGGACTGCGGCCGCCTCTGCGCACCAAACAATCCTGCCGCGATGGCCACCGCCGTTCGAGATTTGTTCGGGTCGGGCACCACAGCGCTGGGTAGACAGGCACGGATACATGTCGAACGGCATTACGCCTGGGACACGGTGGTCAACAGCTTGCTGCGCCACTACCACGCCGTGCTCGGCAGCCAATGGCCACTAACCGCCAATGGTTGAGCCCATGAACAAACCCGGTTTGCTACTGGTACTGCACGATGTGGCACCGCCAACCTGGGCCGATTACCAGCCGTTCCTCAAAGCCATCGACGCGCTGGGTGACGTGCCGATCACCTGGCTGGTGGTACCGGATTTCCACAAACACAACGATCTGGACGCCCATCCGCAATTTTGCCGCCAGCTCAGCGCCAGGGTTGCCCGCGGCGACGAACTGGCACTGCATGGCTACTACCACTGCGATGACGGGCCGATGACCCGCAATCCCCGCGACTGGTTCATGCGTCGGGTCTACACCCACGAAGGCGAGTTTTACCGTTTGTCAGCAGAAGCCGCCCTCGCCCGCCTGCGTTCGGGAATCGAGATGTTCCACCGCCATGACTGGCCGCTGGAAGGGTTCGTCGCCCCTGCCTGGCTGATGAGCCAAGGTACTCGCCAGGCATTGCGCCAATTGCCGTTGAGTTACACCAGCGACTCGCAGCATTTATACCGATTGCCGGATTTCACCGCGATCGAGGCACCCGGGCTGGTCTGGAGTGGGCGCAGTGCCTGGCGCCGGGGCGTATCGAAGCTCGTCAGCGATCGCCGCGAGCACCGCTGGCAGCAGGCCCCGGTGATTCGCCTGGGCCTGCACCCGGTGGACATGCGCCATGAATTCTCGCGCCGATACTGGCTACAAACCCTGGAACGCCTGCTCGACAACGGAAGGGTTGCGATGACCAAGGCCCAGTGGCTGGTATTGCAAAACGACCGACCGGGTCGTGCCGCATGATTCACGGGCTGCTGTTGTTGGGCAGGCCGCTGCTGAAGAAATTGATGAAACTCAGGCTGGCTTGGGTTTGTCCTCGGACTCCTGCTGCAACTTTTCCCACAACTGCGCGGCGTCAGGGAACTCCGTTCCGGTTTCAGGCCCCATGTCATCCGGGTCGTAGCGGCTCAGGCAACCCTCGCCCAGCGTGGCGGGAGCCTTGGATGTGGCTTTGTCCAGTGGATCGGCCATGGTTTTGTCCTCGGTGCAGAAACGGCGAAGGGCCTGAAGCGATTGAACGCCCAGGCCCTTCGAATTTCAACAGTGCCGCAGGTCTGTCAGAAGACGACGGTTTTGTTGCCGTGTACCAGCACCCGGTCTTCCAGGTGATAACGCAAGCCACGGGCCAGCACCATTTTTTCGACGTCACGGCCGAAACGCACCATGTCTTCGATGCTGTCGCTGTGGCTGACGCGCACCACGTCCTGCTCGATGATCGGGCCGGCATCCAGCTCTTCGGTCACATAGTGGCAGGTCGCGCCGATCAGTTTCACGCCACGCAGGGAGGCCTGGTGGTACGGCTTGGCACCGACGAACGACGGCAGGAAGCTGTGGTGAATGTTGATGACCTTGTGCGCGTATTCGCTGCACAACTCCGGCGGCAGGATTTGCATGTAACGGGCAAGCACCACCACTTCGGCATCGTGCTGCTTGACCAGGCGCGAAACCTCGGCGAACGCCGGTTGCTTGTCCTGCGGATTGACCGGGACGTGGTAGTACGGAATACCGTGCCACTCCACCATGCTGCGCAAGTCATCATGGTTGGAAATCACACAGGAAATTTCGCAGTCCAGTTCATCGCTGTGCCAGCGGTGCAGCAAGTCGGCCAGGCAGTGCGACTCGCGGCTGGCCATCAGCACCACGCGTTTCTTCTGTTCGGTATCGGTGATGCGCCAGTCCATCGAGAACTCTTCGGCGATCGGGGCAAAGGCTTCGCGAAACGCTTCGATACCAAATGGCAGGGAGTCGGCACGGATTTCGTGACGCATGAAGAACCAGCCACTGAGATTGTCCGAGTGATGGCTCGCTTCAGTGATCCAGCCGTTGTGTGATGCCAGAAAGTTACTGACTTTGGCAACGATGCCAACACGGTCCGGGCAAGAAATCACCAGACGAAAAGTGCGCATGAGGGGGAAACTCCAGAACTTCGCAAAGGCCGCCATTCTAGCGATTGCGCAGCAAAACTGCAGTATTGTTGACGTTTCGCCCTGCCCGAAGGTCGGTCCGGCAGGGTGGACAGCCCCAGTGCCGGTTCGCCCGGATGCTCTAGCGGTACCGGTCATTTGTTAATTTATGTATATCTGTCAGACCCGGACCACACTAATAAATGCATTACCAATGTACGCCAAAGACACAGCAGTTAAATTAAATAAAGTTGGCCTAAATGTTTACTTGATGAAACACCGTGACTATTATTGCCGCACTGTCACCTGCCATCCAGCGCACAACATAAGGTAGTCCACATGTCCTTGATCAACGAATATCGCGCCACCGAAGAAGCTATCAAAGAGCTGCAAGCCCGTTTGAAGAACCTGTCCCAAGACGACAAACTGCAAACCGAGCTGGAATTCGAAGGCAAACTGCGCACCCTGATGGGTGAATACTCCAAGTCCCTGCGTGACATCATCGCGCTGCTGGATCCAGAATCCAAAACCAAGGCACCACGCGGCGGTGCAGTGAAAACTACCGGCACCAAGCGTGCTCGCAAAGTTAAACAATACAAAAACCCGCACAACGGTGAAGTCATCGAAACCAAAGGTGGCAACCACAAGACTCTGAAAGAGTGGAAAGCCAAGTGGGGCGGTGACGTGGTAGAAGGCTGGGCTACCCTGCTGGGCTAAGCCCCGGAGCTTGTCGCAGACGGAACCGTGACAAAAAATAACGCCAGCAAATGCTGGCGTTATTTATGCGCGGTGTTTTAGCCCCGGCATGTTCGAATTCAAAGACTCAAACGCAGGCGTAGTCCCTGGACATAATCCTGCCACTCACTGAGCACCCCCTGCTGAAACGGAGTAGCACTAACGCTCAATTGGGCCGCGGTCTCTACAAAAACTTCAAGGGTATTTGGTGCCCCCCATTGGGGATCTGACAAACGTTTCTGACAGAATATTCGCCAGCGTTCTTGCTCCTCGGAACTCAACGTATCGGGAAAGTTGCGTGCGCGATATCGAAACAGCAATTCCGGCAGACGTTCGTCATCGAAAGGCCACTGCTCTTGTGCCAATTGCATCGGATCAACGGTTCTGACTTGTTCACACAAGCGTCGATCCCGATCACCGATAAATCCATCATATAACTGTTGCTCAGGATCCTTGCTCTGGGAAAAATCTTCGCGAGCATAAATCGCCAGGATTTTATCCTGCCAAACTTTCCGGGCGTCATTGAGCTGCAACACCCTCTGCTGATAAAGCGCCATATCCAGCCCCAGACGCTGCTGATCTTCCTGGCGAAGTACCGACAACGGGGCCACCACCGGGCACTTGTTGATGTGAATCAGCTTCAACGGCACCGGTAACTCGTCTTCGGCCAGTTCGTCGCGGCGGGTATACAAGCGCTGGCGCAAACTTTCGGCATCCAGGTCGAGCAGGCCCTGGGGATCGAGGTGCAGGTCACAGACAATCAGGGCGTTCTTGTTGCGCGGGTGCCAGGCCAGCGGCAACACCACACCTGCATAGTTGCGCGCGGCGGAAAAACGCCCGGAAACATGCACCATTGGTTGCAGCAGTCGTATCTGGTCCATGACTTTTTGCTTGCTGCGCAACTGAAACAGCCAGTCGTACAGTTTTGGCTGTTTTTCCCTTATCAGGCGTGCAAGGGCGATCGTCGCGCGAACGTCCGACAGCGCTTCGTGGGCATTGCCATGATCGATGCCGTTGGCAGCGGTCAGGCGTTCAAGCTTGAGCGTGACCCGCCCCTCGTCGTCCGTCGGCCAGACGATGCCATCGGGGCGCAAGGCATAGGCAGCGCGCACCACATCGATCAGGTCCCAGCGGCTGTTACCACCCTGCCACTCCCGCGCATAAGGGTCGAAAAAGTTTCGGTACAGGCTGTAGCGGGTCATTTCGTCGTCGAAACGCAAAGTGTTATACCCCGCGCCACAGGTACCGGGTGCCGCGAGCTGGGCATGCACCCGGGTCATGAAGTCGGCTTCGCTCAAGCCTTGCGCCTGCAGTTGTCCGGGAGTGATTCCCGTGATCGCGCAGGCAGCCGGATGCGGCAGGATGTCGTCGCTGGGCTGGCAGTAGAGATTGACCGGCTCGTCGATTTCATTGAGATCGAAATCGGTGCGCAGGCCGGCCATTTGCAATGGACGGTCACAACGGGGATTGATGCCAGTGGTTTCGTAGTCGTACCAGAAGATGGAGGTCACGGGCGATTCCTGAACAGAAGATCGGCAAAGTCTAGGCGTTCACCTCCCGCCCCGGCCAGTAGTCTTGTCATTCAAGCACCTTGCGCGACTCGCCATGCATTACATAGTCATGTCGTTTCCCCCCGCCGCCCCCTCGAATAGGCTGCTAGCATCGAATGGATACACAATCCCGATCCAGGCCACATCGTCAGGTTGCCCATGCTCGAGACCACAGCACTGCCAGGGAATGCGCCGCTGTCACCACCGCTGGATACGCGGTACCAGGTCGAAACGCCGGAGGGCGTCGACCTGCCACTGCGCCCGGCCGGGTTGATGGTCCGTGCGCTGGCGTTCGCTATCGACCTTGGTTTGCGCGGCCTGGTCCTGGGCGTGCTGTTCATTGCACTGGCGATGCTCGGTAAACTGGGGGCCGGACTCGGCTCGATCCTGCTGTTCGTGGTGAGCTGGTGGTACATGGTGCTGTTCGAGGTGCTGAACCACGGCCGCTCGCCGGGCAAGCAATGGATGGGATTACGGGTGGTGCATGACGATGGCACCCCGGTCGGCTGGTCCGCGTCGCTGCTGCGCAACCTGTTGCGCGCTGTCGACCTGTTGCCGTTCGGTTACTTCCTCGGAGCCATCAGTTGCCTGCAACACCCTCACTTCAAGCGCCTGGGCGATATCGCCGCCGGTACCCTGGTGATCTACCGCGAACAATCGCATACCCGCCCCGAACTCCCCGAGGCCCAGCCCCGCCGCCCGGCCTTTGCCCTGACGCTCACCGAACAACGGGCCATTCTCGGGTTTGCCGAGCGCCAGGGCGAACTCTCCCGGGCACGGGCCGATGAACTGGCTGCGATCCTCGCCCAACCGTTGCAAGTCCCGACCCCGCAGGCGGTGACCGAGCTCAACGGCATTGCCCGCGGCTTGTTGGGGCCGACATGAAGCAAAGCCTCTTTGAAAACCGGCACAAGGCCGAATGGGAACAGTTCGCTCATCTGCTCGAGCAATTGGAGCACGACAGGAAAGCCACCGGCGCCGGCAATTTCCCGAGGGACTACCGACGTCTTTGCCAACACCTGGCACTGGCCAGGGAGCGAGGCTACAGCAGTTTTCTGATCGACTCCCTGCAGCAACAAGCGCTGCGCGGACACCAACAACTCTACCGTCACCGTAGCCGTCCGGGCGCCAACATGCTGGCATTCATCCTCGCCGACTTTCCGCGACTGGTGCGCGAACAGTGGCGTTTCGTCCTCGCCGCCAGCCTGATGTTCTTTGCCAGCCTGGCCGGTTTCGCGCTGCTGGTGTACCTGTACCCGGACCTGGTCTACAACCTGATCCCCGCCGAGCAGGTCAGCGAGATGCAAAGCATGTACGACCCCGTTGCCGGGCACCTCGGGCGTACGGCGCAACGAGCCGCCAGCGAGGACTGGGCGATGTTCGGCTACTACATCATGCACAACATCGGCATCGCCTTTCAGACCTTCGCCAGTGGTTTGCTGTTGGGTTTGGGCAGTGTGTTTTACCTGGTCTTCAACGGCCTGATGATCGGTGCGGTGGCCGGGCACCTGACCTACGTCGGCTACGGGCAAACCTTCTGGTCATTCGTGATCGGCCATGGCGCTTTCGAACTCAGCGCCATCGCCCTGGCCGGTGCCGCCGGCCTGAAGCTGGGCTGGGCGTTGGTCGCCCCGGGGCGCCTGCCACGCGCCGAGGCCTTGCGCCTGGCTGCGCGCAAGAGTGTGCTGCTGGTCTGCGGGGTCATGCTGTTCCTGTTGATTGCGGCGTTTATCGAAGCCTACTGGTCATCAAAGACTGGCCCGTCGCACCAGACCAAGTACCTGGTTGGCGCCGCGCTCTGGTTGCTGGTGGTGGTTTATCTCGTGTTTGCCGGACGTCGCCGCCATGCGCCTGAGTGACGCCACGGTGGTGATTCGCCCGCGCCCGACCTGGGAAGCCATGGACCTCGGCGTGCTCCTGAGCCAGCGCCACCGACGCCTGTTGATGACCAGTTGGGCCATGGTCACCTTGCCCGTTTTCGCGCTGCTCAGTTGGGGATTCTGGGATTCGCCCTCTCTCGCCGTGTTCATTTTCTGGTGGCTGAAGCCGGCGTTCGAACGCCTGCCCTTGTACATCCTGTCCAAAGCCATGTTCGCTGAAACACCCTCGCTCAAGCAGGCCCTGCAGCAATGGCCACGCCTGCTCAAACCGCAATTGCTGGCCAGCCTGACCTGGCGACGCCTGAGTCTGCATCGCAGCTTCGCGATGCCGGTGATGCAACTTGAAGGCCTCGATGGAGCGCAACGGCAACAGCGCTTACAGGTGCTGCTGCAGCGAGACGCCGGCGCCGCGCGCTGGCTGACGATCATCGGCGCGCACCTGGAGGGCACGCTGTGGATCGGCTTGATGGTGTTGTTCTATCTGCTGCTGCCACAACAGGTCGCGCTCGACTGGAGTTGGCAGTCGCTGATCTCTGCGGCGAGCCAGGACTGGCGTTGGCTGGAACATCTGACCAACGCCTTTTATGCACTGGTGCTGGTGGTCTGGGAACCGATTTATGTCGCCTGCGGTTTCAGCCTTTACCTGAACCGGCGCACCGTGCTGGAGGCCTGGGATATCGAACTGGTGTTCCGTCGCATGCGCCAACGCCTCACCAGTGCAGGCGCGGCCCTGTTGATCGCCGTGATCTTGCTGAGTCCGAGCACACACAGCGTATGGGCCGCCGAACCGGCCATGTCACCCGACAGTCCACGCTTGCTGGACCAGCCCCTGACCAGTCAGGCCTCCAGGGACGGCATCAAGACGATCCTCGAACAGCCGCCCTTCAAGAACCGGGAAACAGTGACGCGCTACCGCTTTGGCGAAGACCGGCCAAGCGCTGAAACCCGGGACGACGGCAAGACACCGCAATGGTTGAAGGCCCTGCTCAAGCTGCTTGAGGGGCAACGCTTCGGGGCATTGGCGAGCCTGATTGAAATCGTGCTGTGGGGCACCGTCATCGGAGCCATCGGCCTGTTGATCTGGCGCTATCGCGACTGGTTGCAAGCTTTTGTCAGCCGTCGACCGCCCGTCGACATAAAAACCGCGCGGCTGTTACCGCAGCAGGCGTTCGGCCTGGACCTCAAGCCCGAGTCCCTGCCCGCCGACATCGCCACCAGCGCTGAAAGTCTCTGGCAGAGCCATCCGCGCGAAGCCCTCGGCTTGCTTTATCGCGCCCTGCTCAGCCGCCTGATGCACGATTTCAACATCGCACTCAAGGCCGCCGATACCGAAGGCCAGGTACTTCAGCGCGTTGAGCTGTTACAGCGACCGGCCCTGCTGGCGTACAGCAAAGATCTCACCGGGCACTGGCAAAACATGGCCTACGGTCATCGCCTGCCACCCGCCCAGGTGCAGCAGGAGCTGTGTAACGGCTGGCGTATTCTGTTCGGCTCGGAGGCTGTCCGTTGAATCGGCGCCAGGGGTCGATAGCCGGGGCGTTGATCGCCGTGCTGCTGGCTGCGTTGAGTGTTTATCTGTACCTCAAGGCCACCCCCTACCAGAGCGTAATCGACCACGGCCCCTCCCCCGAAGCCAAGGCCAACCCTTATCTGGCGGCGGAACTCTTTCTGCGCAAACAAGGCCTGAGCGTCGACCACGCCAATGGCCTCGACATCCTGCCCAGCCTCGACCCGACTCAACACAGCCTGCTGTTGCTCGGTGACCGCTACAACATGACTCCACGGCAGGTCGACCAGGTGATGAACTGGACCCGGGCCGGCGGGCGGCTTCTGTTCGTCGCCGAATCACTGTGGGATGAAAAACTCGGCCACAGCAACGACCTGCTGCTCGATCGGGTGCAAGTGCACCAGTTACTGAGCAAAGACCTCAAGGCATCGCCACCCAATGTCGGCGAAGATCCGTACCCGCAACTGACCAAGCTCTACCTGGAAGGCGAAGACGCCCCGGCCTATGCCGGTTTCGATACGGCGTTCCATCTCGAAGACCCGAAAAACCTTGCCCAGGCCTGGGCCAACAGCGCCATGGCCACGCACATGATGCAGCTCGATCACGGGCTTGGCTCGATCATCGTGGTCACCGATGCCGACTTGTGGAAAACCCCGGCCATCGACCGGTACGACAACGCCTGGCTGCTCTGGTACCTGACCGCCGACACCCGCGTGACACTGATCTTCAACACCGATCACGACAGCCTGCCGACCTTGCTGCTGCGTTATTTTCCCCAGGCGCTGGTCGCGTTGTTCGCCTTGATCGGCCTGGGGTTCTGGCACTTTGGCGTGCGGCAGGGACCATTGCAGGAGCCGGCACCGAAAGCACGCCGGCAACTGCAGGAGCACCTGCGCGCCAGTGCCGATTTCCTGTTGCGATGCAACGGTCAGGCCGGCCTGCTGCAAGCCTTGCAGCAAGACATCCTGCGGCGTGTGCGGCGTCGCCATCCCGGCTTTGAACAACTCGGCGTTGCCGAACAATGGCTGGTGCTCGCACGCCTGACCGGCCAACCCACACGCGCTATCAGCCAGGCCATGAGCCCGCGACCGCAGCAACGGCTTTCCAGCGTTGAATTCAGCCGTCAGGTCGCCCATCTGCAATCCTTGAGGAACGCCTTATGATCTGACACCTTGCAAGCGTTAGATTCCCATTGTTTTAGAGGACAGCCCCTTACGAGCTCATAGCCTGAGATGTTGTTCAAGGAGCGAACTAATGGCCCTGAATCTGTTAAGGCAGACTAAAGGGATGGAATGTCTGGTCAAGCAGGGGATGGCAGATGGAGCTTCCTGCCAGCTGTTCGAGGCTACCTCCGGCAATTGCGGGTGCGAGCCATATTTGAGTTGACCTCTCATCGTCCGCATTGGGTTGAGTCCACAGCCGAAAGCGGACGTTCCCAGGCAACTGCGAAGTTATGGCGATTTAGTCTTGGTCCGTAGGAAATCAGTGCTCGCCATTAATCTTTCGTGAACATACTCCTCAAATTGTTCGGCTGGCAGTGGCGGGGAAAACAGGAAGCCCTGGTAGGTCTGGCAGCCATGCTTGACCAGAAAGGTGCGCTGAGCTTCTGTCTCCACACCTTCTGCAATCACCGAAAGCCCCAATATCTGGCTCAGGCTCACAATCGCGCAGGCGATGGCGGCGTCGTTGGGATCAACCAGCACATCTCTGATGAAGGACTGGTCAATCTTGAGTTGATCCAGCGGAAGGCTCTTCAGGTATGACAGTGACGAGTAGCCGGTTCCGAAATCATCCAGCGAAAGGCCTATGCCAATCTCTTTCAACTCGATCATTTTGGCGACAGTACCTTCCATATCCTCTATCAGCAGGCCTTCGGTCAGTTCCAGTTTCAATTTCTTCGGATCGGCCCCCGTGTGTCTCAGTACTTGCAGTACCTCCTCGACGAAGTCCGGATGGTGAAACTGACGGGCGCTGACATTCACAGCCATACCCAGTCGGGCGGTTTCCGAATGCTTTGCCCAGGCAACCAGCTGAGTACAGGCTGTCTGCAGCGCCCAACGGCCTAACCGCAGAATCAACCCCGTTTCCTCTGCCAATGGAATGAACTCGCCTGGAAACACGACTCCGCGCTCAGGATTGTGCCATCTCATCAGTGCCTCTGCGCCAATGATACGGCCCTCACTATTCACCTGCGGCTGGTAATGAAGAAGGAATTCGTTGTCCTGCAAGCCTTGGCGCAAGTCTACTTCCAGCCTGGCGCGTGCCGTGGCAACCGCCTGCATTTCCGGATCGAAGAAGCGCATGGTATTGCGGCCCGCCGCCTTGGCGCGATACATCGCCAGGTCAGCGCGCTTCATAATATCGTCCACTGTGCTCAGCTGCCCCTGGAACAGCGCAATGCCGAGGCTGGGGGTGCTGTGGTGCTCATATCCATCCAACTGGTAGGAAATATTCAGAGAGTTGAGAATCTTTTCGCCAATAGTCTTGGCCTGGATAGCCGCTTCTGGAGGATTCTCATTAAGGCCATCCAGCAGGACGACGAATTCGTCTCCGCCCAGGCGAGCCACGGTGTCGCTCTCGCGTATGCAGCCGCAAAGGCGCAGAGCAACTTGCTGCAGCAACATGTCGCCTCTGTCATGCCCCAGCGTGTCGTTCAGTGCCTTGAAGTTATCCAGGTCAATGAGAATTATCCCGCTCGTATGCAGGCTACGGGAGCTGCCCGCCAGCAGATGCTGTAACCGGTCCAACATGAGCCGCCTGTTGGCCAGCCCGGTCAACTGATCGTAGAAGGCCAAACGCTGGACCTCTTGCTCTGCGGTCTTACGGTGGGTGATGTCAGTATTGATCGACAGAACGGACTGCGGCTGGCCATCATCGTCTCGCACCAGGGTTCGATGACTTTCGAGTGTGATGGTGCAGCCATCCCGGCGTCGAATTGTAACTTCGTCCGCCCAGTCACCCGTTTCTATCAGGCTGTTAGTGGCCGCATTGAAAGCGGCGCTACCCTGGTAGATCAACTCCTGTGCCGATTTGCCAAGTGCCTCCTCCTTTGACAGACCGTAGAGACGCTCGGCACTTTTGTTCCAGTACAGGATGCGGTTATCCATCCCGTGAACGACAATGGCGTCCTGGGCCTTGTCCAGCAGAGATGCTTGCTGGCGGGCCTGCTTCTCGCTTTCGCGCAGCACTGCCAGATAACCTTCCCTTTCGGCTGCTTGCGACTCCATTTCGCGCCTGATCTTGCCCCCGTAGATAACGGCCGCACTGACCATCAGTAGCACGAACACCATGATCGCGTATTCGACCCGGCGCAGTTCTTCGACCGACTCAAGCTCCTCCTCCAGGAGCTTGCTTTGAATCAGGCCAACGCGATCCCGCACAGTACTGAGTGAGGCGAGCAACAGGGCAAACTTCCTGTCCATCGTTGCCATGCGTTTGCCGGCATTATCCGACTGCCCCTCCCTGAAGTAGGAAAAGATCAGCAAGGCCTCGTTCACCATTTCGACCATCGCAGCATCAATTGCACCCACCTCATCCTTCAATGCAAGGGTAAAGGCTTGTATATCTGCACTGTGTTCAGCCTCATTGGCGATCCGTACCTCCAACTGTTTTTTGGCCATTGCCAAATGCTCGTTGAAGGCGCGCAAGGCTTCATCCATGTTCCGCGATTCGGCTTCAACATTATGTGTATCGAACACATTATTGCCCGGCGCATTGACTGTGGAAGCCAGGCTGCCCAGCGTTGAATAGCTCGACAGCTGTTGGACCCACGACTGGTTTGCCTTGATGGAGCGGTGATAGGTATCGACGATCAGGTGATTCAATAGCACGCTCAGCACAACAACCAGCACGTCGAACCCCGCAAGAAAAAAGTACATGCGGTGCCATTTGGTCGAGCGCGGCTTATTTGAACGGGTGGGTATGTCTTGCTTTGCGGCGCTTTTATTCCTGAAAAAATCCATTTCACAATCTCCAAACATAATCCTTCTAAATTGGCCAATAGAAGCGGTATTCGGAAACCTATTAACCTTTTGTGCCGACACCTGAACCTGAGAACACACCGCACGTAGCATTAGCCAAATTTTTTCTCTGTTCTGGATTCACGCTGGTTTTCGTGAGCGAAGCTCCCGAGACAAGCATTAGCTACCGAAGCTATACGTCTTAAGTGTCACGCCAACCAACCATTCGACACTAAGCAATGCATTTGGCGATGCTAATTTCATGGTGAAATTTTTTACCCTCGGAAGCAGTCTCTTAACATTTCAGCGATAAAACGAAATCATCTTCATTTGCTGTGTTTGAGATCATCGTTTCAGGTAACGATTCTCCTCGCTCTCCATTGTAGAACTGAACGTCGGCAATCACTTTTGCCAGATGTTCTGTTCCTTTCAATTTCCTCAGCCTCTTTCTGCGCCTCTGGCGAGCGTGCAGACCTTGGCCAGCATGTCTGGGGTGAGCATATCCCCGCTTTCGCAGTGCCCGGCCGCACCGTAGCGAAAGTCGATTCGATCCTGAGTGATCCCGACAGATCCAGTCCAAACCCTGCGCCTGCAGGTGCAGGGTTTGCTCCATGTCTTGCCGAGTGCCGTTGCGGATTTGCGCCCCTGAACTGGATGCTTCACGCAGCATAGTCGGGTGACATAGGGCACGTTGCGGGTCATTTCCGCGCAGCCTGCCGGACTGCCTGAATAGTTTCGACAGCAGACCAAGCATAGCCACTAATTTGCCATTATTCTGTTCGCCGACTGCTCCAGGTCGGTAGCAGCCCTTGATGGTCGGCAGCTTTTCAACCCAAAGCAGCCCTCCGAGAAGGGCTGATATCGGGCAACAGCAGACTTCTGCGATGAAAAACTCTCCTAACTATGTCACCCAACCTGCATATGGAATGCACTACCTCAAAACATAACTGGCCGTCATGGCCTAACCTCGACTTCAGACGAACGCTCAAATGAGGGTTGCCAGGGGATCTTAATGAGGCAGATTGGCAGTCACTCACTCGTTCCACGCGTAAAAAAATATGTGAAAAAAGTTAGATTAGATAAGTGACTGATTTATGGAAGATAAAACAAATATAACTGTTAACGAGGCTCCGGAACCCATGAGTCAACCGATCGAGCCCGACGTACCGAGCCATGCCGCTCAACAACGTCAGCGTGCCAGCCACCTGGCGCAGGCCGTACGCAATGAACTGCAAAAAGCCTTGATCGGCCAGGACAGCGTGATCGACGACGTCCTGACTGCGCTGATCGCCGGCGGTCACGTGCTGCTCGAAGGCGTACCGGGTTTGGGCAAGACCCTGTTGGTGCGCGCCCTCGCCCGCTGCTTCGGCGGCGAGTTTGCGCGCATCCAGTTCACCCCGGACCTGATGCCCAGCGACGTCACCGGGCACGCGGTGTACGACTTGCAGACCGAGCAATTCAAACTGCGCAAAGGCCCGCTGTTCACCAACCTGTTGTTGGCCGACGAAATCAACCGCGCCCCGGCGAAAACCCAGGCGGCGCTGCTCGAAGCCATGCAGGAACGGCAAGTCACCCTTGAAGGCCGTCCATTGCCGATTGGACAACCGTTCATGGTGCTCGCCACTCAGAACCCGATCGAACAGGAAGGCACTTACCCGTTGCCGGAGGCCGAACTCGACCGTTTCATGCTCAAGGTGCGCATGGATTACCCCGGCGCCGAACAGGAGCTGAACATGGTCCGTCAGGTCAGCCGCTCGACCCGGGCCGACATGCTCGATGTCCAACCGATGCGCACGTTGTTGCAGGCCAAGGATGTACTGGCCCTGCAACGTATCGCCAGCGACCTGCCGCTGGACGATCAGGTGCTCGATTACGCCGTGCGCCTGGCCCGCTCCACCCGCAACTGGCCCGGCTTGATCCTCGGCGCCGGGCCACGCGCGTCCATCGCGCTGGTGCGATGTGCCCGGGCCCGTGCGCTGCTGCGCGGTGGTGAGTTCGTGATTCCGGATGACATCAAGGGTTGCGCACTGGCCGTGCTGCGTCATCGTGTGCGCATCGCACCGGAGCTGGATATCGAGGGCCTGGATGTCGATCAGGTGCTCCGGCAGTTGCTCGACCAAGTGCCGGCGCCGCGCCTGTGAAACCGTCGCGTCTGATGCTCGTCTGGCTATTGATCCTGCTGGCCTGCGGCATTGTGTCGGGCACATTGCAAGCACTGGAGTTCACGGTTCCGGCGAATCTCATGGCGATCAACTGGGGGTTGCTCCTGGCGCTGCTAGCCCTGGCCCTGTTGGATGCTGTTCGCGTGAAGCACCTGCCATCGCCCCGGCTGAAGCGCCAGTTACCCGGCAGCCTGGCGCTGGGCCGATGGGGCGAAGTGCAACTGACCCTTGAGCACGACTTTGCCCAACCGCTGAACGTACAAGTCTTCGACCATGTGCCAGCGGGCCTGAGCTTCGAAAACCTGCCACTGTCAGTCGAGTTGCAACCCGGCCAGCACAGCCTGGCCGGTTATCGCCTGCGTCCGCTCAAACGCGGTCATTTCAGCTTCGAGCGCTGTGAAATCAGCCTGCCAAGTCCCTTGGGGCTCTGGTCGGACAGACGCTTGCTCGAGCTGCCCGACGCCACCCGCGTCTACCCCGACTTCGCCCGTCTCTATGAAGGGCAGTTGCTGGCGGTGGATAACTGGCTCAGCCAGCTTGGCGTACGCCAGAAACAACGACGGGGCCTGGGCCTGGAATTTCATCAATTGCGCGAGTTTCGCGAGGGCGACAGCCTGCGCCAGATCGACTGGAAAGCCACCGCCCGCCAGCGCACACCGATTGCCCGGGAGTACCAGGACGAGCGCGACCAGCAGATCATCTTCATGCTCGACTGCGGCCGGCACATGCGCAGCCAGGATGATGAGCTGTCGCACTTCGATCACGCCCTCAACGCCTGTCTGTTGCTCAGCTACGTCGCGCTACGCCAGGGCAACGCGGTGGGCCTGAGTACCTTTGCCAGCGAACAGCCGCGCTACCTTGCACCAGTAAAAGGCACCAGCCATCTCAACACACTGCTCAACAGCGTTTATGACTTGAACAGCACCCAACGCAGCGCCGACTATCAAGCAGCGGTAACGCAACTGCTGGCACGGCAAAAACGCCGGGCGCTGGTGGTGTTGGTGACCAACCTGCGGGATGAGGACGACGATGAGTTGCTCTCGGCAGTAAAACGCCTGAGCCAGCAACATCAGGTGCTGGTCGCGAGCCTGCGCGAAGAGGTGCTCGACACCCAGCGTCAGTCACCGGTGCAGACTTTGCCCGAAGCGCTGGCCTATTGCGGGACCGTGGACTACCTGAATGCACGCGCCGAACTCCATGAGCGCTTGAGCGCTCATGGAGTACTGGTGATGGATGCGCGACCCGGGGAGTTGGGCCCGGCCCTGGTGACGCAGTATTTAAGCTGGAAGCGGGCCGGAGCTGCGTAGGCATCTGGCGGCATCCCCCCACGCATCGATGGATTAAAGCTCATAAGTCTGATCATCAACCTTGGCCCAAGCCAACTCCAGGGGTGCGAGATGCAGTTGAACGTCGAGGTCGGTCATACGTAAACCGCTCGATCCCCCCAGGCTGGAACCATGCAACTCGAACGTCATGTCTTTGTCAGCCGCCACGACCGTGAGCCCATAGGGCTCAAAGGGATTCCAATCCGCCAGAGGTCGATCCGGGAGTTTCCCGCTCAGATCAATGGGGTCCTCAACCCCGGTCCCCGATCTGACGATTACCTTGGAGTTTGCCCCATCACCAAAGTTTTCATATTGAAAGCTCAACCGATACCAGGCGTTCGCCAGTTGCGCGGTGGTGAGCGGTGCAGCGCTGAATGTCTGGGTAACGGCGGCCGCCCCATTCATCATCAGATAAAAGCCATACTCCGGGTCCGCGAATGTTCGCGCAATGCCCTTGCCATTGAAATGCGTCCAGTGCTCCCTCCAACCGGAGGAAAACCTGCCGTCTGCAATCAGGTTGCGACCACGAATTTCGTCATTGCTCATGATGCTTTCACACCTCTGTTGATCCATGACTCCTGAATCGACACCACGTCACCCAGGCACTGTTGAAACGACGTCAATCCCCCAACTTATCCAGCACAGCCTCGGTGTAAGCCGTCCCCCCTGCCTTCGCCAGGTACCGCACCTGCACAATGATGTCCGTCAGGCTTTCGATCAGGGCTTTTTGCTGCTCTGACGCATGCCGCGGAAAATGCAGTTGCCACCTCGAAACAGCCCCGGTTCCTTCGAATGGCAAGTAGCGTTCATCGCCAAACATCAGCTGGTGCAGGCCGGCATCATCCAGGCCGCTGCTGATGCCCACTTGCTGGTGACTGCGCAGGTTGAGCAGGATATCCGCCGGAGGCATCTGGTTGCCGTCGCCATACAGGTAGTCGAGTGAGTCAACACTGGCTTTGAGCACCGTGGTACTGGCGGTTTGCGTCAACGTCGCGCGCACATCCTGGTAAGGGCCCAACACCACGGGCAGCGACAGCGCCACCGTTGTGATCTGCCGGCAGTAATGGCCGGGGTAATCGCTGTCGAACAGCTTCTGGGTCAACTCGAAATCCAGCTTGCCCTTGCCGAGTTCTGCCAGCACCTGTTCCCAGGTTTTAGGTGTCGTGAATTGCCCCTTCTCGAACAGGTCGCGCAGGGAAATGGTCTTGATGAGTTCCAGTCGCCGCTCGTTGCGATAGAGGAAGTCCCGCTCCAGGCGCAACAAGTCGAGCTGCATCGATTCACCGGCGCTCAAGCCATGTCGGTTGTCCATCCAGACGTTGGGCCGAATGACCCGGGTGTCGAAATCACCCATTTCATACTGCCAGCTGGCTTCGGCGCTCAGGCACAGGCCCACCACAGCGTCATAGGCCTGGAAGTACAGCGTGGCCATCTGGCTCAACAACCAGCGGTAGAGTTCGACGTTGGTGGCGCGGGTTTTGTAGAAGGAGTAAAGCTCCTGGGCCTGCTCGTTGGCTTTTTGGGTTTGCAGCAGGCTGGCTCGAGCGGCCTTGAGTGTGTGTTCATGAGCTTCGAGCTGTTCGTCAATGACCCGCAACTCGCTCTTGGCCTGGGCCTCGGCGAAGCTCCATTCCTGGCTTCGACGCAGGTAAAAAGCGGTTCGCTGGAAAGCTTCACCTGTCGCATACGCGGTGGCGCCCGAAGTCGATAGCCCGTTACCCGTTGCTTTCAGGGGATCCCCACGATCTCCACCTTGCGTACCGGCCGATGCTAAGGGCAAGGGGCCAGCCGCGCCACCGAGCGTTTGCTCCTTCACGGCTGCATTTGTAACTGCGCCAGCGTTTACAGGAACAATAGCCGCAGCGCTCTTCAGCTTGCCAACCAGTCCGATCACATCCCCGGCTATTTCCATGTTCAGCAACGGGTCAGCATTGAGGTCCTCATAGTGCCTGGCTCGCTCCTCGATCATTCTTTGACTTTCTTTCAACGCCGCCTCCGACGACTCCAGTTGTTTGATCGTCTCTTCCTGAATGGTCCTGGCATGGCCGCCCAACGCAATCACATGACTCTGCTGCAACTCTTCCAGTTGCCCGCGATCACGCAGCTCCATCAATTGGCGAACCTCGCGACCAAACCCGATAAGCGTCTGCACCGCATTTTGCGCGGTGGCCAGCATGGTCCGGAATCGATAATGCGGAATGTTCAGCCAGCCGCCCGCACTGCGCGCGGCCCCCGAAGAACCACCCGCTTGGGCGCGTAGCAGATCGAGTGGATTGGTCGGCGGGGCGTACAACGCCAGCGACATCGGTTTGCCATCAATGGTCAGATTATGTCGCATGTTCCACAGGCATTCGTCGATGTACTTCCAGATCCCCAACAACTGATCATTGGTAGCCGGACGGAACTCATCCCGTGCCAGAATTTCAAAATCCGGTGTTCCCTCTACCCGTGCGGGCAGGTTCGCCACATTGACATCCAGTGACCGGGCGAATGTCAGAAGTGACGAGGTGCCGGTAGCCGCCTTGGGTTTGAGGATCTGGTCAGCGGACTGTGGCACCCAATGGCTCATCGCTTTTGCGGTGGGGGCGTTGCCCATCAGCGACAAGGCCCGCACATACTGCAGTTTCGCCGCCGCCAGGCTGTCACGGGTCAGCCGCCGATAGAGTGAATCGGCGTGGGCAATGATGCAGCGCACATAGGCGACAAAAATGGTTTTGCGGTAGTGGATGCGTTTGGAAAAGGCAATCGCGTCTGGGTCTACCAACCCCAGGGCTTCAAAGCCGGTATAGCCTTCTTCCAGCAATGGGCGGCACCACCAGTAGCGGTCGCTCGGTTTGACTGCTCCCGGACGCGGCTCGCGAATGTGCGGGTTGAAAATGTACTGATACCAGCGCTGCGATTCATGGTAATCGCGTGTCTCGCACAGACGATGGGCGATCAGGAACGGCAAGTGGAAGAACAATTCCCAGTAAAAAATGCCGTGGGCACTGTTGAAGTCGATGGGTGCGGTTGCGGGCGTAACACCCGCCGGTTGAGGCTCTAGGGTGTTCTGGGTTGCCCAGGACAATACCTCGTCGATGGAAATGGCGGCTTTGGCTACCAGCTCCGGACCAAACAGGGAGTTGAGGCGTATCCATTTTAGCCTGGTCAATGCCAGTGGCTGAATATCCAGGAACTGAGCACCGGTTGACTGTTTACTGATCAGTGGAACAGCGCTGGCATTCGGGGTCTGCTTGATCACGATTTCATAGCGGTTGCGACCATAACTACCATCGGCACTTTCCCCCCACACGACATGCAAGGTCTTGCCGACCGGATCGCCAGTCCAGCGATATTCAATCCAGGGGGTTTGAAACCAGCCCTTCAATTCGCTCAACGATTCCCACTTGCCTGGCGCGACCGTTGCACCATCCTTCACTTTCAGGCCCAGCGTGACTGTCTCCGGCTTCTGCACCAGAGACAACGTATTGCCGCTGCCCGCGAATGGCAGGTACTGAGTACCTGTCAATATGGAGAAACCGGCGCCGCCTCTGATGTGTCCGGGGCTTTGCAACCACAATATTTCCCGTTGCCGATGAGAAAGTACGATGTCCTTTTTGACGGAAACCCAACCATTGGCCAAGGCGAACTCATTCGCCTTGATAGCCGCCAATTCGACAGGCTTTCCTTCAACGTCATCCAGGCACAATGAAAAATCGAATCCCGACTCGGATTGACGGAAACAGGTCACCTTGATGCCTTTGGTTCCGACCCTGGAAATTTCAAAGAAGGTGACAAACGTTGCCACCTGGTGTTGAACGACCAAGGCAATGTCCTTCAACTCGTACTCGGGCCGGGTCAAATCGCAGACGCCTTGTACCTGCAACACATTTTCAGTCGCAAGGGCACCGTCGACCACGGTTTGCCGGCTGCTGAAATTGATATCCAACGAAAGGAACTTGCTCAGAGTGCCATCTCGCGTATCGTCGACAGCGGCAACGCTCGAAGCCGGTACGCGCACCTGACTGAGCACGGCTGCTTCACTGAGCAAGAGCTTGTGCTGCAAACCGTATTGATTGGCAAAACGACCATTGGCCAACACTTTAAGACTGGCCATGTCGGGCGGTAGCGGCTCAAACAGGGCATTGCGTGCGGCAAACATCCATCCGTGTTCCTGCTCGTTCTCCGCCGTCGCCTGCGCCGCTGGCAAATCCGTGGTGGTGAAACACACCGCCAACAGGTCATCGACGTCTTTTTTTGCACCCGCATAAGTTACAACCACCAAACGCGCGGACTCCACCGATGCCTTGGCGAACTCCTTCGTCCCCAGGGTCGATGGTGTCGACCAGATCCCGTTCACGGCAAGATAAGACAGCTTGGCTTCAACCTGCCACGTCCCTTCGGTAATCACTTCATTACCGTCGTTACCTTTCGTCTTCGTGTCCCGGGCTTTGGTCCCTTCGACCTGAACCACCATCAATCGACCGGCGAAAAACACCGGCCGGATCGCCAGCACGGTTGGCGCGGCGGGGATATCGACGGGCTTCCATTCGGTCCACGCGGTCGGGTTCAGAAACTCACTGGCGGCATTCAACTCAACATGGGCCTTGCGCCAAAAATAACCAAAGGGTTGAACCCGTTGCCGACCGATGAAGTAGTAATCGGCGTTCTTGAAGTTCGTTCCCTTTTCAGCTCCATTTCCCTCGGTACTGTCGATATAAGCCGAAATCAAATCGAGATTGCATACTTCTTCGAACCGCTTCAGATGCTCATAAAGCGCCATTTGCACCGATGCATCGTTGAGACTCGCTTGCCCGAGGTTGTTTTCCAGCTCTTTGAAAGATTCAGACTTATTGAGGCGCAATGTCGGATCGATGTAGTTTTCCGGATAATCCACAAGCATCTGATAACCGGCCCAATCGCTGATATTGCAATAACGTTGATGCCAGTCTTGCAGCTCATCTTTGGTAAACGCCTCGGTATGACCGGGCTCCATACCGCTGTAAATGGCGCCGATATATTGCTGCACACAAGCGATCGCCTCCGCCAGGCGTGCTGTTTCCAGCTCATGACCGACCTGACTGTCGAGCAACAGGTATTGATACAAGTCATTGAGCGAGGTCAGGTTCAGCTTGTTCGGACGGCCCTCATCTTCTTTCGGAGCCACTTGCCCCAAATAGAAATCCGCCAGGGCCATGCAACGACGCTCTTCCAACGCACCAATAATTGACTTGTTCATTGTTTTCTCCAGTTTTCAGTCTTAATGCGCTTGGCAACATCGAGGCAATAACCTGTTGCAGCGGCAATTACACGTCAGTACCGCCAGTGAAAAAAATCGCTGTATTCAAGACGGTTACTACCCCCGAAACTCGATCAACCTCTGGCAACAACAACAATTTCATGGTCGTAGCCCATCCAGGGGGAGGTCACGGAACCGACCTTCAAATTGGCTTCAAGAAAATGTGTACCAACGGCCAAGGGAGGGTGAAGCTGAACCCGCCAGCGCCCGTCTGAACCAACAACCCCCGCGGCATACACCGTTCCGTATTTAGCCCGGCACACATTAATTTCCGCTCCCGGCAACCCCACCCCTTCAATCCAGGATGCAGGATCTACTTTTGCTTTTACTATCGGGCTCACTATCGCTGCTGCGGCAATAGAGCTGTTTACTGTCACCCGAACATCCGGTGCCCAAGCCTCGGTCGTATCGATATGCCGCTGTTTCACTGAAATCACATGCGGCCCCATCGCCAGCGGTTCAGGCATCCGCACCGACCACTGCCCGTCATTCCCCACACTGGTACGCGCCAACAACGGCCCACCCCTGCCTTCAAACACATAAATCTGCGCCGATGGACTGCCAGTACCTTTAAGCAAGGGCTGAACTTCCACGGTGTTGCCAGTGGCGGGATAGATCAGCACCGGCGGCGGTGCGTCCAGCCGGCCCGGCAATACCAGGCGCTGGTCGAGACGATTGCAGAAGAAGGTCAAGTCGAATGCGCCATTGCGCAGGTCCTTGCAATCGACATCCCAGTGGAGTTTCGTATTGCCGCCGATGATGACGTAGGCCCCGGTGGGCGGGCTGAAGATCATTCCCAGGCCTTTGGCCGAGAGCTCTCCGCTCCAGATCAGCATCGCCCGGGCATCCTTGAGGTCCACCGACGTTGGCAGGTCAATCTCGAGTCTGTATTGGCGCCCGCGGATAAACGCCAGAGGCGCCCCACTGATAACGGCATTGGTTGTGGTATCGATCAGTTTGTAAGTCCACTGAATGGCCGGAACGACTTTGAGATTGAACGTGCGTATTTGCCCTGTGGTGCTCTTGAGCCTGGCGGTCACCACGTAGTCCCCCTCTGCATCCGCCTCGAACGCAAAGGTCGAACGGCCCAATACATCGGTGGAGATATCGACCCGCGTCGAACTGCTCCCTCCGTTTTTTTGCACCGTCCATTCAACCGGGCTGTTGGGTATGAGCCTGGACTGGTTGTTCGCTTCCTCCCGGACGGCGACCCACAACAAGGTCGGCGTCCCCGAGCCCGCTATCGGGTACAGGAAGTCAGTAGACTCACCATGGATCACTGCCGTTTTAGCCACGTAGACATCAAGCCGTTGCTCGCCCATTTCGACCTTGGCGATATAGGTCTGATCTCCGTCGGTTGGCGTGGTCACGGTGTACTGCGCAATCCCCACGGCCGAGGTAGTGCCCTCTCCAAGCTTCGTTTCTCCTTTGAAGAACTCGACTTTCACACCAGGCGCCGGCTTCTTGGTCAAACCGATAACGTGACAACTCAACACAAGTGGTTGCCCGACGACAGCCATCGAGGTTGCCTCCAGCAGTTTGATGAACGGCTTGTCAACAAACGTGATGTTGTTGATGACGAGGGGATCCTTGGTGCTGTAGCTCGCCACCAGACTGGCCTTTTCCACCGGTTCCATACTTCTGACTTTGGTTCGGGCATAGCCCTGATCGTCGGTCACCACCACCAGCGGATCGGCAACCACACCCTTCCCGGCGAATGTCACGGCACGGCCGCGCCCCGGATTCCCGTGTCTATCGACAAGCTGAACATACACAGGGAAAAACGCCTGTCCGCCAGCAAGGAATGTCTCGTCTTTTCCCGGATCCTCAGTACTGTCGAGGCTGAAGCCCAGGGAGAATTCATCGCAGTCGATCAGGATTTTCGGTGCATACACCGTTTGAGCCAGACCGTAGGTGCCTTTCACTTGCACGGCGCCCATCCAGGATCCTTTTTCCGGCTTGAAGTGAATCACCGCGCGCCCCTCATGATCGGTGATAGAGACCGACTCCATCAGCCCTGGACGATCACTGCTCCAGGTCACGGTGATATTCGGCAATACCTGATTGGTCAGGTCACGCAACGTCAATTCAACCAGCGCGACTTGATTACTCACATTAGCGATCAGGGTGTCGTTGAGACACCTGATGTCGTGCGTCACGCTCTGGCCGATTTCACCGAATACCTGAGACTGGCCGTGTACCGCCGATTCGGACAAGCATTCCAGTACATGTTCGGCCGCACTGCGGCAGGCATGTTTGTCGCTGTCCGGGGTGAGCGCGCCCAATCCGATAATGGCCTTGGCGTCCAGCCCGCTGCTGGATGCCAAACCTCGAATGCGAATCAATGTGTCGAGGGCTAAAAGATCACGCACGACCGGCATTGACGGGCTGATATAGAGAATGCACTCCAACACTTCCCTTACCCCCCACTTCACCACTTCCGCCAGCTTGCTCGCTGCCGAATCACGAATCAGGCGCAGGTCTTCCGGCGTCAGATAGGTGGGCAAGGTGTTTACCAACTCCAGGTAATGCAGCAGTTTTTCCGCCGGCTGCCCGGTAAAGGCCACCATTCGCTGAAACAGTGTCAAGTAATACAAGGAACCGATGGATATCGTCTCCGGGTGTCTGAGGTCGAGCCACTGCCAGTTATGCCGGGTGGTCAGAGCGACCAGCATTGCGGAACTGAGCCCCAGCTTTTGCACGACGTCTGCGCGCCGCACCAAATGTGCCAGCAGGTTTAACACCTCATCACCGACATTGACCTTTTCAGAGCCAGAAGTCACCGCTTCCAGCGCCCGAGTGGTGTCCAGCAGCAACATGTGGACACCACCTCTGTTGACCCATTTGAGTAACGGCAACACCAGGTCCTGGGAAAGGCTCAGGTACACTGACAAGCTTTCCTGAACCACCGCATTCTGAGCGTCCCGAGCCTGCAGCAGCAGGGCCAGAATCGCCTCACAAACCCGTTCGAAATCTTCTTGCCGAACCTGCGCCAGGGTCACCGCCGCTTCAATTTCCCCACGTGCCAGCCGTTCGTAGTCATCCGCTTCGCCCGTGTGACTCAACACCAGGCCATCCTCATCGACGACCTCTTCGAGCAGTTCCAGCCACCCCCCGTAATAATTGTTATGGGGGGACCCACCTACCGCCCTCAGCGCCTCTTCATAGAGCCGCACCGGTTGCAGGCGTTTGTGCAGTTCCTGCAACAGCATCGTGTCGGCCTCAGTGGCCAAGGGTGGAGCAATCCTCGGGGTGACATGCTGCACCAGCCAGGACACGCTCAACTCATTGTCCTGACACCATTGAACGCAGGAGTGCACAGCATGCATCACACTCAATACATCGCCATTACTGGTGGCGCCGCTGACCCGCAAACGGGGTTCGCCCAGCACCCGCTGCAACAGTTCACTGCCCCCCTTGTTACTCAAGGCCTCCAGCAACGCCCCCAGTTCTATCGCGCTGATTCCGAGAAACGCAGCCAGTAACACATGACGATAGAAGGACGAGAGAACCGGCAGACTGCACTGCAATTCGTCCATCAGGTTGTAACTCTTGGCCACGAACCGCGCCAGATAGCGCCAGGCTTCCTGGTTGATCCCCAGACTGCTGCAAATATGGTCGACGATGCGTTTATCGGCGCGGGTCTGCGGGTCGATTGCGAAGGAGACGTTACTCAACGTTAAAGGCGTATCGAACAAAGCCTGGGCATTGAAGATCCGGTCGAACTGCGAGAGTTCTTCCCCACGGCCATAAGGAGAGATTTCGTCAATCAACGCAGCGAATTGCTCGGCAGTGCACTTGAAGCGCAGACGAAACTCCTGGAACAGACCGATCGCCCGAAGGGTATTGTTGGTGATCCGCTTCGGCGCATCTGCCAGGTCTTGCGAATCGACGAGGTCGGCCCGTTGCTCAGCCCGGATTGCGGCCATGACCAGACGATCAGTTTGCTCCACAGGCAATTTCAACCAACGGCTCAGACGCAACATCCGGCTCATGCGTTCAAAGCGGTTATCGGTACTGTTTGTGAATTCGCGCGTGCCATTGGCCGGCGTACTGAGGTCCATCGCAGCGGTTGCACCATCGTTGATGAACGCTGAGCCAAAAACCTTGGGGGAGGCCGCGGGTACAACGCCCGCGGCGACGTTGTCCGATAGCTTGGGCAAACAGTCTTCGATCGATAAAAAGGACGTAAGCGTCTGCGCATCGATCGAGGTCTGGGCACAGAAGTGCACCGAGTCCAACAATGCCTTCCCAGTGGAGCCAAAGTCTCTTTTGTAGAACGCTGCTTTGTCCGGGTTGTTGGGAAACAGAAAGTTTTCCAGGAGCATCCGCTGGCCCTGGGGCCCGATATTGCAGGATTGACGCAGGGCAATGTCCGAAAGGTTTCCCTGAACCCCCAATTGCTTGAAATACGGCGCCGTCAGGTCAATGGCCCGCACCACTTCCCCCAGCGACAACTTGTTCTCCTCCAGAACCTGCTTCCATTGTTCGGCATACCACTCGAACGGCATGGTGCGAAATGGAAAACGCGTTTCCAGCAAGCGGTCATCGACCACTTTGTCGTCTGCATTCACGGGGGCGGAATTGTTGCTGATGAACGATTTGATGATGCTTTCCAGCACCTCATTGACCAGGGTCACCGTCGGCTTGATCTGGAACATGCTCACCGAATCAATGATGAGGTCGTCCAGGTCCGGCCGCCGAGTATCCAGCTTGATGAATCCGGCCCCGCCCGTCGCGCGACCTTCCAGCTGCCGGGCCAGCAAGACCAGCCTCACGAAATAGGCCGCTGGCGAGATGCTCGAATCCGGACTTTGCGAGGGGCTGGCACCCTCCCAATCGGGATCGAACAAATCGTCGAACGTCGGCGTATCCACCAGCGCCCGGATTCCGGTGCGATGCAAGGGATTGGGCGGTGCATGAGTCACCAGGCGCTGCTCACGGAACTCGCGAGCGGTATGCACCGCAAGACTCCGCGCCTTGTCCAGCAATGCCTGGGCAGCGCGGCTGTGCAGCCCGAACGTCTCCACGACTTCTTGACGCCCCAACTTCAGCAGGTCGAAAACCGAGCCGCCTTCCGCGACGAAGCGCTCGTAGTTGCTTTGCACGGCGGGCTCATCTGTGCCCGGCGTCAGATCCAGGAGTTGCTTGAGAGGCGAGGTCGAGTCGTTGCTCATTGTAAATCTCCTGAAAGTCTGGGTGATCGAGCACCGGGCGGCAACGAAGGGAGATATTTGCATTTACCCTTTCGTGGTTTTTTTACGCTTTACCTGCGCCGAAAATCACCTGCCATAAATGACAGTTCAGACGAACGGTAAAGTGGATTGAAGTTTGAGAACGGCGTTTGATTCCAATAAAAGCGTTCACCAGCAGTGGGTAATCAGAGGCGATTGGAAAATGCCAGGCACCCAGGAACGAGTGCCCATTTCCCCAAAGGCACTTGAACAGTTTTTAAAGGATTTCGAAGGGTGGAAGTCAATCGACTGGTGGGGTTAAAACATAAAAATATTTGATAAATACCCAATCCGACTCTTCATTTTGTGAACCGCTGTACCATACCGCGAGCGTATGCAATTCATGAGGGCCTGGATCCATTTCCATCTGATAGCGCCCCAAATGCGCGTCTCTTTCTGCATAAGGGCCGTCATAATAAAAGTGGATTTTGAACTTCTTCGCAGCGTAAGTCCCGCCTTCACCACGGGTAATATCAACGTAAAAAGGTGAGCGATAAACCTCTCCGGCCTTAGGGCTGTTAACGACGGGCGGACGAATATCAATCAACGGATGCTGGTCGTCTTGAAGTGTTGTCATTTTCAAATCCCCGATCATAAAACGGTCAGTTGTTCCACAGTGCTATTGCTACACCATCTTCTGGCGTGAGAGCACCTGTAACAAATGACAGTTCAGACGAATGGCAAAGAAGTCTTCAACTGGATGAACTGGGGAATATTCCGGACGACATTGACCTGAGCACGGCTGTCAGGCTGAAGCCGGCAACGGCAGAAAACTGAAATACTGCTTCAACGCCTCCACCAGTTGCCCATACTCCGGCGGTGCCCGTTGCAGGCTGAACCCGGCGTCGTAATGTTGAGGGGTCACGTCTTCATGGCACCACAGGCAACAGGCTTGCAGATCGATGATCCGCTGGCCACCTTCGCTGGCGGGAATTTTCAGGCGCAGGTTGAAGTCCGCGCCGATCATCATCGGCAGCTGGCTGATGAGCATCAGCCCGTCTTCAGAGACGTTGCCCAGAAAACCGATGGGTTTGTCGGTGGTGCCGTTGAATACTTTCAGGAAGTACGGCAGTTGATGCCGCTCGATTCGGCGGTCGGTGAACATGTGCAATATCGCTATGCAAGGCTCTTAAGCAGAGCCGCACTACTGCTTCGGAACGGGTACGCATAAGTCTTTGCCCGCTCTCCCCGCTTCCGGTGCGCCAGTTCTTGAAGCGCAGAGTCTTGCTTGTGCCGGTCACAGGTGTTGCCCCGGTTCAGAGGCAAGGCTCCAGAACCGGTTTATTCGACTATAGCTCACCACCGCCGGGGAACCAGCGATTGAATGATGCCTGCCATCAGTACTGTGTTGGTTTTGCCGCTGCGGCACTGCGCATCGGGTAGTGGCCCAGGCTCTGCAAGGTTTCCAGGCGGGCGCGGGCGCGGTAGGCGTATTCGCTTTGCGGATACGAGTCAATCATGAACTGGTAGGTCTGGGCCGCATCGATGAACATCTTCTGCCGTTCCAGGCACTGGCCGCGCATCATCGACACTTCCGGCCACACGTAAGGCCGCGCGCGGCTGTCGCGTTCGACTTTGGACAGCTCGAGCATCACTTGCTCGCAATTGCCCCGGTCATAGGCGCTGTAGGCATTGTTCAAATGATGGTTCATCGACCAACGGGTGCAGCCCGTGACACTGAGGACGCTGATGGCAAGGGCGGCAATGAGCACGAATCGCATGGGGGATCTCCTGTCTTGAACCCTGTATCGACCCGTGGTCGGAAATCTTCAGGCTGTAGAAGCGAGAAGTTGCCTGGCTCCATAAGGAAGGCAATAACCAGGTTCTTCAAAAAAACCAGGCTCTTCACGAAAAAGTAGTGCAAACGAACAATGACTACACCTTCGGAGCATAGTAGCCTCACTCAGCGCTTGAACTCAGGAGTCTTTGCATGTCCGTCCGTCGTACCAAAATCGTCGCCACCCTTGGCCCGGCCAGTAACTCGCCGGAAGTTCTCGAACAGCTGATCCTGGCTGGCCTGGACGTCGCCCGCCTGAACTTCTCCCACGGCACTCCCGACGAGCACAAGGCTCGCGCGAAGCTGGTGCGTGACCTCGCGGCCAAGCACGGTCGCTTCGTCGCCCTGCTGGGTGACCTGCAAGGCCCGAAAATCCGTATCGCCAAATTCGCCAACAAGAAGATCGAGCTGAAGATCGGTGATCAATTCACCTTCTCCACCAGCCATCCTCTGACCGAAGGCAATCAGCAAGTGGTCGGCATCGACTACCCGGACCTGGTCAAGGACTGCGGCGTGGGCGACGAGCTGCTGCTCGACGACGGTCGCGTGGTGATGCGCGTCGATACCGCCACTGCCACCGAACTGAACTGCACCGTGACCATCGGCGGCCCGCTGTCCGACCACAAAGGCATCAACCGTCGCGGTGGCGGCCTGACCGCTCCGGCCCTGACTGAAAAAGACAAGGCTGACATCAAGCTCGCTGCGGAAATGCAAGTCGACTACCTCGCGGTATCCTTCCCGCGTGACGCCGCCGACATGGAATACGCCCGTCAACTGCGCGACGAGGCCGGCGGCACTGCCTGGCTGGTGGCGAAGATCGAACGCGCCGAAGCCGTGGCCGATGACGAAACCCTCGACGGCCTGATCAAGGCGTCCGACGCGGTAATGGTTGCCCGTGGTGACCTGGGTGTGGAAATCGGCGACGCCGAGCTGGTGGGCATCCAGAAGAAGATCATTCTGCACGCACGCCGCCACAACAAGGCTGTGATCGTTGCGACCCAGATGATGGAGTCGATGATCCAGAACCCGATGCCGACCCGCGCCGAAGTGTCCGACGTGGCCAACGCCGTGCTCGACTACACCGATGCCGTGATGCTCTCGGCCGAAAGTGCCGCCGGCCTGTACCCGCTGGAAGCCGTTCAGGCCATGGCGCGTATCTGCGTCGGTGCCGAAAAGCACCCGACCAGCAAGACCTCCAGCCACCGCATCGGCAAAGAGTTCGAGCGCTGCGACGAAAGCATCGCACTGGCGACCATGTACACCGCCAACCACTTCCCGGGCGTGAAAGCGATCATCGCCCTGACCGAAAGTGGCTACACCCCGCTGATCATGTCGCGCATCCGTTCCTCGGTGCCGATCTACGCGTTCACCCCGCACCGCGAAGCCCAGGCTCGCGCGGCCATGTTCCGCGGCGTGTACACCATCCCGTTCGATCCGGCTTCGCTGGCACCGAACGAAGTCAGCCAGAAGGCAATCGACGAGCTGGTCAAGCGCGGCGTCGTGGAGAAAGGCGACTGGGTCATCCTGACCAAGGGCGACAGCTACCACACCACCGGCGGCACCAACGGCATGAAGATCCTGCACGTTGGCGACCCGATGGTCTGAGTGACCGGTTGCTGAAAAACGAAAGCCCCGCCATGTGAATGGCGGGGCTTTTTGTTTTCTGATCCAACAGGTGTGTTGTCTGATCGGGCCCCTTCGCGAGCAAGCCCGCTCCCACAGGGTTTTGTATTGGTCACATGATTTGTTAGCAACTCCGGTCAATGTGGGAGCGGGCTTGCTCGCGAAGGGGCCGGTACAGTCAGCGAAAGACTCAATGCCGCTTGATGAACCCGGTCAACGCAGCCAGTGCTTCCGGCGAACTCAACCGCTGGGTGAACAACGCCCCCTCCTCTTCGATCACCCTGCGCAACAACTCGCGATCCGGCGCCTTCATCAATTGCTTGCTGATACGCACCGCTTCCGGTGGCAGCGTCTCGAAGCGCAGCGCCATTTCCCGCGCCTTGGCCAAGACTTCTTCGCCACTGCCCAGCGCCTCGGACGCAATGCCCCACGCAGCAGCCTGTTCACCATTGAACCCCTCACCGAGCAGCAATAACTCCGCCGCTTTGGCATGCCCGAGCAAGCGCGGCAGGAGCAGGCTGGAACCAAATTCAGGGCATAAACCCAGGTTGACGAACGGCATGCGCAAGCGCGCATCACGGCTGACGTAGACCAGATCGCAATGCAGCAACATCGTCGTGCCAATGCCCACCGCCGCTCCAGCCACGGCGGCGATCACCGGTTTGCGGCATTCAAGCAGGCTGAGCATGAACTGGAATACCGGGCTGTCGAGGCCGCTCGGCGGTTGCTGGATGAAATCGGCGATGTCGTTGCCGGCGGTGAAGCATTCGGCGGAGCCGGTGATCAGCACGGCGTTGATCTCGGGGTCGCTGTCGGCCTGTTTCAACGCTTCGGCCAGGTGGCTGTACATGGCGCGGGTCAGGGCGTTTTTCTTGTCCGGGCGATTCAGGCGCAGGGTCAACAGGCCGCGTTCGCGTTCAACTTGGATGGCATCGGTCATGGCAGGTCTCGCGTCTGAAAGTCAGCGCTCAACCACGGGGCAGGAACACATCGGCCAGCAGTTGATTGCGCGGCAATCCCGCCAGGTACAGGCGCCGGGCAAAGGCGTCGACACTGTCGGGGGCTCCGCAGAGTAAGGCCAGGGTTTGCCGCGAAACAAGCCGCAGTTGCGCCAAAGCCGCTGGCAACTCGGCCGGGGTCCACAGTTCGACACTCAGGTTAGGACGGCTGGCGGCCATGGCTTGCAGTGGTTTTGCCAGGTAGTGCTCATCGGCATCATGGGCCAGGTGAATGACACGGATGGCGCCCTGATGATCGTGGCGCAGCGCTTCGCGCAATACGCCAAACAACGGCCCCAACCCGGTGCCGGCCGCCATAAGCCACAACGGTCGGGTGTGCCAGTCAGGGTCGTAGTGCAACGCCCCGCCGCGCAACTCGCCGAGACGCATCGGATCGCCGATGTTCAACTGGCGGGCTGCATCGCTGAACTCCCCCGGCAGGCGACAATCGAGGTGAAACTCCAGAAAGCGGTCGTCTTCCGGCAGGCTGGCAAGGGAATACGGCCGCGCAACGCTGCCCGCCCACAACACCAGATGCTGGCCGGCGCTGTAGCGCAACGGTCGCTGCGGGGTCAAGCGCAAGCGCAACACGCTGTCGCTCAACCAATCGACAGCCGCAACCTCGGCCGGGCGACCGTCCTCTAGCGGGTCGAAGGCATGCACCTGCAAGTCCTCGACCACCTGGCACTGGCACGCCAGTCGCCAGCCCTGTTCACGCTGCTGTGCACTCAGGGCATCCGGGCGGCTGTCGCTCGGCAGCCCCTGTACACACTGCACCAGGCACGCATGGCAACTGCCCGCGCGACAACTGTAAGGCACCGGCACGCCGTTCTGATTCAGCGCATCGAGCAGATTGCTGCCCGCCGCCACCGACCAGTGGCGCTCGCCGACCCGCAGTTCAGGCATCGACGTTCTCCCACGCTGCCGCGCATCGGTTGCGGCCATCACGTTTGGCGCGATAGAGCGCCTGATCGGCCTGTTGCAGGGCATCATCGAGGTCGTCGCCCAGTTCCAGCAGGGTCATGCCGGCGGACAGGCTGAGGTTACGCACATTCAGCCCGATCAATTCGACATCGGTGAATGCAATGCGCAGTCGTTCGCAGCACGAAGTCAGACTGTCGGCATCACAATCGGGCAGCAGCACCACGAACTCTTCGCCACCGTAGCGAGCCAGAACGTCACCGTCGCGCAGGCACGCGGTGGCTACGCCGGCAAAGGCTTGCAGCACCTGATCGCCGGCGGCATGGCCGTGCAGGTCGTTGATGCGTTTGAAATGGTCAAGATCGATCAACGCCAGGCCATGCATGACACCCGCATCCATGGCTTTCAACTCGCGGGAAGCAAGGCGCAGGAAATGCCGGCGATTGAACAGGCCGGTCAGCTCGTCGGTGGCTACCAGGTCTTCGAGCTGACGCATCATCCCGCGCAATGTGTCCTGGTGTGCCTGCAACGCAAAACGCCGCTGACGCATACGCTGTCGCGAGGCCTGGACATGGCGGGCATACAGCACCAGCCACACCAGTACGATGAACAGCACGCAGACCTGCAACACCGCCATGGCCGGGTCAGGCAGCTGGAAGTGGTAGCCCTCCCACAACGTGATCGCGCTGAAACTGCAAAACACCAGCAACGCACATCGTACAAAAGACCGGCGTGACAGATGGAACAGGCCGAACAGCAGGATCAGCACGTAAAACACCAGAAACGCGCCCCGTGCTTCGTCCAGATGGGCAATCAGCCAGGTTTGCCAACCCAGCCCCAGCAACACTTGCGCCTCGGTCAGGCTGGGGTCGGCGAGACGCAGGTTGTAGCCGCTGTAGAACACCGCGAACAGGATGACCTGACTGGTCACTACCAGTACGCTGCCGATGACGACACTGGAAAGCGGCGCGTCGTAGTGACCAGTAAAAAACGCCAGCCAAAGCAACAGCAATGCCAGGGCATAGGTGCCGGCCGCCAGGGCGAAACGTTTAAGCAACAGGCGCTGGATGGCGTTATGGGTCAATCGTTGATTCACCAAATGAAAGGAGACTGACAGAGCGTCCTACTCTACAGACCGTATGTCACTTTAGTGGCGTGGCCGATAAATGACCATTCAATTTTCGGCATGGGCAAGGTCATCTCGGTTGCAGGAGCTTATGCGACCAACGATTGACTGTCGGCGCGTGTGCAGGCCTTTGATGCGCGGTATACTGCCGCGCCTTTTTAGCGTCGCGCCAGCATGCCCGGCGTGCCTTGAAAGGTGCTTGCAACCGACCGATGCACCCAAGCTGCAAGCACCTTAATTGAATGTTCCCGTCTTTTAGAGGAGCGCGACTCATGACCGTGATCAAGCAAGACGACCTGATTCAGAGCGTTGCCGACGCCCTGCAGTTCATTTCCTACTACCACCCCGTGGATTTCATCCAGGCGATGCACGAGGCCTACCTGCGCGAAGAATCGCCAGCGGCCCGCGACTCGATGGCACAGATCCTGATCAACTCGCGCATGTGTGCCACCGGCCACCGCCCAATCTGCCAGGACACCGGTATCGTCACCGTGTTTGTCCGTGTCGGCATGGACGTGCGCTGGGATGGCGCCACCATGGGCCTGGACGACATGATCAACGAAGGCGTGCGTCGCGCCTACAACCTGCCGGAAAACGTCCTGCGTGCCTCGATCCTCGCCGACCCGGCGGGCGCTCGCAAGAACACCAAGGACAACACCCCGGCCGTTATCCACTACTCCATCGTTCCGGGTAACACCGTGGAAGTGGACGTGGCGGCCAAGGGCGGCGGTTCCGAGAACAAGTCGAAGATGGCCATGCTCAACCCGTCCGACTCGATCGTCGACTGGGTGCTCAAAACCGTTCCGGAAATGGGCGCCGGCTGGTGCCCACCGGGCATGCTCGGCATCGGCATCGGCGGCACCGCCGAGAAAGCCGCGGTGATGGCCAAGGAAGTGTTGATGGAATCCATCGACATTCACGAGCTCAAAGCCCGTGGTCCGCAGAACCGCATTGAAGAAATGCGCCTGGAGCTGTTCGAGAAGGTCAACCAGCTGGGCATCGGCGCCCAGGGCCTCGGTGGCCTGACCACCGTGCTCGACGTGAAGATCATGGACTACCCGACCCACGCCGCCTCCCTGCCGGTGTGCATGATCCCCAACTGCGCCGCCACCCGTCACGCGCACTTCGTGCTCGACGGTTCCGGCCCGGCCTCGCTGGAAGCGCCACCGTTGGACGCCTACCCGGAAATCGTCTGGGAAGCCGGTCCGTCGGCCCGTCGCGTCAACCTCGACACCCTGACCCCGGAAGAAGTGCAGAGCTGGAAGCCGGGCGAAACCGTCCTGCTCAACGGCAAGATGCTCACCGGTCGCGACGCCGCGCACAAGCGCATGGTCGAGATGCTGAACAAGGGCGAAACCCTGCCGGTTGACCTCAAGGGTCGCTTCATCTACTACGTCGGCCCGGTCGATCCGGTCGGTGACGAAGTGGTTGGCCCGGCTGGCCCTACCACCGCGACGCGGATGGACAAGTTCACCCGTCAGATCCTCGAGCAGACCGGCCTGCTGGGCATGATCGGCAAATCCGAACGCGGCCCGACCGCGATCGAAGCGATCAAGGACAGCAAGGCCGTGTACCTGATGGCCGTCGGCGGCGCCGCTTACCTGGTCGCCCAGGCGATCAAGAAGTCCAAGGTGCTGGCGTTCGCCGAACTGGGCATGGAAGCGATCTACGAGTTCGAGGTCAAGGACATGCCGGTCACCGTTGCGGTCGACAGCAAGGGCGAGTCCGTACACATCACCGGTCCTGCCATCTGGCAGAAAAAGATCAGTGAAAGCCTGGCGGTGGAAGTTCAGTAAGCACTGACAGCGCACAGTAAGAACCGGTCTGCTGGCAACGGCAGACCGGTTTTTTTACGCCTGATAAAAAGCGATCGAAGGCTGAAGCTCACGCATCGTTTGTTCTAATAAATCCCGGCTGACCTGTCAGATCTGACAGGTTACAGCCGCCCGTGTCGCTGATAGCTTGAATGCACTCGATGCATTCTCTGTCACGGCGGACACTCCCATGGCGACTGAACAGCAGGGCACCCTCGAAATCAACGCACCCGCCCTGCCCAAAGGCGGCGGCGCCATCCAGAGCATCGGCAAGGGCTGGGGCGGTGTGGGCACCACCGGTGCGGCGTCGCTGGAACTGCCGCTGCCCATCAGCAAGGCGCCCAATCGTGACATGGTCCCGGCCCTGGGCCTGGGTTACAGCAGCGATGTCGGTAACAGTCCGTTCGGCATCGGCTGGCGTATGACCACCAATGCAATCACCCTGCGCACCACCAAAGGCGTGCCGAAGTACGACGGCAGCGACCAGGTGGTTGGCCCCGGCGGTGATGTGTGGATGCCCGAGAAGAGTGACGACGGCAAACTGATCTCCAGGGCGGTGTCCGAGTACAACGGCATTCAGCTCGGCATGCACCGGGTCGTGCGCTACTGGCCGCGGGTCGAAGGCGCTTTCGATTTGATCGAGCACTGGACCAAAGAGGGCGATGCGGACAATCCGGCGGGCTTCTGGCTGATTCACGGCGCCGACGGCAGCCTGCACTGCTACGGCAAATCCGAGGCGTCACGCCGGGCCGATTCGAACGACAAGTCCCGCGTCGGTGTATGGCTGATCGATGAAAGCCTGAACCTGCGCGGTGAACATGTGGTGTACCTGTACCAGGCAGAGGTCGATGCGCCGACCGCCCCGCAGTTGCGCGACTACCGTGCCCAGCGCTACCTGCGTCGGGTCTTGTACGGCAACGCCCAGGCCAGCGCCAACCTGTATGCATGGAAAGCCAATGGCTGGAAAGACGTAGCCTGGCATTTCCACTTGCTGTTCGATTACGGCGAACGCAGTACCGACCTGACGCAAGTGCCGGTTTACGATCTGCCCGGTATAGAGCGCGGCGAGTGGGGCGAACCGCGCAAGGATCCATTCTGGAACTACGCCTACGGTTTTGAATTGGGCTCCCGGCGTCTGTGCCGTCAGGTCCTGATGTTTCATCAGTTCGCCGAAGAACTCGGTAACGACCCGGTGCTGGTCCAGCGTCTGCTGCTCGAGCATCGCCAGAGTCCGCTGGGCTACAACCATCTGACCGCCGCCCACATCCAGGCTTATGACAATCAGGGGCAGATGGAAAGCCGGCCGCCCATGGAATTCTTCTATAACCCGTTCGAACTCGATCCGCAGCGCGAGGGTTACCGTGAATTCCCGCAAATGCCCGGCCTCAATGACGGCCAGCGTTATCAACTGGTGGACCTGTATGGCGAAGGCATGCCCGGCGTGCTGTTCAGCAGTGACAAGGCCTGGTATTACCGCGAACCGCTACGCGCCGCCAGTGGCGGCAATGACGTGAGTTATGGCGACTGGGCGCTATTGCCCGCCATTCCCGTGGCCGACAGCAGCAAACCTATTCGCCAGTCCCTCAGCGACCTGACGGGCGACGGCAAGCTCGATTGGGTGATCGCCCAGCCCGGTCTGTCCGGGTTCTTCACCCTCAATCCCGACCGAACCTGGTCGAACTTCGTGGCCTACGCGGCATTTCCCACGGAGTTTTTTCATCCCAAGGCGCAACTCGCCGACCTGGTGGGCGACGGTCTGACTGACCTGGCGTTGATCGGCCCGCGGAGTGTGCGGTTGTACTCCAGCCGTCGTGAAGTCGGATTCAGCCAAGGGGCCGACGTCCCTCACGATGATGACTCGCTGCCGCTGTTGAGCAATGCCCAGACCGAACTGGTGGCGTTCAGCGACCCGCTGGGCAGCGGCACGCAGCACTTGGTGCGCATCCGCCACAACGAAGTCAAATGCTGGCCGAATCTGGGTCATGGAAAGTTCGGCAAAGGCTTCGTGCTTTGTGACCTGCCCTTCGACTATGCCGAGTTCGATGCGTCGCGGGTACGACTGGCAGACCTGGACGGCTCGGGGGCTGTTGACCTGATCTACCTGGAGCCCGACGGTTTCCGGGTGTTCATGAACCACGGCGGCGAAGGCTTCGATGAGGACTTTGTGACAATGCCGTGGCCGCAAGGCGTACGTTACGACCGCCTCTGCCAGGTGAGCATCGCCGACCTGCAAGGGCTGGGTTGTTCCAGCCTGATCCTGACCGTACCGCACATGGAGCCCCGGCACTGGCGCTACGATTTCGTCAGCGCCAAGCCGTATCTGGTGAACGCCAGCCACAACAACATGGGCGCCGTGACGGGCGTGAGCTACCGCAGTTCGGCCCAGGAATGGCTGGATGAAAAAGCCGAACTGATCGCGGCTGGCAAAGCCCCGGTTTCGCACCTGCCGTTTGCCATGCACCTGGTCAGCCAGCAGACCCAGCTCGATGAAATCACCGGCAATCGACTGACTCAGGGCTTCACTTACCGCCAGGGTTTCTACGACAGTTTCGAACGTGAGTTCCGTGGTTTTGGCCTGTTGTTGCAAACCGATACCGAAGCCTCGGCGGCGGAACGTTCAAGCCTGGGATTCACTGCGCCGATTCTCAGCAAGACCTGGTTCCATACGGGCAAAGCCATAGACATGCGTGACGATAGTTACTACCGGGGGGACACCAACGCCGTCGATTTGCGCGCAACCCTGCTGCACGAGTATCACCTCAGCGACGCGGCGGGACGAGTGATCGAGCCCGACGAAGAACTCGTCCGCGAGATGGCCCGCGCCCTCAGCGGCTCTGTGTTGCGCTCAGAGGTTTTTGCCGCTGACGATGATCCCGCAACGGCTGTGCCCTATACAGTGCAGGAGAACCGCTTTCTCATTCGCCAGTTGCGCCCCAAAGGTAAACATCACCCCTATGCCGTGTTGCAGTCACTGGCGCTGGAAAGCATCGCTTACCAGTACGAAAAAACACTCGCCGACGACCCGCTGGTCCAGCACACGATCAACCTGGAGTGGGACAAGTTCGGCAGCCTGACTCATGGTTTTGTCGTGCACTACGCCCGGCGTAAAACCGACAAGGACAATCCGCCCTTCCACGTCGATCAGCCCGGCGACGAAAGCGATGAAGACTACGAAAACAAATGGTGGCTGGACGCCCACGACGAAGCGCAACAATGCTGGTATCTGACCGAGGCGAAAGCCGAGCATTGCCATTTGGAAAACACTGACGGCTGGCGCCTGGGCCTGCCCTATCGTCAGCGCGGCAATGCGCTGGTCCTGGAAAAAAACGAACTCAAACCTGTCGACATCCACCATGAGAAGCTCCTTGAGTGGGCCGCCGACGCAGGAGCCTGGGCAGGCAAAGCGGTGCTGACCGGTTTGTCGCTGCAACGCTATCAGGACCCGGCCACCGGCCAATTGCTGGACCCGGACCGACTGATTTTCACCGCCCTGCCCGACTACCTGGAAACCGCCGAACTGGATGCCGCCGCCCTGAGCGCCTACGACAAGCTCAAGGACGAAAACGGCAACATGCCGTTCAACCTCAAGGAGAAACTCCAATCACCCGAAGTCGGTTACCACATCATGGATCTGTTCCTGCCGGATGCTCCCGCGGGTGACCCCGTAGACCCGACCGATGCCAAGAACTATCTGTGGTCCGTGCGCAAGAGCTTCCCCACTTACCACGGCCTGGAAGGGTTCCATAACGTCGAAAAATTCCAGCAGACCAAAAGCCATGGCATCACCTCAGTCGCGTATGACGAGCACTGGTGCCTGAGTACCGCCGTCACGTTGCCGGATGGCTGCACCACAGGCATCCTCGATATCGACTACCGATCGTTCCTGCCAGCAGGCATCATCGACCCCAATCAAAACACCCAGGAGGCTCGCTACAACGCGTTCGGCGAAGTGCTGGTGACCAGTTTCTACGGCACGGAACTGGGCGTCGAGGTCGGTTTCCATCCGCTCAGCGGTTACCAGCCACCGGAGGACCGCACCCCGGCAGGCGCTATCGCCGACAAGAACAAAGCCATCGGCAACTACGCCACGGCCACCTTCTCTGCACCCTTCAGCTGGATGGGCAAAATCCCCCCGGCAGCAACCGCGCCCTGGCTGGCCTGGGCCCGCGCCGAAGGTTTCGTATTACCCGACGGCCATCTCTGCAGCCGGGCGCGTTTGCACCTTGAAGACCTGCAAAATCCTTCCGCGAACGAACGGCAGCTTCAGCAATACCTCGACAACGCGCATCGCGAACCGGTGCATGTCGTCACCTTGCAGGCCGACCGCTACCCCGGCGATCCGGAGTTGCAAATCCGCGCGGCCATCGCCTGCTGGGATGGCTTCGGACGCTCCCTGCAAACCAAGCAGGAGGTCGAACCCGGCCTGGCCTGGGTGGTCAACGACAAAGGTGAACTTGAACCCGACGAAAACGGCCGCCCCAAGGAAGAACAGGCAGCCCGGCGCTGGCGGGTCAGCGAACGGGTCGAGTACAACAATAAAGGCGAAACCGTGCGGATCTATCGCCCCTACTTCGCCAGCGCCTACCGCTACATCAACGACGCCTCGATCCGCGAGTCGGGCTACCACGACCAGCAGTTCTACGACGCCGCCGGCCGGCCGACACACACTGTGCTGGCGAAAAAAATGCTGCAGGGCAATCCACCAGAAGAAAAACCGTTGCGTCGGGAACAACGCTATCGCACCTGGTACACCATTGCGTTTGACGAAAACGACTTGTTTGATCCGCCACCCGCACAACGGCAATCCATCTGGACAATCCATTGAGCGCAAACATCCACCGCCATACGCCAGCGCTGGCTGCTACCGACGGTCGTGGCATAGTGGTACGGCAAGTGGCTTACCTTCGTGCCTTGAGACCGAAGTGGAACAAATGTGCAAAAAAATGAGCGATTGAAAGCTCAAGATATTCACCAGGGCACAGTGAGATGAGATCTGGCGCAAGATAGTCCGCATGCTATCTTGCGCCTCTTATCTTTTGTCCGATTTCCGTTCGATGCTCCCGACCTCCCGAACCCTGCGCCTGGCGCTCTACACCCTGTTGATCATCGCCGGCGCCGCCATCGCCGCGACCCTGGCCGTGCGCCACTCCGTGCGTCAGTCAATGGTCGAAGACGCCGCCCGCGCCAATCAGCAATTGGCGCTGTACGCCACGTCCCTGCATACCTTGATCGAACGTTACCGTGCCCTGCCCGCCGTGCTGGCGCTGGACCCGGAATTGCGCTCGGCACTCAGGGGTACCGTGAGTCCCGAGCAGCAGGATGCGTTGAATCGCAAACTGGAAAAGATCAACGGCGCCGCCCAATCCTCGACCCTGGAATTGCTCGACCGCAACGGCCTGGCCATCGCGGCCAGCAACTGGCGCCTGCCCAGCAGTTATGTCGGTCACAACTACGCGTTCCGCCCTTACTTCAACCAGACCCGCACCCAGGGCACCGGGCGTTTTTACGCGGTAGGCGTGACCAGCGGGATTCCCGGTTACTTCCTCTCCAGTGCGGTCAGCGATGACGATGGCCAGTTCCTTGGCGCCATGGTGGTGAAACTGGAATTTCCCGAACTGGAGCGCGAGTGGCGTCAGGGCAGCGATACGCTGCTGGTCAGCGATGCGCGCGGGATCATCTTCATCGCCAACCAGCCGGGCTGGCGCTACCGCCTGCTCAAGCCGCTGAGCGATAGCGATCATGCCGAACTCAAGACCACCCGCCAGTACGATAAACAGCCCCTGACGCCGCTTGAGTTTCAATCGTTGCGGCGCTTCGACGACAACAGTGACCTGTCTCGGGTCGATGGTCCGGACGGCAAGGCGGATTACCTGTGGGAATCCCTGCCGCTGAGTGCCGAGGGCTGGACCCTGCACCTGCTGCGTCGCCCGCAAGTCGCCTTCGAAGACAGCCGCAATGCGGCGCTCGCCGCGGCCGGGCTATGGCTGACCCTGGTGTTCCTGCTGCTGTTTCTCAACCAGCGCTGGCGCCTGGCGAAAATGCGCCAGCGCAGTCGCGAAGAACTCGAACGACTGGTAGAAGAGCGTACCCGCGACCTGCGCACCGCCCAGGAAGGCCTGGTGCAGTCGGCCAAACTCGCGGCGCTGGGGCAGATGTCCGCCGCCCTGGCCCATGAGATCAACCAGCCGCTCACCGCCCAGCGCATGCAGCTGGCGACCTTGCGCCTGCTGCTCGACAACGGCCGCGTCGACGACGCCTACAAGGCGCTCAAACCGGTGGATGAAATGCTCACCCGCATGGCGGCCCTCACCGGCCACCTGAAAACCTTCGCTCGCAAGAGCCCCAGCGGTCTGCGCGAACGCCTGGACCTGGCAACGGTGGTGGACCAGTCGCTGCAACTGCTCGACACAAGGTTGCGCGACGAACAGGTCAGCACGGTGTTGCACCTGACCCGCCCGGCCTGGGTGCGCGGCGATGCGATTCGTCTGGAACAGGTGCTGATCAATCTGCTGCGCAACGCCCTCGATGCGATGCAGGACAAACCCTGCAAACGCCTGGAAATCCGCCTGGAAGCCGACGAGCAATTGTGGCGCCTGAGCGTGAAAGACAATGGTGGCGGTATCGCCGAAGAGAACCTGTCCAAGGTCTTCGATCCGTTCTTCACCACCAAACCGGTGGGCGATGGCCTGGGCATCGGCCTGGCCGTATCGTTTGCCATCGTTCACGAATCCGGCGGGCGCCTGAGTGCCGCCAATCATGACAAAGGTGCCGTGTTTACCATGACCTTGCCCATCGACCTGGAGGTGCATGAACCATGCTGAACTCAGTGATGGTGGTCGACGACGAAAGCAGCATCCGCAGTGCCGTTGAGCAATGGTTGAGCCTGTCGGGTTTCGAGGTGCAGCTGTTCAGCCGCGCCGATGAATGCCTGGCGCAATTGCCCAGGCACTTTGCCGGGGTGATTCTCAGCGATGTGCGCATGCCCGGCATGACCGGCCTGGAACTGCTGGCCGAGGTCCAACGCCGGGATGCCGATTTGCCGGTGATCCTGTTGACCGGCCACGGCGATGTACCGATGGCCGTCGAGGCCATGCGCGACGGTGCCTACGATTTCCTCGAAAAACCCTTCAGCCCGGAAACCCTGCTTGGCAGCCTGCGCCGCGCCCTCGACAAGCGCCGGCTGGTGCTGGAAAACCGTGCGCTGCACGAGCAGGCGGACAACCGCGCCAAACTGGATGCCACGCTGCTCGGCGTGTCCCGGGGTTTGCAGACCCTGCGGCGGCAGGTGCTGGACCTGGCAGCACTGCCGGTCAACGTGCTGATTCGCGGTGAAACCGGCAGCGGCAAGGAACTGGTTGCGCGTTGCCTGCACGACTTCGGGCCGCGGGCCGACAAGCCCTTTGTCGCACTCAACTGCGCGGCCATCCCCGAGCAATTGTTCGAGGCCGAGCTGTTCGGTCACGAGAGCGGCGCGTTCACCGGGGCGTCCGGCAAGCGCATTGGCAAACTGGAGTACGCCGACGGCGGCACACTGTTTCTCGATGAAATCGAAAGCATGCCGCTGGCCCAGCAGGTGAAGTTGCTGCGGGTGCTGCAGGAGCAAAAGCTTGAGCGACTGGGGTCGAACCAGAGCATCCGCGTGGATTTGCGCATCATCGCCGCGACCAAACCGGACCTACTCGACGAAGCGCGGGCCGGACGTTTTCGCGAAGACCTGGCCTATCGTTTGAACGTCGCGGAACTCCGCCTGCCGCCCTTGCGCGAACGCCGTGAAGACATACCCTTGCTGTTCGAATCCTTTGCGCAAAACGCCGCTGAACGGCTGGGACGTAAATTTCCACCATTGAGCGGCGCGCAGTTGAGCCACCTGCTGAGCCATGACTGGCCGGGCAACGTGCGCGAACTGGCGAACGTCGCCGAGCGTCAGGTTTTGGGTTTGGGTGAACCGGAGCCAGTGGGCATCGAGCCCGGCCAGTCACTGGCGGCACAGCAGGAAGCGTTCGAGGCGCAATGCCTGCGTGCGGCGTTGACCCGGCACAAGGGTGATGTGAAGGCGGTGCTCGAAGAACTGCAGCTGCCGCGCCGGACCTTCAATGAAAAGATGCAGCGGCATGGGTTGAGTCGGGAGATGTTTTTGTAGCGCCTGAACTGGCCTCTTCGCGAGCAAGCCCGCTCCCACAGTGGATCTCCAGTGAACACAAGATTTGTGTACGTCTCAGATCAATTGTGGGAGCGGGCTTGCTCGCGAAGAGGCCGGTACAGGCGACACAAACCCAGGAGCCCGAATAAGCAACTTTCCGCCCACCACCAACCACAGATAAGCGGATTTCCGCTCACTGAAACACCCTCCCCCCTCTAAACCGGCCCTCTCCCCGTTGGCACAGCTCCTGCTATAGCCCAGGCAGGCTGCGTTTCATCGCGCTCCACAAAAACAATTAAATGAAGGATCCTTCAATGGATAACTCCAACTCCCTGCCGCTTGGGTCGGCTGCCGTACCGGCCAAAGAAAGAACCACTTCCAGTCGCATCAAATCGATCTTCAGCGGTTCCGTCGGCAACATGGTCGAGTGGTACGACTGGTACGTCTATGCCGCCTTCTCCCTGTACTTCGCCAAGACTTTCTTCCCCAAAGGCGACACCACCGCCCAACTGCTCAACACCGCCGCGATCTTCGCCGTGGGCTTCCTGATGCGTCCGATCGGTGGCTGGCTGATGGGCCTGTATGCCGACAAGGTCGGGCGCAAAAAGGCCCTGATGGCCTCGGTGTACCTGATGTGCTTCGGCTCGCTGCTGATCGCCTTGAGCCCAAGCTACGAAGTCATTGGCATCGGCGCGCCGATACTGCTGGTGTTCGCGCGCTTGCTGCAAGGCCTGTCGGTGGGTGGCGAATACGGCACCTCCGCCACTTACCTGAGCGAAATGGCGACCAAGGAGCGTCGCGGCTTCTACTCCAGCTTCCAGTACGTGACCCTGATCTCCGGCCAGCTCATCGCTTTGGCAGTGCTGATCGTGCTGCAACAACTGCTGACCACCGAAGAGCTCTACGCCTGGGGCTGGCGCATCCCGTTCGCCATCGGCGCGCTGTGTGCCGTGGTTGCGTTGTACCTGCGTCGCGGCATGGAAGAGACCGAGTCGTTCACCAAAAAAGAGAAAGCCAAGGAAAGCGCGATGCGCACCTTGCTGCGTCATCCCAAGGAACTGATGACCGTGGTCGGCCTGACCATGGGCGGTACCCTGGCGTTCTACACCTACACCACGTACATGCAGAAATACCTGGTGAACACCGTCGGCATGAGCATTTCCGACTCCACCACCATTTCCGCCGCCACGCTGTTCCTGTTCATGTGCCTGCAACCGGTCATCGGCGGGCTGTCGGATAAAATCGGTCGCCGGCCGATCCTGATTGCCTTCGGTATCCTCGGGACCCTGTTCACCGTGCCGATCCTCACCACCCTGCACACCGTTACGACCTGGTGGGGCGCGTTCTTCCTGATCATGGCGGCGCTGATCATCGTCAGCGGCTATACCTCGATCAACGCCGTGGTGAAAGCCGAACTGTTCCCGACCGAGATTCGCGCCCTGGGCGTGGGCCTGCCATACGCACTGACCGTATCGATCTTCGGCGGCACCGCCGAATACATCGCGCTGTGGTTCAAGAGCATCGGCATGGAAACCGGTTACTACTGGTATGTCACCGCGTGTATTGCCGTGTCGTTGCTGGTGTACGTGACCATGAAAGACACCCGCAAGCATTCGCGGATCGTGACGGACTGACCGTCCACCGGCACTCACTGCAACGGTGAGTGCCATGAGCCTTCGCGAGCGACCTCGCGAAGGCCACCATTCGTCTCCCCCTCCAGCAAGATAATCATCGGTTAATTCACCGGCCGCACCCTGCGCCTGAGTGCATCCAGATGAACAGGACGCACGTATATCCGTTACAGGCCTCGAAAGAGCATCTGAACGAACCCATTACGAACGTACCTGGAGTACCTGTCATGAAAACCCGACTGATCCTTGCCCTGACCCTTTCCGTGCTGGCTGCCAATGCCTTTGCAGCCGACGGTTACGACAAAACCGGCTCGGCCTCCTACGGCACCGGCACCAGCGCTGCCATCGAGCACGCCCGTTCGGGCACCTATGCCGCCGATGGCTTCGATAAAACCGGTTCCGCTGAAAGTATCGGCTGATTGTGGAGGGGAATTGGGGGGACGTAGAAGTATTCGGGTCAACCATGGAACCTGTGGGAGCGGGCTTGCTCGCGAAAGCGGTGTATCAGTCACATTGATGCTGGATGTGCCGACGCATTCGTCGGAACGCCGCCCGGAGCAAGCCCGCTCCCACATTTGACCTCATCACCTCAAGTGCTGAATCCGGCTGGAAATCTGCGGCGCGTGCTTGCACCATGAGCGTCTCCAGCCCGCTCCGGAAATTCTCTCCAATGCCCGACGACATCCACTTCTACGAACCCGCCAACGGCCACGGCCTGCCCCACGATCCGTTCAACGCCATCGTCGGCCCACGCCCCATTGGCTGGATCTCTTCACAGAATGCCGAAGGCCGTTTGAACCTGGCGCCCTACAGCTTCTTCAACGCCTTCAACTACATTCCGCCGATCATCGGTTTTTCCAGCGTCGGGCGCAAAGACAGCCTGAACAACATCGAACAGACCGGTGAATTCGTCTGGAACCTGGCCACGCGGCCGCTGGCCGAGCAGATGAACCAGAGCTGCGCCATGGTCGGGCCTGAGGTCAACGAATTCGAACTGGCCGGACTGACGACCGTTGCCTCGAAGGTGATTCAGGTGCCACGAGTGGCCGAAAGCCCGGTGTCGTTCGAGTGCAAGGTCACGCAGATCATCCAGTTGCAACGGGCGGACGGCAATGTGGTGCCGAGCTGGCTGATCCTCGGCGAAGTGGTCGCCGTGCATATCGCCAAATGGTTGTTGAAGGATGGGATATACGACACCGCCGCGGCAGAACCGATTCTGCGCGGCGGCGGGCCAGCGGATTATTTCCAGCTGGGGCCTGAGGCGTTGTTCAAGATGTACCGCCCGGGGGCGGTGAAGTGATCACCAGAGCAGGTCGGTGTTTTCCTTGACGTCCTTGAGGCGGGTCAGCTCCTTGGCGGCCGCATCATCGGCCTCGTGGGCGGTCTTGAAGACCTGGCCTTCCAGCACTTTGTGAAAACGCGGGGCGCCGGAACCACCCAGCGCTTTGACGGCGATAGCGGCGTGGTAACCACCCTCGCCCGGTACTACAGCGGAAACAGCTTCAAAGTGTTCAAAGGCTTTACGTGCCATGTCGCGAATCCTGGCTGGTTGAGAATGCTGTCATTAAACCCTCAACCGGCCAGTTTGTGTACCGCCACTGCGGACTGACCGAGGGCCTGCGCCGCCGACACATCCTTGAAGGTATGGAAATCCAGGCTATTGACCACCAGGTCCTGCACCAGCTCGGCAAAAACCTCCATCGCCGGCGTGCTGAAGTACGCGGTCATGGCCTGTTGATTGCTCCAGAAACCGGACACCAGCCACAGATCCGGATCGCACTGCGAATGCTGCAAGGCAAAACTCAGGCAGCCCGGCGCTGCGCGGGACGGCTCGATCAGGGCACTGAGGCGCACACCAAGTTCCACCGAGCGCCCGGCGCGCGCTCGAACGAAGGCCATATGACTGACGGGGATCTGCTTGGACATGTTCAACCCTCCCGGGGAGTCGCGAGGCAGCCGGGGGACGGGCTGCGACAGGATCAAAGGTTAAGGGCCGCGACGCCGGTCTCGTTAGTCGATTCCTGCCGGTGCGTTGCACAATCCTGCGAAACTGCATGGGAAGCCTGTAACAAGCGGTAAAACCCTGTCACGGTTCTGCCATACGAGTTTCAAGCAAGTTTTTCCGGTGCAAGGCTCTAGTGTTAATACCGCCGGTCGAGCCCAGGCAGAATCAGGCAAGCATCCGGCAGGATGTGTCTACCACTGTCACTTGCACAAACTTATGCTCTGCTCCATTCCCACCCTGCCTTGCCGAGGATGCCTCGCATGTCGTCGCCCGATCACTTTCAAGCCCCGCTGGACACCGACATGGAAAAGCAGCGCGCGGAACTGGCGGCGATCATCCGCCGTAACACCGCCGAAGACGGCAGTTATGCCACGGCCATCGCCTCGCTGTTCATGTCACGCCACAGCCAGTCCCACGAGTTCGCCCCGGTGCTCGCGCAACCGGCGCTGTGCATCATGGCTCAGGGACGCAAGGAAGTTCAGTTGGCCAACGAGTACTTCAACTACGACCCGTTGAACTACCTGGTGGTCTCGGTCTCGATGCCGCTGAGTGGACGGGTGGTGGATGTCTCGGCCGAGGAACCGATCCTGGCCTTGCGCCTGGACATCGACCCGGCGGAAATCACTGCATTGATCGCCGACGCCGGCCCCCTCGGCGTACCCACCCGGCCGACCGGGCGCGGGCTGTATGTCGAACGACTCGACACCGCCATGCTTGATGCGGTGCTGCGTCTGGCACGGCTACTGGACACGCCCAAAGACATCGCCATGCTCGCGCCGCTGATTCGCCGGGAGATCCTCTATCGACTGTTGCGCAGCAAACAGGGGCATCGGCTGTACGAAATCGCCATCGCCAACAGCCAGAGCCATCGCATCAGCCAGGCGATCAAATGGCTCAACGGCAACTTCGAGCAGCCGTTGCGCATCGATGATCTGGCGAAGGAAGTGAACCTGAGCGTGTCGACCTTGCATCACCGTTTCAAGGCGATGACGGCGATGAGTCCGTTGCAATATCAAAAGCAGCTTCGCCTGCAGGAAGCGCGGCGGCTGATGCTGGCCGAAGGGCTGGAGGCTTCGGCGGCGGGGTATCGCGTCGGCTATGAAAGCCCTTCGCAGTTCAGCCGGGAGTACAGCCGGTTGTTCGGCGCGCCGCCGTTAAGGGATCTGGCGCGGTTGCGGTTGTCAGTCTGATCCGGAATTTTTGGTGTGGCTGCTGACCCCTTCGCGAGCAAGCCCGCTCCCACAGGTTCTGTGAACGCCACATACCCTGTAGGAGCTGGCTTGCCAGCGATAAGGCCAGCAAGGCCAACATCAAATCCGGATCAGGCCCCGAGTACCCGGCAAGCCTCCGCCGGCAACGTCACCGACACCGGATGCCCGATGCTCAGGCCGAAGCCCTGACATGGTGTGCTCAGCGCGGTAAACGACACCCCGGAACACTCCACCGTGGTCTCGATGGTCGCGCCGATATCGCGCACGAACGTCACCTTGCCCAGCAAGCGGTTGCCTGCGGTCGCCTGGGGTGCCGACAGTTGCAGGTCTTCAGGACGAATCAGCATCTTCAACTTCTCCCCTGCCGCAATACTCGTGCAGATCGGCACTTGCAGCGCATCGCCACCCGGCAGGCAGACCTTGCCGTTGCCCAGCGCCGTGGCCGGGAAGATGTTGCCCGAGCCGATGAAATCGGCGACGAACTCATTGGCCGGGTGCCGGTAGATTTCAATCGGCGTGCCCACTTGCTGCACCCGATGTTCACCCAGCACCACCACGATATCGGCCATGGTCATGGCCTCGCGCTGGTCGTGGGTCACCATGATGGTGGTGATGTTCAGGCGTTGTTGCAGTTGACGGATTTCCACCTGCATCGACTCGCGCAGCTTGGCGTCCAGCGCCGACAACGGTTCGTCGAGCAGCAGGATCTTCGGGTGCGAGGCAATCGCCCGGGCAATCGCCACGCGCTGACGCTGGCCGCCGGAGAGCTTGGCCACCGGACGATTGATCATCGGTTGCAGCTGGATCAGTTCCAGCAATTCCACCACCCGCTTCTGCTGATCGGCCTTGCCGACCCCGCGCAGTTTCAGCGGATAGGCGATGTTCTCGCCCACGGTCATGTGCGGGAACAGTGCCAGGGACTGGAACACCATGCCGAAGTTGCGCAGGTGCGCCGGGGTGTTGCCGATGTCTTCACCGTCCAGGCGGATCTCGCCGCCGGTCAGGCTTTCAAGGCCGGCAATCATGCGCAGCAACGTGGTTTTGCCACAGCCCGAAGGGCCGAGGAAACACACCAGCTTGCCCTCGGGCAAATGCAGGTTCACATCCGTTACCGCGCAGGCCGAGCCGTAATGTTTCTCGACGTTTTCCAGAATCAGACCAGACATAAGAATCACCTCAAAAATAAGGTTCTGTCTGGAGGTCGCCGAGCGATGATCAGGCAAGGCAAAAGTCTGCGAAGAAGCGGAGTTGACTTTAGTCAATGAGCATTCTGAGCTGACTTTTAACGCAGCATGATCGAGCGCAGGCACCTCCGGGCAGAAGCTAGAACGAAACGCCACCTTCGCCGACTAACTTCTCCAGCGCCCAGATCAGGACGAAGTCGATCAGCACGATCAGCACGGCAAACGAAAATACGGTTGGATCGAGCGAAGACACGGTGCGGCTGTACATCCAGATCGGCACGGTCATCACATCGATGGTGTAGAGGAAGTAGGTCACGGTGAACTCGTTGAACGAGACGATGAACGCCAGCAGCATGCCCGCCAGGATCCCCGACTTCATCAACGGCACCACCACATCGACAATCGCCCGCAGCGGTGAAGCGCCGAGCATCTGCGCGGCCTCCTCGACTTCGCTGCCGATGGAGAGCATCGCCGCCGTGCAGTTCTTCACCACGAACGGCAATGCGAGGATCACGTGGGCAATCACCAGGCGCGAGGTAGTCATGTGGAACGGCAGGCTGTCGAACACCAGCAGCAATGCCAGGCCCAACACCACCATCGGGAACACCAGTGGCAACGACATCAGTTGCAGCGCCACGGCCTTGCCGCGGAACTCGCAACGGGTCAGCGCGTAGGCCGCCGGCACCGCGATCAGCGTGGCGAAGATCATGGTCAGGCACGACACCAGCAGGCTGGTGCTCATGGCCTGGCCGAGGCTCAGGACGTCGCTGGCGTCCGGTGACACAAAGGTGTGCCAGGCGGCTTTGTACCATTGCAGGCTGTAGCTGCTCGGCGGGAAGTCGAGGTTCGACGCGCCGCTGAACGACATCACGATCATGGTCAGGATCGGCAACACCGCCAACAGCAGGATGAAGCCCGAGAGGATGCCGGCAAACTTGCCGGTATCACCCGGCAACAGTGACTGGCGCTTCTTGATCAGGGTACTCATTGCGAAGCCTCCAGCATGCGGCGACGACGGCCAGTGATGTATTCGGACAGGGTCATGATCGCCAGGGTGGTAACGATCAGCACCACACCGGCAGCGGATGCGGCGGGCCAGTTCATCAGCGGGGCGATCTGGTCATGCACCATCACCGCCAGCATCGGCACGCGCCGGCCACCGAGCAGCAACGGCACCACAAAACTGCTGGCGTTGTAGGCGAACACCAGGGTCGCACCGGTAATGATCCCCGGCAGACTCATCGGCAATACCACCTGGCGGAATACCTGCAAACGACTGGCGCCGAGGGTGGCGGCGGCCTCTTCATAGCTGCGAGCGACACCGCGCATGGCGCTGGCAATCGGCAACACGGCCAGCGGGAAGGCGGTTTGCACCAGGCCCATCAACACGCCGTTCTGGTTGTACAACAGCATGATCGGGCGCTTGATCAGGCCCAGGCCCATCAGGGTCTGGTTGAGCATGCCGCCGGGACCGAGGATCACCAGCCAGCCGTAGCTTTGCAGCAGCAGGTTGACCAGCAAGGGCAGCAGCACCGCCGCAAGGAAGATCCGTCGCACGAACGGCGAGGTCAGGCGCGACATGGTGTAGGCCACCGGGATCGCCAGAATCACTGCGATCACCGCGCTGATCAGCGCCAGGCGCAGGGTCAGCATCAGCGATTTGAGGTAATAGGGTTCCAGCAACTGGGCGTAACTGGCCAGGCTGAAGCCGGACCATTCCGCGCCCTTGGTGCCCACGCTCATGCGCAGTACCAGCAGGCTGGCGGCAATCAGTACGCCAAGAAACAGCATCGACGGCGAAAGGAAAAACCAGGCGCGCGCCGTTGGCGAAACACCCTGAGCAGCGCGCACGGGGGCGGCACTCACCGGATGGGTCAGAGGTTGGTGTTCCATAGCAAAGGGTCTCGTCAATGGAAGATCAATGGCACACGGAAGCGGGGTGTAAACCCCGATCCCCTGTAGGAGCGAGCTAGCTCGCGAAGGAAGTGAGGGCGCCACGTTCATTCAGGCAGCCCTCGTCATCGTTAACATCCATCGCGAGCTAGCTCGCTCCTACAGATCAGGAAGAAAAGATTTCCGTGTAACGACGAATCCACTGGTCATGCACAGTCGCCAGGAAGGCGTTGTCGTGCATGATCGCCTTCTCGGCAATCTGCTCCGGCGTGAGGATGTACGGACTCTTGCGTGCTTCGGCGGAGATGATCGCCTTGGCGTTGACCGGGCCGTTGTAGATGTCTTCAGCCATCTTGCCCTGCACCAGTGGGTCCAGAGAGTGGTTGATGAAGGCGTAGGCCATATCGGTATCGCCCGGACGGTTCTTCGGCATCACCGACAGCATCAGGTCGGTGTAGAAACCTTCCTTCATGCCGAACGTGGCGCCCAGGCCGTAGTTCGGATCGCGGATCTGTTTCGGGAAGAACGCTGGAGCATACAGACCGCCCATGTCCAGGGAACCGGTGCGGAACAGTTCGGCGATCTGGTTCGGGTTTTCACCCAGCGTCACCACACGATCTTTCAGCTCGGCGAGTTTCTTGAAGCCCGGTTCGATGTTGTGCTCGTCACCACCGGCCAGTTTGGCGGCGATGATGATCAGGTCCATGGCCTCGGTCCAGTTCGGCGGCGGCAGGAAGATGTTCGGGGCCACCTCCGGGTCCCACAGGGCCGCGTAGCTGTCTGGCGCTTGTTTCTGGGTGCGGGTGCTGTAGACCAGGCTGTTGCACCACAGCAGGTAACCGATACCGTGGCCATTGGCGCCGGTGCGGTACTTTTCCGGTACATCGACGAGGTTGGGAATGCGGTTGAGGTCGGGTTTTTCCAGCAGGTTGGCGGCGGCCAGACCTTCGGCGCCGACGCCTGCAAGGGTGATGATGTCGTATTGCGGACGATCACCGCCGGCCTTGAGCTTGGCGACCATTTCCGAGGTACTGCCGGTGCGGTCAGCGATAACCTTGCAACCGTACTTGTCTTCGAACGTCGCGGCGATGTTGCGCAGTGCAGCCAGGCCGGTGTCATCGGACCAGGTCAGCAAACGCAGGGTCTTGCCGGCAAAACGTGTATCGCTGGCATTGGCCTTGATGAACGGCATGCTCATGGCCGCTGCTGCAACCGAGGCTACGCCCACGGTCTTGATGAATTGACGTCTGTTCAGATCATGCTCGCCCATTACGGACTCCCTTTGTTTTTGTAGGTATGAGGCTGGTCGAAACTGTTGCATCCGCGCGGCTGGATCAGCTTTAGCCCCTGTGTTTTCGGGGGCTTGGCTGAGCCAGCGAGTTCATCCTGAGGTCGTGTAAAACACCTGACTATCGATAAAAACTCATTGAAGCCATGACGTCAGCGCATGCCTCCTTTTCCTTGTGGGAGCGAGCTTGCTCGCGATGGACGTCAACGATAATGCGGGGCATCAGACAGCCCGTGTCGTCCATGCGTCCATCGCGAGCAAGCTCGCTCCTACACAGTGCCAGGCGTCAGACGGCCCGAATCACGTGTTTGATTTCCTGGAAAGCCTGCAAGCCCCACGGCCCCAATTCGCGGCCGATGCTGCTCTGCTTGTAGCCGCCCCAGGCGGTCTGCGGGAAGATCACCTGCGGTGCGTTGATCCACACAAGCCCCGCCTGCAACGCGTTGGCGACGCGGTCGGCGGTCTCGGCATTGCGCGTCACCACACTGGCGACCAGGCCAAACTGACTGTCGTTAGCCAAGGCAATCGCTTCGGCTTCAGAGGCGAAACTGCGCACGCAGATCACCGGGCCGAAAATCTCTTCATTCCACAGCGCACTGTCGAGGGGCACTTCGGTGAAGACTGTCGGCTGCAAAAAATATCCGCGCGGCAGGTCGGCCGGGCGATTTCCACCGCAAACCAGTTTGGCGCCGGCACTCAAACCACGATCGATGTGACCGAGCACGCGCTGGTACTGCGCCTGATTGACCAGGGCGCCCATTTCCACGTTCGGGTCGAACGGGTCGGCCACGCGAATCGCTTCGGCACGGGCTTTCACACGGGTCAGGAACTCGTCGGCCAGCTCATTGGCGACCAGCACACGGCTGGTGGCGGAACACATTTGCCCGGCGTTGAAGAAACCGCCGCCGCAAGCCACGTCCACCGCCAGGTCGATATCGGCATCGGCCAGTACCAGCAGCGAAGATTTGCCGCCCAGTTCCAGGCTCACGCCCTTGACGGTTTCCGCCGCACGTTGCATGACCTGCACGCCGACCGCATTGCTGCCGGTGAACGACACTTTGGCGATGCGTGGGTCAGCCGACAGCGGAGCGCCAACTGCCAGGCCGGTGCCGCACACCAGGTTGAAGACACCCGCCGGCACACCGGCTTGCGCGATGATTGCCGCCAGTTCCAGTTCCGGCAGCGGCGTCACTTCCGAAGGCTTGAGCACCACGCAGCAACCGGCGGCCAGGGCCGGGGCGAGTTTCCACGCGGTGGTGACCATCGGGAAGTTCCACGGCACGATCAGACCAACCACACCGCACGGCTCACGGCGCAAGCGAGCGCTGAAGTCGTCGCTCGGCAGCTCAATGGCACTGTCCTGTTTCGCGTCCAGGCCTTCGGCCAGACCGGCGTAATACTCGAACGTGGCGATCACGTCATCGACGTCGATCGCGGCTTCGAACTGCGGCTTGCCGTTGTTGCTCGACTGCAAGTGCATCAGTTTTTCGCGATTGGCCTGCACGCCCGCGGCGATTTTGCGCAGGATGGCAGCGCGTTCGGCGCCCGTGGTTTTCGACCAGGCGGCGAACGCCTGGGTCGCCGCGCTCACGGCTTGATCGACCGCGCGTTCATCGCCACCGTTCACCGTGGTCAACAGGGCTTCGGTCGCCGGGTTGATGACACGCAGGTGTTCATTGCCCGCCGACCATTGGCCGTTGATGTACAGGCCATCCAGGGTAGTCGGGAAACTCATTTCGACACCGCCTGCATCCATTCGGCCTGATCGATTTCAATCAGGGTCGGACCCTGGCGATCGGTGGCCACGCGCAAGGCGCCGCGCAATTTCTCGACACTGCTGACGGCTTCGGCCGCGCAACCCAATGCTTTGGCCACTCCGATGAAGTCCGGGGTGTAGATGTCCACGCCGACCGGCTCGATGGCGCGGTTGACCATGTATTTCTTGATCTCTTCGTAGCCCTGGTTATTCCACAGCAGCACGATCACCGGGGTGCGCGCTTCAACGGCACTGGCCAGTTCCGGCAGGGTGAACTGCAGGCCTCCGTCGCCGATCAGGCACACCACGGGAGGACGAGCGCCGTTTTCAACGCTGCCGCCGAGCCAGGCACCAATGGCCGCAGGCAAGGCGTAACCGAGAGTGCCGTAACCGGTGGACGAGTTGAACCAGCGGCGCGGACGCTCCGGGTTGAAGGTCAGGTTGCCGGTGTACACCGGCTGGGTCGAATCGCCGACGAACACGGCGTCCGGCAGTTCGTGCAGCACGGTTTCCAGGAAACGGGTCTGGGCCAGGGTCGGTGCGTCCCAGGTAGCGGCCAGGTCTTCACGCAGACGAGCGGCGCGTACTTGCCCCCAATCGTTGCGGCGCTCGGCCAGGGATTTGTGCGACAAGGCGCTGAGCAAGGCCTGGGCGGCGTTGCGCGAGTCGGCCACCAATGCCACGTGCGGCGGGTAGTTGCGCACGGTCTGGTCCGGGTCGATGTCCACGCGCAGCAGCTGGCCTGGAATCTCGAAGCCACCGGCGAAGGTCACGTCGTAGTCGGTCTCGGCCAGCTCGGTGCCGATGGCCAGTACCACATCGGCCTCGGCGACCAGAGCACGGGTGGCGACCAGGCTCTGGGTCGAACCGATCAGCAGCGGGTGGCCGGAGGCGAGCATGCCCTTGGCATTGATGGTCAGGGCTACCGGTGCGTCCAGCAGCTCGGCCAGCTCGGTCAGCTCGGCCGCCGCGTCGATTGCACCGCCGCCGGCGAGAATCAGCGGACGCTTGGCGCCGGCCAGCAAATCGGTCATGCGCGACACGGCGCTCGGCGAAGCACCGGCGCGGTCGATGTTGACCGGCAGGCTGGTCAGCAGGTCGTCGGCGTCTTCAACCAACACATCCAGCGGAATCTCAATGTGTACCGGACGCGGACGGCCAGCCTGGAACAGCGCAAAGGCGCGAGCCAGCACGCCCGGCAATTCCGATGCCGACATCAGGGTGTGGGAGAAGGCCGCGACACCGGCGCACAATGCGCCCTGGTTCGGCAGCTCATGCAGCTTGCCGCGACCGCCGCCCAACTGGCTGCGCGATTGCACGCTGGAGATCACCAGCATCGGGATCGAATCGGCGTAGGCCTGGCCCATGGCGGTGGTGATGTTGGTCATGCCTGGGCCGGTAATGATGAAGCACACACCAGGTTTGCCGCTGGTGCGGGCGTAGCCGTCGGCCATGAAGCCGGCGCCCTGTTCATGGCGCGGCGTGACGTGGTTGATGCTCGAACGGGCCAGCCCGCGATACAACTCCACGGTATGAACCCCCGGAATGCCGAACACCTGCTCGACTCCGTAGTTTTCGAGTAACTTGACCAATACTTCGCCACACGTCGCCATGTCTTTGCCCTTCTTGTTCGTTTGAGACGCCGGGCATGCGCTGTGTTTATGATGGATTCGCAGGCCCGGGAATGGCCTCATTGGAACGGGCGACACGTAGCCGCAACAATGGATAAAAAGTCATACTAGCCATGTCCTCACGTCATACCTTGGATCCCAATGAAACGACTGCCTCCCCTGCCGGCGCTGCACACATTCCTGATTACCGCGCAGTGCTGCAATTTCACCCGTGCTGCCGAACAGCTGTTTATCACCCAGGGCGCGGTGAGTCGGCAGATCGCCGGGCTGGAAGATTTTCTGGGTTATGAATTGTTCATCCGTCAGGCCCGAGGCCTGGACCTGACAGCCGAAGGACGGGAATGGCTGCCGCGGGTCCAGCAGATTTTCGGTCTGATCGACGAGGCGGTGGAGCAGATCGGCGAGAAGCGCGAAACCCTGCAGCTCAAGGCTCCGACCTGCGTCATGCGCTGGTTGCTGCCGCGTCTGTTGCAATGGCAAAGGGAACGCCCGGACGTGCCGGTGGAACTGACCACCACGGTCAAGCACGGCGTGGATTTTCATCGCGAGCAGTTCGATGCGGCGGTGATGTACGGCGCACCGCCGGACGATTCATTGATGTCGCAAAAGCTCTTCGATGAACAACTCACGCCGGTGTGTTCCAGGCCGATGCTCGAAGGCCCGATGCCCCTGCAGACTCCAGCCGATCTGCAACAACACCTGCTGTTGCATCCGACCCGCGATGAACGGGACTGGAAGGCCTGGTTGAAAGCCGCGGATGTACAGTTGAGCAATGTCGGCAAGGGTCAGCATTTCGAAACACTGGACCTGGCGATGTCGATGGCGTCCCAGGGAACGGGGGTGGCGATTGGCGACTGGTCGCTGATCGGCGATGACCTGAACGCCGGGCGGCTGGTCATGCCATTCGAATTGAAGGTGACAACCGGGCTGGCGTATTACCTGGTATTCCCCGAAAAACCCGGGCCTTCGCCGAAGTTGCGCGAATTGATGGGCTGGCTGGTGGAGCAGGCACAATCGCGCTGAACAATACCTTGTAGGAGCGAGCTCGCTCGCGATGAACCTGAGAATACCGCGGGGTATCAGGTTCCCAGCGTTATCGTTGGCGATCATCGCGAGCGAGCTCGCTCCTACAGGAGATCAGTGATCTTCAATAACCGACCGTAAACCGCTGCCGCGAATGCTTCGGTGCTTCCACTTCATCGAGCATCGCGATCGCGTAGTCGGCAAAGGTAATCCAGCTGCGCCCTGCGCTGCTCACCAGCAAATCGTCCTTGCCGACGCGGAACTTGCCCGTGCGCTCGCCCTCGACAAATTCGGCCGATGGCGACAAGAAGGTCCACTCCAGATCCCGCTCTTCACGCAAGTTTGCGAGGAATTCGGCACCGGCGCTGGCCTCTGCCTTGTAAGCCTCAGGGAAGCCTTTGCTATCGATCACCCGAGTGCCATCCGGCAACAACAGCGACCCCGCACCGCCCACCACCAGCAAGCGATTGACCCCAGCCTTTTTCACCGGCCCGGTAACGGCACTCGCCGGCAACGTCGAGAAATGCGCGGCGCTGATCACCACATCATGACCGGCGACGGCTGCTTGCAGGGCCGCGGCATCGAGGGCATCGACATCTTTGCTGACCACACCGTCACGCTGAGCGATCTTCGACGTATCGCGGGCAATGGCAGTGACGCTGTGGCCGCGACGCAAGGCCTCTTCCAGCAATTGGCTACCGGCACGACCGGTGGCCCCGATGATTGCGATTTTGCTCATGACATTCTCCAACAGGTTGGGTAGCTCAATGGGTTACCACTTCATCTCGCCCTTCGCGACCTGGGCGCTCAGCTCAAGAGAGCTTTCGTCGCCCAAGGTCGGGAAGCGTTTTTTCATCGCGGTGATCAGTGCGGCAGAATCCTTGGCCTTGGCGGTTTCTTCATCGAAGGCCTTGATGTAGTCGGCGGTGAACTGCACAGAGGCCAATGAACCCGTGCTGTCGCCCAGGTAATGACCCGGCACCACGGTCTGCGGTTTCAGGGTTTCAATGGAATGCAGCGTAGCCAACCAATCGGCATGGGACTGTGGCGTTTGGGTGTCAGCCATCCACACGTGGATGTTTTGCGCCACCACGACACCCCCGACTACGGCCTTGATCGATGGAATCCACACGAAGCTGCGATCCGGCTGCGGGCCCTCAAGACCCACCACCTGCAGCTTCTGCCCTTCGAGGATCAGGCTGTCGCCCTTGAGCACGTCCGGCACGATGGTTTTGGCCGGCACATCGGCACCCATTTTCGGGCCCCAGAATGCCAGTTTGCCGTCGACGGTTTGCTTGATGTGGTCAACGGTCGGCTGCGAAGCAAGGACCTTGGCCTTGGGGAACGCGGCCGTCAGGGTATCGAGGCCGAAGTAGTAGTCCGGGTCACCGTGACTGATGTAGATGGTGGTCAGCTGCTTGCCGCTGGCGCGGATTTTTTCCACCACCTGTTCGGCCTGGGACTTGCCGAATTGCGCATCCACCAGAATCGCTTCCTTTTCGCCGCTGACCAGCACCGAGGTCACCGGGAAGATGGCTTTTTCGCCAGGGTTGTAGACATCCAGCGTCAGGGTCGAGGCGCTGGCATGGGCGGCAAAACCGAGGGCGGCGCTTGCCAGCAAAACACGCTTGAGAATGGTGAATCCGATCATCTGTTGCTCCGTTGTCCGAATGCCTAGCTAGGCGAATGCCCTTTTTGTAGGAGCGAGCTTGCTCGCGATGGTCGTTAACGATAACGCGGGATACCGGTTATACGCGGCGTCTTCGAGTCCATCGCGAGCAAGCTCGCTCCTACAGAGGAACAGAGCTTAGTTGCCTGACTCAGTACAAAAAATGCGATGCTTGAACATAGTTTGTTTCTGAAAGCGGGCAAATCATGGATCGTCTTCAAGCAATGCGCGTGTTCGTCACGGTGGTCGACCTCGGCAGCCAGTCGGCCGCCGCCGATCATCTGGAGCTGTCACGGCCGGTGGTATCGCGGTATCTGGCGGAACTGGAAGACTGGGTCGGCGCACGCCTGATGCACCGCACCACACGCAAATTGAGCCTGACCGCCGCCGGCACCGAAATCCTGCCCCGCTGCCGGCAGATGCTCGATTTGTCCAGCGACATGCAAGCCGCCGTCAGCGAACCGGATGACGCACCGCGCGGCCTGCTGCGGATCAGCGTCAGCACCTCCTTCGGCCAGGCGCAACTGGCCGATGCCATGGCCGCCTATGTGCGACGCTACCCCGGCGTCAGCATCGACATGCAGATGCTCGACCGCACCGTGAACCTGGTGGATGAGCGCATCGACCTGGCGATCCGCACCAGCAACGACCTGGACCCGAACCTGATCGCCCGTCGCCTTACGGTTTGCCGCTCGGTGATCTGCGCGTCCCCCGCTTACCTGCGCGAGCACCCGGCACCGCAACGGGTCGAGGACCTGAGCCTGCACAATTGCCTGACCCATTCCTACTTCGGCAAAAGCCTCTGGCATTTCGAGCAGGACGGCGAACAGGTTTCAGTACCGGTGCAGGGCAACATCAGCGCCAACGAGGCCAGCACGCTGTTGCGCGCAACGCTCGCCGGCGCCGGGGTGGCGATGCTGCCCACGTACCAGGCCGGCGTGCACATCCACAGCGGCGAATTGATTCGCCTGCTGCCGACGGCCGAACCCCGGCAAATGAACGTGTATGCGGTGTATGCCTCGCGCAAGCACATGCCGGCGGCATTGCGCAGCTTGTTGGACTTTCTGGTGCTTAGATTTCCGGAAGAACCACAATGGGATATCGGCCTGTAACCGGATCAATTGTGGGAGCGGGCTTGCTCGCGAAGAGGTCGGTACATCCAATGCAAATTTTGCGCATGAAATATCGCTTTCGCGAGCAAGCCCGCTCCCACAAGTGGAAGTCATCAGTGGTCTGAATGGCGTGTCATGGCTGGTAACTCACAGGCGCTGACCTATGCTCAAAGTAATACCGAAAGGTATTCGTTCAGAGGTCAACGCCATGAACATCAAAACGAGAAGATACCTCGCGATCTTCATCACCTGCGCGGTCACGCTCGGGCTTTATGGCGCTGCAGCCTGGCGCGTCGAGCAATTGCGCAACCTGCCCCGTGATTACGCAACCTGCAACTTCGAGCACTGCGTTCCCCACAACGCCACCCTCGATGCCCTCCGGTAACGAAGGGGGTCAGGCTTCGTTGCCCTGATCGGCTTTCAAGCGGTCGCGGAACGCCTTGGGCGAAATCCCCACACGACGCCGGAACAGGCGCGTGAAATTGGTCGGATCGGAAAACCCCAACACGTCGGACATTTCATAAATGGTCATGCTGGTGTAGGTCAGCAAACGCTTGGCCTCCAGCAACTGCCGTTCGTGCACGATCTGCAACGCCGGTTGCCCCGCCAGCTCACGACAAGTGCCGTTGAGGTGGGACACGGAAATCCCCAGCCGGTGTGCCAGGTCCTCGACCTTGACGTGCTGGCGATAGGTCTCTTCCACCAGCTGAATAAAGCCGTTGAGATATTCCCGGGCCCGCTGCGGTCGCGCCATGGCGGTGCGACGCTGGATCACCTGGCGGCTGACCCACACCATGATCACACTGACCAGCGAATGCATGAGCATTTCCCGCGCCGGTTGATGGCTGGTGTACTCGTTCTGCAAGGCACTGAACAGGCTGTTGAGGTACTCGGCGTCCTTGCCTGCCGGGTAACTTTCGGCCTGTGCCAGGGCATTGACCGATTGCCCCAGTTGCATCTGCAGGTGGGCGATCAACGGCGCGGCGAGGGTCACGACAAAGCCTTCCACGTCCTCGGAAAAACGGAAGCCATGCACTGACAGCGGTGGCAGGATCTGGATCGCCGGTTCCACCAGTTGCGTACGCTGGCCTTCGATTTCAAGCTCTGCCTGACCTTTGAATACGAAGAGCAACTGGCACAAATCAGCGTGGCGGTGGGGTTTGATTTCCCAATGATGTTCGCTACTGCGTTTGGAAATGGTTTCACAGTGCAGCAAGTCCGGGGTCGGCCAATCCAGGCTTTCACCGTAGAGCTTGAACACCGGAATCGAAGGCAGGTCAGGCTTGTTCATCACTTCAATCCAGGCCTCGGAATAGATGACGGGCGATAATCGCACCGATTGGCAGAATGTACAGCTATCGGCTCAGTTTTCACCTTCAATTGACAGACTCGCAAGGGAAAAATGCAAGCACTCGATCCATAAAAATCACTCACCGGCCCTGGTCGCGTGAAGCTTGCGAGTCATAAAAACAATGAAAACACTGAAAACCCAGGTCGCTATCATTGGTGCCGGCCCTTCAGGCTTGTTGCTCGGCCAATTGCTGCACAACGCCGGCATCGACACCCTCATTCTAGAACGTCAGACCCCGGACTATGTACTCGGCCGAATCCGTGCCGGCGTGCTTGAGCAAGGCATGGTAGAGCTGTTGCGTCAGGCCGGCGTAAACCAGCGCATGGACGCCGAGGGACTGGTGCATGGCGGCTTTGAACTGGCCCTCGACGGGCGCCGGGTACACATCGATCTGCACGCCCTGACGGGTGGCAAAACCGTGATGGTCTACGGCCAGACCGAAGTCACCCGCGACCTGATGGCCGCTCGTCGGGAGGCCGGCGCGCAGACGATTTATCAAGCCGAAAACGTCGTCCCCCACGGCCTGAAAACCGATGAAGCGTTTGTCACTTTTGAAAAGGACGGTGAGACCTGGCGAGTCGATTGCGACTACATCGCCGGTTGCGACGGCTTCCATGGAGTGGCGCGGCAATCGATTCCCGCCGACAGCCTGAAAATCTTCGAACGGATCTATCCCTTCGGCTGGCTGGGGATTCTGGCCGATACCCCGCCGGTCCACGATGAGCTGGTCTACGCCCGCCATGAGCGCGGTTTCGCCCTGTGCAGCATGCGTTCGTCGACACGCACCCGTTATTACCTCCAGGTGCCCACCAGCGATCATGTCGAAAACTGGTCGGACCAACGCTTCTGGGACGAACTCAAGTCACGATTGCCGCAAGCGTTGGCGGACAGACTGGTCACGGGGCCGTCCATCGAAAAGAGCATCGCGCCGCTGCGCAGCTTCGTGGTCGAACCGATGCAGTACGGGCGGATGTTCCTGGTCGGCGATGCCGCGCACATCGTCCCGCCGACTGGTGCCAAGGGCCTGAATCTGGCAGCCAGTGATGTCAGTACCCTGTTCAACATTCTGCTCAAGGTTTACCGCGAAGATCGCGTCGATTTGCTGGAGAAGTACTCCGAAATTTGTCTGCGCAGGGTGTGGAAGGCGGAGCGTTTCTCCTGGTGGATGACTTCGATGTTGCACCGTTTCGACGACCACGATGCCTTCAGCCAGCGCATTGCCGAATCGGAGCTGGAATATTTCATCGACTCCGAGGCGGGTCGAAAAACCATCGCAGAAAACTACGTCGGGCTTCCTTATGAGGCTATCGAATAGCTTCCTACCGACTTACACTGGCGAGCATTCCCGCTCGCCTTGCCTCTTGCGGGTCAATCACTGCCCGCAGGTTTTCCCGTGACCAATCTCCGCCAGCCTGAAACGCCCAAACCCGCCATCCGCAGCGTGCTGATCGCCTTGATGCTGGCGATTTTTCTCGGGGCGCTGGACCAGACCATCGTCGCCGTTTCGATGCCGGCCATTTCCGCGCAGTTCAAGGACGTCAGCCTGCTGGCCTGGGTGATTTCCGGCTACATGGTGGCCATGACCGTGGCGGTGCCGATCTACGGCAAACTGGGCGACCTGTACGGGCGGCGCAAGCTGATGCTGTTCGGCATGGGCCTGTTCACCCTGGCGTCGGTGTTCTGCGGCATGGCACAGAGCATGGAGCAACTGGTACTGGCGCGAATCTTCCAGGGTATCGGGGCCGGCGGGATGATTTCGGTAAGCCAGGCGATCATCGGTGACATCGTGCCGCCACGGGAGCGCGGCCGGTATCAGGGCTATTTCAGCAGCATGTATGCAGTGGCCAGTGTGGCCGGCCCGGTGCTCGGCGGTTACATGACCGAATACCTGTCCTGGCGCTGGGTGTTCCTGATCAACCTGCCGCTGGGCCTGGGCGCCTGGCTGGTGGCTAATCGCACACTGGTCGGCCTGCCGATTCCGCAACGCAAACCGGTTATCGATTACCTGGGCACCGTGTTGATGATCATCGGGCTGACGGCGTTGTTGCTGGGTATCACGCAGGTCGGTCAGGGCCATTCCTGGCGCAGCCCCGAAGTGCTGGCGTTGCTCGCGTGTGCGGTGCTGGTGCTGGGGCTGTTTGTCGTTCACGAGCGGCGGGCACGGGAGCCCTTGCTGCCCATGCATCTGTTCGCCAACCGTAATGCGATCCTGTGCTGGTGCACGATTTTTTTCACCAGTTTCCAGGCCATCTCGCTGATTGTGCTGATGCCATTGCGCTTCCAGAGCGTGACCGGCGCTGGTGCCGACAGTGCCGCCCTGCATCTGTTGCCGCTGGCCATGGGCTTGCCGATTGGCGCGTATTTCGCCGGCCGCCGCACTTCCGTGACCGGACGCTACAAACCGATGATCCTCACCGGCGCTGCGCTGATGCCCATCGCAATTATTGGCATGGCGTTCAGCCCACCGCAGGCATTCGTTGTGAGCAGCCTGTTCATGTTGCTCTGCGGGATTTCCTCCGGCATGCAGTTCCCGACGTCATTGGTCGGCACGCAGAACTCGGTGGAGCAACGGGACATCGGCGTCGCCACCAGCACCACCAACCTCTTCCGTTCGCTGGGTGGTGCCGTGGGTGTGGCGTTGATGTCGGCGCTGCTGTTGGCGTTGTTGCAGGGCTCAAGTTTTGCGCACCTGGCCGGCTCGTCACTGATCGTCGAGGGCAGTTCAGGCAATGTGCTGCTCGACGGCTTGAACGCCGCACCGGGTGACGCGCAGGACGCCTTGCGTGCCGAGTTGCTGTTGACGTTCCGGCACTTGCTGACGGTCAGCGCGATGGTGTCGTTGCTGGGGCTGGCGGCAGCGATTGTCATGCCGAACATGCTGTTGCGCGGGCGCGAGGACAAGGTTCGCTAGGTAGACCGCGTCGCCTGTATTCGCGAGCAAGCCCGCTCCCACATTAGACCGCGTACTCATGAAGAACTCGGTCTAATGTGGGAGCGGGCTTGCTCGCGAAGGCGATCTGACAGTCACTACGATTCAAGGGCTGTAATACCCGACCGGCACCAGAAAGTACCCGACCTTCCTCAGAGTCCTCTGGCCGACGCGCTGATAGTCGACATGCTTGCGCTCTACATTACTGCCGGGCGCGCAGTTGCTGCTGAAGGTTCTGGATCTGCGCCTGGAGGGTATTGATGTTGCGGGTGACCTGGCTGCGGAACGCATCGAACTCGGCGGTATTGCTCGAGCCCTGTGTGACCGCCGGACGGTTGTCCTGCTCGCTCTTGAGCACGATCATGTCTTGCTCGAGACGCTCGATGGCAGCGCTCGGGTTGCCTTGTTTCTTCAGCGCGGTGATATCGGCGCCCAGGCTCTTCAGCTGTGCATCGAGTTTTTCCGAGTCGGACGGGGCACTTTTCAGGGCGGCTAATTCAGCGTTCAAGGCTTTGACCTGGGCCTGCAACTGAGTATTGGCTGTCTGATGTTCGTTGTTCTGGGCAGTCAACTGCGCCAGACGTTTGTCCAGCTCTGTGGATTGCGCAGTCATTTGCGCCAGTCGCTTGTCCAGGTCCGAGGCCTGGCCGGCAACACCTTGCTGCTGGGCGTTCTGGTCCTGGAGTTTGCTTTCCAGCTGGCGGATTTGCAGCTTCAGGGCCTCGCTGTCGGTGGTGACACTGGTCTGGCTGGCAACAACCTTTCCGGAAATATCCTGCAGGCGCCCTGCCGCTTCTTCACTGATTCGCGCAAAGCTCTCCTGGGTCGCCACCAGTTGCTGTTCCATCAGGGAAATCTGCTGAAAGCTCCACCAGCCCAGGCCCGCGAATGCGAAGAACAACGCCCCGACCAATGCCCACAGGGCACCGGTACCCGCCGCCTTGACCTTCACCACCGGCGCCGTGCGCGATTGCACGGCCGTGCGGGCAGTGGGCGGAAAATCGTCATCGAGAACGTCTGCACGCAGGCTCGGTACATCATCGAAGTCGTCGTTGGCATCGTTACGCATGGACATTGAGTCAACCTTAGTCAATCACATAATGGCTTTATGCCGCGCAGTATAAACCCCACAGCCGTAACCATTGACCCTGAAGCCCTGTATCCGGTTCAGTAAGGGGGGTTAAGCGAACGTCAGCGAACATCCTGAGCCTTCCACCAGCCACAGAATTCATCGAGCGCGGTCCAGAGGCTGACCTTGGGATCGTAATCCAGATAATGCCGGGCGCGGCTGATGTCCAGGGTGAAGTTTTTGTTCATGACCTGCGTGCCCAGTCGCGACAGCGTCGGTTCGGGACGCCCCGGCCACAACTTGCACACACCCTCGTTGAGCGCCGCCACGCTGTAGGCCAGGCCGTAGGAACGGTAGCGGGTAACCTGTGGGACTTCCATGTTGCGCATGACGTAATTGACCACGTCCCACAACGGCACCGGCGTGCCGTTGCTGATGTTGTAAGCCTTGCCCAGCGCGGAACCGCTGGCCAGCAAACTGCTGAGCAACGCCTCGTTGAGGTTTTGCACACTGGTGAAATCGACTTTGTTCAGACCGTTGCCGATGATCGCCAGGCGCCCCTTGCGCTGCATGTTCAACAGGCGCGGGAAGATGCTCATGTCGCCGGCCCCGGTGACGAAACGCGGGCGCAGGGCCAGGGTTTCCAGACCGAACTCCTGGGCACCGAAGACTTTTTGCTCGGCCAGGTACTTGGTGGCGGCATAGGGGTGTTTGAAGCGCTTGGGCACCTGCTCTTCGGTCAGGCCCAAGTGATCGCGACCATCGAAGTAGATCGACGGCGACGACAAATGCACCAGGCGCCGAACCCGTTGTTTCAGGCAGGCTTCGACCACGTTCTCGGTGACCTGAACGTTGCCCTGGTGGAAGTCCTGATAACGTCCCCATAAACCCACGGCACCGGCGCAATGCACCACGGCCTCGACGTCCGAACACAGTTCGCGTGCCAGCTCCGGGTCGCTCAAATCGCCCTGGACGAACTCGGCTCCGCGGCGCACCAGATGCTCCACACTCTCGGCCCGGCGACCGTTGACCCGCACGTCCAGGCCCTGCTCCAGGGCAAAACGCGCAAAGCGCCCGCCGATGAAGCCGCTTGCGCCGGTAACCAGAATCTTCATGAATTGCTCCGAATATTTCGTTTTGCGTATTACGTGAGGTCTTGACGCTGCGCGTCAGTCCAAGGGCACCAGCCATTGCTTCGAGGCGCGTACCAATTGATCGGTGAGCAGCCCCAGCAACTGCCCGCCATTACGCCAATGATGCCAGTACAGCGGCACATCGATTGGCTTATCTGGCAGCAGTTCCTGCAATATCCCCCTTTCAAGTTGCTCGCGTACCTGCAGTTCCGGAACCAGACCCCAGCCCAACCCGGCTTCCGTCAGACGGATAAAGCCTTCCGACGACGGGCATAAATGGTGTTCGAAACCACCCTCGACGCCGAGGGACGCCAGATAACGATGCTGCAGGAAATCGTCCGGGCCAAACACCAACGCCGGGCTTCGGGCCAACTGATCGGCACGTACGCCTTGCGGAAAATGCCGGGCAATAAAGGCGGGGCTGGCCAGCGCACGGTAACGCATCGCCCCCAGCAGCACGCTGCGCGCGCCCGCCACCGGACGCTCGCTGGCGCAGACACAGGCCGCCACTTCACCGGCGCGCATGCGCTTGAGGCCCACGGTCTGGTCTTCGACCACCAGGTCCATCAACAGATGCTGCTCCGCGCAAAATGCTCCCACGGCTTGCGCCCACCAAGTGGCCAGGCTGTCGGCGTTCAGGGCGATCCGCAGGCGCTCCGGCAGGCCCTCTTCATCCAGCGCCGGCACCAGGCTTTGCAAATCCCGTTCAAGCAATCGCACCTGTTGCACGTGGTTGAGCAACCGTCGACCGATTTCCGTCGGCGTTGGCGGCGTGGCACGCACGAGCACCGGTTGGCCAACCCGTGCTTCCAGCAGCTTGATGCGCTGGGAAATCGCCGATTGCGAAAGGCCCAGCACCTGGGCCGCCCGTTCAAAACCGGCCTGTTCGACGACGGCGGCCAGGGCGGAAAGCAATTTATAGTCGAACATCAGTTTTCCTAATGAGCGATCAGCATGATTTGTTTTTCTTATACAGCCTTCGCAAGGACAATGACCAGCAAGAACTCTTGAACAAGGATCACCCACATGGCTGGCGAAACATCATTGGCAACGCTGCTGCGCAGCATGAGCCCGCAACTCAACGCTGGCGAATATGTGTTCTGCACCCTGCGCGACGGCAAATTGCCTGCGGACCTGGAGGTTGTCGGCAGCTTCCGCGAGCAGGAAGGCCTGACGGTGATTCTCGAACGTTCCCGTGCCGAAAAAGCCGGATTCAGCTTCGACTACATCGCCGCCTGGATCACCTTGAACGTGCATTCGGCCCTCGAAGCGGTCGGCCTGACCGCCGCGTTCGCCACGGCATTGGGCAAGGCCGGCATCAGCTGCAACGTGATTGCCGGCTACTACCACGACCATTTGTTTGTCGGCCAGGCCGACGCCGACCGCGCCCTGCAAGTACTGCGGGACCTGGCAGCCAACGCGGAGTAAGCAATCATGTGGCAAAGTTATATGAACGGGCTGCTCGTGGCCTTCGGCCTGATCATGGCGATCGGCACCCAGAATGCGTTTGTCCTGGCGCAAAGCCTGCGACGTGAACATCACTTGCCGGTAGCGGCCCTCTGCGTGGCCTGCGACGCCCTGTTGGTGGCGGCCGGGGTATTCGGACTGGCGACGGTACTGGCACAAAATCCGACACTGTTGGCGATTGCCCGCTGGGGCGGCGCAGCGTTTCTGTTGTGGTACGGCAGCCAGGCACTGCGCCGGGCCTTTTCGAAACAGAGCCTTGAGCAGGGCGAAAGCCAGACCGTACGCTCGCTGCGGGCGGTAATGCTCAGTGCACTGGCGGTGACGTTGCTCAACCCGCACGTTTACCTGGACACCGTTTTGCTGATCGGCTCCCTGGGCGCACAACAAACCGAACCGGGCGCTTATGTCGTGGGCGCGGCCAGTGCCTCGCTGCTGTGGTTCTTCACCCTGGCGCTCGGTGCGGCTTGGCTGGCACCGTGGCTCGCCCGCCCAGGTACCTGGCGAATTCTCGATCTGCTGGTGGCGGTGATGATGTTTGCCGTAGCGTTCCAGTTGATCGCGGCCATCTGATTCGCACAACCTCTATTCCACACAGTTGTTGCGTGGTTATGCCGCCCCCCCGGTGCTATGATCCGACTCCCTGCGCCGCAAAGAGTACAAACTCCCCGGCGCTTGTCTGGCCGCCCGTGATCGGCCTTGCGCTCACCGCAACTGACCTGATTAGGAGAATCATCATGGCTTTCGAATTGCCGCCGCTGCCTTACGCACACGACGCCCTGCAGCCGCACATTTCCAAGGAAACCCTGGAATACCACCACGACAAGCACCACAACACCTACGTCGTGAACCTGAACAACCTGGTGCCAGGCACCGAGTTCGAAGGCAAGACCCTGGAAGAAATCGTCAAGACTTCCTCGGGCGGTATCTTCAACAACGCCGCTCAGGTCTGGAACCACACTTTCTACTGGAACTGCCTGGCGCCAAACGCCGGCGGCCAACCAACCGGCGCACTGGCTGAAGCCATCAACGCGGCTTTCGGTTCGTTCGACAAGTTCAAGGAAGAGTTCAGCAAGACTTCCATCGGCACCTTCGGTTCCGGTTGGGGCTGGCTGGTGAAGAAGGCTGACGGTTCCCTGGCCCTGGCCAGCACCATCGGCGCCGGCAACCCGCTGACCAACGGCGACACCCCGCTGCTGACCTGCGACGTCTGGGAACACGCTTACTACATCGACTACCGCAACCTGCGTCCGAAGTATGTCGAAGCGTTCTGGAACCTGGTCAACTGGAAATTCGTGGCTGAGCAGTTCGAAGGCAAAACCTTCACCGCTTAAGCTCGATGCCAGTCAAAAAACCCGGCTTTTGCCGGGTTTTTTTATGGAAGGAATATGAGCAAAGGGACGGTGGCGATCGTTGCGCCGCCTTCGCGAGCAAGCCCGCTCCCACTGGCTCGGTGGTGACCTGTGGGAGCGGGCTTGCTCGCGAAGAACGATAACGCGGTCAGTCGGCCAACTACTGCGGATCGAGGTTATCCAGCGCGCGATTCACCGCCAGCTCCGCCAACATGACGATCTGCGCAATAGCCAGCGCCGTGTTGCGCTGGGGGCCAGTCAGGCAGGTGGCGAAATCACTCGCCATGACATTGGCTGAAGCCAGTGATTCACAGGCGTGGGCGAGGAGGCTTTCAGTGTCCATGTCGGGGACGATCGTGAACATGGTGCGGGGGCTGTAGGGTTTGGTGGTGTTGCTGGGGGGATCGGGGATTAACTTATCCAAAATATGCTCCTTATCGATTGGAGCCATCTCTCGCCGTTTCTCACGCGGACGAAGAGGTGGCAGCTATGTGCGGAGTGAGAAACCGGCAAGAGAGCAATCCGGCCAGACCTGGGTCTGCCCGCACACAGCCGCCATAAAGCATTGCTGGCAGCGGAAAAGCTGGCGGCAATTATGGTGGTACTGGCGCTGGATTAACACTCTCTTGCGGGTTCTCACGCCCGATCGCTGAAGCATTTCAGCGATCACCAAAGGTTATTCAGCCCGCTTCCGACGGACAACCTGAAAACTGCGTGGGAAACTTCTGGCGCTTTCCTACACCGCGCTAACGCCAAAAACGTAACGCGGAGCATCCATGGCCGCACTCCCACGCGGGCGTGTGGAAACGATATGTTGGGGTGTGGCTGAAAGTGCAATGTCGACTGTCCCGCCGTCTTCGCGGGCAAGCTCGCGAAAAACGCCAGGACACCGCGGGCATTCAGGCAGCCCGCGTCATCGTTAACGTCCATCGCGAGCAAGCTCGCTCCTACAGGGCCGAGCGTTAGCTCGCCTGCCGCTCTTGATCTTGATCCACCCGCCCCCTCGGCAGGCTGAGCGGAGGTGTTCATCCGGGGATGGGCGCGCAGCGCCGTTCGACGCAGTCGAACCCATTGCATGCAGGTCGAGCGCAGCCGACCGGAGGGCAATGCCCCCGGATGAATACCGGAGCGAAGGAACCCCGAGCCTAAGCGAGGGGCCGTACGTAAGGGGCGAGACCTTTTGGTTCCTTTTGGGGCGTTTGCCAAAAGGGACTCGTCGTAAGGGCGAAACCGCCAGCCGCCGTTACCGCAGCAATGGATATGCCCCCCCAAAAACCCGCACGAAGCCAATATCCCAAGATGAAACCAGCCTCCCGCCCCTTGCTCCACCGCCACTGCCGACTAACATCAAACAAAAGGAAAATATCTCCACCCCGCCCCTCAAGTTGAAGGACTCGACAACCGACACAGTGCTAATAGGCAAACTCGTCAAGACAACTGCAAATCGGCCAAGCTGCGGGCAAAATCCCCCAAGGATGATTGTCCCTTTGACTGCCATCACGGGATTGCCAATACTCATGGCAACTTGATGCTACCCGCACGGAACAAGGAATAACCCTTTGAAGCTGGAACTCAAGAACAGCTTGTCGGTGAAGTTGCTTCGGGTCGTACTCCTGTCGGCATTGATCGTAGGCGTGATCTTGAGCTGCGCGCAGATCGTGTTCGATGCCTATAAAACACGTCAGGCTGTTGCCAGCGATGCCGAGCGCATCCTCGACATGTTTCGCGACCCCTCGACCCAGGCTGTCTATAGCCTCGACCGGGAAATGGGTATGCAGGTGATCGAAGGCCTGTTTCAGGACGCCGCCGTGCGCCAGGCTTCCATCGGCCATCCCAACGAAGCCATGCTTGCGCAAAAAACCCGTGAGTTGCAGCAATCCCACAGTCGCTGGCTGACCGACCTGATTCTTGGCAAGGAACGCACCTTCACCACCCAACTGGTCGGTCGCGGGCCTTACAGCGAGTACTACGGCGACCTGAGCATCACCCTCGATACCGCCACCTATGGTCAGGGTTTCATTATCAGCTCGGTGATCATCTTCATCTCCGGCGTACTGCGTGCGCTCGCCATGGGGCTGGTGTTGTATCTGGTCTATCACTGGCTGCTGACCAAGCCGCTGTCACGGATCATCGAGCACCTCACGGAAATCAATCCGGACCGTCCCAGCGAACACAAGATTCCGCTGCTCAAGGGTCACGAGAAAAACGAACTGGGCATCTGGATCAACACCGCCAACCAGTTGCTCGAATCCATCGAACGCAATACCCACCTGCGCCACGAAGCGGAAAACAGCCTGTTGCGCATGTCCCAATACGATTTCCTGACGGGGCTGCCGAACCGGCAGCAATTGCAGCAGCAGCTGGACAAGATCCTCATAGACGCCGGCAGGCTACAGCGCCGGGTGGCGGTGTTGTGTGTCGGCCTCGATGACTTCAAGGGCATCAACGAGCAGTTCAGCTACCAGACCGGCGACCAGTTGCTGCTGGCCCTGGCCGATCGCCTGCGCGGTCATAGCGGTCGCCTGGGAGCCCTTGCCCGCCTCGGTGGCGACCAGTTCGCCCTGGTCCAGGCCGATATCGAGCAACCCTATGAAGCCGCCGAACTGGCGCAAAGCATTCTCGATGATCTGGAGGCGGCGTTCGCCCTCGATCATCAGGAGATTCGCCTGCGTGCCACCATCGGCATCACCCTGTTCCCCGAGGACGGCAACAGCACCGAGAAGTTGCTGCAAAAGGCCGAGCAGACCATGACGCTGGCCAAGACCCGCTCGCGCAACCGCTATCAGTTCTATATCGCCAGCGTCGACACCGAAATGCGCCGCCGCCGCGAACTGGAAAAAGACCTGCGCGATGCGCTGATCCGCAATCAGTTCTACCTCGTCTACCAGCCGCAGATCAGCTACCGCGACAACCGCGTGGTGGGCGTCGAAGCCCTGATTCGCTGGCAACATCCCGAGCACGGCCTGGTGCCGCCAGACCTGTTCATCCCGCTGGCCGAACAGAACGGCACCATCATTGCCATCGGCGAATGGGTGCTGGACCAGGCCTGCAAACAACTACGCGAGTGGCATGACCAGGGCTTCAGCGACCTGCGCATGGCGGTAAACCTGTCCACGGTTCAATTGCACCACGCCGAACTGCCCCGGGTGGTCAACAACCTGCTGCAGATGTACCGCCTGCCGCCGCGCAGCCTGGAGCTGGAAGTCACCGAAACCGGCCTGATGGAAGACATCAGCACGGCGGCCCAGCACCTGCTCAGCCTGCGTCGATCCGGCGCGCTGATCGCCATCGATGACTTCGGAACCGGCTATTCATCCTTGAGCTACCTGAAAAGCCTGCCGCTGGACAAGATCAAGATCGACAAGAGCTTCGTTCAGGACCTGCTCGATGACGACGACGATGCGACCATCGTTCGCGCCATCATCCAGCTGGGCAAGAGCCTGGGCATGCAGGTGATCGCCGAAGGCGTGGAAACCGCCGAGCAAGAGGCCTACATCATTTCCGAAGGCTGCCACGAAGGTCAGGGCTATCACTACAGCAAGCCGTTGCCGGCACGGGAACTGGGTCTGTACCTGAAGCAGGCCCAACGCAGTAACGCCGCTATTTTGTAAAAAAACCCCGCCCCGTCTGTAGGAGCGAGCTTGCTCGCGATGGTCGTGAACGATAACGCGCTCATTCTGGATGAGCGCGTTGTTCTCAGGTTCATCGCGAGCGAGCTCGCTCCTACAGAGTTGCGATCCTCACTCTGTGAATAAGAAATATTTCCAGGTACAACCCTTTACACATAATGCGAAAGATTTGCATTATGTCGCAGTTTTGCGTGCGCATAGCACGACTCCACCCTCTATCGAAGCAGGATGTTCGCCATGATTCGTATGCCTCTGGCTACCGCCAGTCTGTTGGCCATCGCTATTTCCCTCGCCGGTTGCGGCGAAGGCAAAGACAAAGACAAAGCTGCCGCGCCTGCGCCAGCTGCCAGCACTGCGGCTGCCCCGGCTGCTCCAGCCGCTGCGCCTGCCGCTGCCGGTAAAGTCGACGAAGCCGCCGGCAAAGCCGTTGTCGCTCACTACGCCGACATGGTTTTCGCCGTCTACAGCGATGCCGAATCCACCGCGAAGACCCTGCAAACCGCCATCGACGCCTTCCTCGCCAAGCCGAACGCCGACACTCTGAAAGCCGCCAAGGCTGCCTGGGTTGCCGCTCGCGTGCCTTACCTGCAGAGCGAAGTGTTCCGCTTCGGCAACACCATCATTGATGACTGGGAAGGTCAGTTGAACTCCTGGCCGCTGGACGAAGGCCTGATCGACTACGTCGACAAATCCTACGAACACGCCCTTGGCAACCCGGGTGCTACCGCCAACATCATCGCCAACACTGAAGTGCAGATCGGCGAAGACAAGGTCGATGTCAAAGACATCACCCCGGAAAAACTCGCCAGCCTGAACGAGCTGGGCGGTTCCGAGGCCAACGTCGCCACCGGCTACCACGCCATCGAATTCCTGCTCTGGGGCCAGGACCTGAACGGCACCGGCCCAGGCGCCGGCAACCGTCCGGCCTCGGACTACCTGGAAGGCAAAGGCGCTACCGGCGGCCACAACGACCGTCGTCGTGCCTACCTGAAGTCCGTGACCCAGCTGCTGGTCAGCGACCTGGAAGAAATGGTCGGCAACTGGAAGCCGAACGTGGCCGACAACTACCGCGCCACCCTGGAAGCGGAACCGGCTGAGTCCGGCCTGCGCAAAATGCTGTTCGGCATGGGCAGCCTGTCCCTGGGTGAACTGGCGGGCGAGCGCATGAAGGTTTCCCTGGAAGCCAACTCCCCGGAAGACGAACAGGATTGCTTCAGCGACAACACTCACAACTCGCACTTCTACGATGCCAAGGGCATTCGTAACGTGTATCTGGGTGAATACGCCCGTGTCGACGGCACCAAAATGACTGGCGCCAGCCTGTCGTCCCTGGTGGCCAAGGCCGACCCGGCTGCCGACACCGCGCTGAAAGCCGACCTGGCCGCCACCGAAGCCAAGATCCAGCTGATGGTTGATCACGCCAACAAGGGTGAGCACTACGACCAGTTGATCGCTGCCGGCAACACCGCGGGCAACCAGATCGTCCGTGACGCCATCGCGTCGCTGGTCAAGCAGACCGGTTCGATCGAAGCCGCCGCTGGCAAACTGGGCATCAACGACCTGAACCCGGACAACGCTGATCACGAATTCTGATCAACGCTGGCTGAATGAAAAAGGCGACCTGCGGGTCGCCTTTTTTGTTGGCCGGAGCACTGACCACTGTAGGAGCGAGCTTGCTCGCGATGGACGTGAACGGTGACGCGTGCTGCCTGGAAAAATGCGTTGCCTTCGAATTCATCGCGAGCAAGCTCGCTCCTACAGGGGATCGTGGTTTGCAGATAGACTCTTGCCTCACATCAAGCAAACGATAATTCCTCTTATTCAAATTCCCATCCCCTGTTAGACTTTGCGCCCTTGTTTTGCTCGTCTTTCAGGATGTCTGATGCCCCCGCTGCCTCTTCGCTTGTCCGCACTGTTTCTGGCATTGGGCCTGAGTGCCTGCGATGACGCGCCGAAATTCACCCGGGCTGAACCCGGTGAAGCCCGCTCCGGCGGCAGTGCGACTGTGCGCAAGACCGATCAGAACGCGTTTTCGATGCCCTCGGCGAATCTGCCGCCGTCACGGCGTGTGGATTTCAGCGTCGGCAACAGTTTCTTCCGCAGCCCCTGGGTGATCGCCCCGTCGACGACGACCGCTCGCGATGGCCTTGGCCCACTGTTCAACACCAATGCCTGCCAGGGCTGCCACATCAAGGACGGCCGCGGCCATCCGCCGACTCCGGACGATGCGAACGCTGTGTCGATGCTGGTACGCCTGTCGATTCCCGACGCCCCGGAGTATGCCAGGGTCATCGAACAGCTCGGCGTGGTGCCGGAGCCCGTCTACGGCGGTCAGTTCCAGGACATGGCCGTACCCGGTGTGGCCCCCGAAGGCAAGGTGCGGGTCGACTACACCGCCGTGCCGGTTCGCTTCAAGGACGGCACCGAAGTCGAGCTGCGCAAGCCAAGCCTGAACATCACCCGGCTGGGCTACGGCCCGATGCACCCCGACACCCGTTTCTCGGCGCGTGTAGCGCCGCCGATGATTGGCCTGGGCCTGCTCGAAGCGATCCCCGATGAGGCGATCCTGGCCAACGCAGAAGCACAGGCAAAGGCGAACAACAGCATCAGCGGACGGCCGAACCAGGTGTGGGACGATGCCCGGCAAAAGACAGTTTTGGGAAGATTTGGCTGGAAAGCCGGACAACCGAACCTCAATCAACAAAATGTTCACGCTTTTTCGGGTGACATGGGCCTCACGACCAGCCTGAGACCCTTTGATGACTGCACGGATGCGCAAATTGCCTGCAAACAGGCACCCAGTGGCAACGGCCCGAATGGCGAGCCGGAAGTCAGCGATAACATCCTGAGCCTGGTGCTGTTCTACAGCCGTAACCTCGCCGTCCCGGCTCGTCGTGACGTCAACGCCCCTGAAGTGCTGGCCGGCAAGACCCTGTTTTATCAGGCCGGTTGCCAGTCCTGCCACACACCGAAATACACCACCGCCGCCAACGCCGCCGAACCTGAACTGGCCAATCAAGTGATTCGCCCGTACAGCGATCTGCTGCTGCATGACATGGGCGACGGCCTGGCCGATAACCGTAGCGAATTCCAGGCCAGCGGCCGCGAATGGCGGACCCCGCCGTTGTGGGGCATCGGCCTGACACAGGCGGTCAGCGGCCACACCCAGTTCCTGCACGACGGCCGTGCCCGCAACTTGCTCGAAGCCGTGCTCTGGCATGGCGGCGAAGCGACAGCGGCGCAGCAACAGGTTTTGTCTTTCAATGCCGAGCAGCGCACCGCGTTGCTGGCGTTCCTGAATTCCCTTTAACACGCATTCCACTCGCGGGAGCCCGACATGTTCCGTCCCAAACTGTTGTTCACCAGCCTTGCCGCACTCGCCCTGGGTGCCTGTTCGCCCCAGGACCCGCAAGCGGTCACGTCGGCGGCCATCGCCAAGTCGGTGATCCTGCCGACCTACACCCGTTGGGTTGAAGCCGACCGTCAATTGGCGGTCAGCGCCCTCGCCTATTGCGAAGGCAAGGAAACCCTGGAAACCGCCCGTGCCGACTTCCTGCACGCGCAAAAAGCCTGGGCCGAACTGCAACCATTGCTGATCGGGCCGTTGGCCGAAGGCAACCGTTCGTGGCAAGTGCAGTTCTGGCCGGACAAGAAAAACCTGGTCGGCCGTCAGGTCGAGCAACTGGTCACCACCCAGCCGCAGATCGATGCTGCCGCACTGGCCAAGTCCAGCGTTGTGGTACAGGGCCTCTCGGCCTACGAATACATTCTGTTCGACAGCAAGCCTGACGTAGCCAACGCTGAACAGAAGGCCAGGTATTGCCCGCTATTGGTTGCGATTGGCGAACGCCAGAAGCAATTGGCCGAAGAGATTCTGCAAACCTGGAACAACACCGACGGCATGCTCGCGCAAATGAGCAAGTTCCCGAACCAGCGCTACGCGGACTCCCACGAAGCGATCGCCGATCTGCTGCGTGTGCAAGTCACGGCCATCGACACCCTGAAGAAGAAACTCGGCACGCCGATGGGTCGCCAGAGCAAGGGCGTACCACAACCGTTCCAGGCCGATGCATGGCGTAGCCAGGCTTCCCTGACCAGCCTCGAAGCCAGCCTCGCGGCCGCCAAAACCGTCTGGGAAGGTGTGGATAACAAAGGCCTGCGCAGCCTGTTGCCGAGCGAGCATAAACCGTTGGCCGACAAGATCGATGCGGCCTATGCCGCCTCGCTGAAGCTGTTCGCCGGCAACCAGCGTTCGCTGACCGAAATGCTCAATGACGACGCCGGTCGCCAGCAGCTCAACGAGCTGTATGACAGCCTCAACGTCGTCCATCGCCTGCACGAAGCTGATCTGGCCAAGGCGCTGGGCATCCAACTGGGCTTCAACGCCAACGACGGTGACTGATGAGGGCGAGCTCCATGCTGCGACGCCAGGTTCTGACATTAGGTAGTTTGTTGCTGGGTGCGGTGACGCTGGGCGGCTGGAAGCTGTTCAAGCAAAAGGACAAGAGTCCGTTGTTGCTTTCGGCACGGGACGATACCGATGGCCAGCATTACGCCGTGGGTTATCGACTGGACGGCACCCAGGTGTTCGCCACCCGGGTCGGCCAGCGTTGCCACGACATCATCAACCACCCGACACAGCCGATTGCGCTGTTTGTCGCCCGCCGTCCGGGTACCGAGAGCTACCTGATCGACCTGCGCGACGGCGCGCTCCTGCAAACCGTGGTGTCACAGCCCAACCGGCACTTCTACGGACACGCGGTGATTCACCACAGCGGCGACTGGCTGTACGCCACCGAAAACGACACCAGCGATCCGGGGCGCGGCCTGCTCGGTGTGTATAAATTCGAAGGCGGACGGCTGGTGCACAGCGGTGAAATTTCCACCCACGGCCTCGGGCCGCACCAGGTGTCGTGGATGCCCGACGGCGAAACCCTGGTGGTGGCCAACGGCGGGATTCGCACTGAAGCCGAAAGCCGGGTGGAGATGAACCTCAACGCCATGGAACCAAGCCTGGTCCTGATGCAACGTGACGGCACCCTGTTGAGCAAGGAAACCCTCGCCCAGCAGATGAACAGCGTGCGCCATCTCGCCATCGCCAGTGACGGCACCATCGTCGCCAGCCAGCAGTTCATGGGTGCGGCCCACGAGTCGTCGGAGCTGTTGGCGATCAAGCGTCCCGGTCAGCCTTTCGTAGCATTCCCGGTACCCGAGCACCAGTTGCAGGCCATGGGGCACTACACCGCCAGTGTCGCGATACATAGCGACTTGCGCCTGGTGGCGTTGACTGCACCGCGGGGCAACCGCTTTTTCATCTGGGACCTGGACAGCGGTGAAGTACGCCTGGATGCACCACTGCCCGATTGCGCCGGGGTCGGTGCCGTGGCCGATGGATTTGTCGTGACCTCGGGTCAGGGGCGCTGCCGCTACTACGACTGCCGCCAGACAACTCTTATTGCAAAGCCGCTGGAGCTGCCGGCAGGGCTCTGGGACAACCATCTGCATCTGATGGCCTGAATCATTGAAAAAATCGCCGCCTTGGGCTGCGCTTGTATCCGGGTGACGGACACCCGGCAGGCGCGGCCCAAGGCGGCGAATCTTTTCAGGCTTTCGCCTCTCTAATACCTCACAAACTGTAAAAACGGCAGTTGGATTACCCTCTACACTCCCGGTAATGTGCCCCGCTGTCTCACCTGATTTCCTCCAAGGAACTGGAATATGCTGCGTCGCCGCATGCTGATCATGTTGGGTGTTGTTCTACTGATTGTGCTGGTCCTGGCCGCGTACAAAGCCTTCTCGATCTACACGATGGTTCAAGGCTTCTCTGCGCCCAGACCGGCCATCAGCGTTGCCGTGGCCACCGCCACCGAGCGCCCATGGCAAGCCCGCCTGCCTACTGTTGGCACGCTCAAGGCGTTACAAGGCGTGGACCTGAGCCTGGAGACCGATGGCACCGTCATCGATTTGCAGTTCGAGTCAGGGCAAAAGGTCACGGCCGGTCAACCACTCCTGCGTCTCGACAGCGCCGTTGAAAGTGCCCTGCTGGAAACTGCTCTGGCCGACCTCGGGCTGGCACAGCTTGATTACGGTCGCGGTAGCCAACTGGTCGGCAGCCAGGCCATTTCCAAAGGCGAGTTCGACCGCCTCTCGGCGGTCCTGAAAAAGAGCAGGGCCACGGTCAATCAGCTCAGGGCCGCGCTCGAGAAAAAACGCATCGTCGCGCCGTTCAGCGGCACCATCGGCATTCGTCAGGTGGACGTCGGCGACTATGTGGCCACCGGCACCATGATCGCTACCCTGCAAGACCTCAGTAGCCTGTATGTCGACTTTTTCGTGCCCGAGCAGTCGGTGCCCAAGATTGCTCTCGGCCAGCCAGTGCGGGTCGTTGTCGCGGCGTATCCGACCCTGGAGTACCCCGGCACCATCAGTGCAATCAACCCCAAAGTCGAGAACAGCACCCGTAACGTGCAGGTCCGCGCCACCCTGGCCAACCCCGATGGCAAGTTGATGCCCGGCATGTTCGCCAGCCTCCAGGTGCTCCTGCCCGACCCGCAACCGCGCATCGTGGTACCGGAAAGCGCGATTACCTACACGCTCTACGGCAACTCGGTGTACGTGGCCGTACCAAAGAAGGCCGAAGATGGCAGCCTGCAAAAGGATGACAAGGGCCAGCCGGTGCTGATCGCCGAGCGGCGTTTTGTCGAAACCGGCGAACGCCGCGACGGGCAAGTGATGATCACCAAAGGCGTGCAGAGCGGCGACAAAGTGGTGACCGCCGGCCAGCTCAAACTGGACAACGGCGCACGCATTGCCATCAGCGACGACAAGACCCTGGCTGAGCAGAGCAGCCCGCCACGCGCGGACTGATCAAGGAATCCCCATGGCATTTACCGATCCGTTCATCCGCCGCCCGGTTCTCGCAACCGTAGTCAGCCTGCTGATTGTGCTGCTGGGCTTCCAGGCCTGGGGCAAGCTGCCGCTGCGCCAGTACCCGCAAATGGAAAACGCCCTGATCACGGTGACCACCGCCTACCCCGGGGCCAACGCCGAAACCATCCAGGGCTATATCACTCAACCGATGCAGCAAAGCCTGGCGAGCGCCGAGGGCATCGACTACATGACCTCGGTGAGTCGCCAGAACTTTTCGGTGATCTCGATCTACGCACGCGTCGGCTCCAACAGCGACCGTCTGTTTACCGAACTGCTGGCCAAGGCCAACGAGGTCAAGAGCCAGCTGCCCCAGGACGCTGAAGACCCGGTGCTGAGCAAGCAATCTGCCGATGCGTCAGTGCTGATGTACATGAGCTTCTTCAGCAAGGAATTGAACAACCCGCAGATTACCGATTACCTGTCACGGGTGATCCAGCCGAAACTGGCGACCTTGCCCGGCATGGCCGAAGCCGAGATCCTCGGCAACCAGGTATTTGCCATGCGCCTGTGGCTGGACCCGGCGAAGCTCGCGGGTTTCGGCCTCAGTGCCAGCGATGTGACCAACGCGGTGCGCCAGTACAACTTCCTTTCGGCTGCCGGCGAGGTGAAAGGCGAATACGTGGTCACCAGCATCAACGCCAATACTGAACTCAAGTCCGCCGAAGCCTTCGGGGCAATTCCGCTCAAGGTCGAAGGCGACAGCCGTGTGCTGCTACGGGATGTGGCGCGCGTGGAAATGGGCGCGGAAAACTACGACACCATCAGCTCGTTCGGTGGCACTCCTTCGGTGTATATCGGCATCAAGGCGACGCCTGGCGCCAACCCGCTGGAAGTGATCAAGGAAGTGCGCAAGATCATGCCGGACCTCGAGGCCCAGCTACCGCCGAACCTCAAGGGGGAAATCGCCTACGACGCCACCCTGTTCATCCAGGCCTCGATCGACGAAGTGGTGAAAACCCTGTTCGAAGCGGTGCTGATCGTGATCGTGGTGGTGTTCCTGTTCCTCGGGGCCCTGCGTTCGGTGGTGATCCCGGTGGTGACCATCCCGCTGTCGATGATCGGCGTCATGTTTTTCATGCAGATGATGGGGTACTCGATCAACCTGCTCACCCTGCTGGCGATGGTATTGGCCATCGGTCTGGTGGTGGATGACGCCATCGTCGTGGTGGAAAACATTCACCGCCACATCGAGGAAGGCAAGACACCGCTCGAAGCCGCCATTGAAGGCGCCCGGGAAATCGCGATGCCGGTGGTGTCGATGACCATCACCCTGGCAGCGGTGTACGCACCGATCGGTTTCCTGACCGGCCTGACCGGGGCGCTGTTCAAGGAGTTCGCCCTGACCCTGGCCGGCGCGGTGGTGATTTCCGGAATCGTCGCCCTGACCCTGTCGCCGATGATGTGTGCGTTCCTGCTGCGCCACGATGAGAACCCCAGTGGCCTGGCCCATCGCCTGGACCTGATTTTCGAAAGCCTCAAGCGCCGCTACCAGAGCCTGCTTCACGGCACCCTCAACACCCGGCCGGTGGTATTGGTGTTCGCTGTAATCGTGTTGTGCCTGATTCCGGTCCTTCTCAAATTCACCAAGTCGGAGCTGGCACCGGATGAGGACCAGGGCATCATTTTCATGATCGCCAATGCCCCGCAACCGACCAACCTCAACTACCTGAACATCTACACCGACGAGTTTGTCTCGATCTTCAAGGCGTTTCCCGAGTACTACTCGTCGTTCCAGATCAATGGTTTCAACGGCGTGCAATCGGGCATCGGCGGTTTCCTGCTCAAGCCGTGGAACGAGCGCAGCCGCACGCAAATGTCGATCCTGCCCGAGGTGCAGGCCAAACTGGAAAAGATCCCGGGGTTGCAGATTTTCGGTTTCAACCTGCCATCACTGCCGGGCACCGGCGAAGGCGTGCCGTTCCAGTTCGTCATCAACTCCGCCAATGATTACGAATTGCTGCTGCAGGTGGCCGACCGGGTAAAAAAACGGGCGAAGGAATCCGGCAAGTTTGCGTTTGTCCACGTTGACCTGGCTTTCGACAAGCCGGAAGTGGTGGTCGATATCGACCGTGCCAAGGCCGCGCAGATGGGGGTTTCCATGCAGGATCTGGGGGGCACCCTGGCAACCCTGCTGGGTGAAGCCGAGATCAACCGTTTCACCGTTGAAGGTCGCAGCTACAAAGTCATTGCCCAGGTCGAACAGCCATTTCGCGACAATCCGGACTGGCTGAACAATTACTACGTGAAAAACTCCAAGGGCGAACTGTTGGCGCTGTCGACCCTGATCACCGTCACCGACCGTGCTCGACCGCGACAGTTGAACCAGTTCCAGCAACTCAACTCGGCCATCCTGTCCGGAGTGCCGCTGGTGAGCATGGGGGAAGCCGTCGACCTCGTGCACCAGATCGCCCGGGAAGAGGCACCTGCCGGTTTTGCCTTCGACTACGCCGGCGCATCGAGGCAGTACGTTCAGGAAGGCAGTGCCCTGTGGGTCACCTTTGCCTTGGCATTGGCGGTCATTTTCCTGGTACTGGCGGCCCAGTTCGAAAGCTTCCGCGACCCGCTGGTGATATTGGTCACCGTACCGCTGTCTATCTGCGGTGCATTGATTCCGCTGTTCCTGGGCTGGTCGAGCATGAACATCTACACCCAGGTCGGGCTGGTGACGTTGATCGGGCTGATCAGCAAGCACGGCATTCTGATCGTCGAGTTCGCCAACCAGCTACGCAAGGACAAGGGCCTGACGGCACGGGAGGCCGTGGAGGAAGCAGCAGCCATCCGCCTGCGTCCGGTCTTGATGACCACCGCGGCGATGGTATTCGGCATGGTGCCATTGATCATCGCCACCGGTGCTGGCGCGGTCAGCCGGTTCGACATCGGCACGGTCATCGCGACGGGCATGTCGATCGGCACACTGTTCACCCTGTTCGTGTTGCCCTGCATCTACACCTTGCTGGCCAAACCGGATAAACCCTGATGCAGAAAAACCTGTGGGAGCGGGCTTGCTCGCGAATGCGGGGTGTCAGACAACAGAGTTGTTGAATGACACCCCGCATTCGCGAGCAAGCCCGCTCCCACACAGGTCAGCGTTGAAACATGAAATCAGGGCAAAAAAAAGGCCTCGCATCAGCGAGGCCTTTCATTTGGGCTTCAATCGGTTCAATTCTGCGGCCTCAATCCCTGAGAAAGTCCGAACATGAACAGCAACAAATCATGATCGGGTCGAGTAGCCACGGATGCCTTCGCAACCCGCGGCAACGGACAATGTTCTTCTGCGCTTATCGAGCTGAGAACCTGGGGGCGTGGTTGCTCCCAGGCTGCCATCGCGATCGATGCAACTGCCAAGGCTCCTACCAGAAACAAACCTCGTGCAATTTCGAGTTTCATCGCTATAAATCCTTGATAGCGCTGCCAAACGCCGTCTCATAAAAGTAGACGAGCTTTTTCCAGTCTGCTTCGCTGAACGACGAGTGGCGACGCAACTGCTTCATGTCATGGGCCGCTGCGCGATGAGCGGTCAAACGCTGTCGGGATTTCTCCAGATCGATCAGGGCCACTTCGACCTTGGCCGTCTCGCCCTCACCGGTCACGCGAACGAATACGTGCTTGTCGTAAAGGCAACCGTGCTGCCAGCGGCCCTTGTGCATGCGCGCCAGGTTTTCAGCCAGGTCCTTGAGCACGCGGTCATGTATGGCTTCACCATGACGCTCGCGACCGCCACCGGCGTACCAGCGATCGATTTCCTCGAAGCCGTCCAGCGACCTGGTGACCAGCAAGGCACGCCATTTGTGCACTGGATCACGCTGCGCGCCGCAGAAAACGATATGCGGAACCCGTACGCCAAGCGCGGCGACACCGTTGAGCGCAGCACTCTCGCGCAGTACTGTCGGCCGCCCGAAAGGGTGCTGCCAGCTACGATGGATATGCCCGGTCTGACGCTTGACGTAGAGCAGCTGACCATCACTGCCCATCACTCGTTGAACGCCGCTTTCCCCGCCGCGACGGACGTTAGGTTCCTCGACCCATTCACCGCGCTGATTCCAAAAGTAATCGAAGCGATCCTGGGGAGCGACTTCCGTTTCTGCTGCATACTGCACTGCCATCCTGTTACCTCTTGCGTAATACGTAAACTCGCCACATCGCATAGAGCGGCAAAAAGTCCAGTTGTTCCTGGATGCGGAAACCCGCCTGCTCAAATTCCTTTTCTACGGTAGCGACCGGTAACACAAACCGGTTTTGGTAACCTTCCTGCCCACGGGTTTTCTCCGAACGCTTGCGTTTCCAGGCCTTGAAGTTGCCATCGACCCACAGCGAAAGGATCACGCTGTCACGGGTAACTCGCTCGAATTCGCGCAAAATGGCCATGCGATGCTCGGCTTCACCGATGTGGTGGAGCAAGCGCATGCAAAAAATGCTGTCGACGGCGTTGTCCGGCAAGGCGATGTCGAATGCAGAAGTGTGCAAGGGCTGTACCCGTTTCACCACGTGGGCGGATTGCGCCTGGGTTGCGACCTTCAGCATGGACTCCGAGTTATCGGCACCGATGATCACGCGGTTGGTTTTTTCCGCCAGCAAGGGCCAGAAACGCCCTGCACCGCACGGCAAGTCGAGGACCAGGCCGGGCTCGCCAACCAGGGCCAGCGCCTTGCGAGCCAGTTGTTCTTCACGCCAATGGGACAGCCGACGGCCGAGACCTTCCTGGTGTTTGCGCAAATAGCGTTGCGCGTGTTGATCGTCGTATTTTTCGGAAAAATCGAGTTTGATCGGACCTTCCATCACCAGGTCTCCTGAACTTCTGATAGCAACTACCTTAGGTTTCGCGGTGTCGGTGTCAGGTGAGCCACTTGTGAAAATTTCATTACGGAAAACCCGGAAGTATTACAGGCTTTTACAGAGTTGACAGGGTTTGCTGGACGCCTGACTCAACAGATCAGGTTCGGGACAACTCCACCTGAAAACGACAACCATTGGGCTCCATGGTTGTCAGGCTGACGCTCCAGCCCTGGTTTTCACAGATCCGCTGCACCAGTGAAAGTCCCAGGCCCAACCCTTCCCCGCGCTTTTCGTTGCCCCGGACGAACGGTTCGAACATCGCCTCGCGTTTTTCCTCGGGAATGCCCACGCCACTGTCTTCGACCAGAAAGCCCGTGCCCGTCAGGGTCAGGCGGATGAAGCCCTGTTCGGTGTAATGCAAGGCGTTGCGCAGCAAGTTACCCATCACCGCGTGCAAAAACGTCGCATTGTAGCCCTTGGCCTCAGGCTCGCCCGGTTCGAAGATCAGCTTCAACCCTTTGCTTTCAATGGGCTCGCGCCACAGACCGAGCAGGCCCTCGGCCACCTGGCCCAGGGACTGCTGTGGCGACATGCTGGCGTCTTCGCGCTGGGCACGGGCCAGCATCAGGAAGGTTTGCACCAGCTCACGCATTTCTTCGCATGCGCGGGCGATGCGCTCGACCTGGGCGCGGCCGCGCTGATCGATTCCTGGGTTTTCCAGCAGCAACTCGCAGGAACTGGCCAATATCATCAGGGGTGTACGCAATTCGTGGCTGACGTCGCTGGTGAATAACCGCTCGCGGGTCAGGGCCTGACGCAAGCGCCCGAGGGTGGCGTCGAAGGCCACGGCCAGCTCGCCCACTTCGTCGGCGGCATAATCCGGAGCCAAAGGGGGGGCCAAACCGAGCAGTTGATCGCGATGGCGTACCTGGCGGGCCAGCCGCACCACCGGCGCCATGACCTTGCGTGCCAGGACCCAGCCGAGAAACACCGCCAGCGCCAGGCTCAGTACGAAACCCACCAACACCACGGCAAACAGCACCCGCTCGCGCTCTTCGAAGTCGCTCTGGTCCTGCAACAGCACGTAACGTCGGCCGTCGACGATTTCGACCATGGCGTGGTACGACAGGTTTTCACGGAACACTTCGTGGAACCCCGGCTCCAGGTGCCGCAGATCCTTGGGCAAGTTGAAATCACCCCGTCCGCCGCTGAAGTAGAACAATTGGTCCGGTTCGGGTCGATGGCTCCAGTCCGCGACATTGTCCATCAGCAACAGGCGCTGCAGATCGCCGCCCAGACCCGCCGAAATCAGTTTTTCCTCCACCAGGTGCACGGTCGCCACGATGCCCATGGCAAAGGCACCGGCCACCAGTGCGCTCATCAGCGCAAAGGCAATGATGATGCGTTGAGAAAGGCTCTGCTTAAACTCCATCACGGCCCTCGGCCAGGCGATAGCCCACACCGTGCACGGTTTGCAGCAATGGCTTGGCGAACGGTTTGTCGATCACCTGGCGCAATTGGTGGACATGGCTGCGCAGGCTGTCGCTGTCCGGGCAGTCGTCCCCCCACAGCGCCTCTTCAAGAATTTCACGGCGCAATACATGAGGGCTTTTCTGCATCAACACGGCCAGCAACTTCAGGCCGACCGGGTTGAGTTTCAGCAACCGGCCTTCGCGGGTGACTTCCAGGGTGTCAAGGTCATAGCTCAGGTCGCCGACCTGCAAGGTCCGCCGCCCGCCGCCCTGGGTCCGGCGCATGACCGCTTCGATACGGGCCGCCAGTTCAGACAGGGCAAACGGCTTGATCAGGTAATCATCGGCACCCGACTTGAAGCCTTGCAGACGGTCATCCAGTTGATCACGGGCCGTGAGCATGATCACCGGCGTTTCGCGGCGGGCATCTTCGCGCAGGCGCTTGCACAAGGTATAGCCATCGATACCGGGCAACATGATATCGAGCACGATCAAATCGTAGTGCTCGGTGGCCGCCAGATGCAGGCCAGACAGACCATCCTGCGCGCAATCCACGGTATAGCCTTTGAGCCCCAGGTAATCGGCCAGGTTGGCCAGGATATCGCGGTTGTCTTCAACCAATAGAATTCGCATGGGTATCTCTCCGTCCACAGTAACGGCCGTCATGGCCCGCGCAGCTTAAGGCCAAGTGCGGCCCACGGCTAGGGGAAGGCCAGGGGTGAATCAATTCGATCAACCGAAAGGTATGATTAACAAGTTTTTCACTATCGATTCACGGGCTGACTACAGTGATCAGCCGAGACTCTCACGCGCTTGATAACAAGGAATACAAAAAATGGACTATTTGAAGACGGCCCCCATGCGCTTTTTGCTGCTGGTGACCGGCTCCTGGCTGGTGATTTTTTTTCTGACTCGAACAGTCCTGCTCCTGACGCATCTGGATGAGGCCGGAAGCGGATTCCTGTCGGTGTTCGGCATTGGCCTGCTCTACGACCTGGGCTTCATTGCCTACGCGGCACTGCCGATGGGCCTCTACCTGTTGCTGTGCCCGCCGGCCCTGTGGCGCACTCGTGGCCATCGCTGGTTCCTTCAGGGGCTGCTGACGGTCAGTCTGTTCGCGATGTTGTTCACCTCGGTGGCCGAATGGCTGTTCTGGGATGAGTTCGGCGTGCGCTTCAACTTCATCGCCGTCGACTACCTGGTGTATTCCGACGAAGTACTGAACAACCTGCTTGAGTCATACCCGATCGGCACGCTGCTGAGCATCCTCGCCGTGCTGGCCGTGGCCCTGAGTCTTGCATTGCGCAAACCCTTCAACGCTGCACTCGATGCACCGTTGCCGCCGCTGCGTGGGCGCTTGCTGAATGTGCTCGGTTTGTTGATCGTCGCCGGCCTGAGCATGCAACTGCTCAGCCAGGACGCCCCGCGCGCCCAAGGCGGCAACGCCTATCAGAACGAACTGGCGAGCAATGGCCCGTATCAATTCTTCGCGGCATTCCGCAACAACGAACTGGACTACCCGCAGTTCTACACCACACTACCGTCGGCCGTGGTTGCCCAGCAGATACGCGCCGAACTGGCAGAACCCAATGCCCGCTTCGTGGGTGAGGACCCGCAGGACATTCGTCGGCAGATCGATAACCCGGGCGCACCGCGTAAACCCAATATCGTGCTGGTCACCATTGAAAGCTTCAGCGCCAAGTACATGGGCAGCAACGGTGACACCCGTAACCTGACCCCCTACCTTGATGCCTTGCGCAAGCAGAGCCTGTATTTTAATAATTTCTACGCCACCGGCACCCGCACCGACCGCGGCCTGGAAGCCATCACCCTGGCGATTCCGCCGACACCCGGCCGCTCGATCGTCAAGCGCGTGGGTCGTGAAAGCGGCTTTGCCAGCCTTGGCCAGCAACTCAATGCCGTGGGCTACGACAGTGTGTTTGTCTATGGCGGGCGCGGTTACTTCGACAACATGAATGCGTTCTTCAGCGGCAACGGTTATCGCGTTGTAGACCAGAGCAGCGTCGAGGAGTCGGAGATTCACTTCAAGAATGCCTGGGGCATGGCCGACGAAGATCTCTACAGGCAGACACTGAAACTGGCCGATGCCGACTACGCCAGGCAGCAGCCATTCCTGCTGCAACTGATGACGACGTCCAACCATCGTCCTTACACCTATCCGGACAACCGGATCGACATCAAGTCCGGCAACGGCCGTGACGGTGCGGTGAAGTACACCGACTACGCCATCGGTCAGTTTCTCGATCAGGCGCGTCAAAAACCCTGGTTTGACAATACAATCTTCGTCTTTGTCGCCGACCACACCGCAGGCAGCGCCGGTAAGGAAGACTTGCCCATCGCCAACTATCAGATTCCGCTGTTCATCTATGCGCCCAAGTTGATCGAAGCTCGGGAAACTGCACAATTGGCCAGCCAGATCGATCTGGCGCCAACGTTGCTGGGTTTGCTCAATCTGGATTATGAATCGACATTCTTTGGCCGTAACCTGTTGCAGGACAACCCGCTGCCACCACGCGTGGTGCTCGGTAACTACCAGCACCTGGGGTTGTTCGACGGCAAGGACCTGGCGATCTTGAGCCCCCGCCAGGGCTTGCGTCGTCACGATGACGCGCTGACTGAAAGTCGCGAGTCCCGGTCTACCGCCAGTGACCCACTGATTACCCGCGCAATCACCTATTACCAAACTGCCAGTTATGGCTTCAAGCAACAGCTGCTTGGCTGGAAGGCGCCCAAGGAGGGTGCCGGTCAAGTCGGCGAACGATAACCGAATCGCCCCGGGCTGATGCCCCGGGGCTTTTTCCTTTGTTCAGGATCCACCATGTCATCAACTGCTGTCCGCCCCGCCCCTCGCCCGCTCAATTTCTGGGTGTGTCTGGGGGTTCCCGCCGTTGCGGCGATCACTCTGGTGTTGCTCGAACTGACCTCACTGGACATGGACCTTGCCAAGCTTTTCTACGACCCGGTCGCGGGTGACTTCATCGGACGGCACAGTTACTTCCTGGAAAACATCCTGCATACCCGCGCCAAGCAGGTAGTCATTGCATTTTCGGTGTTCGCCATCCTCGGTTACATCACTTCGTTCTTCATGGCCAGGCTCAAACCGTTCAAGCGCGAACTGGGTTGCCTGGTACTGTCCCTGGGCCTGGCGACTTCCTTTGTCACGCCCATGAAAGCGGTGACCGCAGTGCAATGCCCCTGGAGCCTTGAGCAGTTCGGCGGTCACGAGACGTACAGCGAACTGTTGAGCCCTCGCCCGCACACCGAAAAACCGGGACGTTGCTGGCCCGGCGGCCATGCGGCCACCGGTTTCACCCTGTTTGCCCTGTTTTTCGTATTGCGTGACCGTCGCCCGCGCATGGCGCGCGCAGCGTTTGTCTTCGCCTTCGCCCTCGGCTCGGTGTTCTCCATCGGGCGGATGATGCAGGGCGCGCACTTCTTCTCGCACAACGTGTGGACAGCGGTGTTCTGCTGGCTGATTTGCCTGGGGTCGTATTACTGCGTTCTGTATCGACCGGCCTCCAAGTCCGAAAAAGTCACCAAGGCTCAACCCGTCAGCGTCTGAGCCGACGCCTTCGCGGGCAAGCCCGCTCCCACAGGATTTATGCAGTTCCCTGTGGGAGCGGGCTTGCTCGCGAAGGCGGAGTGTCATTCAGCATCCATGTCGGCTGACACTCCGCCTTCGTCGGAACGCCGCCCGGAGCAAGCCCGCTCCCACAATGGATCGATGTTAGCTTCGGATTCCGGGCAATAAAAAACCCCGCCTGCTTTCGCAGACGGGGTTTTTTCGTACGGGGGTAAGGCTGGCTTACATCATGCCGCCCATGCCGCCCATACCGCCCATGTCTGGCATACCGCCGCCAGCACCGCCGTCTTTCTTCGGTGCATCAGCAACAGCGGCTTCGGTGGTCAGGATCAGACCGCCGATCGACGATGCAGCTTGCAGCGCGGAACGGGTGACCTTGGTCGGATCCAGGATACCCATTTCGATCATGTCGCCGTATTCGCCAGTCGCAGCGTTGTAACCGAAGTTACCTTTGCCGCTCTTGACTTCGTTGACCACAACGCTTGGCTCGTCACCGCTGTTGGCAGCGATCTGACGCAACGGTGCTTCAACGGCACGACGCAGAACAGCGATACCTACGTCCTGATCAGCGTTGTCGCCTTTCAGATCGTTCAGGGTTTGCAGAGCGCGGATCAGCGCAACGCCACCGCCAGGTACCACGCCTTCTTCAACGGCAGCACGAGTAGCGTGCAGGGCGTCTTCAACGCGGGCTTTCTTCTCTTTCATTTCTACTTCGGAACCAGCGCCAACCTTGATCACTGCAACGCCGCCGGACAGCTTGGCCAGACGCTCTTGCAGTTTTTCACGGTCGTAGTCCGAGGAAGTTTCGGCAACCTGAGCACGGATCTGAGTGATGCGTGCTTCGATGTCGCCGTGTACGCCAGCACCGTCAACGATGATGGTGTTTTCCTTGGACAGGGTCACGCGCTTGGCGCTGCCCAGGTTTTCCAGGGTTGCGCTTTCCAGGCTCAGGCCGATCTCTTCGGAGATAACGGTACCGCCGGTCAGAACGGCGATGTCCTGCAGCATGGCCTTGCGACGATCGCCGAAGCCTGGAGCCTTGACGGCTGCGACTTTAACGATGCCACGCATGTTGTTCACAACCAGAGTCGCCAGGGCTTCGCCTTCAACGTCTTCGGCCACGATCAGCAGTGGGCGGCCGGCTTTGGCAACGGCTTCCAGCACTGGCAGCATTTCGCGGATGTTCGAGATCTTCTTGTCGACCAACAGGATCAGCGGGCCGTCCAGCTCAGCGACCATGGTCTCTGGCTTGTTGACGAAGTACGGGGACAGGTAGCCACGGTCGAACTGCATGCCTTCAACAACCGACAGTTCGTTTTCCAGGCCCGAGCCTTCTTCAACGGTGATCACGCCTTCTTTACCGACTTTTTCCATGGCTTCGGCAATGATGTCGCCGATGGAGTTGTCGGAGTTGGCGGAGATGGTACCAACCTGAGCGATAGCCTTGGTGTCAGCGCATGGCTTGGACAGGTTTTTCAGCTCTTTGACGATGGCGATGGTCGCCTTGTCGATACCGCGCTTGAGGTCCATCGGGTTCATGCCGGCAGCGACGGCTTTCAGGCCTTCGTTGACGATCGACTGAGCCAGAACGGTAGCGGTGGTAGTACCGTCACCAGCGTCATCGTTGGCACGGGAGGCAACGTCTTTGACCAGCTGCGCACCCATGTTTTCGAAACGGTCTTCGAGTTCGATTTCTTTGGCGACGGAAACACCGTCCTTGGTGATGGTCGGAGCGCCGAAGCTCTTCTCGATGATCACGTTACGGCCTTTCGGGCCCAGGGTCGCTTTTACCGCGTCAGCCAGGACGTTAACGCCTTTGAGCATTTTCTTGCGGGCGGAATCGCCAAACAGAACTTCTTTAGCAGCCATGATCGATATTCCTTAAATACTTTGTAGTAGCGGAAAATGAACGGGGGTATCAGCCTTCGATAACAGCGAGGATTTCGTTCTCGCTCATTACCAGCAGGTCTTCGCCGTCGACTTTCACAGTGTTGCTGCCGGAGTAAGGACCGAACACAACCTTGTCGCCCACTTTCACGGACAGTGCACGCACTTCACCGTTTTCCAGTACGCGGCCGGTGCCTACAGCGAGGATTTCGCCGCTGTTGGCTTTTTCAGCAGCCGAACCTGGCAGGACGATACCGCCAGCGGTTTTCTTTTCTTCTTCGCTGCGACGGATGACGACGCGGTCATGCAGAGGACGAAGCTTCATTGTCGATCTCTCCTAATTGTGGTTTTCATCGGCCGGTGTAGTCCCGGCGGGTTTAACAAAGGCCGGCGATGCCGGTTGCGGTTCGTCAAGCGAACCGCGGAAGTCTGTCTGGCGTGTTCGCCAGAAACCTTGCGGTGACCGTTACATAAGGGCGCATAAGCTTATTACAAGGGCGGCGATGAAAAAATTTTCAGGTCGATGCCCCGCAAACGAACACGGCACCCGAAGGTGCCGTGTGTGGAGTGCCATTACTTGGTATCTCGGTGTTCGAACTCGCCTTCGATCACTGTCGGCTCACGCCCCAGTGGCTCGCGGGGGGCTGGACCGCCGCGTGCCTGCAGGTCGTCGGCGAACGCTCGCTGACGCATCGCCTGCTCTTCGGCGCGCTGGCGCATTTTACCCGCCAGCAGGCGACGACTGAACGGCAGCAGCATGAACAGGCCGATCACATCGCTGATGAAACCCGGAAGAATCAGCAGGCCACCGGCCAACGCCAGCATCAGGCCTTCGAGCATGGTCTGGGCCGGCAGTTCGCCGCGGCTCAGACTTTCACGGGCACGCAGGGCCGTGGCCAGGCCGGCGATGCGCAGCACGAACACACCGAACATCGAGCCGAGAATGATCAGCAGCAGGGCCGGGAAAAACCCGATGGACCCTGCCACCTTGACGAATACGAACAGCTCCAACACCGGGAACAGCAGAAAGAGCAACAAAAAAGGGCGCATCAAATGGTTCCTCAACGCAAGAATGCCTTGCCAGTTCACCTTAGATGACGTCGCCGTTTCGTGAATTCAAGCGTCGGCCACTTCATTTTTCGGCCAATGTTCGGCGTGAGCCAGAGAAACCAAGGCCTCCCGGACTTGTGTCGGCGTATTACAAGGTGCTTGAAACGGCAACCAGTACAGACTTTGACCGATGCGCAGGTGCATACCTTCGGCGTCGATACCGGCCATTTGCGCCGGCACGTTTGTCGGCAACCCGGCCAGCTCGACATAATGGGCGATGGCCTTGGCGTGATCGGCGTTCATGTGCTCGACCATGCTCAGTTCAACCTTGCCGGCGAAAGGGTTGGCCAGGGTCAGGTCATTGACCCAATGAATCGCGCCAAAACCGCCGATATACCGGTGGCGTACAGGCTTGAGCACCCAGAAGTCGAAATCGTGGGCCTTGTGATAACCCTGCGACTCCGGGAAATAGCGGTAGTAACGTTCGGAGGCGGCTTCGATGGCGGCTTCGTCTTCGAGCTGCTGCGCTTCGGCCAGATAGGTCAGTCGACCAACGGCCTGGACATCCTCAGCGCCACGCTCGCCCACGAACAGCGAGCATTTCGGGTCTTTCTGCAAGTTGTGGGTGTGCTGGGCGATGCGGCTGATCAGGATCAGCGGCCGGCCCTGCTCGTCCAGGCAGTACGGAACCACGGAGCCGAACGGGAAACCGGGCATCGATTTGGAGTGCGTCGAGAGCACTCCACGGTATTCCTTGAGAAGCAATTCTCGTGCATGCTTAGCCGCTTCAACGCTCAATTTATGACTCCTTAAATAGAATCCGTCATAAAAACGGACGAGCTGCTGGTGAAAGTCCCAGCACGCCATCGGGGGCAGTTCTCATGTGCAGCCAGGCCACATCAGGTGCAGATCGAGAGGCTCTCATCAAGGAAACCACTCAGACCTGCTACCGGGGGCATGCGAATGCAACTCACTGACAAAGTAATCATTATCACTGGCGGTTGCCAGGGTTTAGGCCGCTCCATGGCCGAGTATTTCGCAGGCCTGGGCGCGAAACTCGCGCTGGTGGACCTGAACCAGGAAAAACTCGATGACGCCGTCGCAGCCTGCAAGGCCCAGGGTGTCGAGGCACGCGCCTACCTGTGCAACGTGGCCAACGAAGAGCAAGTGACTCACATGGTTGCCCAGGTCGCTGAAGACTTCGGCGCGATCCATGGCTTGATCAACAATGCCGGGATCCTGCGTGACGGCCTGTTACTCAAGGTCAAGGATGGCGAAATGACCAAAATGAGCCTGGCCCAGTGGCAGGCGGTCATCGACGTCAACCTGACCGGCGTGTTCCTGTGCACCCGTGAAGTCGCGGCGAAGATGGTCGAGCTGAAAAACGTCGGCGCGATCATCAATATCTCGTCGATTTCCCGCGCCGGCAACGTCGGCCAGACCAACTACTCCGCCGCCAAGGCCGGTGTCGCCGCCGCGACCGTGACCTGGGCCAAGGAACTGGCGCGCTACGGTATTCGCGTGGCCGGCATTGCGCCGGGCTTCATCGAAACCGAAATGACCCTGGGCATGAAGCCCGAAGCGTTGGAAAAAATGACCGCCGGAATCCCGCTCAAGCGCATGGGCAAACCTGAAGAGATCGCCCACTCGGCGGCATACATCTTCGAGAACGACTACTACACCGGCCGTATTCTGGAGATGGATGGCGGGTTGCGTCTCTAAGGCCAACCCAAAAACCAATGTGGGAGCGGGCTTGCTCGCGAAGGCGATAGATCAGTCAACTTATCGGTTGAATGACACACCGCTTTCGCGAGCAAGCCCGCTCCCACATTTGGTCAGTGTTTATCTGGCGAATATCAATCGTCGCTGACGCTGATGTTCGGCATCGCCGGCGTCAACGCTTCCTGCAACACGATCCGCGCGCCGACATGGCGGGCCAGCTCCTGATAGACCATGGCGATCTGGCTGTCAGGCTCGGCGATCACCGTTGGCTTGCCGCCATCGGCCTGTTCACGGATGACCATCGACAGCGGCAACGAGGCCAGCAACTCGACGCCATACTGGTTGGCCAGCTTGACGCCACCACCCTCACCGAACAGATGCTCGGCATGTCCGCAATTGGAGCAGATATGCACCGCCATGTTTTCCACCACACCCAGCACCGGAATGTTGACCTTGCGGAACATTTCCACGCCCTTGCGCGCGTCCAGCAATGCCAGGTCCTGCGGGGTGGTAACGATGACCGCACCGGCCACTGGCACTTTCTGCGCCAGGGTCAGCTGGATGTCACCGGTGCCTGGCGGCATGTCGATGACCAGGTAGTCCAGATCGCCCCACGCAGTCTGCGTCACCAATTGCAGCAAGGCGCCGGAGACCATCGGACCACGCCAGACCATCGGCGTGTTGTCATCGGTGAGGAAGGCCATGGACATCACTTCCACGCCATGGGACTTGAGCGGGACGAACCATTTCTGATCCTTGACCTCGGGACGGGTGCGCTCCGGTATGCCGAACATGATGCCCTGGCTCGGGCCGTAGATGTCCGCATCGAGAATCCCGACCTTGGCGCCTTCACGGGCCAGGGCCAGGGCCAGGTTGGCCGCCGTGGTGGATTTGCCCACGCCACCCTTGCCGGACGCCACGGCCACCACGTTCTTGACATTGGCCAGCCCCGGAACCTGTGCCTGGGCCTTGTGTGCGGCAATCACACTGGTGATCTCGACACGGGCGCTTGCCACGCCATCCAACCCCTGAATGGCCATTTCCAGCATCTGCGCCCAGCCACTCTTGAACAGGCCGGCGGCGTAACCCAATTCGAGCTGAACGCTGACGCGGTCGCCCTGGATCTCGATGTTGCGCACGCACCCGGCGCTGACCGGGTCCTGGTTCAGGTAAGGGTCGGTGTATTGGCGAAGGACGGCTTCCACCGCTGCGCGATTGACGGCGCTCATGGGCAACTCCGAAAACAGGACTGGAAAGATGACGGGTATCGTACCTGTTCTGAGCGCTCGACGGGATGCTCAAAAAATTGCATCGACCCGTTACTCATCCAATGAAACAGGCTCACAGGGTGAAAAATATGCGCCGGCGCTTTATAGTGGCCGACCTCCGTTTCATCAAGTAGCCGAGCCCCATGTCCGAGCCACGCAAGATCCTCGTCACCAGCGCCCTGCCCTATGCCAATGGTTCGATTCACCTCGGCCATATGCTGGAATACATCCAGACCGATATGTGGGTGCGCTTCCAGAAGCACCGCGGCAATCAATGCATCTATGTCTGCGCCGACGACGCCCACGGTTCGGCCATCATGCTGCGCGCGGAAAAGGAAGGCATCACCCCGGAACAACTGATCGCCAACGTCCAGGCTGAACACAGCGCCGACTTTGCCGACTTCCTGGTGGACTTCGACAACTTCCACTCCACTCACGCCGAAGAAAACCGTGAGCTGTCGAGCCAGATCTACCTGAAGCTGCGTGACGCCGGGCACATCGCCACGCGCTCGATCACCCAGTATTTCGACCCGGAAAAGAAAATGTTCCTGGCCGACCGCTTCATCAAGGGCACCTGCCCGAAATGCGGCACCGAAGACCAGTACGGCGACAACTGCGAAAAATGCGGCGCGACTTACGCACCAACTGACCTGAAGGATCCGAAGTCGGCGATCTCCGGCGCCACCCCGGTGCTCAAGGATTCCCAGCACTTCTTCTTCAAGCTGCCGGATTTCCAGGCCATGCTGCAGACCTGGACCCGTAGCGGCACCCTGCAGGATGCCGTGGCCAACAAGATCGCCGAATGGCTGGACGCCGGCCTGCAACAGTGGGACATCTCCCGCGATGCGCCGTATTTCGGTTTCGAGATTCCCGACGAGCCGGGCAAGTACTTCTACGTGTGGCTGGATGCGCCGATCGGCTACATGGCGAGCTTCAAGAACCTGTGCAACCGTACGCCGGAGCTGGACTTCGACGCGTTCTGGGGCAAGGACTCCACCGCCGAGCTGTACCACTTCATCGGCAAGGACATCGTCAATTTCCACGCCCTGTTCTGGCCAGCCATGCTCGAAGGCGCCGGCTACCGCAAGCCGACCGGAATCAACGTGCACGGCTACCTGACCGTCAACGGCCAGAAGATGTCCAAGTCCCGCGGCACCTTCATCAAGGCCCGCACCTACCTGGATCACCTGTCGCCGGAATACCTGCGCTACTACTACGCGGCCAAGCTGGGCCGTGGCGTCGATGACCTCGACCTGAACCTCGAAGATTTCGTGCAGAAGGTCAACTCCGACCTGGTGGGCAAGGTCGTCAACATCGCCAGCCGTTGCGCCGGGTTCATTCACAAAGGCAATGCGGGCGTGATGGTCGACACCAACTCCGCGCCCGAGTTGACCGAAGCATTCCTGGCCGCCGCGCCAGGCATTGCCGACGCCTATGAAGCCCGCGACTTCGCCCGCGCCATGCGCGAGATCATGGGCCTGGCCGACCGCGCCAACGCCTGGATCGCCGACAAGGCGCCGTGGTCGTTGAACAAACAGGAAGGCAAGCAGGATGAAGTCCAGGCCATCTGCGCCACCGGCGTCAACCTGTTCCGCCAACTGGTGATATTCCTCAAGCCGGTCCTGCCGTTGCTGGCCGCCGATGCCGAGGCGTTCCTGAACGTCGCGCCGCTGACCTGGAACGACCACGCGACCTTGCTCGCCAACCATCAGTTGAACGAGTTCAAGCCGCTGATGACCCGTATCGACCCGGTCAAGGTGCAAGCCATGACCGACGCTTCGAAAGAAGACCTGACCGCCAGCCAGACCGATACCGGCGAAGCCGCACCTGCCGGCAATGGCGAACTGGCCAAGGATCCGCTGTCGCCGGAAATCGAGTTCGACACCTTCGCGGCAGTCGATTTGCGCGTCGCGCTGATCGTCAAGGCTGAACACGTGGAAGGCGCCGACAAGCTGCTGCGCCTGACCCTGGACATCGGTGACGAGCAACGCAATGTGTTCTCCGGGATCAAGAGCGCCTACCCGGACCCGTCCAAGCTCAATGGTCGTCTGACCATGATGATCGCCAACCTCAAGCCACGGAAAATGAAGTTCGGCATCTCCGAAGGCATGGTGATGGCGGCCGGTCCCGGCGGTGAAGAAATCTACCTGCTGAGCCCTGACAGCGGCGCCAAGCCGGGTCAGCGCATCAAGTAAGGTCTGCGGCAAATCGATCCCACAGTCGTGCCTGGCGCGACTGTGGGATTTTCATGTCTGGCCCACCCTCCCGCCTTGCCGGATAATGCCTAAGCTTTTTAGACCATCTCCTGTAGGAGCGAGCTGGCTCGCGATGGTCGTTAACGATTATGCGTGTCCACAGGTTGAACGCAGCGCTCTTGAGTCCATCGCGAGCCAGCTCGCTCCTACAAAAACTACCGTTCCTGTCGGCACGAACAATGACCGAAATCCTGCTTACGCTTATCAGCGCCGCCCTGATCAACAACCTCGTGTTGCACTGGCCGTTGGCCGTCGATCCGCTGTTGGCCGGCCAGCGCCGTCAGGTCCATGCCTTGGGCATTGCGACGACATGCCTGATGCTGGTCGTGGGCATGCTCGGCTACGCGCTTTATCACTGGCTGCTGGTGCCGCTGCAATTGACGGCGCTGCGTCTGTTTGTGTTTCTGCCATTGAGCGTTCTGCTGATCAGCCCACTGCTGAAGTGGCTGGCGCGGCTGTTTTCGACACTGCCGTTCGAAGGCCTCTGGCCGTTGCTGCTGGGCAATGCCGGCGTGCTCGGCGTGGCCTTGCTCAATGCTCAAGAGGACAAGGGCTTCTTTCACGCTTCAGCCTTGAGCCTTGGTGCAGGGTTGGGCTTCTGGCTGGTGTTGAGCCTGTTCACTGATTTGCGTGAACGCACGGCCGACAACGATGTTCCCCTGCCCTTTCGCGGCTTGCCGATCGCCCTGATTGGTGCCGGCCTGATCGCAGTGGCCTTTCTCGGATTCAGCGGACTGATCAAAACATGAGTCTGATTCAACGCATCGACGCACTCTTGCCGCAAACCCAATGCGGCAAGTGCGGCCACCCCGGGTGCAAGCCGTACGCCGAAGGCATTGCCAGCGGTGAAGCGATCAACAAGTGTCCGCCCGGCGGCAACGAAACCATTGCGGCCCTGGCCGAGCTGCTGAAGGTGCCGGTGCTGGAACTGGACATCACTCGCGGCTCGGCACCTGCGCAAATTGCCTATATCCGCGAAGCCGAGTGTATTGGTTGCACCAAGTGCATTCAGGCCTGCCCGGTCGATGCCATCGTCGGTGCGGCCAAACTGATGCACACGGTGCTCATCGATGAGTGCACCGGTTGCGACCTCTGTGTGACGCCGTGCCCGGTGGACTGCATCGAGATGCGCCCACTGCCACCGAACACGGTACTGCCCGTTGTCGGGGGCCTGGCCCTTACACCGCAGGCAAGGCAGGCCCGCACCCTCAAGCGCGATCACGCACGGAGCCGCTTCGAACAACGCAATGCCCGCTTGCAGCGTGAGGAACAACAGAAAGTCGCCGAGCGGCAGGCCCGACAGCGGGCCGCACAACCTGCCGAAGTGGCAGTCGACCCGGTGCAGGCCGCCCTCGAGCGTGTTCGTGCACAGAAAGCCGCCAATGCCGATGCCGCGCTGAAAAAGGCAAAAATCGATGTGGCGATGAGTCGGGCGCAGTTGCACAAATCGCTGAAGGCCTTCGGACATCCACCGACCTTCGAACAGCAATCGCAGTTGATCGTTTTGCAACAGCAGTTCGAAGCCGCCGAACAAAACCTGGCGCAACTGGAAAGCGCCGCCCCTCAGCCCCCTGCGCCGACGGTCGCCACTGTGTCGTCGAATGATGCCGATCTGAAACGGGCCAAGATCCAGTTGGCCATGCGCCGCGCCGAACTCAAGAAGGCTCAGGCCAACGAAGCACCGGCGGAACAAATCGAAGCCCTGGAGCGCGCACTCGGCGAAGCCGAACGCCAGGTGGACGCCCATGCCAACCCTTGAAGCGGTGGATGATCGCCTGCAACAGGCGATGAAGCTGGTACTGCTGGCCACGCTACCGGGAATGCTGGCGGCATTCTGGCTGTACGGCTGGGGTGTGTTGATCAACCTGGTTCTCGCGGCCGCTGCTGCACTGGCCGTTGAGGCCGCCGTCGTGTTATGGCGCCAGCGACCGCTGAAGCCAACCCTGAGTGACGGTAGCGCGCTGGTCAGTGCCACATTGCTGGCTCTGGCGTTGCCGCCTTATTGCCCATGGTGGCTGACCCTCAGTGCTGCCGCTTTTGCGATGGTGTTCGGCAAGCACTTGTATGGCGGCGTCGGCTCGAATCCCTTCAACCCGGCGATGCTCGGTTTTGCCCTGGTGCTGGTGGCCTTTCCCCAACCAATGACCCATTGGCCATCATCCCAGGGCATGGACCTGCTGAATGGCTTGCAGCAAGTGTTCGGAGTCGGCCATGCGCCGGATGCGTGGGTGCAGGCCACGGCGCTGGACAGTCTGCGGATCAACAAAAGCCTGACCATGGATGAACTGTTTGCCGGCAACCCGGCATTTGGCCACTTTGGCGGCCGGGGGGTGGAATGGATGAACCTGGCCTTTGTGGCGGGTGGAATGTTTCTCCTGCAACGAAAGGTAATCAGTTGGCATGCTCCCGTCGGCATGCTCGCCAGCCTGTTCATCATCAGCCTGCTGTGCTGGAACGGGTCGGGCTCGGACTCTCATGGCTCACCGCTGTTTCATCTGCTGACCGGCGCGACCATGCTGGGGGCGTTCTTCATCATCACCGAACCGGTGTCCGGCGCCAGAAGCCCTGGCGCACGGCTGCTGTTCGGCGCTGGCGTCGGGCTTCTGACTTATCTGATTCGTACCTGGGGCGGCTATCCGGACGGCATCGCATTCGCCGTGCTGTTGATGAACCTCTGCGTGCCCGCGCTGGAGCGGTTCGTGTCGGCCAGACAACAACCGGAGGCGCCATGAGCCGGACATCGAGCATCGCGCTTGTGGTGCTTTTGGCCGCACTGGGCCTTGGCGTGACGTACTTCGTGCAGCTCGGCAGCGCGCCGCGCATTGCAGCCGAACAGCGCCTGATCGACAGCCGTAACCTGCTCGACCTGATCCCGTCAGACAGCTACGACAATCAGCCACTCGAACACCCCATCAAGTTCGAAACAACCGTCCTGACCAACAGCACCTTGCTGGGTGGTTATCTGGCGACCCGGGCCGATCAGCCCGTCGCGGTGTTACTGCGCAGTCAAACCCTTGGCTACGCCGGAGCCATCGACCTGCTGATCGCTATCGACGCCAATGGCAGGTTGCTGGGCGTCAAAACCCTCAAGCAGTCGGAAACACCAGGACTGGGAGCACGGATCGCCGACTGGCCCAATACCTGGCTGCAGATTTTTTCCGGCAAATCTCGAACACAACCCGGTGACAGCGGCTGGGCGCTGAAAAAGGATCAGGGGCAGTTCGATCAGATCGCAGGTGCGACCATCACCTCAAGAGCAGTGATCAATGCTGTCCACGATGCCTTGCGCTACTTCGATGAACATCGGCAACCACTGCTCGGAACACCTGCCCATGGATAACTCATCGACTCTGCGCAACGCCTTGATGCTGACACCGCTGATCGGCGCCACCCACTCGCTGATGGCCGCACTTGGCCTGTGCCTGATGTTCATGGCGGTGACCCGGTTGTTCAGTCTGGCCATGGGTGCCTTGCGACCCCGACTGGTCCCGGCGACCCGCCTGCTGGCCAGCGTCCTGCTGGCGGCCACGCTCACCAGTTGCGCGGAGCTCATGGCACAGGCCTGGTCGCTGCAATGGCAGCAGCATCTGGGGTTTTACGGCGCCTTGATCGCCTTGCAATGCGTCGTACTGGAACACGCCGGGTTCTTTCAGAACGGCTGGCACCAACGCCTGCGACTCGATGGACTGTTTGTCGCGCTGATGATCGGGCTGGCCTTGCTGCGCGAACTCATCGGCAACGGAACACTTGGAAGCCATCTATCGTGGCTGTCCGGCGCAACGCAAAATGACTGGCAAGGCTGGGTGCTGCTGGCCGATGGCGGTCTGCGCCTGGCGACATCGGTCCCTGGCGGATTCATTCTGCTCGGACTGCTGATCGCTGCCTGGCAGGCCTGGCGCCCCACACCCACCCATTGATTGCTGTCGAGGAAACGCACCGCCCATGAATGCCGCAAAACGTCTGGAAATATTCCGCAGACTGCACGAGGACAACCCGGAACCAAAGACCGAGCTGGCCTATTCCTCACCGTTCGAACTGCTGATTGCCGTGATTCTCTCGGCGCAGTCGACCGATGTCGGCGTCAACAAGGCCACAGCCAAGCTGTTTCCGGTCGCCAATACCCCGGCAGCGATCCATGCCCTGGGTGTCGAGGGGCTGTCGGAGTACATCAAGACCATCGGTCTGTACAACAGCAAGGCGAAAAACGTGATCGAAACCTGCCGTTTGCTGGTCAAGCGTCACGCAGGTGAAGTGCCACAAACCCGCGAAGAGCTGGAAGCGCTGCCCGGCGTCGGCCGCAAAACCGCCAACGTGGTACTCAATACCGCATTCCGTCAGCTGGCCATGGCCGTCGACACGCATATTTTCAGGGTCAGCAACCGGACTGGCATTGCTCCCGGCAAAAATGTGGTGGAGGTCGAGAAAAAGCTGATGAAATTCGTGCCCAAGGAGTATCTGCTCGACTCCCATCACTGGCTGATCCTTCACGGCCGCTATGTTTGCCTCGCCCGCAAGCCCCGGTGCGGAAGCTGCCGGATCGAGGACTTGTGCGAATACAAGCACAAAACCTCCGACGATTGAGGCGCTATTGGGATTATCTAATTACCGATTGAAAAAATCTTTTTTACCCGCCGGGAGATTGTCGATATAAGGAGCCCCAAAGGCCTTCTTAGCCTGGAGTAATTAAATGAGTACTGGCAAAGAGCAATTGGACGTAGAAGACGACTTCACCACCACTGAAACCGATGAGGCCGAGCCGGTGGTTGAAGTAGCGAAAACTAATCTGAGCAAACGCCGCACCATCGACAACCTGCTGGAGGAGCGCCGACTGCAAAAGCAGTTGGCCGATTACGATTTTGACTTATGACACCTGAAAGCCTCCCGAAACGGAGGCTTTTTTTTAAGTGCCATACTCCGTTAGACGCCCCTTGGTCGAGCAGTTACCTCCTCACACCAGACCATTGCGTTGTGCCAGCTCGATCAAATCGACCAGAGACCTCGCATTCAGCTTGAGCAGCAGGCGGGTCTTGTAAGTACTGACTGTTTTATTGCTGAGGAACATTCCATCGGCAATCTCTTTATTGGTCTTTCCTCTGGCCAACTGTTGCAGGACCATCATTTCCCGTCCTGACAATCGATCAACCATATCGGCCTCACTGGCGTTCCCCAAACTGCAACGCACGGTATGCAAGGCTTGATTGGGAAAGTAGCTGTAACCCGACAACACAGCCTTTATTGCACTGAGCAACTCCGTCAGATCTTGTTGCTTGCAGACATAACCGGCCGCACCGGATTGCATGCAACGCATGGAAAAATGCCCCGGCGCCTGGGAAGTCAAAATCAGAACTTTCATCGGCATTGAGGCCGAAGACAAACGCGCGATGACTTCCAACCCGTCCAGCTTCGGGATCCCGATATCCAGAATGACAATATCCGGCATAAGTTCACGGGCCAGTTGCAGTGCATCCACACCATTATCGGTTTCTGCAATAACTTCGTAGCCATGACGCTCCATTAGCATACGTACCGCAAGACGAATGACGGGGTGATCATCCACGATCAGCACTTTATTCATGGGCAAGTCCAATTTTCGCTGTTCGAATTTTCAGAGCCCGCACAATAGCCTAGTCGTTTCACCCATGGCATGTCGCCCCTTCCAGCCACCCGCACCAAGAGACATCCCCTACAAACAACACGGATTCCTCCTACAAAAATCCCTCGAACTGAATGAGTTGAAAACCATATCAGCGTCATGGTGTCGCACTTTCCAGCTGACACCTCTATCGATTTACGACCAAAATTTTCCGAGAACCGGCCTGAACGGCCGCCCCCTGACAAAGATAAACCTCTACTCTCCCGGTAAAACGTAACTGATATTTACGCACTAAACAGTCATTCCAGAAATATCACACACCAGGCATCCAATTACTCTTACAGCAAATAATTTTTTCTGAGCGATCATTAAAAAACCACCAACACTCAAAAAACCAAGTACAACACAACAGAAACCCATCAAACTAACTTTATAAACCATTCGAGAGAAGACAACACAGCATGAATACAGAGCTTGATAAAAAACGAATCACCAACCCAATGTCAATTATCGCTATATTCGCAACACTCTCTGAAACCTCGGCAGCCGTTTCTCTGCCCTTCCTTGACCAGGAAGAACAAGAGCTCTATGTCTGGTTTCTGATCAGCTTTCCGTTTTATTTACTTTTACTTTTTTTCGCAACACTCAACTTCAACTACCGATCACTGTATGCGCCTTCCGACTTTGAAAAGGGGAAACACTTCATGAAAGTCATGGATGTCGCTGGGCGGTCGGAAAAAAAAGCGTCCGGGAAGTTACCCGAGAATCACGCCCTGAAAACGTCGACGAATGACCGGCAGTCAACCCGGAGGCCCTGCGGTGCACAGGACCCGCCAACGGAGATTGGTCTGCAGTCCACCGTCCTTGTTCAGCATCAACTTCAGTTACCGGAGCTTGTAAAAGACCTGTACATCGTTGATGCACGCTGGATGAGCAAGGAGATCGAATTTGCAGCGCTGCTGGAAACCATCCAGAGGCCACGGGAAAAGACGACGTACGTGATTCTGTTTGTCACTTGTGCCGTTTCGGAGACTTTGCTGAAAGCCAGTGCGCTTGAACACTCAAGGCAGACCAGGAAACACTGTGCCGCCCTTTATGTTGCCTACAATCTGGACTCGCACAGGTTGACGGTCATTGATCAAGCCGGACAACCGACAAGCAATAACCCGTAGAACAAGAAAAACTATTGGAAGGAGAAAAACAGGAAATCGTCAGCAGCACAAACACCTGACAACGCAGTAACTGGCGTCACCCCATTTTCAGGTGCCTGACCTCGTCCTGGACGAGGTCAGGCTCCCATCACGATGTCAAAGGTCTCAGAACAGCTTCCGGCCTTTGTTCGCCGCAATGCGCATGCGCAGGGCATTGAGCTTGATGAAGCCTGCTGCATCCGCCTGATTGTACGCGCCGCCATCTTCTTCGAAGGTAGCGATGTTGGCGTCGAACAGCGAGTCGTCGGACTTGCGGCCAGTGACGATTACATTGCCCTTGTACAGCTTCAGGCGCACAACGCCGTTCACGTTGACCTGGGACGCATCGATCATCTGCTGCAGCATCAGACGCTCAGGGCTCCACCAGTAGCCGGTGTAGATCAGGCTGGCGTACTTGGGCATCAGCTCGTCCTTGAGGTGAGCCACTTCGCGGTCCAGGGTGATCGATTCGATCGCGCGGTGGGCACGCAGCATGATGGTGCCGCCCGGGGTTTCGTAGCAGCCACGGGACTTCATGCCCACGTAGCGGTTCTCGACGATGTCGAGACGGCCGATACCGTGTTCGCCACCGATACGGTTCAGGGTCGCCAGCACGGTGGCCGGAGTCATTTCGACGCCGTCCAGTGCGACGATGTCGCCGTTGCGGTAGGTCAGTTCCAGGTACTGCGGCTTGTCTGGAGCGTTTTCCGGGGAAACGGTCCAGCGCCACATGTCTTCTTCGTGCTCGGTCCAGGTGTCTTCCAGCACGCCGCCTTCATAGGAGATGTGCAGCAGGTTGGCATCCATGGAGTACGGGGATTTCTTCTTGCCGTGGCGCTCGATCGGGATCGCGTGCTTATCGGCGTAATCCATCAGCTTTTCACGGGACAGCAGGTCCCATTCGCGCCAGGGAGCGATCACTTTCACACCTGGCTTCAAGGCGTAGGCACCGAGTTCGAAACGAACCTGGTCGTTGCCTTTGCCGGTGGCACCATGGGAAATGGCGTCAGCGCCGGTTTCGTTGGCGATTTCGATCAGGCGCTTGGCGATCAGCGGACGAGCGATGGAAGTACCCAGCAGGTACTCGCCTTCGTAAACGGTGTTGGCGCGGAACATCGGGAAAACGAAATCGCGCACGAACTCTTCGCGCAAGTCGTCGATGTAGATCTCTTTGACGCCCATGGCCTGAGCCTTGGCGCGTGCAGGTTCGACCTCTTCGCCCTGACCCAGGTCAGCGGTGAAGGTCACCACTTCACAGTTATAAGTATCCTGCAGCCACTTGAGGATCACCGAAGTGTCCAGGCCGCCGGAATACGCCAGAACGACCTTGTTTACGTCCGCCATGCCATCACTCCACGGGGTTCTACGGAAAGCCGGGAAGTCTACCGCTCATGCAGAATAATTTACAGTGGCGCGACAGCTTATGACGACGAAGCGACAGATTATGTCGAGAGGGCGACGATGACCAAAGAGTCAGGAAGTTGCCGAAGTGGCCGCTTTCGTCGCTTGCGGGGCGACTTGTTCCACAGGCGCTCCACGCTCCAGGCGTACCGCTACCCGTCGGTTCTTCGCGCGGTTGGCGTTGTTGGTATTAGGCGCCAGCGGATAACGTTCGCCATGGAAACGCATGGTGATTTGCGACTCCTGGATGCCATTGGCCTTGAAGAACTCCATGACTGCCAGGGCCCGACGCCGGGACAGGTCGCGGTTGGTCAGGCGGTTGCCGCTGTTGTCGGAGTGCCCGTCGAGCTCGATATGATTGACCGTCGGATCAGCCTTCATGTACTCCAGCATGACCTGCAGCCTGGCCTTCGCGGCGCTGTCGAGCTCGATTCCGCCGCCGGGGAAGCCGACTTCGGATTGTTTCACCTGCTCGAAGTTCTGCGGCAACAGTTTGGCCACGCAGCTTTGGTAATCGGCAAACGCCTTGGTGAACCTGACCGGCAGCAAGCGCACTTCCGACACCCGGCCATCCCCCGAGGAATGGCGAACCACCGGGCTGCGACCGTCCATCAATCCGCTGATCAGGCGTCCGGCCTGAACCTGTGAACTGTTGAACAACACGTTGCCGCTGCCGATTCTCACCGTGCCCAGATTGATATCGTCACGCCCCGGTTGCCACGGTGCCGCAGCGGCCAGCAAGGTCGCCGAACCGCCGCCGATCATCGGGTTGTAGGTTTTCAGACGAAAAGTCGCCTGCTCGCCGGCACGACGCACGAACTCGCCCGAACCGAAGTCGGTTATCGGCTGAGCCAGGCGGCATTCGAACTTGTCACCTTCGACCGTCCACTCAATGCTCTCCAGACGGGTCTGGAAAGTGAGCGCCATCGCGGGAAGGCTGGCAAACACACTGAGCAAGGCTAAATAACGCTGGCGCACGGGAGGCTCCACTGGCTTCTACAACAAAAAGACCGACACACGCATGTCTACGGCATACCTGTTGGATATCGGAAGCTTCCCGTAAAACTTGATAGCGAGTGCCTGCAAGAGTCTTTTCCGGTAGCATTCCCCTGAGTTTGACCCGCCTGGAATCCCCTCATGTCCGACCGCCTGACCCTGCTGCGTCCCGACGACTGGCACATTCATCTTCGCGATGGTGCCGTGTTGACCAATACCGTCGCGGATGTCGCGCGCACCTTTGGTCGCGCCATCATCATGCCCAACCTGGTTCCACCGGTGCGTAACACGGCCGAAGCCGACGGCTATCGCCAGCGGATTCTCGCTGCCCGCCCGGCCGGCAGCCCGTTCGAGCCGCTGATGGTCCTGTACCTGACCGACCGCACCCAGCCTGAAGAAATTCGCGAGGCCAAGGCCAGCGGATTCGTGTACGCCGCCAAGCTGTACCCGGCTGGCGCGACCACCAACTCGGACTCTGGTGTTACCAGCATCGACAAGATTTTCCCTGCACTCGAGGCCATGGCCGAAGTCGGGATGCCGTTGCTGATTCACGGTGAAGTCACCCGTGGCGATGTCGACGTATTCGACCGCGAAAAATTCTTCATCGATGAGCACATGCGTCGTGTGGTCGAGCGTTTCCCGACCCTCAAGGTGGTCTTCGAACACATCACCACCACGGACGCCGTGCAGTTCGTCAACTCGGCTTCGACCAACGTGGGCGCGACCATCACCGCTCACCACCTGCTGTACAACCGCAACCACATGCTGGTGGGCGGGATTCGGCCGCACTTCTATTGCCTGCCGATCCTCAAGCGCAATATCCACCAGGAAGCCCTGCTCGACGCCGCCACCAGCGGCAGCGAGAAGTTCTTCCTCGGCACCGACTCGGCGCCTCACGCCCAGCACGCCAAGGAAGCGGCCTGCGGCTGCGCCGGTTGCTACACCGCCTTTGCTGCCATCGAGATGTACGCCGAAGCCTTCGAACAGCGCAATGCGCTGGACAAGCTCGAGGCCTTCGCCAGCCTCAACGGCCCTCGGTTCTATGGTCTGCCGGCCAACACCGATCGCATCACCCTGGTCCGTGAAGAATGGACCGCCCCTGCCAGCCTGCCGTTTGGCGAGCTGACCGTTATCCCGCTGCGCGCCGGTGAAAAACTGCGCTGGCGCCTGCTGGAGGAACACGCGTGAGTGAAGAGCATTTCGATGACGAACTGGAAGGCAACGGCGGCGGAGGCGGTTCCCGTCATCCGATGGCCGCACGGTTTCGTGGTTACCTGCCGGTTGTCGTCGACGTAGAAACCGGTGGCTTCAACTCGGCCACCGACGCCCTGCTGGAAATCGCCGCGACCACCATCGCCATGGATGAAAAGGGGTTTGTCTACCCGGATCACACCTACTTCTTCCGAGTCGAGCCGTTCGAAGGCGCGAACATCGAAGCGGCGGCCCTGGAGTTCACCGGAATCAAGCTCGATCACCCGCTGCGCATGGCCGTGAGTGAAGAGTCTGCCCTGAACGATATCTTCCGTGGCGTGCGCAAGGCCCTCAAGGCCAATGGTTGCAAACGGGCGATCCTGGTCGGGCATAACAGCAGCTTCGACCTGGGCTTCCTGAATGCGGCGGTTGCACGCCTGGACATGAAGCGCAATCCGTTCCATCCGTTCTCCAGTTTCGATACCGCAACGCTCGCAGGCCTCGCCTACGGCCAGACTGTGCTGGCCAAGGCGTGCCAGGCAGCGGACATCGACTTCGACGGTCGCGAGGCTCACTCGGCCCGCTATGACACCGAGAAGACGGCAGAGCTGTTCTGCGGCATCGTCAATCGCTGGAAACAAATGGGCGGCTGGGAAGATTTCGACGATTGATTGCTCTTTGTAGGAGCGAGCTGGCTCGCGATGGTGGTCAACGATAACGCGGGTTGTCTGGTTCCCCGCGGTGTTCTTGAGTCCTTCGCGAGCGAGCTCGCTCCTACAGAGGTACATAGTTCCAGGTTTATCCCGCGCATAAAAAAACCGGCCTCGATGGCCGGTTTTTTTATATCTGGAACGTACCTTACAGAGCGGCAGCGTGCTCGGTCAGGTAAGCCGCAACGCCTTCTGGCGAAGCGTTCATGCCTTTGTCGCCTTTCTTCCAGTTGGCAGGGCAGACTTCGCCGTGTTCTTCGTGGAATTGCAGAGCGTCGACCAGACGCAGCAGCTCTTCCATGTTACGGCCCAGCGGCAGGTCGTTGATGATCTGCGAACGGACAACGCCTTTGTCGTCGATCAGGAACGCGCCACGGAAAGCCACGCCGTCAGCGGACTGAACGTCGTAAGCCTTCATGATTTCCTGCTTGATGTCGGCAGCCATGGTGTAGCGAACTTCGCCGATACCGCCATTGTTGACCGGAGTGTTGCGCCAGGCGTTGTGGGTGAAGTGCGAGTCGATCGACACGGCGACCACTTCAACGTTGCGTGCCTTGAACTCGGACATGCGGTTGTCCAGAGCGATCAGCTCGGACGGGCAAACGAAGGTGAAGTCCAGCGGGTAGAAGAACACCAGGCCGTATTTGCCTTTGATCGCCGAAGACAGGGTGAAGCTGTCAACGATCTCGCCATTGCCGAGTACGGCCGGTACGGTGAAGTCAGGGGCTTGTTTGCCTACGAGTACGCTCATTGGATATCTCCTGGTGTAATAGCGTGAGAAACAGGGTTCGCATCAGCCTGCCACCCTGAGGCGACAGCCCTGTGACACGATCCCCGGTCGCAAAAGACCGGCCATCATACACCGCGTGTTTGAGCTGGCTTAGCTGTTTTTTCCCTGTACGATGAAATCCCCGACGGTTTTGTATCCCCAGACTTGCCAGGCAGACCGTTCGTCAGCCATACCCGTTTATGACGAAAAGTGTTCTGAAACCACTTTGACAATCATTCTCGTTAACATTAAGATCCATCGCAATTGAGTCACAATCAGCGACGGACCTTCCTTATGTATGTTTGCCTCTGCACTGGCGTCACCGACGGTCAAATCCGCGATGCGATCTATGAAGGATGCTGCAGCTACAAGGAAGTCCGCGTGGCCACAGGCGTTGCCAGTCAATGCGGCAAATGTGCCTGCCTCGCCAAGGAAGTGGTCCGCGAGACCCTGACAAAACTGCAAACGGCTCAGGCCGCAATTCCATATCCGGCAGAATTTACAGCCGCTTGAATATCGAATTTCAAAGAACCGGACATAAGTCCGGTTTTTTTATGTCTCAAAATCAACTAGTTATGCTCTAGACGCGGAACACAAACATTCTTATTCCGATTAATTTTCATTTAAGTTTCAATAACTTAGGTTTGACACTATTAAATACGCGGCTCAAACTCTGCTCTATTGACAGCTAATACAGGGCAGGACCCCATCATGAAAGGCGACGTTACAGTCATCCAGCATCTCAACAAGATCCTTGCCAATGAGCTGGTCGCGATCAATCAATATTTCCTGCATGCGCGCATGTATGAAGATTGGGGCCTGAACAAACTCGGCAAGCACGAGTACCACGAATCCATCGACGAGATGAAGCACGCGGACAAGCTGATCAAGCGCATTCTGTTCCTTGAAGGCCTGCCGAACGTCCAGGACCTGGGCAAACTGCACATCGGCGAACACACCAAGGAAATGCTCGAGTGCGACCTGCGTATCGAACGCACCGGTCACGCGGACCTCAAAGTGGCTATCGCTCATTGCGAAACAGTTGGCGACTTCGGTAGCCGTGAGCTGCTTGAAGATATCCTCGAGTCCGAAGAAGAACATATCGACTGGCTGGAAACCCAGTTGGGCCTGATCGAGAAGATCGGGATCGAGAACTACCTGCAATCGCAGATGGGCGAAGACGAGTAAGTTCTACGCAATAAAAAGCCCCGCTCTCTTTTGAAGAGGCGGGGCTTTTTTATATCTGCTTCTGTAGGAGCGAGCTTGCTCGCGATGGTGGTCAACGATAACGCGGGGAGTCTGGTTCCCCGCGGTGCTCTTGAGTCCATCGCGAGCAAGCTCGCTCCTACAGGAGGTGTCGGTCAGGCTTCAGTCTTGGCAGCGGCTTTTGCAGCAGCGTCTTTGATCAGCGCCTGCAACGAACCATCAGCCGACATCTCGGTCATGATGTCGCTACCGCCGACCAGCTCGCCGGCAACCCACAGCTGTGGGAAGGTTGGCCAGTTGGCATATTTTGGCAGGTTGGCGCGGATTTCCGGGTTCTGCAGGATGTCCACGTACGCAAACTTTTCACCACACGCCATCACGGCCTGTGCAGCTTTCGCGGAGAAGCCGCACTGCGGGGCATTCGGCGAGCCTTTCATGTAAAGCAGAATGGTGTTGTTGGCAATCTGCTCTTTAATCGTTTCGATGATATCCATGGAGCACCTCGGCTGAACTTTCCGACTCATGGGTCGGCACGGTGGCGCATTGTAACGGAAAGCCGAGCGCCCTGCTCGGTCTCTCCGTCAGTATGATTCATGCGGCGCCCACGGTCACCGGCACGCCATTGAGCGCGGCATTTCCCGAGAGTTCGTCAATCTGGCATTCGTCGGTCAGGTCGTTGGCGCTGGAGCCCGGCTGACTGCTGGCAATCGACATTTGCACGCCCGGCCGCGCATGCCCCCAGCCGTGAGGCAGGCTGACCACGCCTTTCATCATGTCCAGACTGCCAAGCACTTCGACTTCAATCACACCCACCCGCGAACTGACCCGCACACGTTGCCCGTCACTGAGCCCGCGACTGGCCAGGTCGTCCGGATGCATCAGCAACTGGTGACGAGGCTTGCCCTTCACCAACCGATGATAATTATGCATCCATGAGTTGTTACTGCGCACATGCCGGCGGCCAACCATCAACAACTCGTCGGCGGCCGGCGCCTGCAAGGCGGCGAAGCGCGCCAGGTCGGCAAAAATCACTGCAGGCGCGGCCTGGATGCGTTGATTGGCAGTCTTCAGGCGCTGTGCGAGGTTAGGCTTGAGCGCTCCCAGATCAACACCATGGGGATGATCGAACAAAGTCGCCAGCGACAGCTTGTACTCGGAAGTGTCGCCGTACAGCCCCATGCGCAGGCCGCGATCGATCATTTGCGCCGGAGCGATGGTGGGTTTCAACTCCTTGCCGGTCCTGGCGGAAAATGCCTTGGCCAGCCCGACGAAGATCTCCCAGTCGTGCAATGCACCTTCGGGTTTGGCCAGGATGGCGCGGTTGAAACGGCTGACGTTGCGCACCGCGAACAGATTGAATGTGGTGTCGTAATGGTCGTTTTCCAGCGCCGATGTGGACGGCAGGATCAAGTCGGCGTAACGCGTGGTTTCATTGATGTACAAATCGATACTGACCATGAACTCCAGCCCGTCCAGCGCCTGCTCGAGCTTTCGGCCATTGGGCGTGGACAGCACCGGATTGCCTGCCACGGTAATCAACGCCCGGACTTGCCCTTCCCCTTCGGTGAGCATCTCTTCGGCCAGCGCCGACACCGGTAACTCTCCGGCGTACTCCGGGCGCCCGGAAACCCGACTTTGCCACAGATTGAAATGCCCGCCCGAAGTCGTCGCCACCAGGTCCACCGCCGGCTCGGTGCACAAGGCCCCCCCCACGCGATCGAGGTTGCCGGTGACCAGATTGATCAACTGCACCAGCCAGTGGCACAGCGTACCGAAAGCCTGGGTCGAGACGCCCATGCGGCCATAGCAGACTGCACTCGGTGCCGCGGCGAAGTCCCGCGCCAATTGGCGGATCTGTTCGGCGGGCACGGCGCACAACGGACTCATGGCCTCGGCGGTGAACGGCGCGACGGTCTCTCGCACCTGCTCCAGACCGTCTACCGGCAGATGGCTGTCACGGGTCAGACCTTCAGCGAACAAGGTGTTGAGCAGCCCGAACAACAGTGCGGCATCACCTCCCGGACGCACGAACAGGTGCTGATCGGCAATGGCCGCCGTTTCACTGCGGCGCGGGTCGACCACCACCACTTTGCCGCCCCGGGCCTGTATCGCCTTCAAACGTTTTTCCACATCTGGCACGGTCATGATGCTGCCGTTCGAAGCCAGCGGATTGCCGCCCAGGATCAGCATGAAATCGGTGTGATCGATGTCCGGGATTGGCAGCAACAAACCATGGCCGTACATCAAATGACTGGTCAGGTGATGGGGTAACTGATCGACCGACGTCGCGGAAAACCGGTTGCGGGTTTTCAACAGGCCGAGGAAGTAATTGCTGTGGGTCATCAACCCGTAATTGTGCACGCTCGGGTTGCCCTGATAGACCGCCACGGCGTTTTGCCCGTGACGCTCCTGAATGGCGGCGAGGCGTTCGGCGATCAGATTGAATGCCGCGTCCCACTCGATGGGCTGCCACTCATTGCCCACCCGCTGCATGGGCTGGTGCAGGCGATCTGGATCATTCTGGATGTCTTGCAGCGCCACGGCCTTGGGGCAGATGTGCCCACGGCTGAACGTGTCCTGGGGGTCGCCCTTGATCGAGGTGATCTGGACGTTACCGCGTTCGACCTCAGTGGTTTCGATGGTCAGGCCACAGATGGCTTCGCACAAATGGCACGCACGGTGATGGAGAGTCTTGGTCATGGCCAGTCTCTGTTTTGTCATGGGCGGGCAACGATGGCCGCGGAAACAAAACTATGGTGCCAGACCCGCCACCACGCCAGCGATGTTCGTCTTGTGAATCGAAGGTTATCAGGCCAGCCGATGACCATCCCGGTTCAGTTTGGTCGTCATCGAAGCGGTGAGGCCCGGTCGTTCCATTAACAGCTGTTTTTTCGATTCCATCGGGAAGCTTCCTGCGTCGCTCGAGATTTGTTTATAACCCTGCACTTTGCATTAGCAAATATTTCAGGCTGGCGACACGCCACCCAAGACCAGGAATGACAGGTCAGAAACCGACTGCCAGCACACCATTGCCGCCCCGCCTGATTGCCAAGCCCCGAGAGGCCGGTGTACAAATGAGCCGCTGCTATCAGGAAACAGGCTTCAAAAGCGCTGCCTCGGTGAACCCGTAGCACCTCTGAAACTCCCTAAAAACTGTAGCCCTATTGGTAAGACGCGACATTTAATTATAAGATCGCGCCTTCCCCTATTTCGTCGCCCCGTGCGGCTTACGCCGCAGGTCTCGCCCGTTGTTCCGTCAAACAAGGCTTTGAGCATCTGCGGTTTGTAGCAAAAAGGTAGTCAATGATGAGCGCAAGGCACTTTCTCTCCCTGATGGATTGCACGCCCGAAGAGCTGGTCAGCGTGATCCGTCGAGGCGTTGAGCTCAAGGACCTGCGTAACCGCGGCGTACTGTTCGAGCCTCTGAAAAACCGCGTCCTGGGGATGATTTTCGAGAAATCCTCGACCCGTACCCGGATCTCCTTCGAGGCCGGCATGATCCAGCTCGGCGGCCAGGCGATCTTCCTGTCGCCACGTGACACCCAGCTGGGTCGTGGCGAGCCGATCGGCGACTGCGCCATCGTCATGTCGAGCATGCTCGACGCGGTGATGATCCGTACCTTTGCCCACAGCAACCTGACCGAATTCGCCGCCAACTCCCGCGTACCGGTGATCAACGGCCTGTCCGATGACCTGCATCCGTGCCAGTTGCTGGCGGACATGCAGACTTACCTCGAACACCGCGGCTCTATCCAGGGCAAGACCGTTGCCTGGATCGGCGACGGCAACAACATGTGCAACAGTTATATAGAAGCGGCGATCCAGTTCGACTTCCAGTTGCGCGTTGCCTGTCCGGAAGGCTACGAACCCAACCCTGAATTCGTGGCCAAGGCCGGCGACCGGGTCACCATCGTTCGCGACCCGAAAGATGCCGTGCGTGGTGCACACCTGGTGAGCACCGACGTCTGGACCTCCATGGGCCAGGAAGAGGAAACCGCCAAGCGCCTGAAGCTGTTCGCACCGTTCCAGGTCAACCGCGCCCTGCTCGACCTGGCCGCTGCCGACGTGCTGTTCATGCATTGCCTGCCGGCGCACCGTGGCGAGGAAATCAGCGTCGACCTGCTCGACGACCCGCGCTCGGTGGCCTGGGATCAAGCCGAAAACCGTCTGCACGCGCAAAAAGCCTTGCTCGAATTCCTCGTTCCGCCTTCGTACCACCACGCATGAGCCAGCCATTACTGCTTAACCTGCGCAACCTCGCCTGCGGCTACCAGGACCAGCGAGTGGTGCAGAACCTCAACCTGCATTTGAACGCCGGCGACATCGGTTGCCTGCTGGGCTCTTCCGGCTGTGGCAAAACCACCACACTGCGGGCGATTGCCGGTTTCGAACCGGTACACGAAGGCGAAATCCAGCTGGCTGGCGAGACCATCTCCAGCGCCGGTTTCACCCTCGCCCCGGAGAAACGTCGCATCGGCATGGTGTTCCAGGACTACGCGCTGTTTCCGCACTTGAGCGTGGCCGACAACATCGCCTTCGGCATTCGCAAGCACCCGCAAAAGGATCGTGTTACCGAAGAGCTGCTGGAACTGGTCAACCTGAAGAACCTCGGCAAGCGCTTCCCCCACGAACTTTCCGGCGGGCAGCAGCAACGTGTCGCCCTGGCCCGCGCACTGGCACCGGAACCGCAACTGCTGTTGCTCGACGAGCCGTTCTCCAACCTCGATGGCGAATTGCGCCGCAAGCTCAGCCACGAAGTACGCGACATCCTCAAGGCCCGTGGCACCAGTGCAATTCTGGTGACACACGACCAGGAAGAAGCCTTCGCGGTCAGCGACCACGTTGGCGTGTTCAAGGAAGGTCGACTGGAACAGTGGGATACGCCCTACAACCTCTACCACGAACCACTGACGCCCTTTGTGGCCAGCTTCATCGGCCAGGGCTATTTCATTCGCGGTCAGTTGAGCAGCCCAGAATCGGTGCAAACCGAGCTGGGTGAGCTGCGCGGCAACCGGGCCTATAGCTGGCCGGTAGGCGGCGCTGTGGACGTGCTGCTGCGCCCGGACGATATCGTCTATGCACCGGACAGCCCACTGAAGGCACGAATCGCCGGCAAGACCTTTCTGGGTGCATCGACCCTGTATCGCTTGCAGCTGCCGACAGGCGCACAGCTGGAGTCGATCTTCCCGAGCCATGTCGATCGTCAGGTCGGGGCGGATGTGGGTATTCGTGTCGCGGCTGAACACCTGGTGCTGTTCCAGGCGTCAGGCAGCACGGCGGCTCAGATTCCTGCTGTTGAATCAGGTGTCCGGCGCTACAGCACGGCCAACTGACAAACATGGATTAAATGTGGGAGCGGGCTTGCTCGCGAAGGCGGAGTGTCAGTCAATGATGATGTTAACTGACTATCCGCCTTCGCGAGCAAGCCCGCTCCCACAACGGGTTTGCGTTATCCCAGCATCAGCGTACCGCTGGCAACCAGGGTCGCATTCCCGCCGATCTTCACCCGGTCACCTTCCAGCCGGCAGAACAACTCCCCTCCTCGCGTCGAACACTGACAGGCCGTCAGGCTCGACTTGCCCAAACGCTTCGACCAGTACGGAATCAGGCTGCAATGGGTCGATCCGGTTACCGGATCTTCGTTGATGCCGATCGCCGGTGCGAAATAACGGGACACGAAATCGTGTTGGTTGCCTCGTGCCGTCACGATGGCACCCAGCCATGGCAATTTCGCCAGGGCCACCATGTCCGGCGTGCAGTCGAGTACCGCTTGCTCGGACTCAAGCACCACAAACAACTCATTCGAGCCCAGCACTTCGACAGCTTCAACGCCGAGCGCACGCTCGACATCCAGGGTCACACCGATTCCCGAGGGGATGATCGACGGGAAATCCAGCCACAGGCGCCCACCTTCACGCGTTACGCTCAACGGGCCGGATTTGCAGATAAAGTCCAGCCGTTCGACGGGTTCCTTGTAGATCTCAAACAATACATGGGCGCTAGCCAGCGTCGCATGACCGCACAATGGCACCTCGGTGGTCGGTGTAAACCAGCGGATATGCCAGCCTTGCCCTTCGCGCACGACAAACGCCGTTTCGGCGAGGTTGTGTTCGGCGGCAATCTTTTGCATCAATTCATCGGCAAGCCAGGTATCGAGCCGATAGACCATCGCCGGGTTGCCGCTGAATGGCTGATGGCTGAACGCGTCGACCTGATGGAACTCTAGCTGCATAACCTTCTCCCTTTGTCAGACCGCTGAGCATGCAGCGCCGACCGACCCGGCACCAGTGACAGAGCCGGCCGATTTTCACCATACAGCGGTGCGCGCACGTCAACGCTCACGCACGGCCGATATCGGCAAACTTCGCCTGGGTGTGTTCGGCCAGCACGGCCGGTGCCAATTCGACTTCCAGTCCACGTCGACCCGCACTGACAAAAATGCTGGCAAAGGGCTGGGCTGAATTATCAATGAACGTACGCAAACGCTTTTTCTGCCCCAGCGGGCTGATCCCGCCCAACAGATAGCCAGTGGAGCGCTGCGCTGCCGCCGGATCAGCCATTTCGACCTTTTTCACGCCGGCGGCGTGGGCCAGCCCTTTCAAGTCCAGACTGCCGACAACCGGCACCACGGCCACCAGCAACTCGCCCTTTTCGCTGGCCGCCAGCAAGGTCTTGAACACCTGCGCCGGATCGAGCCCGAGTTTTTCCGCTGCTTCCAGCCCGTAGGAGGCAGCCTTCGGGTCATGTTCGTAACTGTGTACGCGATGTTCGGCCCGAACCTTTTTCAACAAATCCAATGCGGGGGTCATGGCAGCTCCAGACATGGCGGCAGAAGAAAAATACTGCGCCGGATTCTAGGACATTGATCGTTAAAAGGCTCTACGGCAGCGCATCCATAACGCCATCGCCTGGCCATCCCATTACCCAACGACTTGTTCATTCATGCGACGAATAGTTTATTTATGACCGATGGTTCACTTTCGACCTTTGACAGTAGCGTTTCTTGTCTATATTTTTTCGTTTCTGAAACTGTACGAAATGTCCTACCGCAGTACCCGGCAGTAAACCGCGACCAGGATGGGGATCCTGCCTCGGCGAAAACCGCGCTCCGACCATGATGGAAAATAGCGCCAGACAACAAAAAAAATTGAGGTTTCAATGACAACTGCTTTACAACAACCGTCGCTCTCGAGCCAATGCATGGCCGAGTTTCTGGGTACAGCGCTGCTGATCTTCTTTGGTACAGGTTGTGTTGCCGCGCTCAAAGTCGCGGGTGCCAGTTTTGGCTTGTGGGAAATCAGCATTATCTGGGGCGTCGGCGTCAGCATGGCGATCTACCTCACCGCCGGGGTTTCCGGGGCTCACCTGAACCCTGCCGTGAGCATTGCCCTGAGCATTTTCGCGGACTTCGAAAAGCGCAAATTACCTTTCTACGTACTCGCCCAAGTGGCGGGGGCCTTCTGTGGAGCACTGTTGGTTTACACGCTCTACAGCAATCTGTTCTTCGAATTCGAACAAACGCAGCACATGGTTCGCGGCACTCAAGCCAGCCTTGAACTGGCCTCCGTGTTCTCCACTTTCCCGAACCCTATGCTGACCACCGCCCAGGCATTTCTGGTCGAGGTGATCATTACGGCCATCCTGATGGGCGTGATCATGTCCCTGACCGACGACAACAATGGCCTGCCCAAAGGCCCGTTGGCACCGCTGCTGATCGGCCTGCTGATTGCGGTGATCGGCAGCTCGATGGGACCGCTGACCGGTTTTGCCATGAACCCCGCACGAGACTTCGGCCCTAAACTGATGACTTTCTTCGCCGGCTGGGGTGAAATTTCCTTCACTGGCGGACGCGACATTCCGTATTTCCTGATTCCGGTTTTCGCACCGATTGTCGGTGCCTGCCTCGGCGCTGCGGCCTATCGCGGGTTGATCGCCCGTCATCTGCCAAACGCCACACCTGCTACAAAGGAAGCAGTACCTGCCATCGACGGCAAACCGAGAACGTCTTGATACCGTTGGCGCGTGCCCCTGCCCTTTGATCACGCGCCAGACCTCACTCCCTTTTTTCGCCCAAGGCAATCGACATGACCGACACACAGAATAAGAACTACATCATTGCCCTCGATCAGGGTACGACCAGCTCCCGCGCGATCATTTTCGACCGCGACGCGAACGTGGTCTGCACCGCCCAACGGGAGTTCGCACAGCATTACCCGCAAGCCGGTTGGGTCGAGCATGACCCGATGGAGATCTTCGCCACTCAAAGCGCCGTGATGGTCGAGGCCCTGGCACAAGCCGGCCTGCACCACGATCAGGTCGCAGCCATCGGCATCACCAACCAGCGCGAAACCACCGTGGTGTGGGACAAGAACACCGGCCGCCCGATCTACAACGCAATCGTCTGGCAGTGCCGACGCAGCACCGAGATCTGCCAGCAGCTCAAACGCGACGGTCACGAGCAATACATCAGTGAAACCACCGGCCTGGTCACGGACCCGTATTTCTCCGGCACCAAGCTCAAGTGGATTCTCGACAACGTCGAAGGCAGCCGTGAGCGCGCGCGCAACGGTGAGCTGTTGTTCGGCACCGTCGACAGTTGGCTGATCTGGAAGTTTACCGGCGGCAAGGTGCATGTCACCGACTACACCAACGCCTCGCGCACCATGCTCTTCAACATCCACACCCTGGAGTGGGACGCGAAGATGCTGGAAGTCCTCGATATCCCGCGTGAGATGCTCCCGCAGGTCAAATCGTCGTCCGAAATCTACGGCCACACCAAAAGCGGCATCGCCATCGGTGGCATTGCCGGCGACCAGCAAGCGGCCCTGTTCGGCCAGATGTGCGTCGAGCCAGGCCAGGCGAAAAACACCTATGGCACTGGCTGCTTCCTGCTGATGAACACCGGCGACAAAGCCGTGAAATCCCGACACGGCATGCTGACCACCATCGCGTGCGGCCCGCGTGGCGAAGTGGCCTACGCGCTGGAAGGCGCGGTATTCAACGGTGGCTCCACCGTGCAATGGCTGCGTGACGAGCTGAAGATCATCAACGACGCCCACGACACCGAATACTTTGCCAACAAGGTCAAGGACAGCAACGGCGTGTATCTGGTGCCGGCTTTCACCGGACTTGGCGCACCGTACTGGGACCCGTACGCCCGCGGCGCATTGTTCGGCTTGACCCGCGGCGTACGTGTGGACCACATCATTCGCGCAGCCCTGGAATCGATTGCCTACCAGACCCGCGACGTGCTCGACGCCATGCAGCAGGACTCCGGCGAACGTCTCAAAGCCCTGCGCGTGGATGGCGGTGCAGTGGCCAACAACTTCCTCATGCAGTTCCAGGCCGACATCCTCGGCACTCAGGTCGAGCGCCCGCAAATGCGTGAAACCACGGCACTCGGTGCCGCTTACCTGGCAGGCCTGGCCTGTGGCTTCTGGGGCAGCCTGGAAGAGCTGCGCGGCAAGGCAGTGATCGAACGCCGCTTCGAACCGACACTGGACGAAACGGCGAAGGAAAAGCTCTACGCCGGCTGGAAAAAAGCCGTCAGCCGCACCCGCGACTGGGCAGCTGAAGACGAGGCTGAATAAACCGGAATACGAGCTCGTATCTGTATGTCCAAACAGCGTGAAAACGTAGCGAGCGAAGAAAAGACAAGGCAAAAACAGGCGAGGACCGGCTGGGGTCGCACCCGACTTTACGAGGTTGTAAATGAGCAGTCCGAGCCTGTTTTTAACGCAGGATTTCTTGCGTAACGCCGAAGGCGCCCAGCACGAAAGTAGTTTTCACGTTGTTTGGAAACTGGTCGGGAGCAGATTCCTGCGTCATCATGGGCAAATTTTGCACGGCAGCCCAAAGGACGCCCCATGAATCTGCCTCCCCGTCAGCAACAAATCCTCGAACTGGTTCGCGAACGCGGCTATGTCAGCATCGAGGAAATGGCCACGCTGTTCGTCGTTACCCCGCAGACCATCCGCCGCGATATCAATCAGCTCGCGGAAGCCAATTTGTTGCGTCGCTATCACGGCGGCGCGGCTTACGACTCAAGTGTCGAAAACACTGCCTACGCCATGCGTGCCGACCAGATGCGCGATGAAAAACAGCGTATCGGCGAAGCCATCGCCGCGCAGATTCCCGACCATGCCTCGTTGTTCATCAACATCGGCACGACCACCGAATCCATCGCCCGGGCACTGCTCAACCACAGTCACCTGAAGATCATCACCAACAACCTGCATGTGGCGTCGATGCTCAGCGCCAAGGACGATTTCGACGTGCTGCTGACCGGTGGCAACGTACGGCGTGACGGTGGAGTAGTCGGTCAGGCCAGTGTCGACTTCATCAACCAGTTCAAGGTCGATTTCGCCCTGGTCGGCATCAGCGGCATCGATGAAGACGGTAGCCTGCTGGACTTCGATTATCAGGAAGTGCGGGTATCCCAGGCGATCATCGCCAATGCCCGGCAAGTGATCCTCGCGGCCGACTCCAGCAAGTTCGGGCGCAACGCCATGATTCGCCTGGGGCCGATCAGCCTGGTTGATTGTCTGGTCACCGATCAACAGCCCTCCCCGGCGCTGGCGCAGCTGTTGAACCAGCACAAGGTTCGGCTGGAGGTTGTATAACGCCGAAGGCGGTTGAACAACCTGTAGGAGCCAGCAAGCCGGCCCCTACAATAAATACCCCGCAACACTCTCTTCCTCCACACTCAATGTTCGAATATTTTCCTTTAACGGCCCTTCGATGAGTATTTTCAATCGAAGCTGACTGGCTGTGCGCGTCTTTATGGGCTAGTATTTTCGCAAATGAACATTAATGTTCGAATTCAAATACAAAACATCAAAGAATTCCGAGGCTGAGCCGATGCCCACTTCCACCTTGCCTACGCCCCCTCTCGCCGAGGTTTACGATATCGCCGTCATCGGTGGCGGGATCAATGGCGTGGGGATCGCAGCGGATGCCGCCGGCCGCGGTCTCTCGGTCTTCCTTTGCGAAAAGGATGACCTGGCCAGCCATACCTCGTCGGCCAGCAGCAAGCTGATCCACGGTGGCCTGCGCTACCTCGAACATTACGAATTCCGCCTGGTGCGTGAAGCCCTGGCTGAGCGCGAAGTGCTGTTGGCCAAGGCCCCGCACATCGTCAAGCAAATGCGTTTCGTGCTCCCACACCGCCCGCACTTGCGCCCGGCGTGGATGATCCGCGCCGGCCTGTTCCTCTATGACAACCTGGGCAAGCGTGAGCAGCTCGAAGGTTCGAAAAGCCTGAAGTTCGGCCCCGACAGCGCGCTGAAAAGCGAGATCACCAAAGGCTTCGAATATTCCGATTGCTGGGTCGACGACGCGCGCCTGGTGGTATTGAACGCCATGGCCGCCCGGGAAAAAGGCGCCCACGTTCACACCCAAACCCGCTGCGTCAGCGCGCGCCGTACCAAGGGCCTGTGGCACCTGCACCTGGAGCGCGCCGATGGCAGCCTGTTTTCGATCCGCGCCAAGGCCTTGGTCAATGCGGCCGGGCCATGGGTCGCCAAGTTCATTCGGGATGACCTGAAGATGGAATCGCCTTACGGCATCCGCCTGATCCAGGGCAGCCACCTGATCGTGCCGAAACTGTACGAAGGCGAACACGCGCACATCCTGCAAAACGAAGATCAGCGCATCGTGTTCACCATTCCGTACCTGAATCAGTTCACCCTGATCGGCACCACCGACCGTGAGTACACCGGCGATCCGGCAGCCGTAGCGATCACCGACGGCGAAACCGATTACCTGTTGAACGTGGTCAATGCCCATTTCAAAAAGCAAATCAGCCGCGACGACATCCTGCACAGTTATTCCGGGGTGCGCCCACTGTGCAACGACGAATCCGACAACCCGTCGGCCGTGACCCGCGATTACACCCTGGCGCTGTCTGGCACTGGCGAAGAAGCGCCGTTGCTGTCGGTGTTCGGCGGCAAGCTCACTACCTATCGCAAACTGGCCGAGTCGGCGCTGGCGCAACTGGCACCGTACTTCAAGCACATCCAGCCAAGCTGGACCGCCAGCGCTACGCTGCCGGGTGGTGAAGACATGACCACCCCGCAAGCCTTGAGCTCGCGTATCCGCGACAAGTTCGACTGGGTGCCGAGCGAGACCGCTCGCCGCTGGGCCACTTCCTATGGCAGCCGTACCTGGCGCATGCTCGAAGGCGTACAGGACCTCAGCGATATGGGCGAGCACATCGGCGGTGGTCTCTACACCCGTGAAGTCGATTATCTGTGCAGCGAAGAATGGGCCACCAGTGCCCACGACATCCTCTGGCGCCGCAGCAAGCTCGGCTTGTTCACGACGGTGGCCGAACAGGAAAAGCTCAAGGATTACCTGAACCAGGTCGAACAGAACCGCAGCAAGATCGAAGCGGCCTGATCGGTCGCCGGCATGAATAAAAGCCCCTGGGTCTCACGATCCAGGGGCTTTTTCGTATCGATGGATTTCAGTCACGCAAATCCGATTCATGAATCGGCTGCTCACGGTGAGTCGCCCGCTGATACTGCGCCGGCCACACGGCCTTGTGCCCGCCCAGATCATCGTCTGCATGCAGTGCCCAGTACGGATCGCGCAACAACTCGCGGGCCAGGAAGATGATGTCCGCCTGACAGGTGCGCAGGATGTGCTCGGCCTGCGCTGGTTCGGTGATCATGCCAACGGTGCCGGTGGCCATGCCCGACTCCTTGCGCACACGCTCGGCGAAGCGGGTCTGGTATCCCGGCCCTGTGGGAATCTCGGCATTCACCGCCGTCCCGCCCGATGAAACGTCGATCAGATCCACCCCCAGGGCTTTGAGGCGACGCGCGAGCTCCACGGTTTCATCGGGGTTCCAGCCGTCCTCCACCCAATCGGTGGCGGAGACCCGGACAAACACCGGCAATTCTTCAGGCCACACTGCACGCACCGCTTCGGTGACCTGCAGCACCAGCCGAATGCGATTTTCGAACGAACCGCCATATTGATCGCGACGCTGATTGCTCAACGGCGACAGGAACTGATGCAGCAGGTAACCATGGGCGGCATGCACTTCGACCACCTTGAAACCGGCCGTCAGCGAGCGCTTTGCCGCATCGACAAAGGCCTGGATCACCTTGGCGATCTCGCCGTCATCGAGTTGTCTGGGTTGGGTGTGCTGCGGGTCGAACGCAATCGGTGAAGGGCCGACCGGCACCCAGCCGCCCTCGGCGGGTTTGACGCTGCCATGCTTTCCGAGCCACGGCCGATAGGTGCTGGCCTTGCGCCCGGCATGGGCCAACTGAATGCCGGCAACGGCCCCTTGGGCGTTGATGAAGCGGGTGATGCGCTGCAGGGGCTCGATCTGCTCGTCATTCCACAGACCGAGGTCCTGAGCCGTGATACGCCCGTCGGCAGTGACCGCCGTGGCTTCGGTAAACACCAGCCCGGCCCCGCCGATAGCGCGACTGCCGAGGTGGACCAGGTGCCAGTCATTGGCCAGGCCATCGGCACTGGAGTACTGGCACATCGGCGAAACAGCGATGCGGTTGGGCAGGGTCAATTGGCGAAGGGTAAAGGGTTCAAGCAGCAGACTCATGGGGCACCTCTCGTATCAGTGGGCAGGCTCCAGGTTCTGTTTGAATAGTCGACGAGTGACAGGAAAAAGGTACAACACCCGCCCCCGCGGGCAAAAAATTCGACAAGACGTCACAAGGATAATCAAGCAGTGCTTAGAGCCTAGTCGACATCGGGGGATGTCGCCCCCTTGTAGGAGCGAGCTCGCTCGCGATGAGCGACAGGACACCGCGGGGTATCAGGTCCCCAGCGCCATCGTTCACGTCCATCGCGAGCGAGCTCGCTCCTACAACAGGGGTCGATTCAACGCGGTTCGATATGGGCAATCATCAGTTGAACCGTCTCGTTGCCCCGAAACTCGTTGAGGTCGAGCTTGTAGGCCAGTTCCACCCACTTGATGGTCGGATTCGGCCAGATGTCGCGGTCGATCCCGAAGGCGATGCCGTCGAGTTTCACCGAACCACATTCACTTTTCAGCACGACTTTAAGGTGCCGCTCCCCCACCACCCGCTGCTCGACCAACTGGAACACCCCATGAAACAACGGCTCGGGGAAGTGTTGCCCCCAAGGGCCGGCATGCCGCAGGGCGCGGGCCAGTTCCAGGTGAAACTCTTCCACCGCCAGGGTGCCGTCCGACAGCAGGCGGCCAGTCAGGTCTTCTTCGCGCAGTTGCCGGCGTACTTCAACGTCAAAGGCTTCGGCGAACAGGGGGAAATTCGCCTCCGGCAGCGTCAGGCCAGCAGCCATTGCATGGCCACCGTACTTGGTGATCAGATTCGGATGCTGCGCCGCCACCACGCTCAACGCGTCGCGGATATGAAAGCCCTGGACCGAACGCCCCGAGCCCTTGAGCTGTCCATCTCCGGCATCGGCAAAGGCGATGGTCGGGCGGAAATAGCGCTCTTTCATTCGTGACGCGAGGATACCGATGACACCCTGGTGCCACTCGGGATCGAACAGGCACAAGCCGAACGGCATCGACTCCACCGGCAGATCCTTGAGTTGCGCCAGCGCTTCGCGCTGCATGCCCTGCTCGATGGATTTGCGATCCTGGTTCATGCCGTCCAATTGAGCAGCCATCTCACGGGCCAGACCGGCGTCTTCGGTCAGCAGGCATTCGATGCCCAGGCTCATGTCATCCAGGCGCCCTGCGGCGTTCAGGCGCGGGCCGACAATGAAACCCAGATCGGTGGAGGTGATGCGCGCATGATCGCGCTTGGCCACTTCGAGGATCGCCTTGATCCCCGGCCGGGCACGTCCGGCGCGAATCCGCTCCAGCCCCTGATGCACCAGAATCCGGTTGTTGGCATCCAGCGGCACCACGTCGGCCACGCTGCCCAAGGCCACCAGATCGAGCAATTCGCCGATATTCGGCTGCGGCTTGCTGGTGTACCAGCCCAGCTCGCGCAACCGCGCACGCAGGGCCATCAGCACGTAGAAAATCACCCCGACACCGGCCAGCGCCTTGCTCGGGAACTCGCAACCGGGCTGGTTCGGATTGACGATGGCATCGGCCAAGGGCAGCTCGTCACCGGGCAAGTGGTGGTCGGTGACCAGCACCTTGAGCCCGGCCTTTTGCGCCGCTGCCACGCCTTCGACGCTCGAGATGCCGTTATCGACAGTGATCAGCAAATGAGGCTGACGCTCAAGCGCGACCGCGACGATCTCCGGTGTCAGGCCGTAGCCGTAGTCGAAACGGTTCGGCACCAGATAATCGACATGCGCCGCACCCAGCAAACGCAGGCCCAGCGTGCCGACGGTGCTGGCCGTCGCGCCGTCGGCATCGAAGTCGCCGACGATCAGAATGCGTTGGCGTTGTTCGAGCGCCGTCACCAACAGATCCACGGCGGCATCGATGCCCTTGAGCTGCTGGTACGGAATCAACCGCGCCAGGCTCTTGTCCAGTTCCGCCTCGGATTGCACGCCCCGCGCCGCGTAAAGGCGGGTCAGCAGTGGCGGAATATCACCGAGGAATGGCAGGGTGTCGGGCAGCAGGCGAGGTTCGATGCGCATGGGGCGAAAGATGCTTCTCTTCAATACGTAGGATAAAACCGGGTGACGCGCTAAAGCGGCGAAAAATCAGCCGCGCTCACCGGCCAGCCACTGCAACTGGACTTCGTGCTGACCACGGTCGTCGGTGACGAAGATCGTCCCTTCGCTGATCATCACATCCCACTTGATAACGCGCGGCATGTCTTTGGCCAGGATTTCCAGGACTTCCTGAGGCACGGCAGCGATGTTGACGTTTTTCAGGTTTTTCACCGCCGGCACCACTTTGCCTTCCCACACGCGCAGGCTGCCGTAGGCCAACAGGCTGGTACGCTCAGTGCGGCGCGAGCACCAGGTCAGGCGCTCGGCATCCGGCTGGCCGACTTCGATCCAGTGCAGGACGCGGTCATCCAGGCTTTTTTCCCACAAGGCAGGTTCATCCACTTCCGACAGACCGCGGCCGAACGACAGCTGCTCGTTGTACCAAAGGGCGTAGGCCAACAGGCGTACGGTCATGCGCTCTTCGGTTTCCGAAGGGTGACGGGCAATGGTCTGCTTCACGTTCTCATAGACGCTGCGGTCGAGGTCGGTGAGGTTCAGTTCAAACTTGTAGGTCGTGGACGGCTGGGCCATGAACGGGCTTCTTGATACGAGGAAAGGCGGCAAGTCTAACCGATGCGCAAGGTATTCCACGAATTGAAGGTGATCGACCTGAAGCGTCTGACAGTCGGCTATGTTAAAACGCTGTATTCGCTCATCCCTTGCCCTACAGGATTCCGTATGCCGTTCACCGCCAAACCGCTTTCCGGTCTGAAAGTCATCGAATTGGGCACCTTGATTGCCGGCCCGTTTGCTTCGCGCATTTGCGCCGAATTCGGTGCCGATGTGATCAAGATCGAATCCCCGGACGGCGGTGATCCATTGCGCAAATGGCGCAAATTGTATGAAGGCACTTCGTTGTGGTGGTTCGTCCAGGCCCGCAACAAAAAGTCCCTGACCCTCAATCTCAAGCACCCCGACGGTCTGGCGATCCTGAAACAGCTGCTGGGTGAAGCAGACATTCTGATCGAAAACTTTCGCCCCGGCGTCCTGGAAAAACTCGGCCTGGGCTGGGATGTCCTGCACGCCCTGAACCCGAAACTGGTCATGGTGCGGCTGTCGGGTTTCGGCCAGACCGGCCCGATGAAAGATCAGCCCGGCTTTGGTGCGGTCGGTGAATCCATGGGGGGCCTGCGCTACATTACCGGCTTCGAAGACCGGCCACCCGTGCGTACCGGCATTTCCATCGGCGACTCGATTGCCGCGCTCTGGGGCGTGATCGGCGCACTGATGGCCCTGCGTCATCGCGAGGTCAACGGTGGCCAGGGGCAAGTGGTGGACGTGGCGCTGTATGAAGCCATCTTCGCGATGATGGAAAGCATGGTCCCGGAGTTCGATGTGTTCGGCTTCATTCGCGAACGCACGGGCAATATCATGCCGGGCATCACCCCGTCCTCGATCCACACCAGCGCCGATGGCAAGCACGTGCAGATCGGCGCCAATGGCGACGCGATTTTCAAACGCTTCATGCTGATCATTGGCCGGGAAGACCTGGCCAACGACCCCCTGCTTGCCAGCAACGATGGCCGCGATGCCCGACGCGACGAGATTTATGGCGTCATCGATCGCTGGGTCAACTCGTTACCGCTGGACACCGTGCTGGCGCTGCTCAATCAGGCTGACGTGCCAGCCAGCAGGATCTTCAGCGCCGAAGACATGTTCAATGACCCTCAGTACCTGGCGCGGGAAATGTTCCTGCAAGCCAAGCTGCCGGACGGTAAAGACTTCAAGATGCCGGGCATTGTGCCGAAACTCTCAGAGACACCCGGTGAATGTGAATGGGTCGGGCCACAACTGGGTGAACACAACGCACAGGTACTCCAGGAACTTGGCTATGACGCGACGCAGATCGCACAGTTGCGCAAAGACGGAGCCATCTGAGCTGAGGCGCCTGCCGGCATGGGGCATTCACTGCCCATTGCGCGGCGGCTGGCTGCTGTGCGTGCTGGCGACCTTGTTCCTGCTCCTTGAACCGACCCCCTCAGCCCTGGCGCAATCCAGGGACACCCTGATCTGGCTCAAGCGCGACCTGCCACCGTTGACGATTTTCGACGGGCCGAAAAGGGGTCAGGGCGTTATCGATCAATTGCTTCCATTGTTGATTGCCGGCATGCCGCAATACCAGCACAGCGTGATGAGGGTCAATCGCGCGCGTGGACTGCAAATGCTTCACGAACCGACCCTCGTCTGTGATGCGGCGCTGAACTGGAGCAAGGAACGGGAAAAGTGGATCGCCTTTTCCATCCCGGTCTTCCGTGCCATGAGCAATGGCCTGGCCGTGCGGCGCGTTGACCAGTTCGTGCTGGCCCCCTTTATCAAGGATGGCGAAGTGGACCTGGCAGAGTTGCTCGCCAGCGGCCGCGAAAAACTGGGGATTATTGCCGAGCGCAATTACGGCGAATACCTCGACGGGCTGCTCAAGCAAGCGCCAGCCAACTCGCTGACCCCTCATTACGGCAACGACGCCTTGGGCAGCCTGCTGCAAATGCAGCGCCTGGGACGCTTGCGCCTGCTGCTGGGATATCGTCCGGAAATTCGCTACCAGGCCTCACTGCAAGGCATCACCGAGGATCAATTGCAGTTCTATCCGATCCGGGGCACAGGCAAATACCTGTCCGGTTACATCGGTTGCACTGACACGCCCAAGGGCCGGCAGGCCATTGTCGAGATCAACCAGGTACTGCGCACCCTGCCCCGCGAACGCCTTGATCAGGCCTACGCCGCCTGGCTGGATCCGCAAAGCCGCAGCGATTACCTGAAAGACACCAAGGCGTTTTTCGACAATCTGGTGCAGCCATGACAAATCCCGGGCAAAAAGAAACCCCGGGAAGTGGGGAGACGGCCCGGGGTTAAACGTGGCCTGTTTGGAGACCAGTAGCAGCAAGCTACAAGCACCGGAGCACAATGCTTGATCCTGCTGTTACAAGGTCTGACTGACCTCGGCGCGGGAAGGTTCCCACAAAAATCCGTTCAATTGCGGCCGGACAGCAGCTTGTCCTGCGCTGCATTTCGCAATGCCGCGATGACACAAGGCTCCAGGCGTCCTTCAGCGATCAGCACGTCGCGATGCAAACCGTCGACCACATCCGTCAGCAGGCGTTTGTCATTCAACTGGGCCTGATTGAACTCGCGCTCGACCACGGTCGCGCCGATAGCATTTTTCAGGGTCACCCGGCATTCACCTCGAATGCCTGACGGGGTCAATGTGACCTGATACGGGCTCAGCGCTTCACCGAGCAACAGACTGATACTTTCCATCCCGATCACCACTCAATAGTCCGAAAACAATGTGCCTGGGTCATGCTTGCAACAGATGACCACTGGCCCGAGAAGAAAGTTCTGGATACCGACCGCAAGCGAACCTGCAACTCAGTCAAGAGAGCATGCACGGCAAACATGACAGAGAAAAAACGCAATCTTCACGTCTGTCGGGTGCGCCGGGCGATATCGGCCCAGCCCCCCAACAATCCTCGTAGCTGGCCATCCGCCGTGTAAAACGGCACTGTCCACTGGTAGATATCCCTGACACCGTCCTTGAATACCAGTTGGCGCTCGAAGAAGCGTGACCTTCGCGTTCTCAACTGCGCTTGAAATTCGGCATGCAGCAGTTCCGCGGTTTGTCTGGGCATGACATCGACTTCGATCAACTGCCGCCCCTGCATCCGGTCAAATCGCGTCGACAAGGCGTCCTCATAACTTTTGTTACACATGATCAAACGCCCTTGCAGATCACGGACAAACATCGGGTCAGGCATGGCATCCATCAGCGCATGCTGAAATGCGAGCTGATCGCGCAGGTTCCTTTGGGCCTCGACCCGTTGCCTGACCAACTCCGCCAACCGTCGATTCCAGAGCAGGGACAACAGGCCGAACAAGCTGATCAAAAACACGCCCCAGCAGACCCACTCGTCAAGCCACTGCCAGAAACCAGGTGCCTGTGGCGTGATAGCACCACCGAACCACTTCAGGCGAAGGCTGCGCAGTTCCTGTTCAGGAAACGCCTCAAGCGCCTTGTTTAGGATACTCAGCAACTGCGGCTGACCTTTGCGCACCGCCAGATAATCCGCATCCCATTTACCTGGCATCACAGCCCCGATCTGCAGCCGGCCCGACGGAAAAAGCCGGGCGCCGATTTCGTTTTCGATGGTGGCGTAGGCTTCGCCGCTTTCAACCCAGGCGCGGGCTTCGGCGTAGGTTTTAACCGAACGCAATTCGATAGACGGATAATCGCGACGGATCTTCGCTTCCAGTGCATGCCGGGTTGGCAGCACCAGTACCCGCTTCGCCAGTTCTTCCAGCGACTGCACAGGCGGCGCCCCGGCCCGCCCGACAAAAACCCATCCAGCACCGCCGTACGCATGGCTGAAATCGAGAAACGCCTTGCGCTCGTCATTCATCGCCAGGGTCGTGCTCAAATCCGCTGCGCCGTTTTCCAGATGCGCCAGCATCTGATCGGTGGAAAAAGACTCTTGGTAAACGAACTGCAACCCCGTCATGTCACTGATGCGCTTGAGCAGGTCACTGTTCAAGCCCGTCCATTGGCCATGTTCATCCTTGAACAGGTACAACGGGTATTCCAGCGCCGTGACCACGACCTGTGGATGACTGGCCACCCATTGCAACTCCTGGTCATCCAGCGCGACCATTGATCGTGCAACAGACTTCCCACGCTCCTGATTCGATGCAGGGCTCGCCCCTCCCAATTCGGCGATTCCCAGGATGCCGAATAAAACCAGCCAGCGCGCGACCGGCTTGAACACACTTGTAAACAGCATTCCCACGTCCTTGGTGATCCACTCGCCTGTCCTTTCGCGGCGATAACTCGACAATTGTGCATGCAGAAATGAAAAAGCCCGTCAGGAGACGGGCTTCAAAATGTAACAGCGTTGACCGGTTACAGCGGCTTTCCGCGGTTGCCATGCTGACTGACAAAGGCCTGCACGGCCTTCAGGTCATTTGGCAATACCGTGCAACGTTCGTCTCGTTCAAACAAATCAGAAAGATGTACAGGCAGTTCGAGAGCTTTTCCTACACCGGCTTTTTCCACGGCGTCCGGGAATTTGACCGGGTGGGCGGTGCCCAGGATCACCATTGGAATGTCCAGGCTACGGCGGCATTCCCGCGCGGCTTTCACGCCGATGGCAGTGTGCGGGTCCAGCACTTCGCCGGTCTGCTCATAGACTTCGGCGATGGTTTCGCAGGTTTGTGCGTCATCCACTGCCAACGAGTCGAACAACTTGCGGGCTTCGGTCCAGCGCTCTTGCTCGACACTGAAACCGCCGCCCTGCTTGAACGAATCCATCAGCCCGGCGATTGCCGCGCCATTGCGACCGTGCAGGTCGAACAGCAGGCGTTCGAAGTTCGACGACACCATGATGTCCATGGACGGCGACAGCGTGGCGTGCAGGGTTTCCTTGACGTACTGGTTGCCGCTCATGAAGCGGTGCAGGATGTCGTTGCGGTTGGTAGCGACGATCAACTGGTTGATCGGCAGGCCCATGTTGCGCGCCAGGTAACCGGCGAAAATGTCGCCGAAGTTGCCGGTCGGCACCGAAAACGCCACCGAACGTGCCGGGCCACCCAGTTGCAGGGCTGCATGGAAGTAGTAAACGATCTGGGCCATGATCCGCGCCCAGTTGATCGAGTTCACTGCCACCAGACGCGTGCCTTTGAGGAAGCTCTGGTCGGCGAAGCTGGCCTTGACCATTTCCTGGCAGTCATCGAAGTTGCCTTCGATGGCGATGTTATGGATGTTCTCACCGAAAATGGTGGTCATCTGCCGACGCTGCACTTCGGACACACGGTTGTGCGGGTGCAGGATGAAGATGTCGACGTTTTCGCAGTGCTTGCAACCTTCGATGGCGGCCGAACCGGTATCACCGGAAGTGGCACCGACAATCACCACGCGCTCGCCGCGCTTCTCCAGCACGTAGTCAAGCAGGCGACCGAGCAATTGCAGGGCGAAGTCCTTGAACGCCAGCGTCGGGCCGTGGAACAGCTCCAGCACCCATTCATTACCGTTCAACTGACGCAGCGGCGCGACGGCGTTGTGGGCGAACACGCCGTAGGTTTCTTCAAGAATCTTTTTGAAATCGGCATCGGGAATGCTGCCGGTGACAAACGGGCGCATGACCCGGAAGGCCAGCTCGTGATACGGCAGGCCGGCCCAGGAAGCGATTTCTTCCTGGGTGAAACGTGGCAGGTTTTCCGGGACGTACAGACCGCCGTCGGTGGCAAGGCCTGCCAGCAGGACGTCTTCGAAATTCAGGGCCGGTGCCTGGCCGCGGGTACTGATGTAGCGCATGTTTTCAAACCTTCGGTTTGAGCTTCAAGCTTCAAGTTTCAAGCCGCAAGTAAAAGCCGAACTGCTTTCAACTTGCCGCTTGAAGCTTGCCGCTTGCCGCTGTGTTAATTCAAATGTTCGACGCGAATCCGGACTACCGGCCCAACCACGCCCTGAAGAGCTTCCAGTGCCTGGATGGCATCGTTGATGTGCTGTTCCAGCACGCGGTGAGTCAGCAGGATCATCGGCACCAGGCCGTCGTGCTCCTCGGCTTCCTTCTGCATGATGGACTCGATGTTGATGCCGCGCTCCGAAAGGATGCTCGCGACCTGAGCCAATACGCCTGGATGGTCCTTGGCCTGAATACGCAGGTAGTAGGCGCTTTCACAGGCTTCGATCGGCAGGATCGGGTGAGCCGACAGCGAGTCCGGCTGGAACGCCAGGTGCGGTACGCGGTTTTCCGGGTCGGACGTCATGGCGCGGACCACGTCCACCAGGTCTGCGATCACCGACGAAGCGGTCGGCTCCATTCCGGCACCGGCACCGTAGAACAGGGTCGAACCGGCAGCATCGCCGTTGACCATCACCGCGTTCATCACGCCGTTGACGTTGGCGATCAGGCGATCGGCCGGGATCAGCGTCGGGTGCACGCGCAGTTCGATACCGGCCGCGGTGCTGCGCGCCACGCCCAGGTGCTTGATGCGGTAGCCCAGCGCTTCGGCGTAGTTCACGTCAGCGGTGGTCAGTTTGGTGATGCCTTCGGTGTAAGCCTTGTCGAATTGCAGCGGGATGCCGAACGCGATGGAGGCCAGGATCGTCAGCTTGTGAGCGGCGTCGATACCTTCAACGTCGAAGGTTGGATCGGCTTCGGCATAACCCAGGGCCTGGGCTTCGGCCAATACGTCTTCGAAGGTGCGACCCTTCTCGCGCATTTCCGTCAGGATGAAGTTGCCGGTGCCGTTGATGATGCCGGCCACCCAGTTGATACGGTTGGCGGACAGGCCTTCGCGGATCGCCTTGATCACCGGAATACCACCGGCCACCGCCGCTTCGAACGCAACGATCACGCCCTTCTCGCGGGCCTTGGCGAAAATTTCATTACCGTGAACGGCGATAAGCGCCTTGTTCGCGGTGACCACATGCTTGCCATTCTCGATGGCCTTGAGTACCAGCTCGCGGGCAACGGTATAGCCGCCCATCAGCTCTATGACGATGTCGATCTCAGGGTTCGTGGCCACTTCGAAGACATCGGTGGTAATCGCAATACCGGTCGTTTGGAACTGAGGCTTTGGCGTGCGAATGGCAATTTGTGCCACTTCGATCCCACGCCCGGCACGACGAGCAATTTCCTCGGCGTTGCGCTGAAGTACGTTGAAGGTTCCGCCACCGACGGTCCCTAACCCACAGATGCCTACTTTGACCGGTTTCACTGTGAACTCCCCATAAAACGGCCGACACGAGGCCGGCCGTGAAAACAACCGCAGGTTCGCGGCTCTCTATTGATGGCCCGGCAAATGTTGCCACCGGACCCTGATCGTCAAGGACTGGCCGTGACGATGCGAATTTACTTCGCGCCCAGCGCCAGTTTGGCGACTTGTGGCGCAGGCTGGTAGCCCGGAATGACCTGACCGTCAGCCAAAACGATGGCCGGTGTGCCGTTCACGCCGATCGACTGGCCGAGTGCGAACTGTTTGGAAACCGGGTTATCGCACTTGGCGGCCTTGATTTCCTTGCCGTCGACCATTTTGTCCATGGCCGCTTTCTTGTCCTTCGAACACCACACCGCCTGCAGCTGTTCGTCTCCCGGCGAGCCCAGGCCCTGACGCGGAAACGCAACATAACGTACTTCGATGCCGCGTTTGTTCAGCTCAGGCACTTCGGCGTGCAGCTTGTGGCAGTACGGGCAGGTGGTGTCGGTGAATACGGTGATGTGCGACTTGGTTTCGCCAATGGCCGGGTAGACGACGGTTTCGGCAACCGGAATGTCGTTGATCAGTTTGGAGATGCCCAGGCGCTCGGTCTTCTCGGTCAGGTTGACCGGCTTGCCATCCTTGAGATCGAACAGGTAGCCCTGAACCACGTACTGGCCGTCGGCACTGGCGTACAGCACGCGGCTGCCTTTGAGCTTGACTTCGTACAGGCCGGGCAACGGGCTGGCGGTGATGCTTTCCACCGGCACTTCGAGCTGGAGGTTTTCCAGGCTTTTACGAATGGCTTTGTCGGCCGCGTCATCGGCGACGGCAAAGGTGCTGACCAACGCAATGGCTGCGGCGGCGAAAATCTGGGTCAGACGCATGAGAACTCCTGAAGGCGAACATATGGGACGATCAGAACGCCCGTGCCAAGACACCGGGTCATAACCGCCCATCGTGCAAACCGGTCAAGCCTATCACATAAGGTTCGCGGGGCCGAATGCCGGTGATACAAGGCATTGGCGAATGTTTTTTGTAGGAGCGAGCTCGCTCGCGATGGTCGTTAACGATCATGCGTGCTGACTGGTTTAACGCGGCGCTCTTCAGATCATCGCGAGCAAGCTCGCTCCTACAGGGGGGGGTACCATCAGCCTCTGGGGTGGTGTTTGGCATGCAGATCCTGCAAGCGCGCCCGGGCGACGTGGGTGTAGATCTGGGTCGTCGACAAATCGCTGTGCCCCAGCAGCATCTGCACCACCCGCAGGTCTGCACCGTGGTTGAGCAGGTGCGTGGCGAAGGCGTGGCGCAACGTGTGCGGCGACAGCGACTTGCCGATCCCGGCCACCTTGGCCTGGTGCTTGATCCGGTGCCAGAAGGTCTGGCGGGTCATCTGCTCGCCACGCTGACTCGGGAACAACACGTCGCTGGGACGCCCACCCAGCAGTTCGCTACGGGCATCACGCATGTAGCGTTCGACCCAGATAATCGCCTCCTCGCCCATCGGCACCAACCGCTCCTTGCTGCCCTTGCCCATCACTCGCAGCACGCCTTGGCGCAGGTTGACCTGTTCCAGCGTCAGGCTGATCAGCTCCGTCACCCGCAGACCGCAGGCGTACAGCACTTCAAGCATGGCGCGGTCGCGCTGTCCGATGGCGTCGCTCAAATCAGGCGCCTTCAACAGTGCTTCTACATCGGCCTCCGACAAGGATTTGGGCAGCGGCCTGCCGAGTTGCGGCATATCAACCCGTAACGTTGGATCGACAGCGATCATCTTTTCCCGCAACAGATAGCGATAGAAGCCACGCACACCCGAGAGAAATCGCGCGGTGGAACGAGGCTTGTAGTTTTGCTCCAGGCGCCAGGCCAGGTGGTCGAGAATCAACTCGCGCCCGGCATTGACCAGCTCCAGCCCTTTGTCCTGTAGCCAGCCATTGAACAGCGCCAGGTCACTGCGATAGGCATCGCGGGTGTTATCGGAAAGGCCTTTTTCCAGCCAGAGGGCGTCGAGGAACTGGTCTATCAGAGGATGATCAATGGCGGGCATAAAGGCTCAGGCAAGACCGACAACACGGTCAACGAAGATAAATCCCAGACAACAAAAAAGCAGCCCGTAGGCTGCTTTTTTCTGCATCGGAAGCTGGACTTAAACCAGTTTTTCCTTGATGCGAGCTGCTTTACCCGACAGGTCGCGCAGGTAGTACAGCTTGGCTTTACGTACGTCACCGCGACGCTTGACAGCCATGCTGTCGATTTGCGGGGAGTAGGTCTGGAAAGTACGCTCTACGCCAACACCGTTGGAGATTTTACGAACGGTGAATGCACTGTTTACGCCGCGGTTACGCTTGGCGATAACAACACCTTCGAACGCTTGCAGACGCGAACGGTCGCCTTCCTTCACTTTCACCTGAACGACAATGGTGTCGCCCGGGGCAAAGGGAGGGATCTCTTTGGTCATCTGCTCTGCTTCGAGTGCAAGGATGATTTTGTTAGTCATGCTGTGCTCCTAAGGTAAATCGTCGGATCTACCATCGATACGTTGTTAACTATCGTCCCGCTCGCGGATATATTCCTCGAGCAGCTTCTTCTCTTCTCCAGAAAGCGAGCGGCTTTCCAGAAGATCGGCGCGTCGTTCAAAGGTCCGACCAAGGGACTGCTGTAAACGCCAACGCCGGATGTGCGCGTGATTGCCACTTAGCAATACGTCGGGAACACGCTGATCCGCATACACCTCCGGTCGGGTGTAGTGCGGGCAATCCAGCAAACCATCCGTAAAGGAATCTTCCTCGGCGGAGTCCGCATGCCCTAAAGCTCCAGGCAGCAGTCGTGTAACCGCATCGATCAGGACCATCGCCGGCAGCTCGCCGCCAGACAATACATAGTCGCCAATCGACCACTCTTCATCGACATGAGCATCAATAAAACGCTCGTCAATGCCTTCATAGCGGCCGGCAATCAGGATCAATGCATCCTCATTCGCCAACTCGCGTACCGCCGACTGAGTCAGTTGACGGCCTTGGGGGGACAGGTAAATTACCTTCGCCGCCTCCCCGGCTGCTGCCTTGGCCTGAACCAGAGCATCTTCCAGGGGCTTGATCTTCATCACCATGCCCGGACCACCGCCAAACGGGCGATCGTCCACAGTGTGATGTCGATCCGTCGTGTAGTCTCGCGGATTCCAACAGGTGAGCTGCAAGAGCCCCTGTTTCACCGCACGACTGGTGATGCCGTACTCGCTGATGGCAGAGAACATCTCGGGAAACAGACTGATCACTTCTACGCGCAAGTTAGCCACGCTTAGAAATCCGCGTCCCAATCCACCTTCATCTCGCCTGCGGCCAGGTCGACGGCCAACACGCATTGCTCCGTATAGGGCAACAGGCGTTCGCGATCATCCAGGCTGCCAGCGCAAGGCTTGACCACCATGACATCGTTCGAGCCGGTCTCCAGCAGGTGATCGATTTTCCCGAACAGTTGTCCGAGAGTGTCGATGACCTTGAGACCTTCCAGCTGGTACCAGTAGTACTCGCCGTCGGTCAGTTCAGGGAACAGGTTACGCGGCACGCAGATCTCATAACCGGCCAGAAGACGAGCTTCTTCGCGATCATCGAGACCCTTGAGCTTTGCGACCAGGAACTTGTCGTTCCCGCGTCCGCTGACCAGCTCTACCTGCCTTACATTGCCCTCACGCTTGAGCGTCCAGGTTTTGTAGTCCAGCAGGTTTTTAATCGGATCAGTAAAGGAGTACACCTTCACTTCGCCGCGAACGCCGTGAACAGAGTAAATCTTGCCGATAACGATCAAATCATCAGCAATGGCTGGCGTCGCGTTCATATTGCTCAGGCCGCAGCCTTAGCAGATTCCTTCAACAACTGAGCAACGCGCTCAGAAGGTTGTGCACCAACGCTCAGCCAGTAGGCTACGCGCTCTTGGTTCACGGACAGACGAACTTCCTGACCACGAGCAACAGGGTTGAAGTAGCCAACCTGTTCCTTGTGCGAACCGTCGCGCGGGTTGCGGCTGTCGGTTACGGTCAAGTGGTAAAACGGGCGCTTTTTGGAGCCGCCAAGGGCAAGACGGATTGTTAGCATGTGAACATCGTTCCTGTAGTCGGTGCTGCAAATCTAAATGCACAGCGGGCATGGGTGCCCGAAAGGCCGCATATTCTAAGGAATATCCGGACTTTTGCAAATGCCTTTTTCCGGCACCTGTCACCGTGCCATCCAGATTGGCTATAGAGCCGTCGTTGAAAACGGCCGATCAGCTCCCGCCAAGCGCGGGTTTGCTGGAGATCCCGCTTCCTTGCGGGACTGCGCCGGTACGACGACCGGCGAGTTCTTTCAGATCTTTGGCATGCCGCCGCCGGGCAACATTCCGCCCATGCCGCGCATCATCTTGGCCATTCCGCCTTTCGCAGAGAACTTCTTCATCATTTTCTGCATCTGCTTGTGCTGCTTGATCAAGCGGCCGATGTCCTGCACCTGGGTGCCGGAACCCATGGCGATCCGGCGCTTGCGCGAACCGCTGATCATCTCGGGGTCGCGGCGCTCGGCCGGGGTCATGGAGTTGATGATGGCTTCCATCTGCTTGAATTGCTTTTCTGCCGCGCCCTGGGCGTTGCCCATCTGCGCCAGATTCACGCCACCCATGTTCGGCAGCTTGTCCATGAGCCCGCCGAGGCCGCCCATGTTCTTCATTTGTTGCAGCTGATCGCGGAAGTCTTCGAGGTCGAAGCCCTTGCCCTTCTTCAACTTTTTAGCAAGCTTGTCGGCTTTGTCCTTGTCGAGCGTCGCTTCCGCCTGCTCGATCAGGCTGAGCACGTCACCCATGCCGAGGATGCGCGAGGCGATACGCTCAGGATGGAACGGATCGAGCGCTTCGCTCTTCTCGCCCATACCGATGAACTTGATCGGCTTGCCGGTGATGGCACGCACCGACAGAGCGGCACCGCCACGGGCGTCGCCGTCGACCTTGGTCAGGATCACACCGGTCAGCGGCAATGCATCGCCGAAGGCCTTGGCCGTGTTGGCGGCGTCCTGGCCGGTCATGGCGTCGACCACGAACAGGGTTTCGATCGGGTTGATCGCGGCATGCAGTGCCTTGATCTCGCCCATCATCTCTTCATCGATGTGCAGGCGACCGGCGGTATCGACGATGACCACGTCGATGAATTTGAGCCTTGCTTCTTTAATAGCCGCGTTGGCGATGTCGACCGGCTTCTGGCTCAGGTCCGACGGGAAGAAGGTCACGCCGATGTCGTTGGCCAGGGTTTCCAGCTGCTTGATCGCCGCTGGACGGTAAACGTCGGCGGACACAACCATGACCGACTTCTTCTTGCGCTCTTTAAGGAAGCGCGCGAGCTTGCCGGCGGTGGTGGTTTTACCCGCGCCCTGCAAACCGGCCATCAGGATGACGGCGGGTGGAACGGCGCTCAGGTTCAGGTCTTCGTTGGCCGCGCCCATCAGGCTTTCGAGCTCGGCCTGGACGATCTTCACGAAGGCCTGGCCCGGCGTCAGGCTGCGTGACACCTCGGTACCGACGGCACGTTCCTTGACCGAATTGACGAAGTCCTTGACCACCGGCAGGGCGACGTCGGCTTCGAGCAACGCCATGCGCACTTCGCGCAGGGTGTCTTTGATGTTGTCTTCAGTCAGCTTGGCCTTGCCGGTGACATGGCGCAGCGTCTGCGAGAGACGGTCGGTTAAGTTTTCAAACATTGCGCGATCCTTTCAGGCCCTGTGTAGACCGGGATAATGGCGGCCCGGACCGGACTAAACGTGTGCTCGGCGAGCCTGCGGCGTGGGCAGGTCGCGGATTATAGCGAAGACTGTGGCTGGCGGACACCTCGCTGTCGGGTTGCGCGGTCTTTCGTGCGGCGGGGGTTCTATGCCAAACTCAGCGACTTTCGGGCTTGCCTAACAGGATTTATGCTCCCCTTGTCACCCAGCTTGCTTACTACCCTCGCCGCCGCCTGCTTGTACGCCGCTGCGACCATATATCAGGGCACTCGCCTGGCTTCCGGCACCAAGGCCAACAAACGCCTGCTGGTCATGCTTGGCGTGCTCGCCGTATTGACCCACGGCGCCAGCCTGCTCACCCACCTGCTGACCCCAACCGGCCTGGGCCTGGACTTCTTCACTGCCGCCAGCCTGATTGCCGTGGCGGTCATCGCATTGACCCTGCTGGCCTGCTCGCGGATTCCGGTAGAGAACCTGCTGATACTGCTGTTCCCGCTGGGGGCCTTGACCGTGCTGCTGGCGCATTTCGCGCCGGCCGGTACGGTGCAGATCATCGATGAAGAGCCAGGCATCCTCGCCCACATCCTGCTCTCGATTCTTGCCTATGGCATGTTCACCATCGCGGTGTTCCAGGCCTTGCTGCTGCTGGTTCAAGACCACCAGCTCAAGCACAAGCACCCGTCCGGGCTGATCAAGAACTTCCCGCCGCTGCAAACCATGGAAAGCCTGCTGTTCGGCTTCCTCTGGGCCGGCTGGACGCTATTGTCGCTGTCGCTGATTTCCGGCTGGCTGTTCGTCGAAAACCTGTTCGCCCAGCATCTGGTGCACAAAACCCTGCTGGCCTGCCTGGCCTGGATCGTTTTCAGCGTGCTGCTGTGGGGGCGCAATCGCCTCGGCTGGCGCGGGCACAAAGCCATTCGCTGGACCCTGGCCGGTTTCTGCCTGCTGATGCTGGCGTATTTCGGCAGCAAACTGGTTCGTGAATACATCCTGCACATCTGACGGGCGGCATTAATGGACGACTTGCCCACAGGGCCGATGCTCGCGGTAGTGACCCTGCTGATTTTATGGTCGGGGCTGTTTACCGCCATTGAGGCCGCGCACCAGCATTTGCTGGCCCAGCGCACCGCAACGCGCTCCAGCGACAAACCGGTGGCGAAACTCAGCTTCCCGCTTGCCAGCCTGATATTTTGCAACACCCTGTGCCGTGCACTCGTGGTGGTCATCAGCACCTTGCTGGCCATTTTCACCTGGGCCGAGAACGGCCCGTGGGTTGCGTGTCTTGGGGCGGGCGCCATTTTGCTGGTGTTTTCCGACTATTTGCCACGGGCGCTCGCCATCCGTTATCCGGATGCGATCCTAGCCCAGGGTAACAATCTGCTGCGCATACCACTGAAAATCATCTATCCCGCGGCATGGCTGCTCAACAGCATCAGTCAGTTGCTGATGCGACCATTCGCCCGTAAAGCCAAAGTGGTGCAACAGAGTGAGGACGAAACGCTGACCGAACGGCACGCCCCTCTCGAAACCGTGAACCGCCCTCACCCGCTGCCAGGCATCCACGCACTGGACAACATCACGGTCAATGACATCCTGGTGCCGCGCAGTGACGTGGACGGCATCAACCTCGATGACCCCATCGAAGAAATCATCGAACAATTGCGCCACAACAAGCGCACTCGCCTGCCGGTGTTCCACAGTGATATCAACCAGGTCGAAGCCGTCCTCAACACCCGACACATCCTTCACTTGCTGCCCGATGCGAGCCTGACCAGGGAAGCGCTGCTGGCAGCCAGTCACGAGCCATACTTCGTGCCGGAAAGTACCCCTCTGCAGTTGCAACTGCTCAATTTCCACAAGCAGCAGCGGCGCCTGGGCATGGTGGTCGATGAATACGGCGAAGTGCTGGGCATCGTCACCCTGGAAGACATTCTTGAAGAAATCGTCGGCGAGTTCGAAAGCCAGCACAGCCTGGACAACCCGCACATTCATCCGCAAGCCGACGGACGCCTGGTGATCGACGGAGCTGCGTCCATTCGCGAGCTGAACAAGAGCCTCGGCTGGCACCTGCCCAGCGATGGCCCGAAAACCCTGAACGGTCTGGTCACCGAGGCGCTGGAAACCATTCCCGAAAGTGCGGTGTGCCTGAAGATCGGTCGGTATCGCCTGGAAATTCTCGAGACCGAGGACAACCGTGTCACGCGAGTGCTGATCTGGCAGACCAGCTCGATGCCTGTCGTTATCTAAAACCTGACACAAATCCCTGAGTTCGCCAGCCCTCTTGTTCGATCGTTAGCCACCTTCCTATAATCGAAGCGCTTACCCAAGCCTCGCCGGCCCCGTGCTTACCCCGCACTTCGCAGCTTCCGGCCTGTCCATCAGCAAAGCCCGCAGCAAACCGACGACTGTTCCTACCTTGAACAGCGACCGTGCCTCCACCCACATCCCTGGGTTCTCGACCATAATAATTCGCTCCACTGGAGCACATGACAGTCAGGGATAACCGCATGACGACCAGCACGACTTACAGCGACTCCACACCTGCGCAACCGACGAACTCCGCCACCCGCGTGGCCACCGCAAGCTTCATCGGCACCGCCATCGAGTTCTACGACTTCTATGTCTATGCCACCGCCGCCGCACTGGTGATCGGCCCGGTGTTCTTTCCGCAGACATCCGGCACCGCCCAGATGCTTTCGGCGTTTCTCACGTTCGGCATCGCCTTCCTTGCACGCCCTTTGGGTTCGGCGCTTTTCGGCCACTTTGGCGACCGTATCGGGCGCAAATCGACCCTGGTCGCCTCGCTGCTGCTGATGGGCGTGTGCACCACGCTGATCGGCGTGCTGCCGGGTTACGACAGCATTGGCGCCTGGGCACCGATCCTGCTTTGCGTCCTGCGCTTCGGCCAGGGCCTGGGGCTGGGCGGTGAATGGGGTGGCGCGGCATTGCTGGCCACGGAGAACGCGCCGAAAGGCAAACGCGCGTGGTTCGGCATGTTTCCGCAACTGGGTCCATCCATCGGCTTTCTGGCGGCCAACGGCCTGTTCCTGACATTGGCCGTAGTACTGGACGATGAACAGTTCCGCTCCTGGGGCTGGCGTATTCCGTTCCTGCTCAGCGCCGCACTGGTGATGGTCGGCCTGTACGTGCGCCTCAAGCTGCATGAAACCCCGGTGTTCGCCAACGCCGTGGCGCGCCAGGAGCGGGTGAAGATCCCGCTGTTCGAGCTGTTCGGTCAATACTGGGCCCCTGTGTTGCTGGGCGCCGGCGCGATGGTCGTGTGCTACGCGCTGTTCTATATCTCCACCGTGTTTTCCCTGAGTTACGGCGTGGCAACGCTTGGCTACAGCCGCGAAACCTTCCTCGGCCTGCTGTGCTTCGCGGTGCTGTTCATGGCTGCCGCCACCCCGCTGTCGGCCTGGGCCAGCGACCGTTACGGGCGCAAGCCGGTGCTGATCATCGGTGGCGTACTGGCGATCCTGTCCGGCTTTCTCATGGAGCCGCTGCTGACCCAAGGCTCGACCTGGAGTGTGGCGCTGTTCCTGTGCATCGAACTGTTTCTGATGGGCGTGACGTTTGCACCGATGGGTGCGTTGCTGCCGGAGCTGTTCCCGACCCACGTGCGTTATACCGGCGCCTCGGCGGCCTACAACCTGGGTGGTATCGTCGGGGCTTCAGCGGCGCCGTTTTTCGCGCAGAAGCTGGTGGCGATGGGCGGGTTGGGCTATGTCGGCGGGTATGTTTCCGGGGCGGCGGTGCTGAGCCTGATTGCGGTGCTGTGCCTGAAGGAAACGCGGCATAACGATTTGAATCAGGTTGCCTGACAGGCCGCCATCGCTGGCAAGCCCGCTCCCACAGGTTGAGTGTCGTTCACAAAATGCTGGTACGACACATACCCATGTGGGAGCGGGCTTGCCCGCGAAGGGGTCCTCACTGACAACTCACCCATCACAACTTTTCCCCCACCCATTGTCACCTCGCTCTACGCGCAAACGCTCATCCCCGCTATACTTCCCGGCTTTTCCTGAATAAATGCCAATAGGGTCCCGCCGCGCATGGATAAGACCTACCAGCCGCACGCCATTGAAACTTCCTGGTACAACACCTGGGAGTCAGAGAATTACTTCGCCCCGCAAGGCGCGGGCGAGTCCTACACCATCATGATCCCGCCGCCGAACGTCACCGGCAGCCTGCACATGGGGCATGGCTTCAACAACGCGATCATGGACGCCCTGATCCGTTTCCGCCGCATGCAGGGTCGCAACACCCTGTGGCAGCCGGGTACCGACCACGCCGGTATCGCCACGCAGATGCTGGTGGAACGTCAGCTCGAAGCCAAGGGCCAGAGCCGCCATGACCTGGGTCGCGAGAAGTTCCTCGAGAAAGTCTGGGAGTGGAAGGATGAGTCCGGCGGCAACATCAGCCGTCAGATCCGTCGCCTCGGCTCGTCCGTAGACTGGAGCCGCGAGCGCTTCACCATGGACGACGGCCTCTCGGAAGCCGTTAAAGAAGCCTTCGTCCGTTTGCACGAAGACGGCCTGATCTACCGCGGCAAGCGTCTGGTCAACTGGGACACCAAGCTGCACACGGCGATTTCCGACCTCGAAGTGGAAAACCACGACGAGAAAGGTTTCCTGTGGAACCTGAAATACCCGCTGGCCGACGGAGCCAAGACCGCTGAAGGCAACGATTTCCTGATCGTCGCGACCACTCGCCCGGAAACCATGCTCGGCGACTCCGCCGTGGCCGTGAACCCGAACGATGATCGCTACAAAGCCCTGATCGGCAAATTTGTCGAGCTGCCGCTGGTCGGCCGCCGCATCCCGATCATTGCCGACGATTACTGCGACCCTGAATTCGGTACCGGCTGCGTGAAGATCACCCCGGCCCACGATTTCAACGACTACGAAGTCGGCAAGCGTCACAACCTGCCGCTGCTGAACATCTTCGACAAAAACGCAACGGTCCTGCCGGCCTGCCAGGTGTTCAACCTCGACGGCACGCTGAACGAAACCATCGACGGCAAGATCCCGGCGGAATACGCCGGTCTCGACCGCTTCGAAGCCCGCAAGCAGATCGTGGCCGCGTTCGACGCTGCCGGCCTGTTGGTCAGCGTTGACGACCACGCCCTGAAAGTGCCGAAAGGCGACCGCTCCGGCACCGTCATCGAGCCATGGCTGACCGACCAGTGGTACGTGTCCACCAAGCCTTTGGCCGAGCCTGCGATTGCAGCCGTTGAAGACGGCCGTATCCAGTTCGTGCCAAAACAGTACGAAAACATGTACTTCTCGTGGATGCGCGACATCCAGGACTGGTGCATCAGCCGTCAACTGTGGTGGGGCCACCGGATTCCGGCCTGGTACGACGAGTCGGGCAAGGTCTACGTCGGTCGCGACGAAGCCGAAGTGCGGGCCAGGCACAACATCGGCCCGGACGTCGCGCTGCAACAGGACAACGATGTTCTCGACACCTGGTTCAGTTCGGGCCTGTGGACGTTCTCCACCCTCGGCTGGCCGGAAAAAACCGAATTCCTGAAGAAATTCCACTCCACCGACGTACTGGTGACCGGCTTCGACATCATTTTCTTCTGGGTTGCCCGGATGATCATGCTCACCATGCATTTGGTGAAGAACGAAGATGGCACGCCGCAGGTTCCGTTCAAGACCGTGTACGTGCATGGCCTGGTGCGTGACGGCCAGGGCCAGAAGATGTCCAAGTCCAAGGGCAACGTCCTGGACCCGCTGGACATCATCGACGGTATCGAGCTGGAAGAGCTGGTACAGAAGCGTACCTCCGGCATGATGCAGCCGAAACTGGCGAAGAAGATCGAGAAGCAGACCCGCGACGAGTTCGCCGAAGGCATCGCCAGCTACGGCACCGACGCCCTGCGCTTCACCTTCTGCTCGCTGGCATCCACCGGTCGTGACATCAAGTTCGACATGGGCCGCGTCGAAGGCTATCGCAACTTCTGCAACAAGATCTGGAACGCGGCGCGCTACGTGCTGGACAAGGGCGAAGACTGTGGCCAGAACGGTGAAGCCTATGAGCTGTCCCTGGCCGATCGCTGGATCATTTCGCAACTGCAACGCACCGAAGCCGAAGTGACCCGCCAGCTCGACCAGTTCCGTTTCGACCTGGCTGCGCAAGCCTTGTACGAGTTCATCTGGAACCAGTATTGCGACTGGTACCTGGAGCTGTCCAAGCCTGTGTTGTGGGACGAAAACGCACCGGTCGAACGCCAGCGCGGCACCCGTCGCACCCTGGTGCGCGTACTGGAAGTCGCCCTGCGTCTGGCGCACCCGTTCATGCCGTTCATCACCGAAGAAATCTGGCAGCGCATCGCGCCGCTGGCCGGTATCGAAGGCAAGACGATCATGCTGCAACCTTGGCCAGTGGCCAACGAAACACGCATCGATCAGGCGGCCGAAGATGACATTGAATGGCTCAAGGGCCTGATGCTCGGCACCCGTAACATCCGTGGCGAAATGAACATCGGCCCGGGCAAACCGCTGCCGTTGTTCCTGAAGAACGTCAGCGCCGAGGATCAGCGTCGCCTGACCGAAAATGAAGCCCTGCTGAAGAAGCTGGCGCGTCTGGAATCGATCACCGTGCTGGCTGCTGGCGAAGAAGCGCCGCTGTCCGCCACCGCGCTGGTCGGCGAGATGGAAGTGCTGGTGCCAATGGCCGGCTTGATCGACAAAGCTGCGGAACTGGCGCGTCTGGACAAGGAAATCCAGCGCCTGCAAGGTGAAGTGCAACGTGTCGGCGGCAAGCTGTCCAACGCCGGTTTCGTTGACAAGGCACCCGCCGAAGTCATCGACAAGGAACGCGCCAAACTCGCCGAGGCCGAACAGGCCCTGGGCAAGCTGGCCGAGCAGCATGCGCGGATTGCCAGCCTGTAACGGCAGATCGCACTGAAAGAGGGAGGCCCAAGCGGCCTCCCTTTTTTATGCCTGCCACTTTCTAACATCCAATGAAGCCCCCCCTGTGGGAGCGGTGTTGCCCATAGATGTGGGACAATGCCCGCCACTTTCAGCCATGCCCGAATCGACCACACCCATGACCGCCCCCCGCCCCCCAAGCCTGCGCGCCAAAAGCCTGCCCCGAAGACCCTGGCCACGGCCGTCGCCCCGAAGGAAAAGGCCAACCTGCACCCGCGCAATCGCCATCAGGGTCGCTACGACTTTCCGGCGCTGATCAAAAGCTCCCCGGAACTGCAGAAATTCGTGATCATCAATCCGTACGGCAAGGAAAGCATCGACTTCGCCAGCCCGGAAGCCGTGCGGGTGTTCAACCGGGCGTTGCTCAAGTCGTTCTATGGCATCGCTCACTGGGACATTCCGGCCGACTACCTGTGCCCTCCGGTGCCAGGCCGTGCCGATTACGTGCACTTCCTCGCCGACCTGCTGGCCAGTGGCAATGACGGCGTGATCCCCCGTGGCGCGGCCGTGAAGGTGCTGGATATCGGCATGGGCGCCAACTGCGTGTATCCGCTGATCGGTTACAGCGACTATCGCTGGCAGTTCCTTGGTTCCGATATCGATGCGACCGCCATCGCCGCGGCGAAGGCGATCATTCAATCCAATGGCCTGAACAAAGCGATCCAGGTACGCCAGCAGAGCAACCCCAAGCAGATCCTCACAGGCCTGCTGGAAAGCGCAGAGCGGTTCGACCTGACCATGTGCAATCCACCATTCCACGCCTCGCTGGACGAGGCCACACGGGGTAGCACGCGAAAATGGCGAGCCTTGGGCAAGGCCGATCCGAAACGCAAGCTGCCAGTGCTGAACTTCGGCGGGCAGGCGGCGGAATTGTGGTGTGAGGGCGGGGAAGTGCGTTTCGTCACGCAACTGGTCAGCGAAAGCGTGCAGGTGGCGCAACAAGTGCTGTGGTTCAGCACGCTGGTGTCGAAGGCGTCGAACCTGCCGGCGATCCAGGCGGCTCTGAGCAAGGCCGGCGCGCTGGACAGTCAGGTGGTGGAAATGGGTCAGGGACAGAAACAGAGCCGCTTCGTCGCCTGGACCTTCCAGACCAAAGCGCAGCAACAAGCCTGGCGTCAGGCACGATGGTCGAAGTCTACAGCCGAGTAAAAAGTCAAAAGTACAAAAAAGCCGTGTCAGGGTGACTCCTGTACACGGCTTTTTAACAAGCCTTAGCGGTTAACCGTGAAGCTCAGATCTGTAATCACAAACTGCCTGGACTTTGCGAGCAACTTCGACAACAGAAAAGTTCAGACATCTCCGTTTCATCGCTTTGTTGCTCGAACAATTTCTTTGAACGCACAGGTACGCGCTTCCTTGCTATCGCAGTAATACTGACCAAGCCATTCTTCCCACGGCCCATTGGTATCAATACTTACGATAGTTCCTTCTCGCTTGTATCTCATATCCAACTCACCTCCATGTTGCAACTTGTAACCACAACGCAGAATTTCACCGGCAACAGTGCCGCCTTCGGCCGCTATGCGAGGAGCGAATATCGCCAACTCGAACTCACCTGCCGGTCCACGCCCGGTTTGCGAAACACCGTACCATTCCCCGTCGCCACTTGCTGTCGGGGCTTTATAGGCACCGGCCGCCAACTCCTTGATGTCAGAAGGGCTTGGGCAGTACTCGGTAACATTGGCCAAGGCCTGGCCGGACACCAGAAACGATACGCACATCAACAACTGTTTAACTTTCATAATAACGTCCCTGTGACGAACAACTGAAGTTTGGTTTTGGCTTTTTTACGCAAAGCCCAGCGCTACGCCTTATTGATACTACCGACCCAAGGCGCACACTCAACTATCAGTTCTGTAGGAACGTTCGTTATATACAGAGAGAAAAGTATTATTCAGCGCAAACGGCTATCTCTGTCAGGCGCACGAGTAACAACTACTTCCCAACAAAGGGATTATTCCAAAAATTCACCTTGCGTAAACCGTTACAACGCGCACAAAAAAACCGTGCCCGGATCGCTCCGGTGCACGGTTTTTTTTAACAAGTCTTACTTGTTGACAGCGTCGGTCAGGCCTTTGGCCACAACCAGCTTGATCACTTTCTTGGCAGCGATTTCGATGGCAGCGCCAGTCGAAGGGTTACGGCCAGTACGGGCAGGGCGCTCAGTCACTTTCAGCTTGCCGATACCTGGCAGAGTGATTTCGCCGCCGTTTTCCAGCTGATCGGCAACGATTTGGCCCAGTTGGTCCAGAGCGTTACGCGCGGTGGTTTTCGGCGCGTCGATAGCTTCAGCGATGTCGGCGATCAGTTGGTCTTTAGTAAGAGCCATTTAGTGTTCCTTCCCTATCAAATTCATATGGATTGCAGAGTGCAATGTCAGCCATCGAGCCCGATCTTCTGGATCTGGCACCCTCGGCCAAATAACCTCGGGATCGGGGTTATAGATACCGAAATCAGGGTTTGGTTCGACCTGACAAATGCTGACTGCACGCTTAACGCAGTGACTTCGCGCAAGACCGGGCAAAGCTAGCACACAGCCGTGGAAATATCCGCCTCTAGCTACCCATTTGGTCAGCTTTATTGCGCTAAAACGGGAAAAAAACGCATAAGCGCCGTCGGTCGCCTGCCAATTGCCCTTCGCACCGCGCCAAAACCAGCGGTTGCGGTACACTGAGCGCTTTTTCGGGGAGCACGCCCTCCTCTCTTCATTCAGCCGAGAAGCCCATGCCGATCCGTCATTGCATCGTCCACCTGATCGACAAAAAACCCGACGGCACACCTGCAGTTCTCCACGCCCGTGACTCTGAACTGGCCGAGTCCGCGGCCATCGAGAACATGCTCGCCGACCTCAACGAAAGCTATAACGCCAAACAGGGTAAAGCCTGGGGCCTGTTCCATCCTGAATCCGGCGCGTTCCCGTTCAGCGGCTGGCTGAAGGAGTACCTCGATGGCGGCCAGGACTTCACTGCGTTCAGCCGCGTGGCGGTTGAGCATCTGCAAAAACTGATGGAAGAATCGAACCTGTCGGTCGGCGGCCATGTGCTGTTCGCACATTATCAGCAAGGCATGACCGACTACCTGGCCATCGCCCTGCTGCACCACAGCGAAGGTGTGGCCGTGACCGATGAACTGGACGTGACCCCGTCCCGTCACCTGGACCTGGGCCAATTGCACCTGGCGGCGCGGATCAACGTTTCCGAGTGGCAGAACAATAAACAGTCCAAGCAGTACATTTCGTTTATCAAAGGCAAGAACGGCAAAAAGGTTTCGGAGTATTTCCGCGACTTCATTGGCTGTCAGGAAGGCGTCGACGGCCCCGGTGAAACCCGCACCCTGCTCAAGGCCTTCAGTGATTTCGTCGAAAGCGAAGACCTGCCGGAAGACGACGCCCGCGAGAAGACCAAGACCCTGGTGGATTACGCCAGCAGCCAGGCCAAGCTCGGTGAGCCGATGGGCCTGGAAGAACTGTCGGGGCTGATCGACGAAGAACGCCCGAAGGCCTTCTACGATCACATCCGCAACAAGGATTACGGCCTCTCGCCGGAAATCCCGGCCGATAAACGCACCCTGAACCAGTTCCGCCGATTCACCGGCCGCGCCGAAGGCCTGTCGATCAGTTTCGAAGCACACCTGCTGGGCTCGAAGATCGAGTACGACGAAGAAGCCGGTACGTTGATAATCAAGGGCCTGCCCACTTCGCTCACCGATCAGCTGAAGCGTCGCAACTGATGCTCGGCGGCGTACTGAAGAAATTCCTGCTGATCCTGCTGGTGGTCGTGGCTTGCCAGAACTGGGGCAAGATCGAGCGGGCGCTCAACCCTTCGCAAGTCGTGCCTGCACAGACGCAGACCCAGGCCAACGTTGTGCTCTACGCCACCGAATGGTGTGGTTACTGCAAGCTGACCCGGCGCTTTCTCGATCAGAAAGGAATTCCGTACAAGGAGTTCGATATCGAGAAGGATGCCGTCGCGCGCGGAGACTATCAGGCGCTGGGCGGCGGCGGCATTCCAATTATCGATGTGAACGGAACCCTGATTCGCGGGTACGACCCGGATGCGATCCTGGCCGCCTTGAAGTAGCTCTGTAGGAGCGAGCTTGCTCGCGATGAATCCGAAAACACCTCGAAGAACCTGGCTCTCCGCGTCTTCGTTGACGACCATCGCGAGCAAGCTCGCTCCTACAAGAGATCATCTGACAGCTTCGATGCGGAAGCCCAAGCGCGGGAAGTGCACATGCACCACGCCGCCACGCTCGTCCTCGCGTCGTACAATCAGCTCTTCGCGACCGGAAAATAATAACTCCCCAGCTACCGGATCAACGCCGTAGTCCGTGGCCGCAATCACTACCTGTTGCCCCGCCGTGAACCCGTTGGGATCGACGAACTGCTCATCCGGCAATGCCGCTGGCGTGGACGCGCGCGCCACTGCCAGAGCCTCCTCGGAACTCATCTCGCTGGATGCACCATGACCGAAGCCCAGTACCCGCGCATGCCACGCGGCAACTGCCGGGTAAGCATCCACCAGCGGCGCAGTGACCGGCGTGGCCTTGAGAAACCAGAGGCTATGAGCCAGGGCAAAGTCGGCAATCGACGGCTCACCGAAAAGGAAATCTCCCTCTTCGCGCTGCAACTGCAACTCCAGCCGCGACATGATCGTTGGCCACTGGTGCTTTGCCTGCTCGGCGGCCAGCCTGGTCGCACTACCACCACTGAACAACCTGGCACGGTCGGCAATAAACGCCTTGATCGCTTCCGGCGACAACTTGCCAAAGCGCACCGCTATCGATTCCGGCTGGAACACCAGGCTGACCGCATGCTGGAACACCACTGAGTCGGCCCAGGCTGCAAACGTCGCGGTGATCATTTCCTGACCTTCCGGGAAAAACGCCGGCAAGGTTTTTTCCTGCTCCAGTCGTCGGGCAATCAATGCCGTATCGCAATAAATATCCGCACCAACCTGCAGCACCGGGGTCTTGCGGTAGCCACCGGTCAACGCCGTGAGATCCGGCTTGGGCATCACTGGCGAGATATTTACCGAACGCCATGACAAGCCCTTGAAGCCCAGCAGCAGGCGGGCCTTCTCGGCAAAGGGGGACGTCGGGTAATGATGCAGAATCAACTCGGACATGCTCGGCTCCGCCGCAAGGATCAGGAATCCGCAGCTTAGCGCGCAATCACCTGGCAGCCTACAGGTCCGCCTGATGGGAACTGATCAGTCAGAGTGATAAGTCAGAGGCGGCGCTCACTGCGCTCGCCACCAGGCATTCCTTGGCGCTCTTTTTGAGCTTTTTGATCAGCCGTTCCTGACGCAACGCATCGCTTTTGTCGCGACAGCGTTCGGTGTAGACCAGGGCCATGGCCGGGCTGGAAAGAAAGAATCGCGCACCCTTGCCGCTTTGATGCTTGGCGAAGCGACGCACGGGATCATCGCTGATCCCGCAATAGAGCGAACCGTTGGCCGCGCGAACGAGGTAGACGAACCAGGTTTTGTTCGCGGGGGTGTCGGCGTCGACACTGCTTTCGCTGAGGGTGGTCACGTAACGATCAGGGCTTGAAGGAAAACAGGCCGCGATCTTATCAGCGACTGGCCTGGAATGCCTTCAGGCCTTTCAATGCCTGCGTGCGGACAGCGTTTCTCACCAGCGGCGTCCAGCCCAACAGCAGGCCTTTGAAACCCAACGCCTGACGTGACCAGGTCCATAGATCGAAACTGTCGTGGTGCTCACAGATCTTGCCGTCACGGAAGACAAAACGCGCCTGGATATCGTTGACCACGGTGTTGCCGGTCTGGCTGAACAGATAGGTCGCGACCCAATGGGCACTACCGGTGCGCTCGTCGGCGCGAACATGATCGAAGGTCAGGGAAAAGTCCTTGGCCCGAGTGGTCAGCATGCGCCACATGTCACCGGCATCGCGACCGCGAAGCTCGCCGAACGCCGGGTCACTGAACACCACATCATCGGTGTAGCAGGCCGCCATGGCTTCGGCATCCAGGCGCTGGAAAGCCTGGTAGAAACGGGTGATCAAGGCGCTATGGGCTTCACTCATTTGCGGGCTCCCCTGGATTTGCATAATGGTGTCGAAAGTTTGCCTGCACGATAGTCTGCAAACGCATCGAACACTATCGGCATTCATGACGAAAATGACGCGATGACTATTCTCGTCATTTCAGTACGACATTCCGTTGTCCCGGGCGTAGGAAAAAAGATCGACGTCCGTGGAAATCCCCAAACGGTACATGGCCATGTTCTTTTGTTTACTGATGGTCGACACGCTTCGTTTGAAGTGAATGGCGATTTCGCTGACGGTCATGCCCCTGGCAAGCATTCGAACCACTTCGTGCTCCTTGGCTGACAGTGGCGATTCGTGCAACTGATGGCCGGCGTTGGTCAACAGCGCGCGCAGGGACTCGCTGAGGTAGCGATGCCCTTCCTGCACAGCATTGATTGCCAGAGGCAGATCAGTCGCCGATGCGGTTTTGGCCACGACGGCCATCACCCCTTGAGCCAGCGCAGCCCTCGCCGTCGCCACGCTGGTAAACATTGTCACCAGAATGATCGGCAAGGCCGGGTAATGGCGTTGAATCGTACTCAACATTTTCAAGCCATCGGCCTGCCGCCCTCCCGGCATGGAGAAGTCAGTGATCAGCAGGTCGCAGGACGTGCTTGAAAGCAGACTCATCAGGCTGTCGGTACCGTCGGCCTCGCCGACGATCACGCATCGTCGACTGGCGTTGATGAGTATGCGCAGCCCGACACGAACGACGGAATGGTCGTCAGCAATAACGACTCGCATTGTGGGATACCTCCTGCTTGTGGCGCAAAGGCGCGGAAAATAGCGCCGTTCATACCCCTTCCACAACGCCCCGAAAAAGCCTCTGACGTCGCATCCTCAATGTATTCAATGGGCTAACTCTTTGCCCATCCAACAAATAGATGATCCCTACATTGCAGCGCGATAAAGACTACGCAAGAGGACTACAACCAAAGAACTCCCTCCGTTAGAAAACGCTATGTAGTCCGCAACACTCTTTCATACACACCCCTCTCTCTTTTCGTATTTATTGCATTCCTCCCGCCTTATCTGCTCGCTAAGTTGTGGCCTGCCAAACAGTCCGTCGTCCCCGTACAGAACTGCGCTCACTCAGTGCCTGGCTATCGAATGCATGAACATGACACCAGTGCCCCCCTGCGTACTGCACTCCTGCTCACGGAAGCCTTGCGTTGTCTGCATTGCGAGCCATGCCAACGGTCTTTTATCCGGGAATTTTCATGAGAGACATCAATACATCATTTTTCAAGCAGGTGCGCCGCCTGACCCATACGGGTATCGGTGCGTGTGCGCTGTTATGGGCCGCACAGGTCCCCGCCGACGGCATGGTGCCCGACACGTCCGTGGTCATCGTCAATGAAGCCAGCGGGGAAACTGCTGTATCCGTGACCAACACTGACGCCAGCCTGGCGCTGCTACACGTCACCATTGAAGACATTCCCGAAGACACCGAGCCATTGGTGTTCGTGACACCACCCTTGGCACGTGTTGAAGCCTCCAGGACACAGCTGGTGCGCTTCATCCTGCAATCAGAAAAGCCCCTGCTCACCCAGCGTTTGAAGCGGGTGATTTTTGAAGGAGTCCCCCAAGGAAAATCTGCTCCCGAGGCCGGGCATGCCCGTGTGGGTGTGACGGTGCGCCAGAACCTGCCGGTCATCCTTCACCCCGCAGGCCTGGCGCCGAACCGCACACCATGGACCGACCTGAAATGGTCGCTGCAGGATGGTCAACTAAGCGTACGCAACGAAACACCTTATGTCGTACGCCTGGCTCAGGAGGTACAACTGCTGCCTTCCGGGAGCAGTGCCACGCTACCAAGGACCTACGTGCTGCCCGGTGACCACATCAGCGTTCCGGTCCCCACAAAGGCTGCCACCCAGGTTCGAATTCATCCCGCGACCGTCTATGGCTTTGCCGTGCCTCCCTATGACGCACTGCTCACCCCCCGGAACCGACACCTCCAATAGCGCCGCGCAGGGAAAAACAGGAGGCGACATTTCATCGTGACGGCCTGATTTGCCGTCGCTGCAAACGCAACGCAAACCGTCGTGGATCAAGCCGGCGCCGCGCCATAACCCAAGTGAAGCTCATGAACACCGTATTGAAATACCGTGATGGCGTAGCCATGCCTGCGATTCGGCCGGCCAGCATGCCCCCGCACCTGTCGCGAGTCCGGACCGGCATGGTGTTGCTGCTGAGCAACGTGCTGATCGGGCTCGAAGCCAATGCCGAAGACCTCAATGCTGCTTCGCTGCAGTCTTCGTTCGACCAGAAAATGCTCAGTCAACGCGGTATCGACCCGATTCTCGCAACCCTGCTGCTGGCCGCTCCGAGCTTCACCGCTGGCCGACATCCGATCACCCTCACGGTCAATGGCCTGCGTCGTGGCCGGGTGGACGTCACGTTCAACCAGGAGGGCAGCTTGTGCTTTGACCGTGTCCTGCTCGATGCGGCAAACCTGAGCGTGCCCCCGACTCCGGCCAACGACAAAGGCTGTTTCGACTTACTCGCCACCTGGCCGCAAACCGGAATCGAACAGGACCCGGCCAACCTCGGCCTGTCATTGATAGTACCCACCCAGGCGATACGTCCTGCGGTCCGGGATATCTCTGGCTACCAGACCGGTGGTGTCGCCGGGTTATTCAACTACGACATCAACAGCCTTCACAGCCAATACGGCAGTCAATCGAACCGCTACCTCTCAGCCAATACCGAAGTCGGCTTCAATGCCGGCGACTGGATTGTGCGCAGTCGTCAGGTGCAGACCTGGCAGAACGATGTGTCCAGCACCACTCACCTGGCGGCTTACGCCCAGCGCACCTTTGCCAGCCAGGAGACGGTGCTTCAAGCGGGTCAGATCAATCTCTACAACCCGGTACTGGCCGGCGCGCAGATCACCGGCGTTCAGGTCATGACCGAACAGGCGCTCCAGGTCGAAGGCCAAAGCAATCCCATCGAAGGGATCGCTCATGGCCAGGCTCAGGTCGAAATTCGCCAGAACGGTTCGCTGATCCACTCGACAGTGGTGCCGGCAGGACCGTTTTCCCTTGGCAACGTACGCCGGCTCGACAGTCGCTCCGATGTTGAAGTCACCGTAAAGGAGGCGGATGGCAGCGAGCAACGCTTCACGGTCCCCGCCGCCCTGCTCGGCGTTGGCCTGCCGGCTCCCGGCTTTTCGTTGGCCGCCGGCCAGGTACGCAGTCTCGGCGCGGCACAGAGCGGCGCGCCCTGGGTGATCAGCGGCGGCTGGAGCGGAGCACTCACCCCGAATGTCCTGCTCAGCACCGGCGCTACGGGCGCCGCCGACTACCGCGCGGCGGGCACAGGCCTGAGTGTGTTGCCAGCGGCCGACACACAGATCCAGACCACCCTGCAAGCGACCGACACCAGCACCCGCCAAGCCGCCAGAGGGCTTCAGGCCGACCTGAACATTTCGCAACGCATGAGTGAACAGTGGTCGATCAATGCCGGAACTTCGCACCGGACCTTCGGCTATCGCGAACTGTCGGAGGCCGTGTTCGATACTCAAGCGCAGCGCAGCCAGTCGCGCTACCGCGATCAGCAGAGCCTGTCGCTGGCCTGGTCACACCCCGGGCTTGGCGCGTTCAGCAGCGGCTTCAATCGTTCGACGACATTCGACAGCCAGAACAGCAGCCGCGCCCTGGCGTCCTGGGGCACCCGGATCGGCGGAGTGTCGGTGTCGGCCACGGCGCAATGGCAAGTCAGTGGCACCCAGCGCAGCGACGACAGCGTTTACCTGAGTTTCAGTATTCCTCTAGGTGAAAGTCGCCGGGCGCGCACCTGGGTACGCAGTTCCGCTGGCGAATACCACAGCGGTGTCGGCTTGAACGAACAGGTAAACGACCAGTTGAGTTACCGGGTCGGCGTTGAGCACGACACGCGAGACAAACAGGTGCAGTCCTCGGTGGGGGTTTCCTTGCTGCCGCGCTACAGCCAATTGGACCTGAGCTACACCCGCTCCGATGCCGAACACTCCAGCTACCAGATTGGCGCGCGCGGCGGCGCTGTGCTGCACGGCGACGGCTTGACGTTATCGCCATACCCCGTGCGGGACACCTTCGCGCTGCTCTCGGTAGGCGACGCAGGCGCCATCAAAGTCTCGACCCCCAGCGGTCCGGTCTGGACCGATTGGCAAGGTCACGCCGTGGTTCCTCACTTGAGCGCCTATGGTCGCAGCCGGGTAGAAGTCGACACCCGCTCGCTGCCACGCAACCTCGATATCAACAACGGACTGGCCGTGGTTTCCGCCGGGCGCGGGGCCGTCGACAAGGTCGAATTCGGTGTCACGTTGACCCGTCGTGCCTTGCTCAAAGTCACCACGGACAACGGTGCCCCCCTGCCCCGTGGCGCGACGGTCAGCAGCGCAAACGGTGAGTTCGTCACACTCGTTCAAGAAGGCGGATTGGTGTTTTTGCCCAACGCCCTGGACACCCGAGACCTGTGGATAACCGCACCGGGACTGGAGCGCTGCGAACTGCGTTTCGAACTGCCGGCCAAGGCCAATACCCAGGTGTATTACGAGACCGCCACCGCCCAGTGCCGAACACTTTAAGGATGCCCCCATGAAGCTGTCCCACCCTTTACGGTTAACACTCGGCACCCTGATGTTGAGCGGACTTGCGCCTCAGGCCTGGGCGCTCGCCGATGAATGCCTGCTCACCCTGAGTCAGCCGGTGCTCGATTACGGCTTGATGAATCGGGCAATACGCGGCGATGCCCCCGCAGAGCGAACCCTGGGCGAGCGCCGCCTGAGTCTGAACCTGAACTGCCCGCATTCCACCGACATGACCCTGTTCTACCGCGCCATGGCCGCGACCGCCGAGCGCTTCCGCTTTGCTGAACGCGGTAGCTATGCAGTGCGCATGGGTGACGCCGTACTCGATGGGCAACCGGTGGACCTGGGCCTGATTTCCGCCATCGACCAGGTACCCGAAGAAACCGCTTCGAGCCTGCTTTGGCGACCGCAGCAGGCAATCGTTCCGGTTCGGGGCGGCGTGGCGGTGCAAGGTCAAAGTCTTTCGGCGCAACTGAAACTGACAGCCTGGGCTCCGGAAAAAGCGTTGCAGGTACGCGATGCCATTGTCTGGGAAACCACCGGTCTGTTCGACGCAGTCGCTACGGGCCATTCAAGGGAGATAACCCTGCGCGCCAGCTTTGCGCCCGCCGCGTGCAAGGTGGAACTGTCCAATGGCGGCCTGGTGGATTTCGGTCGGTTATCGATAAACGACCTCAACCCCGACAAAGGCACCCGATTGCCTCCCAGGGATTTGACCCTGCAGGTTGGCTGCGACGCCCCGACGCAATTTGCCCTGGTCATGCATGACAACCGCTCAGGCACGGCGACGGTCAACAGCGAGATTTACTACGGGCTGGGTGTGGATAACCGCAGCAACAAGATTGGCCTGTACTCACTGAATGTCGACCCCGCCAATGCCAGTGCGGACAGCTTTGCCCGCGTGTATCGAACCGACTCCACCACCCAGGGCGTGGCCTGGAGCACCTCCAGCTCGAACCCCATACCGATCGCCCGGAAAAGCTACCTGGGCTTCACCAACAATGCCGGCAGCAGCGCAGGGCCGGCCTCGATCCAGAATCTCACGACCACAGTGACGGTCGATGCCGTCATTGCTCCCACCGCGAGCCTGGACCTGAGCGGCGCCGTTCACCTCGATGGCTCGGCGACGATCGAAATGCTTTACCCGTAACACCCACCCTGCCTTGTTGAACCCGAGGTGCAATGACGTGCCCCGGGGCATTCAAGGTCAACAACAGTAGCAAGGAGTTTCACCCATGAAAAAGTACTTCGCAGCACTCGCCACAACGGCACTGATCAGCGCGGCTCCTTTTGCGCTCGCAGTGTCGAGCACTGACCTGACGGTTACAGGCCTCATCACGCCAGTCGCTTGCACGCCGACCCTCTCCAGCGGTGGTGTCATTGATCTGGGCAAAATCTCGGCAGGAGACCTTTTACCGGATCAGAACACCCTGGTCAGCACTGATCCACTTCAATTGACCGTGACCTGCGATGCAGCAACGAAGTTCGCAGTGAATCCAATTGACAATAATCCCAATACGGGCCTTACCGGTTCGTTCGGCCTTGGCTTGGGAAATGAAGGCGAAGAGCTGGGCTTCTATCACCCCAGGGTCATTACGGTCATGGACGGTGCAACCGAGCTGGACCCGATCGAGTCAGCCGACGATGGAACAACCTGGGCGAAAGCAGATTCGGCAAAACCTGGTTACCTCTTGTCCGTGGCAGCACTCGGCGAAACGGACCCGGCCAATGCACAGAACGTCACTATCGACTTCGCGATCGATTCCTACATCGCCCGCGCTGATTCGCTTGACCTGACCGACGAAATCGACATCGACGGTTCCGCGACCCTTGAAGTGAAGTACCTGTAAGGAACAAGGTGCTGGACCGTCCGCGGTTCAGCACCATTACGGCCCACTGAAAAAAAGGATTTTATCGTTGAAGCCTATCCCCATCAACCTGGCAACGGCGCTGTTGTTGAGTACGACAATTTGCGCCCATGCGGCGTCAGTCGTTGAGCTGACGATCAACGGCACCCTGACGCCAATCGCTTGCACCCCGTCATTTTCCAACAACGGCCTTGTCGATTTCGGAAAAATCTCCCGGCAGGAGCTGAACGTCGACAAACGCACGCAACTTCGCGACGAGACACTCGACTTCAGCATTCACTGCAATTTGCCTGCGCGTTTTGCATTGATCATGCGGGACAATCGAGAAGGCTCGGCCATCACCAACAGTGAAATCTATTACGGTCTGAAGTTCGACGGCAGCGGCAACAGGATTGGCTTGTATTCGCTGCGTTTCGATCCCGTCAACACCGTAGTGGACGCTCTGCCTCAAGTGTATCGAACCGACTCCACCACCGGAGGGCGGGCATGGAGTGCATCCCGGTCAACCCCCATACCGATCGCTGCGCGAAGTTATCTGGGTTTCACCGATGTACCCGCCAGCACCGCAGGGCCCATTGCAATCCGGAACTTGTCCAGCCGGATCACCCTGCAAGCGGTCATCGCACCGACCTCGACGCTGGACTTGAGTGAAGACGTGTTCATTGATGGCTCGGCAACCCTGGAACTTGTCTATTTATAGATTCCAATCATGGCTGGATTTTCTCACTGCTGACCTGCACACACAGCGCCCGCCCGGCACCGAGGCCGGCGATGATCGCACCCAGGCCAATGACGCCGAAGATCCAGCCCCACAAGCTACAAGGTCACTTGCCAGGCCAGCGGGTCAGGCAGCAAGCCGCGATCTTATCAGCGGCTGGCGTCCACCCCGGCAACAGGCCTTTGAAACCCAGCGCCTGACGCGACCACTTCCACAGATTGAAACTGTCGCTATGCTCGCCAATCTTGCCGTTACGGAAGACGCAATGCGCTACATGTCACCGGCATCGAGACGTTAAAACGCTTGGTAGAACCGGGTGATCAATGCGGTTAGTGGGCCATACCGCTGTCGCGGGCATAGGCAAAAAGCTCGACGTCAGTACTGATGCCCAGGCGGAGCATGGCCATGTTTTTCTGTTTACTGATAGTCGACACACTGCGTTTAACCTGGTGGGCGATTTCGCTGACGGTCATGCCGTTGGCCAACATTCTGACACCTCCAATTCCTTGACCGACAGTGGCGATTCCTCCAGCTGACGGTCCGCGTTGTCCAGCAGTTCGCGCAGGGGCTCACTGATGTATCGCCGCCCCAGCCCCACCGCATTGATTGCCGCCGGCAGCTCGGACACCGAGGTGTTTTTCGCGACAATGCCCATCGCCCCTTGAGCCAGCGCCGCCCTCGCGGTGGCCACGCTGGTAAACATTGTCAGCAGAATCACCGGCATTGCCGGGTATAGACGGCGCAGGGTATTCAACATTGTCAGGCCATCGACCTGCTGCCCGCCCGGCATGGAAAAATCGGTGATCAACAGATCACAGGGGGTGTTTGAAAGCACATTCATCAGGTCGTCTACGCCATCGGCCTCTCCGACAATTTCGCATTGTCTGCTGGCATTGATGAGCATCCGCATTCCTACGCGAACAACAGAATGATCGTCAGCAATTACGACTCGCATTGAGGGACTTTTCCTACATGACTGCATGCCATGAAAGTAGCCCTGTTTTATAGCCACCACAACTCCCAGAAACAACCCTTGCTCCAAGCAGTTTCAGAGCCTTCAAGCCCCCAGGGCATTACTCCGAAAACAAAAAGATTAGTCCCACAGAGCAAAACAAATAGCCCTACGAAATCAGGGAAATTTCATGCCTGAATAGCCAAAAGCTTACGTAGCCCACAACACTTATTCGTACGCCAACCGACGCTTTCGTATTTGTTGCATTTCTTATCCTCACCTCGATGGATACATTGCGTCGCCCTTGAGCAGCCCGATACCCAACATCCCGCAGCCTTGGCCATCAACCTGAAAACGCTCATCGAGAGGAGCACACGACCATGAACAAACAACTGACGATACTGGGTACTGCCTTGTTGCTTGGCGCTGCCACTTCCGCCTTCGCCGCCTCCAGCACTGACCTGACCGTCACCGGCACCATCACCCCTGCTGCCTGCACGCCGAGTCTTGCCGGCGGTGGCGTGTTTGATTACGGGAAAATAGCTGCCAAGGACCTGAAGCCAGATGCTGCCACCCCACTCGGGCAAAAAACTCTTCAACTTACCGTGAATTGCGATGCGGAAACCCTGTTTGCGATTATGCCAGTTGATAACAGGGCGGAGTCCTCGACCTCTCCCGTCCGCTACGGGCTGGGTTTTATCAACGGAGATGAGAGGCTCGGGGAGTACGTCTTGAATTTTATGAACGTTATTGCAGACACTCCATCGGCAATACTGCAATCGAGCGATGGCGGGGTGTCATGGACTGATGGAAACACCGCTATTTATCCGGGCTATTTGGTTGCCTTTGGCGACAGCACCGGAATCAGAGTTCCCCACCCCCTGCAGGATGTCAGAGTGGATCTGCGCGTTTCCCCTTTCATTGCCCCAACCCAAAACCTCACCCTGACCGACGAAGCACAAATCGACGGCTCGGCCACCCTGCAAATCGTCTACCTGTAACTCAACTCAATACCGGGCAACGAACCTGCCGTTAGTTGCCCAATAAACCATTAAGAAAAGCCCAGTGAACATTCACCACCCTGCCCTCGCGACAGCGCTGCTGATCGCCTGCGCCCCCCTGTTTCCACCGCTCAGCGCACATGCCTGGCGGTCAACGGCTTGATCAATCAACGAGACACGTCATGAAGAAGATTTTCAAGTTTGCACATCATTTGATCTACATCGGCTTTGGCGGCTTTGTGCTGCTGATTGCCGCCCAGGCCCAGGCTGACGGCATGGTCCCCGACACCTCCGTGGTGATCGTCAACGAGGCCGACGGCGAAGCCTCCGTGACCGTGACCAACACCGATGCCAACCTGGCCCTGTTGCACATCACCCTGGAAGACATCCCCGAAGACACCGAGCAACTGGTGTTCGTGACCCCGCCGCTGGCCCGGGTCGAAGCCTCGAAAAGCCAGTTGATCCGTTTCATCCTGCAATCGGAAAAGCCCCTGGTGACCCAGCGCCTGAAGAGGGTGATCTTTGAAGGCATCCCTCAAGGCAAAGCCGGCGCCGAAGCCGGGAGCGCCCGCGTGGGTGTGACGGTGCGCCAGAACCTGCCGGTGATTCTGCACCCCAAGGGCCTCAAGCCCAATCGCACGCCATGGACCGACCTGCAATGGTCGTTGAACAACGGCCAACTGACCGTCAGCAACGATACGCCTTACGTCGTACGGCTGGCCCAGGAGGTACAACTGCTGCCTTCGGGCAATGCGATGTTGCCAAAGGCCTACGTGTTGCCGGGCGAGAAGCTCAGCGTCGCGGTATCGACCCAGACCGCCAAACAGGTGCGCATCCAGCCGGCCACGGTGTATGGCTTCGCAGCGCCGCCGTTCGAGGCACCGCTCAAGCCCTGAACCACCGTAGAACCAGCGCCCCCAGGGAAGAGTGGGCGTGAACTTTCGGGATGACGGTCGTTACCGTCCCCGACGCAAGCCAGCGGCGGCAGTGGATCAAGCCAGCACAGCGGCAATGACTCAGTGAACTCCATGAACACCGTATCCAAATACCGTGATGGCGAAGCCATGCCTGAAAAGCAGGCTGTAAACGCTCGTCTGTCGACGCTACGCGCCAGTACCGTGGCGCTGCTGAGTAACGCGCTGCTGTTGCTCGATGCCCGTGCCGAAGACCTCAGCGGCGCGGCATTGCTGACCTCGTTCGACCAGAAAATGTTGACGCAACGCGGCATCGACCCGGCTTTGGCAACCTCATTGCTGCAGGCTCCGCGCTTCAGCGCCGGCAAGCACCCGATCACCCTCATCGTTAACGGCCAGCCCCGTGGACGGGTGGATGCGGCGTTCAACCACGAAGGTGAGCTGTGCTTTGACCGTGCCCTGCTCGACGCCGCCAACCTGGTTGAACCGGCTGCACCGGCCGACGGCCAGCGCTGTTTCGATGCGCTCGGCACCTGGCCGCAGATGACCATCGAACAGGACCCGGCAAACCTCAGTGTTAAGCTGATCGCCCCTACCGACGCCATACGGCCGACGGCCCGGGACTTCACGGGTTATCAAACCGGTGGCTTCGCCGCCTTGCTCAATTACGACGTCAACAGCCTGTTCAGCGATAACGCTGGCCAGTCGAGTCGCTACCTGTCGGCCAACACCGAGCTGGGCTTCAACGCCGGGGACTGGATCGTGCGCAGCCGCCAGGTGCAGACCTGGCAAAACGACGTGTCGACCACCACACATCTGGCGGCCTACGCCCAGCGGACGTTTGCCAGCCAGGAAACGGTGCTGCAGGCAGGCCAGATCAGCCTCTATAACCCGGTACTGGCCGGGGCGCAGATCACTGGCGTGCAGTTGATGACCGAACAGGCATTGCAAAGCGAAGGCCAAGGCTCGCCCATCGAAGGCATTGCCAGGAGCCAGGCTCAGGTGGAAGTCCGCCAGAACGGCTCGTTGATCCACTCGACGGTGGTACCGGCCGGCCCGTTCTCATTAAACGACGTGCGCCGTCTCGACAATCGTTCCGACGTTGAAGTCACGGTCAAGGAAACCGATGGCAGCGAGCAGCGCTTTACCATCCCCGCGGCCCTGCTCGGGGTCGGCTTGCCCGCCCCCGGTTTTTCCCTGGCCGCCGGCCAGGTACGCAACACCGGCGACACCCAGGGCAACGACCCTTGGGTGGTCAGCGGTGGCTGGACCGGCGCACTGAGCCCGCTGATGCAATTGAGTGCCGGCGCCACTGGTGCCACCGACTACCTCGCCGCGGGTGCCGGCCTGGGCTTGCAGCCCGGCAAGAACACGCAGATCCAGACCACCCTGCAAGCCTCCGATATCCGCGCCGGGAAACCTGCAAAAGGTGTTCAGGCGGATCTGGGCATATCGCAACGCGTGGGTGAACAGTGGTCGGTGAATGCCAGCACCTCGCACCGCACGTTCGGATACAGCGATCTGTCGGAAGCCGTGGCCGCAATCGAGTCCGAGCGCAGCCACTCCCGTAATCGCGACCAGCAAACGCTGGGGCTGAGCTGGTCCCCGCCGGGGCTGGGCGCTTTCAGCGGCAGTGTCAGCCGTTCGACCTCGTTCGACGGGCAAAGCAGCAACCGCGCGCTGCTCTCGTGGGGCACCAATATCGGCGGCGTCTCGGTTTCGGCCTCGGCGCAATGGCAAGTCAGCGGTACCCAGAGCAGTGATGACAGCGTGTATCTGAACCTGAGCATTCCGCTGGGTGAAACCCGCCGGGCGCGCACCTGGGTGCGCAATGCCGGCGGTGAATACCGCAGCGGCGTCGGCCTGAGCGAACAGGTCAACGATCAACTGAGCTACCGGGTCGGCGTCGAACACGACACGCGTGACAAGCAAGTGCAGACCTCCGCCGGTGTTTCGCTGTTGCCGCGCTACAGCCAGCTGGACCTGAACTACACCCGCTCCGATGCCGAGCGTTCGAGTTATCAGGCGGGCGCGCGCGGGGGTGCCGTGTTGCACGGTGACGGCGTGACGTTCACGCCCTACCCAGTGCGCGAAACCTTTGCACTGGTGTCGGTCGGCGATGCCGATTCGATCAAGGTCTCGACCCCGAGTGGTCCGGTCTGGACCGACAGCAAAGGCAACGCGGTGGTGTCACAACTGACGGCCTATGGTCGCAGCGCAGTGGAAGTCGACACCCGTTCGCTGCCGCGCAACCTCGATATCAACAATGGGCTGGCGGTGGTCTCCGCCGGGCGCGGCGCCGTCGACAAAATCGACTTCGGCATCACCCAGACCCGCCGTGCGTTGCTCAAGGTCACCACCGCCAACGGTGCGCCACTGCCCCGTGGCGCCACGGTGAATACCGAAGACGGCGAGTTCGTCACGCTCGCCCAGGAAGGCGGCGTGGTGTTCCTGCCGAACGTACTGGACAGCCCGACCCTGTGGATCACTGCACCGGGCATGGACCGCTGCCAATTGAGCTTCGAGCTGCCGGCCAAAGCCGATACCGACGCGTACTACGAAACCGCCGCCGCCCAGTGCCGAGCGCTTTGAGGATGACCGCATGAACCTGTCCCGCCCCTTGTTTCTGACCCTTGGCGCTCTGTCGCTGAGCACAATGGCACCGCACGCCTGGGCCTTCGCCAACGACTGTCAGCTCAGCGTGAGCCAGCCGGTACTCGATTACGGCTTGATGAACCGTGCGATCCGCGCCGACAGCCTGCCTGAACGTACGCTGGGCGAACGCCGCGTGAGCCTGACCCTGAGCTGCTCACAACCCACTGACATGACCGTGTTCTATCGCGCCATGGCCGCGACCGCCGAACGTTTTCGCCTGGCCGACCGGGGCAGCTACGCTGTGCGCGCAAGCCATGCGGTACTCGATGGGCAGTCAGTCGACCTGGGGCTGATCTCCGCCACCGGTCAGACGCCGGAAGCCACAGCGTCGAGCCTGCTGTGGCGGCCGGAGCAGGCAATCGTCCCGGTGCGAGCCGGTGCAGTTGCCAAGGGGCAGAGCTTTTCGGCACAGCTTGAATTGACGGCCTGGGCCCAAGAGCAGGCATCACAAGTGCGCGACGCGGTGGTCTGGGAGGCCACGGGTCTGCTCGATGCGGTCGCCGCCGGACGCTCCAGGGAAATCGCCCTGCGTGCCAGCTTCGCCCCTGGGGCATGCAACGTGAACCTGTCAAACGGTGGCCTGGTGGATTTTGGCCGAATGTCCAAAAACGATCTGAACACCGATAAAAGCACCCGCCTGCCGCCCAAGGGGTTGAACCTGCAGGTCGGCTGCGATGCACCGACGCATTTCGCCCTGCGCATGCACGACAACCGCACCGGTTCGGCGACGGTGAACAGCGAAATTTACTACGGCCTGGACGTGGACGGCCGCAACAACAAAATCGGCCTGTATTCGCTGACCCTCGACCCGGGCAGCGCCAGCGCCGACAGCTATGCGCGGCTGTTTCGAACCGACTCCACCACCGGTGGCACGGCCTGGAGCACGGCCAGCACGAGCCCGATTCCACTCGCCCAAAACAGCTACCTGGGGTTCACCGACCTCGCCGGCAGCACCTCGGGCCCTGTCGCGATCCAGAACCTCAGCGCCGCCGTCACGGTCGAGGCGGTCATCGCCCCCACCGAAAACCTGGATCTGAGCAGCGCCGTCCACCTCGACGGCTCGGGCACGATCGAAATCGTTTACCTGTAACACCCACCCCTGACGAACTGGAGGCCATCACGTGCCCGGGTACAACCAGGGAAAACCCCGAAAAAGGAAAAGAATGAAACATTACTTCACAGCACTCTCCGCAACCGCTCTGATCAGCCTCGCGCCTTATGCCCTTGCGTCTTCGACTGACCTGACTGTTACCGGCACCATCACCCCGCAAGCCTGCACTCCTGGTTTTTCCGGCGGCGGTGTAGTGGACTACGGCAAGCTCCTGGTCAAAAATCTGAACACCACTGAGCCCACTGAATTAGCAGATCGCGACCTTCAATTGAACCTCACATGTGGGGCGCCGAGACTGGTCGCACTGAGGGTCATCGACAATCATCCCTATCTGGATATTGCGAATTACACCTACTTTGGAATGAGATTGACGCCCGCAGGTGAAAAACCGGGGTATTTTTTCCTGAATATCACCCAAACACTGGCGGATGGGGCGAGCGCCCAAGCGATCTACTCAATGGATGAGGGGAGAACCTGGAAGAGCGCCTCAGAAATTTTCCGTGATGAACTGTGGTCGGTCAGCTCCACCACTGACCACACCAAACCGATCATGGTGAACAACGCGACGATGGATCTGCGGATAAAAACCGTGATCCATCCTACCGACAGCCTCACCCTGATCGACGACTTCACCCTCGATGGTTCGGTAACCTTCGAAGTGGTATACCTGTAGGCCTGCAACGCCGAACCCTTCGGTGCGACTGCGACCGAAGGGTTCGGCATCTACCGGTTCCGGATGTCACGACGCTGTCCCGGACCGTGAGGGATGGATGCCCTTCACCCTCATGCCTTTTCGCTTTCGACCTGCACATACAGCGCCCGCCCGGCACCGAGGCCGGCGATGATCGCACCCAGGCCGATGACGCCGAAGATCCAGCCCACAGCCGTCCAGCCACCGGTCCAGTCATGCACGATGCCGACCGCGAACGGCCCCATGGACGCCAGGGTGTAACCGAAGCCCTGGGCCATGCTCGACAGGTTCGCGGCGACGTGGGAATCCCGCGAGCGCAGCACGATCAGCGTCAATGCCAGGCTGAACGTGGCGCCCTGCCCCAGCCCCAGCACAATTGCCCAGCCCCACAAGCCATCGGTCGGCGCATACAGGCAGCCGAACAGGCCGCCGAGGGTCAGCACCATCACGATCACAATTGCCAGCCGCTGGTCCTTGCCACGGGTCGCCAGCCAGGGGGCCGCGAGCGAGCTGACCAGTTGCACGATCACCGAGCCCGACAGCACCAGCCCGGCCTGGGTCGGGGTCAGGCCGCGCCCGATCAGAATCGATGGCAACCAGCCGAACACGATGTAGGCCAGGGACGATTGCAGGCCCATGTACAAGGTCACTTGCCAGGCCAGCGGGTCACGCAGCAAACCGCGAACGCGATAGGCGACGTTGTGCGCGCCGTGTTTCTGGCCGACTTGCGGCAGCCAGAACACGGCCGCCGCCAACGCGGGGATAACCCAAAAACCAAGACCCAGCGCCCAGCTCTTGTCGAAATGCTCACTGAGGGGCACGGTCGCACCCGCCGCCATCGCCGCCCCCAGGCACAGGGCCATGGTGTAGACGCCGGTCATGGTCCCGGCCTGTTTCGGGAAATCGCGCTTGACGATGCCTGGCAACAACACGCCGATCACGCCGATGCTGGCACCGGCGAGCACGCTTCCGGCAAACAGGCCGATCTCGCCGAACGAACTGCGCAGGATGATCCCGCCAGCCAGGGTCAGAAGAATACCCAACACGACCCGCTCGGCACCGAAGCGACGCGCCAGCAGCGGCGCCAGTGGCGCAAACAGGCCAAGGCAAAGCACCGGCAGCGTGGTCAGCAATCCCGCCGTGGACGCCGACAAGCCGAGGGCCTTCGAGACCTCGCTGAGCATCGGCGCCATGCTCGACAGCGCCGGGCGCAGGTTCAGCGCCACCAGAATCAGGCCCAGTAGCAACAGCCACGGCCGACGCAGGACCGGGTGAGCTTGCTGGGCCTGTTCGTCATCGGCCTCGGCGTCGATCAGCAGCTCTTCCAGCTCTGCCGAACGTTTTTGGGCTGTGGATAAATCACCACGATGCATGGACTTCTCGGTTTCAAGGTTCATTGATCAACTGCCTCGACAGGGCTTTGGCCCGTTCCGGGTCGCGTTGTTCGACGGCATCGAGCAACTCGATGTGCAGGTCGAACACTTCCTGGCGGCGCGGGGCGATGCTCAGGGTCTGGCGCAACTGCGCGCCGACGATGCTGGAGAAATAGCGATACAGCTCGCTGAGGGTTGGGTTATGCGCGGCGTCCACCAATCGACGGTGAAACACCAGGTCGCAGGCGATGTAGGTATCGAGATCGCCGTGGTAGTGGCTGCCGCTGACACCCAGCGCCTCGCGCAATGCCACCAGGTCTTCATCGGTGCGGCGCATGGCTGCCAGGCCGATAGCCTCGACTTCAAGGATGTGCCGGGTTTCCCGGGCCTGCTCAGGGGAGCAGCGGGACAGCGCCTTCAAGGTATCGAGCGGATCGACCACCGCCCGCAGGTAACTGCCGTCGCCCTGGCGGATCTCGATCAACCCGGAAAACGCCAACACGCGCATGGCTTCGCGCACAGTGTTGCGGCTGATGCCCAGCTCGGCGGACAACTCAGGTTCGGTGGGCAAACGCTGGCCCACAGCCCAAACGCCCTGGTTGATCCGCAGGCGCAGCTGGTCCAGAGCCTGATCGACCAGGGATCGTTTTACCAATGGAGAGATTTCTGACACGGAATTCGCCCTCTCATCCAATCATAGGATGAATTTTCTGACATGGTAGTCAACATGTTCCACGAGGGCAATGCCTCTGTAGGAGCGAGCTTGCTCGCGATGGACTCGAGAGCACCGCGGGGTACCTGCCAACCAGCGTTATCGTTGACGTCCATCGCGAGCCAGCTCGCTCCTACAGGCAAAAAAAAACCCGGAACATGTCCGGGTTTATTTCAGTGCCTGGGTTCGATCAATGCAGGATCTGGCTCAGGAACAACTTGGTGCGCTCATTCTGCGGATGGTCGAAGAAGTCGTTCGGCGCGGCCTGTTCGACGATTTCGCCCTTGTCCATGAAGATCACGCGGTTGGCCACGGTGCGAGCGAAGCCCATTTCGTGGGTTACGCAAAGCATGGTCATGCCGTCTTCGGCCAGGCCGATCATGGTGTCGAGCACTTCCTTCACCATCTCCGGGTCGAGTGCCGAGGTCGGTTCGTCGAACAGCATGATTTTCGGTTTCATGCACAGCGCGCGGGCAATCGCCACACGCTGTTGCTGACCGCCGGACAGTTGCCCCGGGTATTTATGCGCCTGCTCCGGAATGCGTACGCGCTCCAGGTAGTGCATGGCGATTTCCTCTGCCTTGCGCTTGGGCATCTTGCGCACCCACATCGGCGCCAGGGTGCAGTTCTGCAAAATGGTCAGGTGCGGGAACAGGTTGAAGTGCTGGAACACCATGCCGACTTCACGGCGGATCGCTTCGATCTGCTTGAGGTCGTTGGTCAGTTCCGTGCCATCGACCACGATGCGGCCCTGCTGGTGTTCTTCCAGGCGGTTGAGGCAGCGGATGGTGGTGGATTTGCCCGAACCCGACGGCCCGCACAGGACAATACGCTCGCCCTGCCTGACGTTGAGGTTGATGTCTTTCAACACGTGGAACTGGCCGTACCACTTGTTCACGCCCTGCATCTGAATAATGCCTTCAGGGCCCACAGGCTGTTTGATTGCTTCGCTCATAAAAGAACTTCCTAAATTAGGTACGGCGCTTCAGCGCTTGTGGCCAGTGTCGAGCTTGCGTTCCAGATGCATGGAATAGCGCGACATACCAAAACAGAAAATCCAGAACACCAGGGCGGCGAACACATAGCCTTCGGTGGCCATGCCCAGCCATTTCGGGTCGGCGGCGGCTTGCTTGACGCTGTTGAGCAGGTCGAACAGGCCGATGATGATCACCAGGCTGGTGTCCTTGAACAGCGCGATGAAGGTGTTGACGATGCCGGGGATCACCAGCTTCAAGGCTTGCGGCAGAATCACCAGGCCCATGCTGCGCCAGTAGCCCAGGCCCATCGCCGCGGCCGCTTCGTACTGCCCCTTGGGAATCGCTTGCAGACCACCACGCACCACTTCGGCCACATAGGCCGACTGGAACAGGATCACGCCGATCAGGGCCCGCAGCAGTTTGTCGAAGTTCATGCCTTCAGGCAGGAACAGCGGCAGCATCACCGAGGACATGAACAGCACCGTGATCAACGGCACGCCGCGCCAGAACTCGATGAAGGTCACGCAGACCACGCGAATCGCCGGCAAGTTCGAACGACGGCCCAGGGCCAGGACAATCCCCAACGGCAGCGCACCGGCGATGCCGACGGTCGCGATCACCAGGGTCAGCATCAGGCCACCCCATTGGCTGGTCGCGATGTTGGTCAGGCCGAAGATGCCGCCATGCAACAGGAAGTAGGCAAAGATCGGGTACAGCACCAGGAAGCCCAGCCCGTACACCGCTTTATGGTGAAAGCGCGAGATGAACAACGGCGCCACGCCGACAATCGCCAACCACACCGTCAGGTCCACGCGCCAGCGCAGTTCCGGCGGGTAATAGCCGTACATGAACTGGCCGAAACGCTGCTGGATGAACACCCAGCAGGCGCCCTCCTTGGTGCAGTCGGCGCGGGTCGTGCCCACCCAGTTGGCGTCGAGGATGGCCCAGTGCAGGATCGGCGGCACCACCAGGTAGATGAGGTAGAACGCAAACAGGGTCAGCAGGGTGTTGAGCCAGCTGGAGAACATGTTTGCGCGCATCCACGCCACCACACCGATGCTGCTGTGAGGAGGTGGCATGTCAGGTTTGAAAGTATGAGTACTCATGCGCTTTTCCTTACCGCTCGATCAGCGCAATGCGCTTGTTGTACCAGTTCATCAGCAGGGAAATGCTGATACTGATCGCCAGGTACACGCTCATGGTGATGGCAATCACCTCGATCGCCTGGCCGGTCTGGTTGAGCACGGTGCCGGCGAACAGCGAGACCATTTCCGGATAACCGATACCGGCCGCCAGCGAGGAGTTCTTCGCCAGGTTCAGGTATTGGCTGGTCAGCGGTGGAATGATCACGCGCAGGGCTTGCGGGATGATCACCTTGCGCAGAGTCGGACCGTTGCGCAGGCCGAGGGAATGCGCCGCCTCGGTCTGGCCATGGCTGACCGACTTGATGCCCGAACGCACGATCTCGGCGATGAACGCGGCGGTGTACACCGTCAGCGCCAGGGTCAAGGCCAGCAGTTCCGGGATCAGTACCCAGCCACCGACGAAGTTGAAGCCTTGCAGCTTTGGCATTTCCCAATGCAAGGGTGCGCCGAAGATCAGCGCGCACAAGGCCGGGATCACCAGGAACAGCGCCAGGCCGACCCAGAACTTGTGGAACGGTACACCCGTCTCTTCGAAGCGCTTGGTGGCCCAGCGGCTCATCAGCACGATGGCGACGATGGCCACCACGACGCTGGCCACGAACGGCCAGAAACCATCGGCCATCAGCGCAGCGGGCATGTTCAGGCCGCGGGCGCTGACGAAGAAGGTGTCGCCGAAGTTATGGCTGTTGCGCGGCCCCGGCATGGTCAGGAACACCGCGAAGTACCAGAACAGGATCTGCAGCAATGGCGGAATGTTGCGGAAGACTTCCACGTACACCGTCGCCAGCTTGGCGATGATCCAATTCTTCGACAGCCGCGCCACACCGACGATGAAGCCGAGGATCGTCGCCAGGATCACGCCGATGAAGGTCACCAGCAAGGTGTTGAGCAGGCCGATGACAAACACCCGGGCGTAAGTGTCCGCTTCGGTGTAGTCGATCAGGTGCTGAGCGATGCCGAAACCGGCACTGCGCTCCAGAAAGTCGAAACCGGAGGTAATGCCCCGGTGCTGAAGGTTGGTTTGCGTGTTGTCGAACAGAAACCAGCCTAACGAGACCACCCCGATAATCGTGATGATCTGGAATACCCACGCACGCACTCGTGGATCGCTGAGGCTGAGCCTCTGCTTTGGTGCGCCGATTGAATTTTGCATGAAGTGCCCCGGAAATAATGGAACAGAACATCACCCGGCGGTTGGCCCACCGGGTGATAGAACCATCAGCGCACTGGTGGTGCGTATTGAATGCCGCCAGCGTTCCACAGAGCGTTCAGCCCGCGGTCGATTTCCAGCGGAGTGCTCTTGCCGAGGTTTTTCTCGAACACTTCGCCGTAGTTACCCACTTGCTTGATGATCTGCACGACCCAGTCTTTCTTCACTTTCAGGTCTTTGCCGTATTCACCGTCGGTACCCAGCAGACGGGCAACGTCAGGATTCTTGGTGGCCTTGGCTTCGGCTTCGACGTTCTTCGAAGTGATGCCGGCTTCTTCAGCGTTGAGCATCGCGTAGCCAGTCCAGCGCACGATGGCCAGCCACTCGTCGTCGCCATTACGCACGACCGGGCCCAGAGGTTCCTTGGAAATGGTTTCCGGCAGAACCACGTAGTCCTTCGGCGAAGCCAGCTTGCTGCGCTGGGCGAACAGCTGGGACTTGTCGGAGGTCAGTACGTCGCAACGACCGGATTCCAGCGACTTGGCGCTTTCGTCGGAGGTGTCGAAGGTGATCGGAGTGTACTTCAGGCCGTTGCCGCGGAAGTAGTCGGAAACGTTCAGCTCGGTAGTGGTACCGGCCTGGATGCAGATGGTTGCACCGTCAAGTTCTTTAGCGCTTTTCACGCCGAGCTTGTTGTTTACCAGGAAGCCGATGCCGTCGTAGTAGGTGATGAAGCCTGGAAACTTCAGGCCCATGCCCGCGTCACGGGAGCTGGTCATGGTGGTGTTGCGCGACAGGATGTCGATTTCGCCGGATTGCAGCGCGGTGAAGCGCTCCTTGGCGTTCAACTGGCTGAACTTGACCTTGGTCGCGTCGCCGAAGACAGCAGCCGCTACTGCGCGGCAGTAGTCAGCATCGATACCCACGATCTTGCCGGTGGAATCCGGAACCGAGAAGCCTGGCAGGCCATCGCTGACGCCACACTGCACGAAACCTTTCTTCATCACTGCATCCAGGGTTGCGCCCGCCTGGGCAAACCCGCTGACACCGAGTACCGCGGCTGCAGTCACGATAGCCAGGGTGGATTTCAACATCTTCATTCAAACCTCCAGTTTTGCTCTTGTTGTGTCGGAGCGTGAGTCCAGTCGCACCCTTTTGAGGCGTAGTCGACCCGTGTTGGCTTGTTTTGGGGTCAACCGACGTAAGACGTTAGCTATGAGTCTAGTAGGAGAAAATCCACATAATGGAAAGCTCACTCTCACCAGTCGGCCGAACGGGCTGTAGCCCTTTCACGTTCGCGAAGCCCGTAGCGGCCTTTGGCGAACATCCATCACCGGATTCTTTTCAATCCCACTAACAACCTTGGCCTGATAGTGTTACCGACAGGCGTAGGATTTTTCATACAAGCTTCGCCATAGCAAAGCCCGTACCACACCGCCCGCGGAAGCGGTTCAGCTGCAGGTCAATAGCAAAACTTGTAACCTTGCGACACTTTCTTAACGGATCAACCCGACGCGCACTTGGATCACGCACTTAATGAGCGCGCACGCACAACATTGGAGCAGCCATGACCAACCCCTTGATTCTAGAACCCGTCAAGACCGCAGACGCCTGCGTCATCTGGCTGCATGGCCTGGGCGCCGACCGCTATGACTTCCTGCCGGTGGCCGAAGCGCTACAGGAAAGCCTGCTGAGCACCCGCTTCGTTTTGCCCCAGGCACCGAGCCGCGCCGTGACCATCAATGGCGGTTACGAAATGCCGAGCTGGTACGACATATTGGCCATGAGCCCGGCGCGCGCGATCAATCGCGAACAACTCGAAGAGTCGGCCAACTGGATCATCGAACTGGTTGAAACGCAGCGAGCCGGCGGAATAGACGCCTCGCGGATTTTCCTGGCAGGTTTTTCCCAAGGCGGCGCCGTGGTGTTCCACACCGCTTTTCTGAAATGGCAGGGACCACTGGGTGGCGTAGTTGCCCTCTCTACTTATGCCCCCACCTTCAGCGACGAACTGGAATTGTCGGCAAGCCAGCAACGCATCCCGGTGCTATCACTGCATGGTCAGTACGATGACGTGGTGCAAAATTCGATGGGACGTACCGCTTACGAGTATCTGAAGCAGCATGGTGTCACCGTGACATGGCAGGAATACCCAATGGGTCACGAAGTGTTACCCGAAGAAATTCGCGACATCGGCGTCTGGCTCACCGAGCGCTTGCGTTAAGCATTTCTGTTTAAAAGCGCCCTTTGATCCATCCCACTACGCCGCGCCCGATTCTTGCATTACACTGGCCGGCGTACATTCCTTAACCAATTGATGAGATGACCGTGCTCAAAGCACTCAAGAAAATGTTCGGTAAAAGCGAGACTGAGCAACTCGCGCCAGTTCCCAGCCCTGCGTCTCACGCTCCCGGCCACCGCACCGACGGTATTCAGTCTGAACGAGCCACCGCCACGGCGGCACCCAAGCATGATCCGAAGACCGCAACAGCTGACCAGCCTGCGGCGATAACAGCCCCGGAGCAGCCGCTCAGCGAAACGCCGAAACCCGCCAGACCGCGCCGTGAACCCAAGCCCAAGGCGCCCGTCATCCCATGGAAACTCGAAGACTTCGTCGTCGAACCCCAGGAAGGCAAAACCCGCTTCCACGATTTCAAGCTCGCCCCTGAACTGATGCATGCCATCCAGGACCTGGGCTTCCCGTATTGCACGCCGATCCAGGCACAGGTGCTGGGCTTCACCCTCGCGGGCAAAGACGCCATCGGCCGCGCCCAGACCGGTACCGGCAAAACCGCTGCGTTCCTGATCTCGATCATCACCCAGTTGCTGCAGACCCCGCCGCCGAAAGAGCGCTACATGGGCGAGCCACGGGCGCTGATCATCGCGCCGACCCGCGAACTGGTGGTGCAGATCGCCAAGGACGCCGCCGACCTGACCAAGTACACCGGCCTCAACGTCATGACGTTCGTCGGCGGCATGGACTTCGACAAGCAGCTCAAGCACCTCGAAGCCCGCCACTGCGACATCCTCGTGGCCACGCCGGGCCGCCTGCTGGACTTCAACCAGCGCGGCGACGTGCATCTGGACATGGTCGAAGTGATGGTACTGGACGAAGCCGACCGCATGCTCGACATGGGCTTCATCCCGCAAGTGCGCCAGATCATTCGCCAGACGCCACCGAAGTCCGAGCGTCAGACGCTGCTGTTCTCCGCGACCTTCACCGAAGACGTGATGAACCTGGCCAAGCAATGGACCACCGACCCGTCGATCGTCGAGATCGAGTCGCAGAACGTGGCCAACGAAAACGTCGAGCAGCACATCTACGCGGTGGCCGCTGCCGACAAATACAAACTGCTCTACAACCTGGTCAACGACAACGGTTGGGAGCGGGTCATCGTCTTCGCCAACCGCAAGGATGAAGTGCGACGCATCGAAGAACGCCTGGTGCGCGACGGCATCAACGCCGCGCAACTGTCCGGCGACGTGCCGCAGCACAAGCGCATCAAGACCCTGGAAGGTTTCCGCGAAGGCAAGATCCGCGTGCTGGTCGCCACCGACGTGGCCGGTCGCGGCATCCACATCGACGGCATCAGCCACGTGATCAACTTCACCCTGCCGGAAGTGCCGGACGACTACGTGCACCGCATCGGTCGTACCGGGCGTGCCGGCGCCGACGGCGTGTCCATCAGCTTTGCCGGTGAAGACGACTCCTACCAGCTACCGTCCATCGAGGAAAAGCTGGGGCGCAAGATCAGCTGTGAAACACCACCGACGCATCTGTTGCGGGCGGTTGAGCGTAAGCGTCCTCATTAAGCGACGCTGAAAAGACAAGCGCAGCCGGAAACGGACTGCGCTTTTTTTTCGCCCGTTTTTTTCAACAGGAGCTTGCCCAAGAGAACTAAAAGTCCATAATGGACAAATTAGTTTAACTCGAATCCCGGAGCCGACCATGTCCAGCACGCCCCAAGTGATCACCCAAGCCCAGGCCCGCGAGTATCTGGCGCGAGTCGATGTGCCGCAGATCCTGCGCAAGCTGTTCCGCGACCTGGCCTCAGGGCAAGCGGTGCAACCGGCGCAGCAACTGGTGGAATTCCCGCACGGTGCCGGCGACTTCATCAACTACCTGGGCGTGCTGGCCGAAGACGGCGTGTACGGGATCAAGACTTCGCCATACATCGTCCGTGAACAGGGGCCATTGGTGACGGCGTGGACGCTGCTGATGTCGATGCAAACCGGGCAGCCGCTGTTGCTTTGCGATGCCGGAGAACTGACCACCGCACGCACTGCGGCCACCACTGCCGTAGCTGTCGACGCCCTCGCGCCGCTCACAGCCAATCGTCTGGCCATCATCGGCAGCGGCAAAGTGGCCCAGGCGCACCTGCATTACGTGAAAGGCCTGCGCGACTGGCAGAGCATCAGCCTGTACTCGCCGAGCCTGAGCGAAGATGCCGAAACCGTGAGCCTGCTGAAAAACATCGAGCCACGCCTGAACATCGTCGACAGCCGCGAAGCTGCCGTTCAGGACGCTGACGTGATCATGCTCTGCACCTCGTCCGCCGGTCCGGTGATCGATCCGTCGAGCTTGCGCAAGCCGGCACTGATCACCTCCATCAGCACCAACGCACCGCGTGCCCACGAAGTGCCACCGCAGAGCCTCAACGACATGCAGGTGTTTTGCGACTATCGCCTGACCACCCCGGGCTCGGCCGGTGAAATGCTTATAGCCGCCGAACAGCACGGCTGGGACAGGAACGCGATTGTCGGCGACCTGCCTGATCTGCTCAGCGAGAAGGTGCAGCGCCCCGAATACGACCGTCACGTGTTCTTCCGTTCCATCGGCCTGGGCCTGGAAGACATTGCGCTGGCCAATGCGATCTACCGCCTGCAGCACTAACCCCCCGCCCTGTAGGAGCGAGCTTGCTCGCGATGGTGGATCAGGCACCACTGTGTCGACTGACACACCATCGCGAGCAAGCTCGCTCCTACAAGGTACCGAACCATTGGCATCGCGCGTTATCAGGAGACGTTCATGAGCCAGGCAGATTTCATCATCATCGGCGGCGGGATTGCCGGTGCTTCAACGGGTTTCTGGCTGTCGCAGCACGGCCGCGTGATCGTGCTCGAACGCGAATCCCATCCGGCCTATCACTCCACCGGCCGTTCGGCCGCGCTGTACACCGCAGCCTATGGCACCCCACAAGTGCGGGCGCTGACCCTGGCCAGCCGGGACTTTTTCGACAACCCGCCCAGCGGTTTCTGCGAACACCCGCTGCTGACCCCGCGCGGCGAAATGACCGTGGACCTCACCGGTGACCCGGACGAATTGAACCGGCAGTACCAGAGCGCCAGAACCACGGTGCCGGAAATGCAATTGCTCGGCGTCGACGAAGCCTGCGCGCTGGTGCCGATCCTGCGACGGGAAAAGGTCCACGGTGCCATCTACGACCCGACCGCCAGCGACATCGACACCGATGCCCTGCATCAGGGATACCTGCGCGGCATTCGTCGCAACCAGGGCGAAGTGCATACCGACAGCGAAGTCGTCAGCCTGAGCCGTGACGGCCAAGGTGTATGGCAGGTCCAGACCGGCACCCAGACGTTCAGCGCCCCGGTCATCATCAACGCCGCCGGCGCCTGGGCCGACAAGATTGGCGAACTGGCCGGTGCGCAGCCGCTGGGCCTGCAACCGAAACGCCGTGCCGCGTTCATCTTCGCCGGCCCGGAGGGCGTGGACATCCACCATTGGCCGATGCTGGTCAGCCTCGACGAATCCTTCTACATGAAACCCGACGCCGGGATGTTTCTCGGCTCGCCGGCCAACGCCGACCCGGTCGACCCCCACGATGTGCAGCCCGAAGAGCTGGACATCGCCATGGGCATCTACCAGATCGAAGAGGCCACGACCCTGACCATTCGCCGCCCGACCCGGACCTGGGCCGGCCTGCGCAGCTTCGTCAGCGACGGCGACCTGCTGTCCGGTTTCGATCCACAGGTGCCGGGGCTGTTCTGGGTCGCGGCACAAGGTGGTTATGGCATCCAGACTTCGCCGGCCATGGGCCAGGCCAGCGCGGCACTGGTGCGCGGTGCGGCGCTGCCCGAATCGCTCGGCCGTTTCGGCCTGAACGCCGAAATGCTCTCCCCCGCCCGCCTCGGCCGATCCTGATCCTCAGGTGACGCGCCCACACGATTACGGCACACTTTCAACGCCCCTTTGATGGGGCGTTGACGCTGCCTGGAGTTCCACCAATGAACGCCCCCGAAAAAGACTCGGCCCTGGACGACACGTCCCTGGATAACTTCCACGCGATCGCCGACGCCATCGCCACGTTGTTTTTCCCCCACGCCGAAGTGGTGCTGCACGACCTGCGCACGCAAAAGGTCGACTACATCGCCAACAACCTGTCCAAACGGGAAATCGGCGACGACTCGGCGCTGGAAGACATGCTCAGCGACGATGTCAACGAACGAAACATCGGGCCGTACGAAAAGCTCAATTGGGATGGTCAGAAGATTCGCAGCCTCAGCACCGTCCTGCGCGACAGCGAGGGGCATCCGCTGGCCGTGCTGTGCATCAACCTGAATATTTCGCTGTTCGAGAATGCCAAGGCGGCCCTGGATCTGTTCCTGTCGCCGACCAAGCTGATCCCGCAACCGGATGCACTGTTCCGCGATGACTGGCAGGAGCGGATCAACACCTTCCTCCACGCCTGGCTGCGAGAGCGCCAACTGAGCCTGAACCTGCTGACCCGCGATCACAAACGTGAGCTGGTGCTGGCGTTGCACGCCGAAGGCGCGTTCAAGGGCAAAAGCGCCTCGAACTACGTGGCCAATGTGCTGAACATGGGCCGGGCGACGGTGTACAAGCATTTGAAGGAATTGAAGGGCTGAAAGCTGTATTGCCTGACAGGGCCCCTTCGCGAGCAAGCCCGCTCCCACATTAGAACTGCGGACACAGAACCAGTGTGGGAGCGGGCTTGCTCGCGAAAGCGGACTATCAATCGCCGTAGATGTCGGACTTGAAGTACTTCTCGGAAATCTTCTGGTACTCGCCACTGGCACGAATGCCATCAATGGCCGTATTCAGCTCGCTGACCAGTTCGGTGTTGCCCTTGCGCACGGCAATCCCGGCCCCCTCGCCCACGTATTTCGGATCTTTCAGCTCCGGCCCGACAAAGGCATAACCCTGGCCACGCGGCATCGACAGAAAGTCATTGAGCGGAATGGTGTCGGCAAAAATCGCGTCGAGGCGACCGGCCGCCAGGTCCATGTAGATTTCTTCGTTGTTGCTGTAGCGCTTGACGTTGATGCCCTTGGGCTCGAACACCTCGGTGGCGTAACGGTCGGTGGTGGTAGCGCGCTGCACGCCGACGGTCTTGCCCTTGAGGCTGGCGTACTGGTCATCCACCACCGCGCCGTCCTTCATGACCAGGCGCGACGAGGTGAAATAGTACTTGTGGGTGAAGTCCACCGACTTCTTGCGGTCTTCGTTGATGGTCATGGACGACAGCGCCATGTCGATTTTCTTCACCTTCAGGGAAGGAATCAGACCGTCGAACTCGCCCTCGACCCACACACACTTGGCCTTCATCTGCGCGCACAGGGCGTTGCCGATGTCATAGTCGAAACCGACGATTTCGCCCTTGTCGGTTTTCGAGGCGAACGGTGGATACGCGGCTTCGATGCCGATACGCAGGGTTTTCTCGGCGGCGAACACAGAGCTGCACGCCAACAGGCTCAGAGCCAGACCGGTGATGAGGGGGAACTTCTTCATGTTCGTTTTCTCGCGGTTATTGTTGGTTTGGCAAGACAGAAGAAAAAGCTGAAACGGGTGGAAACCTTTTTTTGTACTTATAATTCCATCTTGGACTTTTATGTATGAGCCGTCAATCAGGCAAACGGGGTTGCGCGCATCCGACGGTCGGATGGCGAGTCAGGTAGGGGTTGGGTGTATTTGATGGCCCCTTCGCGAGCAAGCCCGCTCCCACAGTTAACCGAGTTCTTTCAGGAAGAACACGGTCGAATGTGGGAGCGGGCTTGCTCGCGAAGGGGCCGGTAAGACTCGCCGAGAATCAACAGGCTATTTACTGCTTCCAGCGATCCGCCGCCGCATGATCGCTGTCACGGCCCTCGACCCAACGCGGCCCGTCGCTGGTGTTTTCTTTCTTCCAGAACGGTGCGCGGGTTTTCAGGTAATCCATGACAAAGGCGCAGGCGTCGAATGCCGCCTGACGATGAGCGCTGGCGGCGCCGACGAAGACGATCGGTTCGCCCGGTTCCAGGGCGCCGATGCGGTGCAACACTTCCAGCTTGAGCAGCGGCCAGCGTTGTTCGGCCTCGATGGCGATCTTGCCAAGGGCTTTTTCGGTCATGCCCGGATAGTGTTCGAGGAACATCCCGGCCACGTCGAGGCCGTCATTGAAGTCGCGCACGTAGCCGACAAAACTCACCACCGCGCCGACGCCAACATTGGCATCGTGCATGGCGTTGACTTCGGCCCCCGGATCGAACGCGGTGGACTGCACGCGAATCGCCATGGATCAGCCCCCGGTCACGGTCGGAAAGAACGCCACTTCATCGCCATCGCTCACCGGCTCGTCTAGCTGGCAGAGGTCTTCGTTGCGGGCGCACATCAGGTTTTGCTCGCTCAATACCTCGGCACCGTCACGCTGGGCCAGCAGTGCGCGGACGTCGTCGACGGTGGCGAAATCGCCTTGGACCTTCACCGAGTCCAGCCCCAGCGCTTCACGATAACGGGCGAAAAACTTCACGGTCACGTTCATGGCTGCTCCGCCTGGAAATGTCCGCTCTTGCCGCCGACCTTCTCCAGCAGACGCACGCTTTCGATGGTCATGCCGCGATCCACGGCCTTACACATGTCGTAGATGGTCAGCGCGGCAACGCTGGCAGCGGTCAGGGCTTCCATTTCGACGCCGGTCTGCCCGGACAGCTTGCAGCGCGCCACGATACGCACCGAGTCATCGCCTTCGGCACTGAGCTCGACTTTGACGCCGGTCAGCATCAGCGGATGGCACAGGGGAATCAGATCGCTGGTTTTCTTCGCCGCCTGGATGCCGGCAATGCGCGCCACGGCAAACACATCACCCTTGGGGTGACCGCCGCTGACGATCATCTGCAGGGTCTCGGGCAGCATGCGTACCAGCGCTTGGGCCGTCGCCTCACGGAACGTCACGGCTTTTTCAGTGACGTCGACCATATTGGCGCGACCTTGGGAATCGAGATGAGTCAGCACGGGATTACTCCTGATCAGGAGCATCGATTGTAAACCTGCGGGTCAATTTTCCGCACGCCTGATTATCAGGTCACCACCATCCCCTAAATGTAGGAGCGAGCTTGCTCGCGATGGAGTGTCATTCACCGCTGTGTCGACTGACACACCATCGCGAGCAGGCTCGCTCCTACAAGGGAGATTGTGTCGGGCACAAAAAAACCGGGCGGCTGTGAAGCCGCCCGGTTCCGGTGGAAAGTTACAGATGCGATTCGGCGTATTCGGCCAGGATCGAGCGCGGCACCCCTTGCAGGGTGATGTGCACCCCGTTCGGGAAGTCTTTGAAGCGTTCAGTGAGGTAGGTCAGCCCGGAGCTGGTCGCGGACAGGTAAGGGGTATCGATCTGCGCCAGGTTGCCCAGGCACACCACTTTGGAACCGGCGCCGGCACGGGTGATGATGGTTTTCATCTGGTGCGGCGTAAGGTTCTGGCATTCGTCGATCAAAATCAGGCTCTGCTGGAAGCTGCGACCCCGGATGTAGTTGAGGGATTTGAACTGCAACGGCACTTTGCTGAGGATGTAGTCGACGCTGCCATGGGTGCTTTCGTCATCCATGTGCAAGGCTTCGAGGTTGTCGGTGATGGCGCCCAGCCAAGGCTCCATTTTTTCTGCTTCGGTGCCGGGCAGAAAGCCGATTTCCTGGTCCAGGCCCTGCACGCTACGGGTGGCAATGATGCGGCGATAGCGTTTGCTGACCATGGTCTGCTCAATCGCAGCGGCCAGCGCCAGGATGGTTTTACCCGAGCCTGCGGCACCCGAGAGGTTGACCAGGTGGATGTCCGGATCGAGCAAGGCGTACAACGCCAGGCTCTGATAGATATCACGCGGCTTCAGGCCCCAGGCCTCCTGGTGCAGCAGCGGTTCCTGGTGCAAGTCGAGAATCAGCAAACGGTCTTCTTCAATCTCCTTGATCCAGCCGACAAAGCCCTGCTCATCAATGATGAATTCGTTGATGTGCACCGCCGGCAGGTTGTCGATCAACTGCACTTGATGCCAGGTGCGGCCGTGGTCCTGACGGGTTTCGACCTTGCTTACGCGGTCCCAGAATGAGCCGGTCATGTTGTGGTAGCCATTGGGCAGCAAGGACACGTCGTCGACCAGTTGGTCGGTGCTGTAGTCCTCGGCCTCGATCCCGCAGGCGCGCGCCTTGAGGCGCATGTTGATGTCTTTGGTGACCAGCACCACGGGCTTCTTCGGGTCGCGCGCGTGCAGGTCGATCAGTTGGTTGATGATTTTGTTGTCATTGAGGTGCTCGGGCAGAATCAGGTTCGGCTCGGCATTCCTGATCATCAGAATTGACAGCAAACCCTTGGGTCCGCTTTTGCCACGCTGGATCGGAACACCCTGCTCGACATCCTCGGGTGAGGCATCGCCCAGTGTCTTGTCGATCAGCCGGATGGCTTGGCGGCATTCTGCGGCAACGCTGTGAGGCCCGCTCTTGAGCTTGTCGAGCTCTTCAAGCACGGTCATCGGGATCGCGACGTGGTGTTCTTCGAAGTTGAGCAGCGCGTTTGGATCGTGAATCAATACGTTGGTATCGAGTACATAAAGGATTGGCTGGTTGGAAGAAGAGCTACGTCCGTGATCATCCATACTCGGTCACCTTTGTGGGAGCCAGTCGACGCAATACCTTGACGGTGCTGCGCCTCGAAGGGCCGCCGAACTTCACCTGCGGGGACTCAAGTGAACTGCATACAAAGCTGGGTCTTGGGAGACGCCACCTGTGTTGCAGGTTTCGGCGGTCTGTCTTCGTAATACTCCAAAACGTGTGACAGAAAAAAGTACTTTGACGCTTTTTTGAAGTTTATTTTTCAGAGTGACCAATAACACTTGGCGGACTGCCATCACCCGTTTAAAGTCGGAAGTCCACCTGCAACGAATCCCCTTCCAAAATCGCCATAAACCCAATGTTTACTGGCTTTCGCCGCTTTCAGCGAAATGCATCCTGGCAATCTTCCCAGCCGATCCCGACAGGCGCCGTTTGCGTGACCAGCCACGGCAAAGCCGTTTTCACGCCATCCTGCTTCGCATTGAAATTGATCACCCCATGCCGCCACAGCAGCATCAAGGTCAGCACCCGTTGCGCGCTCTGGTTGCCCTTGAGTTTGCCGGCGCCGTCCTGGGCGTCGATGTCCCATAGCGCTACCTGCAAACCCTGAGCCTTGAAGAAGCCTTCGGCATCGGAACGGCGCTGACCATCGGGCGGACGGAACAGTGGCACGTAGTTCTCCGGCAGTTTGCTCTTGACCAGTTCGGCGCTGCGGCGCACCGAGTCCTGCCAGTCCTGCCAGTGGCTGTGGGAACGGAACTCCCAGCCTTGCACGCCGATGCACTGGGTCGAGTAGGTCGACTGCAGGTTACTCACCGAATGCTCTGCCAAACGGGCCTGGATGTCCTTGCCGAGAACGAAGAACGTGCCGTTCATGTTCGACTTGCGCAGGTACTCGGTGACCCAGGCCGTATTGTCCGGCGCGGCGTTGGCGGCGCTGTCGAAGGTCAGCAGAAACAGCCGGTCATGCATCTCGTCGCCGGTGCGCTCATAGTCGCCAAAACGATCGACTTCGCTGCTGGTTTGCGGGAACAGCGCAGCCTTGCGCAACTGTTCGTCCAGGTACTGGGTGTGGAACGCACGGCTCGGCTCGGCCCACTTGATGTAATAGCTGTCTGCACTGACCTGGAACTTGCTGGCCTGTTCGCGCAGGGTAGGCATGTCCTCGACCAGAAAACAGAAAGAGGCATCCTGGTCGCAACTCTGTTGGGCGTAGTTGTAGTTGTCCAGCAGCCGTTGCCACATGCGCTGGCGAACCCGGTTGACCGACTCCAGATTGATCGTGCGCAGCCCCAGGTGCTGTGCCAGGGCGGGCTCATCCAGCGACTCGCTGGCCAGCAATACGCTGGAAAACATGAGGATCTCGGCCCTCGACGCCACATCGAACAGTGTCGGGTTGCCAAGCTTTTCCGGCCAGGTGCTGCGATCGAGCGTCGCCACATCGCCCGGTGCCGCGATGGCGCCGAAGCTCAGTAGCCAGATCGAGATGAGAAAAGCGATACGCAATGGGATGTCTCCATAACAAAACCCGCGCGGCACTATAGCTGATCCACTCCCAATTCCCGCAGCAACACAGAACCACTGTGGGAGCGGGCTTGCTCGCGAATGCGGTGGATCAGTCGATATATGTGGTGACTGAAATACCGCTTTCGCGAGCAAGCCCGCTCCCACAAGGTTTGTGGTGAACCATTGATCACCTATGACCCCGATAGCTGGAGTCAGAGAGGACAACCCCCTAGAATCGCCGCCACGATTAAAGGAGACGACTTCATGCTGATGGTGATTTCACCCGCCAAGACCCTCGACTATGAAACACCGCCGGCGACCCAGCGCTTCACCCAGCCGCAGTACCTCGACCATTCCCAGGAGCTGATCCTGCAATTGCGCGAGTTGTCCCCGGCGCAGATCAGCGAATTGATGCACGTTTCCGACAAGATCGGCGGGCTCAACGCCGCGCGCTTCGGCAGCTGGACGCCCGCGTTCACCCCGGAAAACGCCAAGCAGGCGCTGCTGGCCTTCAAGGGCGACGTGTACACCGGCCTGGATGCGCAAACCTTCAGCGAAGCCGATTTCGACTATGCCCAGCGGCATTTGCGCATGTTGTCCGGACTGTACGGACTACTGCGCCCGCTGGACCTGATGCAACCCTATCGCCTGGAAATGGGTACCAAACTGGCCAACGCCCGGGGCAAGGACTTGTATGCTTTCTGGGGCACACGCATCAGCGAATGGCTGAACGAAGCCCTGGTTGATCAAGGCGATGACGTACTGCTCAACCTGGCGTCCAACGAGTACTTCTCGGCGGTCAAACGCAACGCCTTGAACGCACGAATCATCAATACCGAATTCAAGGACCTGAAGAACGGCCAGTACAAGATCATCAGCTTCTACGCGAAAAAGGCCCGCGGCATGATGAGCCGCTTCGTCATCGAAGAACGCATCAACGATCCGGCGACCCTCAAGCAATTCGACGTTCAAGGCTATCGCTACAGCGCCGAACAATCCAAACCGGACAATCTGGTGTTCCTGCGCGATCACGCACCAGAGTGATGCATCCAGTCGGCGCACGACCTCCACAACTTTCGTGCGCCGACCCTTGATTAACTTCAGCCTTCCCCCGCCATTTCGCCATTTTTATGGCGCCAAAAATTCACCACTCAGTTTCCTAACTTTAGTTTCACTCGACTTCAATGATTTTTTTGCGTAGTGGCACTGACTTTTTTTAACAGTAGTGGCAAATAACTATCCACCCCAATTATCCGCCTATATATAAAGGGCGAAACGGCAAGTGCTATCAATTTGAGAGCAGTGCCATCTTTCTCAATATTTCAAAAAATTTCAGATTTCATGATGAGTGGACTGGAACTATGTCCAAACGCGCCGCTCATACCACCGGTAACGATTCTCGCCGAGCGTGTACGAGATAACTTACGCAGATAAGCGATTCGTGTAGCGAAGTTGTAATAATAACTTGTGCCGACTAATCACTGATTTGGACAACAGCGAGCGGACAGGAGATAACGCGATATGACTATCCCCTACAAGGCCAAGGCAGCGCCCCTACAAACGTGCTCACCCGAGCACCAGACCGCTTGATCCACGGGCTTTCGGCCTGAGATCAGGCGTGCAAGACCTTTGCACCTGGATCTTTTGAAAAGAGGATCGGCTGCATAACAGGGCAATTCATAACAACAAGGCCTAGTTGCGCACACCTTGAGTGCATTTATTTAGACACTCGTAACTTATATGCCAGCACACGGCATCGTTGCGCCTGCACGGCGTACTTGCGAGTGCACTATCACCGCTGAACACCATTAACTCCGGCCATCTAATGGCTTGATCAATACAGAGGTAATTGCGATGCGCATCAGCATTTTCGGTTTGGGTTACGTCGGCGCAGTATGTGCCGGTTGCCTGTCTGCACGGGGTCATGACGTCGTTGGCGTCGATGTGGCCAAAGACAAGATCGACATGATCAATGCCGGCAAATCGCCGATTGTTGAACCTGGCCTGGGCGAACTTCTGGCCCAGGGTATCCAGACCGGTCGCCTGCGTGGCACCACCAACTTCGCCGAGGCGATTCGCGACACCGACCTGTCGATGATCTGCGTGGGCACGCCGAGCAAAAAGAACGGCGACCTGGAGCTGAACTACATCGAGGCAGTGTGCCGCGAAATCGGTTTCGTCCTGCGTGACAAGACCACCCGCCACACCATCGTGGTGCGCAGCACCGTGCTGCCGGGTACCGTGGCCAACGTGGTCATCCCGATTCTCGAAGACTGCTCCGGCAAGAAAGCCGGCGTTGATTTCGGCGTGGCCGTGAACCCTGAGTTCCTGCGTGAAAGCACCGCCATCGCCGACTACGACCAGCCGCCAATGACCGTCATCGGCGAATTCGACAAAGCGTCCGGCGACGTTCTGCAATCGCTGTACGAAGAGCTCGACGCACCGATCATCCGCAAGGACATCGCGGTCGCCGAGATGATCAAGTACACCTGCAACGTGTGGCACGCCACCAAGGTCACCTTCGCCAACGAAATCGGCAACATCGCCAAGGCAGTCGGCGTCGACGGTCGCGAAGTGATGGACGTGGTCTGCCAGGACAAGACCCTCAACCTGTCCCAGTACTACATGCGCCCGGGCTTCGCCTTCGGCGGTTCGTGCCTGCCCAAAGACGTGCGTGCCCTGACCTACCGCGCCGGTTCCCTGGACGTGGAAGCCCCGTTGCTCAACTCGCTGATGCGCAGCAACGAATCCCAGGTGCAGAACGCTTTCGACATCGTTTCCAGCCATGACAAACGCAAAGTCGCCCTGCTGGGTCTGAGCTTCAAAGCCGGCACCGACGACCTGCGCGAAAGCCCGCTGGTTGACCTGGCGGAAATGCTGATCGGCAAGGGTTATGACCTGAGCATCTACGACAGCAACGTCGAGTACGCCCGCGTTCACGGCGCCAACAAGGACTACATCGAGTCGAAGATCCCTCACGTCTCATCCTTGCTCAACTCCGACTTCGACGCGGTGATCAACAACTCCGACGTGATCATCCTCGGCAACCGCGACGAGAAATTCCGCGCGCTGGTGCAGGAAGTTCCACAGGGCAAGCAAGTGATCGACCTGGTCGGCTTCATGTCCAAGGCCACCAGCACCACTGGCCGCGCCGAAGGTATCTGCTGGTAAAGCAGCCGCAAGCTTCAAGCTCCAAGCCGCAAGTTCAAAGCTCCTCGCTTGGGGCTTGAAGCTTGGGGCTTGCAACTGACTTTAGGATTCCGATTATGCACAGGCTAAAACACGGCCTACTCCAGGCCGCCGGTTGGCTGTTCTACCTGAGTTTACTGATGGGCCTCGCCATGGCGTTGCCCGTGTCCACGTTCGACTCCGAGTCGAAGGACTTCATTTTCCTGATTGGCGCCGTGGGCATCTGGCGCTACTCGATGGGTGCCACCCACTTTGTGCGCGGCATGATTTTTCTATACATCGTCTACCCGTACCTGCGGCGCAAAGTGCGCAAGCTGGGCAAAGCGGCTGACCCGTCCCACGTGTTTCTGATGGTCACCAGTTTCCGCATCGACGCCCTGACCACTGCGCAGGTCTACAGCTCGGTGATCCGCGAAGCCATCGACTGCGGCCTGCCGACCACCGTGGTCTGTTCCATCGTGGAAATGTCCGATGAACTGCTGGTGAAAAGCCTGTGGAACCGGATGAACCCGCCGTCCCGGGTCAAGCTCGACTTCGTGCGCATTCCCGGCACCGGCAAACGCGATGGCCTGGCCTACGGCTTCCGCGCCATCTCCCGGCACCTGCCGGATGATCGCGCCGTGGTCGCGGTGATCGATGGCGACACCGTGCTGGCCGAGGGCGTGGTGCTCAAGACTGTGCCGTGGTTCCAGCTGTTCGGCAATGTCGGCGGCCTGACCACCAACGAGTTCTGCGAAGTGCGCGGCGGCTACATCATGAGCGAATGGCACAAGCTGCGTTTCGCCCAGCGCCACATCAACATGTGCTCGATGGCCCTGTCCAAGCGCGTGCTGACCATGACTGGCCGCATGTCGGTGTTCCGCGCCACCGTGGTCACCAACCCGGACTTCATCGCCGATGTGGAAAGCGACTCGCTGCAACATTGGCGCCTGGGTCGCTTCAAGTTCCTTACCGGCGATGACAAGTCGAGCTGGTTCAGCCTGATGCGCCTGGGCTACGACACGTTCTACGTGCCCGACGCGGCGATCAACACCGTTGAACACCCGCCGGAAAAGAGCTTCATCAAGGCCAGCCGCAAACTGATGTTCCGCTGGTACGGCAACAATCTGCGGCAGAACTCCCGTGCCCTGGGCCTGGGGATCAAACGCCTCGGCGTGTTCACTTCGGTGGTGCTGTTCGACCAGCGCGTGTCGATGTGGACCTCGCTGCTGGGCCTGACTGTGGCACTGATCGCCAGCTTCAAGTACGGCACCGCGTTCATCCTGGTGTACCTGCTGTGGATCGGCATCACCCGCCTGATCCTGACCGTGCTGCTGTCGTGCTCCGGCCACCGGATCGGCCCGGCCTACCCGGCGATTCTCTATTACAACCAGATCGTCGGTGCACTGGTGAAGATCTACGTGTTCTTCCGCCTCGACAAACAGTCCTGGACTCGCCAGCCCACTTCTCTGACCCGTGATCTCGCCAGCTTTCAACGTTGGTTCAACACCTGGTCGTCTCGGACCATGACCTTCTCTGCCGGCAGCATCTTTGTCGCCGTGCTGCTGTTGATGGTCTGACCGCCCCCTTATTGAATTAACCAGGAAATCGCCTTTATGAATACCGCCGTCAACGCCAACGTAGTGCACGAATCCGAAGCCCAGCGCCAACACGCCCGAGTGAAAATCCCGGCCAAGTTGCGTTTCTTCGGCCCTGACCGGACACCGGTCGAAGCCCGGGTGATCGACCTGTCCGCCGGTGGCCTGGCGTTCAACGCCGGTCAATTGCCGCTGAAAATGGGTGACGTGTACAAGGCCCGCCTGCAATTCGTCATCGACAACCTCGGCCTGGCCATGGACGTCGAGTTGCAGGTCCGCTCCTTCGATCGCGAGACCGGACGCGCCGGCTGCCAGTTCCAGAACCTGGAACCACGGGACATCTCGACCCTGCGCCACCTGATCACTTCGCACCTGGCCGGCGACATCGTCAGCGTGGGTGAAATGCTCGCGACCCTGCAGCGCGACAACTTCACCAAGGCGCGCAAGGTCAAGGACGGCGGCCATGGCATGACTGCGTTCGGACGCATGAAAGCCGTGACCTTCAGCCTCGGGGTCTTCGTGGTTGGCCTGGCCGCGTTCGGTTTTGTTTTCAAATCGGTGTACGGCATGTACTTCGTCAGCCACGCCCAGGCCGGCCTGGTCAGCGTGCCTGGCGTGAACATCACCATGCCTCGCGACGGTACCGTGCAGAGCCTGGTGAAGCCCGACGGCGTAGCCGCCAAAGGTGCACCGCTGGCGACCTTCAGCACCAGCATGCTCGACGTGCTCAAGGGCCATCTGGACGAAGACCAACTGCAACCGGCCAAGGTTGAAGAACTGTTCGGCAAACAAATGACCGGCACGCTGACCTCGCCTTGCGACTGCACCGTGGCCCAGCAAATGGTCGCCAACGGTCAGTACGCCAGCAAGGGTGACGTGATCTTCCAGCTGGTCCCGCGGGGCGGCGAAGCCAACGTAGAAGCGCGCTTCTCCTATCGCCAGTTCAGCGACGTGCGCCCGGGTACTTCGGTGCGCTTCCAGATCGCCGGCGAAGACCACACCCGCACCGGCAAGATCGTCAGCAGCACCAGCCTGAAAAGTGCCGACCTGTCCTCCGACATCCGCGTGCTGATCCAGCCGGACGAAACCCTGGACAGCTCCCTCGCCGGTCGTCCGGTGGAAGTGAACAGCGACCGTGGCCCGAACCTGAACTGGCTGATCGACAAAGCCATGGCTGTTGGTCTGTAACCGGAGGACATGCCTGTGACGACTCCACCTATCCTGAATACACCGCAGCCCCTGTGGGAGCGGGCTTGCTCGCGAATGCGTTCTGACATTCAACATCAGTGCCGACTGACGCACCGCTTTCGCGAGCAAGCCCGCTCCCACATGGGGTCTCTGTGTGCCGTTGCATTGGCGGTGAGCCTTGCCGGTTGCGCCGGCCTGCCCGACCAGCGCCTGGCCAACGAAGCGCTCAAGCGCGGTGACACCGTCACCGCGGCGCAGAATTACCGGCAACTGGCAGACCTGGGCTACAGCGAAGCCCAGGTCGGTCTGGCCGACATTCAGGTCGACAGCCGTGACCCGGCGCAGATGAAACAGGCCGAGGCGACTTACCGCGCCGCGGCCAGCGTTTCGCCGCGCGCCCAGGCACGCCTCGGTCGTCTGCTGGTGGCCAAGCCCGGCTCCACCGAAGCCGAGCAGCACGAAGCCGAAACCCTGTTGAAAAAAGCCGCCGCCGCGGGCGAAGGCAACACGCTGATCCCGCTCGCAATGCTGTACCTGCAATACCCGCACAGCTTTCCCAACGTGAATGCGCAGCAGCAAATCAGCCAATGGCGTGCCGAGAACAAACCGGAAGCCGGTCTGGCGCAAGTGCTGCTCTATCGCACCCAGGGCACCTATGACCAGCATCTGAATGATGTGGAAAAAATCTGCAAGGCCGCGCTCAACACCAACGACATCTGCTACGTCGAGCTGGCCACGGTCTATCAGAAACAGGCCAGGCCAGAGCAACAGGCCGAGCTGATCAAACAGCTGCAAGCGGCTCACGCTCGCGGCACCGTTTCGGCGCAGCGCGTCGACAGCGTCGCCCGCGTGCTCGCCGATTCGTCCCTGGGCAAGACCGACGAGAAAACCGCACAGTCGCTGCTCGAACCGATCGCACCGGGCTACCCGGCCTCGTGGGTCTCCCTTGCGCAACTGCTCTACGACTTCCCCGAACTGGGCGACGTCGACCAGATGATGAAGTACCTGGACAACGGTCGCGCCGCCGACCAGCCCCGCGCCGAACTGTTGCTGGGCAAGCTCTACTACGAAGGCAAACTGGTGCCGGCCGACGCCAAGGTCGCCGAAGCGCACTTCCAGAAAGCCGTCGGCCGCGAAGTCGCCGCCGATTACTACCTGGGGCAGATCTATCGCCGTGGCTACCTGGGCAAGGTCTATCCGCAGAAAGCGCTCGACCATCTGTTGACCGCTGCGCGCAACGGCCAGAACAGCGCCGACTTCGCCATCGCCCAACTGTTTTCCCAAGGCAAGGGCACCAAGCCTGATCCGCTCAATGCCTATGTCTTCAGCCAACTGGCCCTGACCCAGAACACTCCGCAAGCCACCGAGCTTGCGCAAACAATCCAAACGCAACTGCCACCCGACCGGCTGGCCGAAGCCCAACGCCTGTTGAAACAAGAACAGGCCGTGCGCGGTGCCCTGAGCCCGAACACGCCGGAGCTGAACGCCCTGCAAGAAGAAGCCAGCGAGGAATCCAAATGAAATTGAATCCATTCATGAAGGCCGGCATCGGCCTGACATTCGCGCTGATCTGGTCCTGCCCGACGCTTGCTGCGATCACTGAAACCAAGAACTTTGGCCTCGAAGTGAAAATCACCGGTCAGTCCGAAGACGACCGCGATCTCGGCACCGCCCCGGGTGGCGACGTCAATGGCGTCGGTCTCGACCTGCGCCCTTGGGTCTACGGCGAAAGCGGCGCGTGGAGTGCCTACGCCATGGGTCAGGCGGTGACGTCCACCGACATCATCGAGACCGACACCCTGCAACAGTCCGATGGTGCCCAGACCACCGACAACGGTGATCGCGAGACCAAGAAAAACTACCTGGCCATGCGCGAGTTCTGGGTCGGCTACAGCGGCTTCACGCCCTACCCCGGCGAGATCCTCAAGCTCGGTCGCCAACGCCTGCGCAATGACGACGGCCAATGGCGCGACACCAACATCGAAGCCCTGAACTGGACTTTCGATACCACCCTGCTGCGCGCCAACGTCGGTATCGCCGAACGCTTCAGCGAGTACCGCACCGACCTCAAGGAACTGGCACCGAAAGACAAGGATCGCCTGCACGCCTACGCCGATGCCGCGTATCAGTGGACGCCCGGCAACTGGGTCGGCATTCGCGGTCATCACACCCATGACAACGGCAAGCTCGACTTCCCGGAGCCAGGTGTGCCGGCCGATTCGCTGGACAAGAAACAGAACGGCGACATCAGCTGGATCGGCCTGACCGCCGACAGTGATGCCTACAACTGGCGCAACACCAACACGGTCAACTACTGGGGCAGCATCACCGGCATGCGCGGTGATACCGACACGGTCAACCCGCTGAATGCCGATGGCACACGCCCGACCGAAGCCAAGCACGGTGATGACCTTAACGGTTGGGCCACCGATGTCGGCGTGCGTTTGCGCCTGGACCCGCAATGGCAAGTCGGTGCCGCCTATGCCCGCGCCAGCGCCGAGTACCAACAGAACGGCCTGGAAAGCAATCGCTCGAACTACACCGGCACCCGCTCGCGGGTACACCGTTTCGGCGAAGCCTTCCGTGGCGAAATGAACAACATGCAGACCGCCACCCTGTTCGGCTCGTGGATGCTCAACGATGAATACGACGCCAGCCTGATCTACCACAAGTTCTGGCGCGTCGACGGCAACAAGCCGGTCGGCAGCAATGGCATCAACGCCGTCGAGAACAACACCGACGACGTAACTGGCGCAATCCTCTCCAGCACTTCGCTGCCGCTGAACGATGGCGAGAAAGACCTCGGTCAGGAGATGGACCTGGTGGTCACCAAGTACTTCAAGCAAGGCCTGTTGCCAGCGGCGTTGAGCCAGTCCATCGATGAGCCTTCGGCCCTGGTGCGCTTCCGTGGCGGTGTGTTCAAGCCGGGCGATGCCTACGGCAAGGAAGTCGATTCGTATATGCACCGCGCGTTCATCGACGTGATCTGGCGCTTCTGATGCAAGCCGCGAAGGGAGTGCCCGACATGAACAATTCGAAGCGAGGTTCGCTCACCTTGTTGGCCGGCGCGATGCTGCTGGCAAGCTCGGCCGGCTTCGCCAATGTAGAGCCGGCCAATGTAGAGCCGGCCAAACCGGCACACGCGGCCACCATCGCCAAGGAACTGCAACAGGCCAAGACCTATACCGTCAGCAGCGCACCGACCGCGCCGCTGGAACTGGCCACGCCGAAACTGCCGGATGTCTCGGGCTACACCGCCGAAGCCATCGCCGCGAAAATCGTACGCAGCAAGGCCGGTAAAATCAGCGTGCGCCGGATGATGCAGGAAGACGCCCTGAAGGACTTCATCGGCGGCGACAACAAGATGGCCGAGTGGGTGGTGCGTCAGCACGGCATCCCTCAGGCGATCTTCGTCGACGACGGCTACATGAACCTCAAGGACCTGGCGAAGAAGCAACCCAAGTACGTCATCGAAACCGCGCCAGGGGTTTACCTGGCGAAGTTGCCGATCGTGGTCGGTCGCCACGGCATTCTGGAAATCGACAAGCAGACCCGGGAACTGCGCCTGTCCCAGGAGGCCGGTTCGTTCCTGGTCAACGACGGCCAACTGTTCGTGCGCGACACCAAAATCACCGGCTGGCGCGAGAAGGACAACGGCCCGGCGACGTTCAACTCTCCGAAGGAGTTCCGTCCGTTCCTGCTCGCCTGGGGCGGCACCGAGACTTACATCGCCAACAGCAAGATCGCCAGTTTCGGCTACGCCAACAGTAAGTCCTATGGCGTGAGTATTTCCCAGTACACGCCGAACATGGCCAAGGTGCTCAAGCGTCCTGAACCGACCGGCTGGATCGTCGGCTCCGAATTCTCGGACATGTGGTACGGCTTCTACTGCTATGAAACCCGCGACTTCGTGGTCAAGGGCAACACCTACAAAGACAACATCGTCTACGGCATCGACCCGCACGACCGTTCCCATGGTCTGATCATCGCCGACAACACGGTGTACGGGACCAAGAAGAAGCACGGGATCATTATTTCCCGTGAGGTCAACGACAGCTTCATCTTCAACAACCGCAGCTACGACAACCACCTCTCGGGGCTGGTGATCGACCGTAACAGCGTGAACAACCTGATCGCCCACAACGAGATCTACCAGAACCACACCGACGGCATCACCCTCTACGAGAGTGCCGACAACCTGTTGTGGGGCAACCGTGTGCTGAGCAACAAGCGCCACGGCATCCGTATTCGTAACAGCGTGAACATTCGCCTCTACGAAAACGTCGCCATGGCCAACGGCCTGACCGGCGTCTACGGGCACATCAAGGACCTGAGCAACACCGACCGTGACATCAAGCTCGACCCGTTCGACGCCCAGGTGTCGCTGATCGTGGTCGGTGGTGAGCTGGCGGCCAACGGCAGCGGGCCGCTGTCCATCGACTCGCCGCTGAGTGTCGAGCTGTATCGCGTGTCGATGCTCGCACCGACCAAATCCAGCGGCATCAGCTTCACCGGCATCCTTGGCGATCGTCAGGATGAAATTCTCGACCTGCTGGTGCGCCAGCAGAAAGCCGTGCTGATCGACCCTGTCGAACGCCAGACCGAAATGCGGGACTGAGGACAATCTTATGCACCCACACTTGATCAAATTACTCAGCCTGTCGGCCCTGACCGCCGGCATTCTCGCGGCCAGCGGCGGTGCGCGTGCCGATGAAGTCCAGGCACCGAAGTTCAGTGCCGAACCGTGCTGCAGCCTGTGCCCGGCCGCCCACGATGCAAAAAACTACACCACCCGTTACCAGCAGAACTTCACCACGCTGGTACAGGCCCAGGGCGACTGGTTGTTCCGCACCCAGGAAGACCTGCGCACCGAATTCGACACCACGCCCGCCGGCTACAAACGCATGAAACAACTGCACGATGCGTTCAAGAGCAAAGGCGTGGAACTGGTCATCGTGTACCAGCCGACCCGTGGCCTGGTGAACCGCAACAAGCTCAACCCGGCGGAGAAAGCCAGCTTCGACTACGACAAGGCGCTGCAGAACTACAAGACCATGCTCGGTCGTTTCGCGCAGATGGGTTATGTGGTCCCGGACCTTTCGCCGCTGACCAACGAATCGTTGCCCGACACCCTGCCCGCCCACGATTTCTACTTCCGTGGCGACCAGCACTGGACGCCATACGGTGCCCAGCGCACGGCGAAAATCGTCGCCGAGAAGGTCAAGCAGTTGCCTGAATTCGCCGACATTCCCAAGCGCGAATTCGAGACCAAAAAGTCGGGTCGCATGGGCAAGACCGGAACCCTGCACAACATGGCCGGTCAACTCTGTGGCACCAGCTACGCGATCCAGTACATGGATCAGTTCACCACCGAGCCGAAGGGCGAAGCGGGCGATGGCGATCTGTTCGGCGATTCCGGCAATCCGCAAATCACCCTCGTGGGTACCTCCCACAGCGGCAAGAACTACAACTTCGCCGGGTTCCTCGAAGAGGCCATCGGTGCCGACATCCTCAACGTGGCATTCCCCGGCGGCGGCCTGGAAGGTTCGATGCTGCAGTACCTGGGCAGCGACGAGTTTCAGAAGAACCCGCCGAAGATTCTCATCTGGGAATTCTCGCCGCTGTACCGCCTCGACCAGGAAACCATCTACCGCCAGATGATGGCGTTGCTGGACAACGGTTGCGAAGGCAAGGATGCGCAGATGTCCGGCAGCGCCACGCTCAAGCCGGGCAAAAACGAGTTGATGGTCAACAGCAAGAACATGGACCTGCGCAACAGCAGCCACCAGGTCGACATCCGCTTCGCCGACACCTCGGTGAAAACCCTGCAAGCCACCCTCTGGTACATGAACGGTCGCCACGAGGACATCAAGATCGACAAACCGGAAACATCCGAGACTGACGGGCGTTTCGCTTTCGAGTTGCGCACGGATGAAGACTGGGCCTCGCAGAACCTGCTGGCCGTTGAAGTCCAGGGCCCCGAAGCCGGTGCCGCACCACAGAAAGTCGAAGCGAAAATCTGCAAACGCAACGTATTCCCGGGCGCCGAGCAGCGTACTGCTTCGGTCGGGCAATGAGGTCTGCTATGCGCTATCCGAACTTTTCAACTCTGTTGGCACCGACGCTCCTGAGCCTGGCGATGTTCGCCGGGGCCACGCAAGCGGCTGCGCCACTGCGTCCACCCCAGGGCTATTTTGCGCCTGTGGATAAATTCAAGACGGGCGACAAAAGCGAAGGCTGCGATGCGATGCCGACGCCATACACCGGCTCGTTGCAATTTCGCAGCAAGTACGAAGGCTCGGACAAAGCCCGCGCGACCCTGAACGTGCAGTCGGAAAAAGCCTTCCGCGAGAGCACCGCCGACATCACCAAGATCGAGCGCGGCACCAGCAAGCGCGTGATGCAGTTCATGCGTGACGGTCGCCCGGAACAGCTGGAATGCACGCTCGACTGGTTGACCGCCTGGGCCCAGGCCGACGCGCTGATGTCCAAGGACTTCAACCACACCGGCAAGTCGATGCGCAAATGGGCGCTGGGCAGCATGGCTTCGGCGTATATCCGCTTGAAGTTTTCCGACTCCCACCCGCTGGCCACCCATCAACAGCAAGCGCAGTTGATCGAAGCCTGGTTCAGCAAGATGGCCGACCAGGTGGTCAGCGACTGGGACAACCTGCCGCTCGACCAGACCAACAACCACTCGTACTGGGCCGCCTGGTCGGTGATGGCCACCTCCATCGCCACCAACCGTCGCGACCTGTTCGACTGGGCGGTGAAGGAATACAAGGTCGGCGCCAACCAGGTCGACGCCGACGGCTACCTGCCCAATGAACTCAAGCGTCAGCAACGGGCCCTGGCTTACCACAACTACGCCCTGCCACCGCTGGCGATGATCGCCAGTTTCGCCCAGGTCAACGGTGTGGATCTGCGCCAGGAAAACAATGGCGCGCTCAAACGCCTGGGTGACCGGGTGCTGTCCGGGGTGAAAGACCCGGATGAGTTCGAGGAAAAGAACGGCAAGGAACAGGACATGACCGACCTGAAAGAGGACATGAAATTCGCCTGGCTCGAACCGTTCTGCTCGCTCTACACCTGCTCGCCCGAGGTGCTGGCGAAGAAACACAAGATGCAACCGTTCAAGACCTTCCGCCTCGGCGGCGACCTGACCAAGGTCTACGACCCAGCCAATGAAAAAGGCAAAGGCTCTTAGGCCAAGTGCTGTCCCTTGTGGGAGCGGGCTTGCTCGCGAAAGCGGTCTGACATTCACCATTGATGTCGACTGACACACCGCTTTCGCGAGCAAGCCCGCTCCCACAGTGAAGATGTGTCGCCCTCCAGATTTTCCTGGGGGGTTTGGGGGGGCCGTTGGCCCTTGACTGTTGATTCAAACAAGGAGAGATCGGGATGGTTTTTTCGTCCAACGTGTTCCTGTTTTTGTTCCTGCCGATCTTTCTCGGCTTGTACTACCTGAGCGGGCAACGCTATCGCAATTTGCTGTTGCTGATTGCCAGCTACGTGTTCTACGCCTGGTGGCGTGTGGACTTCCTCGCGCTGTTCGCCGGCGTCACGCTGTGGAACTACTGGATCGGCCTGAAAGTCGGTGCCGCCGGGGTCAGGACCAAACCGGCGCAGCGCTGGCTGCTGCTCGGTGTGGCCGTCGACCTGTGCATCCTCGGCTACTTCAAGTACGCCAACTTCGGCGTCGACAGCATCAACGCGATGATGACATCGGTGGGCCTGGAACCTTTCATCCTGACCCACGTGCTGCTGCCGATCGGGATCTCGTTCTACGTCTTCGAGTCCATCAGCTACATCATCGACGTTTACCGTGGCGACACCCCGGCGACCCGCAACCTGATCGACTTCGCGGCATTCGTGGCGATCTTCCCGCACTTGATCGCCGGCCCCGTGTTGCGTTTTCGCGACCTGGCCGACCAGTTCAACAACCGCACCCACACCCTCGACAAATTCTCCGAGGGCTGCACGCGGTTCATGCAGGGTTTCATCAAGAAAGTCTTCATCGCCGACACCCTGGCGGTGGTGGCCGACCACTGCTTCGCCCTGCAAAACCCGACCACGGGCGATGCCTGGCTCGGCGCGCTGGCGTACACCGCGCAGTTGTATTTCGACTTCTCCGGTTACAGCGACATGGCCATCGGCCTTGGCCTGATGATGGGTTTCCGCTTCATGGAAAACTTCAAGCAGCCGTATGTCAGCCAGTCGATCACCGAGTTCTGGCGGCGCTGGCACATCAGCCTGTCGACCTGGCTGCGTGACTACCTGTACATCACCCTCGGCGGTAACCGCAAAGGCACGCTGATGACCTATCGCAACCTGTTCCTGACCATGCTGCTCGGTGGTCTGTGGCACGGTGCGAACATCACCTACATCGTCTGGGGCGCCTGGCACGGCACCTGGCTGGCGATTGAAAAAGCCATCGGTCTGAACACCTCGCCACGCAGCTTCAACCCGATTCGCTGGGCACTGACCTTCCTGCTGGTGGTGATGGGCTGGGTGATCTTCCGCGCGGAAAACCTGCACGTTGCGGGGCGCATGTATGGCGCGATGTTCAGCTTCGGCGACTGGTCGCTGTCGGAACTCAACCAGGCCAGCCTCACCGGCCTGCAAGTGGCAACGCTGATCGTGGCCTACGTGACGTTGGCGTTCTTCGGCCTGCGCGACTTCTACAGCAATCAGCCACCGGTCAAGACCAAGCCTGCCGAGAACGTCGACGCCGACGGCCCGGCCGCCGCTACAGCCGGAACGATCAAGGCCGTGCCAGGGGATAACCCGGCAAGCATCCATCAGCCTGGCTACACCGTCGGCGTCGAAGCCCAGGTGCAACCGGCCTACTGGAGCGCTGACTGGTCGCGCTACGTGATGCGTGCGCTGGTGCTGCTGCTGTTCATCGCCTCGATTCTCAAACTCTCGGCGCAAAGCTTCTCGCCGTTCCTTTACTTCCAGTTCTGAGGGATCTGACCATGACCCGCTCATTACGTATCTTCTACATCGCGCTGTTCCTGGTGACCCTGCTGGTGCTCGGTCTGTGGTCGGTGCGCAGCTTCTTCGGCTTCAGCACCAACGCCGATGCGACGGTGCTCAACGGTCGCTGGACCAAAGCCGTGGAAACGCACTACGACGACGAGTTCCCGATCAAGCGCCTGGGCACCAATCTTTGGGCCGCGCTGGATTTCAAACTGTTCAATGAAGGTCGTCCGGGCGTGGTGCTCGGTCGCGATCAGTGGTTGTACAGCGATGAAGAATTCCACCCGGTAGTCAACGAAGAACTGAACCTGCAAGGCAACTACGCGCTGGTCGAAGGCGTGCGCCAGACCTTGAAGGAAAAAGGCGTGCAACTGGTTATGGCAGTGGTGCCAGCCAAGGTGCGCCTGTACCCGGAACACCTCGGTGAAGTGAAACCGGCGAGCATCCACGCCAACCTCTACAAGGACTTCCACCAGCGCCTGGCCGCCGACCGGATTCCGGCCCCTGACCTGCTCGGCCCGCTGCAACAGGCCAAACAGAATGGCCAGCAAGTGTTCCTGCGCACCGACACCCACTGGACCCCGGAAGGCGCCGAGATCGCCGCCAACCGCCTGGCCCAAACCATCGCCGACAAGTACCCGCTGAGCGGCGAGCCACAGCGTTTCGTCACCGAGCCTGCGGAGAAAATCACCCACAAGGGCGACCTGCGTCTGTTCCTGCCGCTGGACCCACTGTTCGAAAACCTGATGCCGGCGCAAGAGTCGCTGCAAAAGCGCAACACCGTGGCAGCGGATGACCAACCGGCCGGTGACGATGCCCTGTTCGCCAACACCGAAGTGCCGGTGGCCCTGATCGGCACCAGCTACAGCGCCAACCCCAACTGGAACTTCGTCGGTGCGCTCAAGCAAGCCCTGCACAGTGACGTGGTCAATTACGCCGAAGACGGCCACGGCCCGATTCTGCCGATGCTCAGCTACCTGAAAAGCGATGCCTTCAAGAACAGCCCGCCACAGGTGCTGATCTGGGAGTTTCCTGAACGATATCTGCCCGTGAACAACGAAATCGGCGACGCCGACCCGCAGTGGGTCGCAGAGCTTAAACAAGCCGGCGCGCGCCAACAAAACGTAGCCATCAACAACAAATCCGAGACGCCCGACCGGGCGCAAAACTGAAAGAGAGGTACACCATGACTTTCACTACAACTCCGCGTCGTCTCGCTAAAAGCTTTGCTCTGGTTGCCGGCCTCAGCGTGCTGTCGATACAGGCCTTCGCTGGTGGCGACGCAGCACTCTACGGCCCGACCGCACCGAAAGGCTCGACCTTCGTGCGCATCTACAACGCCAGCAACGCCGAAGTCAGCGCCACCGTCGGCAGCACCAACCTGAGTGACGTCGCGCCACTGTCCAGCAGTGACTTCAGCTTCATGCCGGGCGGTGACTACAGCGCCAAGGTCGGTAGCCAGACCCTGCCGGTGAAACTGGCCGGCGATCACTATTACACCCTGGTCAACAACGCCAGCGGCGCACCGCAACTGATCGAGGAGCCGCCGTTCAAGAACAAGCAGAAGTCCCTGGTACGCGTACAGAACCTCAGCGACAAGACGCTGACCCTGAAAACCGCCGACGGCAAGACCGACGTGGTCCCGAACGTAGCCGCCAAGGGCCGTGGCGAACGTGAAATCAACCCGGTGAAAGTCAGCCTGGCGCTCTATGACGGCGCAACCAAAGTCGGCGACGTGAAACCGGTCGCCCTGGAACGCGGTGAAGCCGCGGTGCTGTACGTCACCGGCAACGGCAGCAGCCTGTCGCCGGTCTGGGTGAAACGCCCGGTGTCGACGCGCTAATCAATTTTCCGGGTTGACGCATCCCTCTGTGGGAGCGGGCTTGCTCGCGAATACGGTCTGACATTCACCAACGATGTCGACTGACACACCGCTTTCGCGAGCAAGCCCGCTCCCACATTGATCCGGGGCGTCAATCCGGACACGGAACAAAAACAAGAGTGAAACGACACAAACGCGGTAGCTCTAACCAATCGATATTCAAGGAGTAACAACATGATTCCGGTGATCTTGTCAGGTGGTAGTGGCTCACGTCTTTGGCCGCTTTCCCGTAAGCAGTTCCCTAAACAGTTCCTGGCCCTGACCGGCGAGCACACCCTCTTCCAGCAAACCCTGGAACGCCTGGTGTTCGAAGGTATGGACACGCCTATCGTGGTCTGCAACAAGGACCACCGTTTCATCGTCAACGAGCAGTTGGCCGCGCGCAAACTGGAAACCCAGCGCATCCTGATGGAGCCGTTCGGTCGCAACACTGCGCCGGCCGTGGCCCTGACCGCGATGATGCTGGTCAACGAAGGTCGCGACGAGCTGATGCTGGTGCTGCCGGCCGACCACGTGCTGGAAGACCAGAAAGCCCTGCAGCGCGCCCTGGCCCTGGCCACCGTCGCTGCCGAGAACGGCGAAATGGTGCTGTTCGGCGTGCCGGCCACCAAGCCGGAAACCGGTTATGGCTACATCAAGTCGACCAACGACTCGCTGCTGCCTGAAGGCGTCAGCCGCGTCTCGCACTTCGTCGAAAAACCCGACGTGAAGCGCGCCACCGAGTTCGTCCAGTCCGGTGGTTACTTCTGGAACAGCGGCATGTTCCTGTTCCGCGCCAGCCGCTTCCTGGAAGAGCTGAAAAAGCACGATCCGGACATCTACGACACCTGCGTGCTGACCCTGGAACGCAGCAAGCAGGATGCCGACACCATCACCCTCGACGAAGCCACCTTCGCCTGCTGCCCGGACAATTCCATCGACTACTCGGTAATGGAAAAAACCCGACGCGCCTGCGTCGTGCCGCTGACCGCCGGCTGGAGCGATGTCGGCTGCTGGTCGTCGCTGTGGGAAGTCAATGAAAAAGACGCCAACGGCAACGTCAGCAAAGGCGACGTGGTGATCCAGGACAGCCGCAACTGCATGATCCACGGCAACGGCAAACTGGTGTCGGTGATCGGCCTGGAAAACATCGTCGTGGTCGAAACCAAGGACGCCATGATGATCGCCCACAAGGACAAGGTCCAAGGCGTGAAACAGATGGTCAACACCCTCAACGAACAGGGCCGCAGCGAAACCCAGAACCACTGCGAGGTCTACCGTCCGTGGGGCTCCTACGACTCGGTGGACATGGGCGGCCGCTTCCAGGTCAAGCACATCTCGGTCAAACCGGGCGCGTGCCTGTCGCTGCAAATGCACCACCACCGCGCCGAACACTGGATCGTGGTCAGCGGCACCGCCGAGGTGACCTGCGACGAGAACGTGTTCCTGCTGACCGAGAACCAGTCGACCTATATTCCGATCGCTTCGGTTCACCGCTTGCGTAACCCAGGGAAGATTCCACTCGAGATCATCGAAGTGCAATCGGGAAGTTATCTGGGTGAGGACGATATCGAGCGGTTCGAGGATATCTACGGGCGGTCTACGCCGGTTGAGCGTGGGGTTTCGGTGAAGACTATCGCGCAGTAATTGATTAATCAGTAAGGCCCCATCCGACCTGCTGCGTTCCCTATCCGCAGCGGGTTGGATGTTTTTTTTAATCATTGATTACCTTCGATTGACCACAACAATCACCGGGACATAGTCCCTCCCGATGTATTTTTGGGTATGTATTGACTCCACAGCGCCCGGTCTGTCCTCCAAGGTGCGTCCACAAGCTTACCCTGTTGATAAAACAATACTTTGTCTACCACCTTAGACCGATTGCGGTACAAATAACGCAACTCTGACGACGTTAACGATGGCTGGGTTTTTTTCACAACCTGATTCATATCCAACTCATCAAGTATAAAATGAACGGCACTCCCACCCTCAGATTTCAGTATCGTCGACAATCCGGCCTTACTCGCCCGACTGAGGAACTTATGATAAAAAATTGTACCTTCAGCATCGATATATTTCTGAAATGTTTCATTTGCAGAATACCTGCCACCGGCAAGTTCAGATGCAAATTCTTTGGAAAAGCCCCAATAAACCTTGCTCGACGCAATCGAACTTTGACTTGACTTTATACGGTCATAAAACCTGTTTTCAATCTCGACGATTTGACTGGTGATCTGCGCATGCTTCTTCCGCCAAAAGTCGTTTCCTTTTTGCACATTAACGGTTGCACGCTCCCGTAGCTCATGACTTCCAGCGAAAATTACACGTTCCAGTTCCTCCCGGCCTCCGGGAGAGGATAGATGCATAAAGAACTTAGCTTCATAATACGCTAAGCGAAACCGGCCCAGGCTACTTGCAAGATTCCCGGCATCCTTTCTTGTAAAGTACATCGCCAGTACATCGCCGCGATATGTCAATTTCGCGAACCAACTCAAATACCGTTTACTTACTACGCTGGACAGTCCAAAAATCAGATCTCCATACTCAGGCTTAAAAAGCTCCTTAAAATTACTTTCTCTGCCATCTGAGTCTTTAAGACTGGCAGGATTATTTCGTACCATACAATAAAAATTCAACCCGTCGACACTTCCCGCCGGATCCGGACTCAACCAGCGCTGCCACCAGGCTATGTAATACCTGAACCCGTAATAATAAAGCCCCGTCGCATCCCGCTCTTTCCCCGAATAGCGCACCGTTTTATAACTCGCCTCAACCTCCCCTCTTCCTGCAAACCATGCGGTTGTGCCAAACGGATGATAACGCTCCTGGCTGATCACCTCGCCCGCACTGTCGAGTTCCAAGGCGCAGGAACCCAGATGATCACTCAGGCTGTAGCGCAACTGATCGTTGTCATTGTCCTTCGGCGGTGCGGACTCCCAGTGCAATACCCGCACACTACTGCGCCCGGCCTGGACGTTGATCACCTGCAACACTTCGCCCGTGCCAGCATGAGTGCGCAATTCCAGATTGGGTAGATAACGAACTTCGGAGAGAAGTGTTCGAGCATAGGTTTGCGTTGAACGGATTTTGCGTACACGCATGCCGTCGGCGCCGTAGACATAGTGTTCATTGTCATCTTCACCGCCCTCACGTTCCACGGGCCGCACTTCGGATAACTGGTTACGCAGGTCCCAACTCAGGGCCCGGCCCGGTTGCAGGTTCAGCAGATTGCCGTTGCCGTCGAAGCCATTGCGAAAATCCTCTTCGCCGGGCTCCACACCCTCCAGTACCGGCAGGCAACGATTGCTGTGCGCCGCCGCGACCAGTCGATGCCCGTGGCTTTGCGGACCTTCGTGGACCAACTCCAGCAGATTGCCGCCTGCGTCGTAGTGATAGGTCTGGCGATAATTGGCGCGGGGCGCCGGGTCATCGAGGGTCGAAAACTGCGGGCCTTTGTTAGGGCCGCCCGCTTCCCAGCCGGTGGCTTCGATCAGTTGCGACAGGCTGTCGTAGGAGTAGCGGCTGATCGGTTCGACGCGCTGGTTGGCGAAGTAGCGAATCGGCAACGCGGCATCCTCGATGCTCAGCACATTGCCTACCGGATCATAGGCGTAGCGCAGGTCTTGCAGGGCTGTGTTGCCGCGCCGGACCTGGAGGCGGGTCAGGCGGCCATTTTGCGTGTCGTATTCCAGCGTGGCGATCACACCATTGCCAGCGACTTCCCGTTCGGTCTGGCCGTGGGCGTTGTAGTCGATGGCGCTGACCAGGGTTTTTGGTGTGGATGTACCGTTGAGTTGCAGGCGGACCTCGCGCAACTGGCCGTCAAGGGTCTGATGGAATAACTGACGGTGACCCTTGGCATCGGTTTGCTGGGAGACCTCGCCCAATGCATTGACCTGCGAACGAGTGATGGCGCCCTCGCCCGGTTCCAGCAGCAACTCGCGATCCGCCACCGGCTCAGGCCAGTCCGGCAGCGACACTGCTTTCAGAAAATGCCGCGTCTGCTCCAGCACTGCGCCGTGCAATCCAGACTCGGTAAACCGCTGCGTCCCCGCCGGATCATCGTGGCGAATCAATTGGCCGCATTGGTTGCGCTCGGCAGAAGCCTGATCGCTCGCGCCGTAACCCAAGCGCTCCGTGCAAATCGCATCACCGTCCACCGCCTGCTCGAACACCAATACCGGGCGCAACAGAGCGTCGTACCGCATCCTGCGCTGCGAACCCCGGCTATCCCAGGTATGAAGCGATTGCCCCGCCTCCCCCAACAGCGCCACACGCCACCCGGCATCGACGCTGTCCGTACTCAACACTGCACCGGACAGGGCATACGTCGTTTGCAGATTGGCCGCTGCCGAAGCGTCCGGAAACAGCCGCGGGTCCCGCTGCGCAATCGCGCGGCCCGCCCAATCATGGGCCGTACGGTTGACCCTCGCCTGAGGGGGCACGCCGTCGATGTCACGCCAGTACCCCACGGCGCGTACGGGTAACCCACGAGGGTCACTTGCCGTCAGGCTCGGGGTGTGGCGGTGGATTGACAGAGTCGCTGGCACAGTAGCCGCTCCGGAATCACTCCCGCTCATCTAAGCCTGTCGATCAAGTGCCCGGCTACTGTCAGAAATTACAGGGCCGACAGATGGTCTTCCGTACCGTCGACACACCCCGCCCATCGCCAACCCCACCTGTGCTTAGGTAGGATGACCCTCTCTATTCCCGAGATCTACGTCATGTTCATCGGCGTCCTGCTGGTCATCACCTGGCTGATCCTGTTGCTGCGCTATCCGGCCAAGGCCTTGCCTGTTTCCATGGCCGCCGCCGTGGGGCTGGGCATTGTCGCTACCTGGGTCATCTGGATGGACCACCGCGAACTCAAGCAATTGCAACGCCTGGAGTTGCGCATCAGTTACGCGCCGCAGCAATGTCCCGCCGACCGCCCATTGCAATTGACCCTGAATAACGGCAATGACGTGCCGCTGACGGAACTGCGCTGGCGGGTTGCGGCCTATGCACCGGGCGACACGGTGAACCTGGCCGACAATCAATACACCGCCCCGCGCTATCGTGGCCCCGGCGAATTGCAGGCCGGTGGCAACTGGGAAGACTGCTTGCCGCTGCCGCCATTGCGCCCAGGCTACCGTCCGGAGACGCTGGAGTTTCGCGCCGAGCGATTGCACGGTAGTTTTTCCGACTGATCCTTCCTCCATTTTTTTGCACAAGGAATGCGCCATGCCCGTTGCGTTGATCACCGGTTGTTCCAGCGGCATTGGCCGCGCCCTTGCCGATGCGTTCAAGGTCGCCGGTTATGAAGTCTGGGCCAGTGCCCGCAAGGCCGAAGATGTCGCGGCACTCACCGCCGCCGGCTTCACGGCCGTGCAACTGGATGTCAACGACGCCGCGGCGCTCGAAGCCTTGAGCGAGCGAATCAACCAACAGGCCGGTGGCCTCGATGTGCTGGTCAACAACGCAGGGTATGGCGCCATGGGGCCGCTGCTCGATGGTGGTGTGCCAGCCATGCAGCGCCAGTTCGAAACCAATGTGTTCGCCATCGTCGGCGTCACCCGCGCCTTGTTCCCGGTGCTGCGTCGGGCCAAGGGGCTGGTGGTGAATATCGGTAGCGTGTCCGGCGTACTGGTCACGCCCTTTGCCGGTGCCTACTGTGCCTCGAAAGCTGCCGTGCATGCCTTGAGCGATGCCTTGCGCATGGAACTGGCGCCGTTCGGCGTGCGGGTCATGGAAGTCCAGCCGGGGGCCATCGCGTCCTGTTTCGCCAAAAATGCCGGCCACGAAGCCGAACAACTGATCAGTGAACAATCGCCGTGGTTTCCCCTGCGCGAAGGCATACGCGCCCGGGCCAGGGCTTCCCAGGACAAGCCGACTCCGGCCAGCGAGTTTGCCGCCGGATTGCTCAAGGCTGTGCAGCAGGCCAAACCGCCACGGTTGCTTCGTCTCGGCAATGGCAGTCGTGCGTTGCCGCTGATGGCAACGTTGCTGCCCAAGGGCTTGCTCGAATCCGGGTTGATGAAGCGGTTCGGGTTGCGTGGGCAGCTCTGAGACCGCGTCGACACCTTCGCGAGCAAGCCCGCTCCCACATTTGACCGAGTTGTTCCTGAAGAAACACAATCAATTGTGGGAGCGGGCTTGCTCGCGAAGAGGCCCGCACAGTCCCTACAAAACTTCAGGTAACAGCACAATGACCGACTACACCGAATACTTCGACGAAGTGATCCAGGCCCACGTGGCCATCGAACAATGGCTGGCCGAAGAACAGGACATGTCCGAACTCGAACAACTGCTGACCCGTTTTTCGCCGCAGTTTTCCATGGTCTCGCCGCTCGGTCGGGTTTTGGATTTTGACGCGCTGAACGAATTGTTCACGTTGGCGGGCGGCAAGAAGCTCGGGTTCCGCATCGCGCTCAGCGAGTTGCGTGGCATCGCGCTGCACGATGGCGGCGCGACCGTGAGTTACCGCGAGCAACAGACCGATGCGACCGGGCTGCACTCGGATCGTCGCTCCACGGTCGTGTTTGAAAAACAGACGGATGGCCGGGTGATCTGGCGGCATCTGCATGAGACGTTTTGCAAGGAGTAACGCGCGACGCCTGCCTGACGGACCGCGTTGTACCCTTCGCGAGCAAGCCCGCTCCCACACTGGATCTTCAGTGAGCTCAAGATTTGCGCACGAAGGAGATCAAATGTGGGAGCGGGCTTGCTCGCGAAGCAGGCGAACCGGTCCGACAGCTAAGCCCCACCATCCTGCTTAACCACTACCGTACAGGTAATCCCCGCCGCCAACAGCACGCCCTCCGGCACTTCATCGATGTGAATGCGCACCGGCACCCGCTGCGCCAGTCGTACCCAGTTGAAGGTCGGGTTGACATCGGCGATCAGCTCGCGGCTCTCCGGGTTGTCGCGGTCGTAGATGCCGCGCGAGATGCTTTCAACATGGCCCTTGAGCACTTCACCGCTCATCAGTTGCATGTCGGCTTTATCACCCACGCGCACGTGGGGCAGCTTGGTTTCTTCGAAGAAGCCGTAGACCCAGAACGAGTTCATGTCGACCACGGCCATTTTCGCCTCGCCGATGCGCGCGTAGTCGCCGCGATGCACGTTGAGGTTGGTCACGTAGCCGTCTACCGCTGCGCGCACTTCAGTGCGTTTGAGGTTGAGCTCGGCGGCTTCCAGTTGCGCCTGGGCCTGCTGGTAATCAGCCAGGGCCGAGTCGGCGAGATTACTGGCGTCGTCGCGGTTTTCCCGGGAAATCACCAGGTTGTCCATATCGGCGCGACGATGGGCGTTGACCTTGCGCATCTCCCAGGTCGCCTTGCGCGATGCCACCAGGCTTTGCGCCTGTTTCACCGCGAGGCGGTAGTGTTCGGGGTCGATCTGCATCAGCAAATCACCCTTCTTCACCAACTGGTTGTCGCGCACCGGCACGTCCACCACCTCGCCAGTGACGTCGGCGGCAACGTTGATGATGTCGGCCCGCACGCGGCCGTCACGGGTCCACGGCGTGTTCATGTAGTGCTCCCACAAGGAGCGGCCGATCCACAGCGCGAGGGCCAGCACCAACAGGGTCGCGAGCAGGCTGAAAAACTTTTTCATCGGGGCATTCTCAGTGATAGAGAGTCAACGGTAGACAGTCAGCGCCATGGCGCCGAACAGACAGATAAACAGACTCAGGCGCAGTAACGCCGGGTGCCAGAAGAAGCGGTACAGGTCGAACCCGGAGAGGAACCGGTCCAGTGCCCAGGCAAGTGCCGCCGCAATGAAAAACATCAGGGTCATGGTCGGCATGTACACGCCGTGGAAGGCGATTTCACGAGGCATGTTCAAGTCCTTGTGGCTTGCCGCTGGCACTGGCATGCATGTAGCCGGCGAGCGGTGATTGCGGATCGAGCAGAGAGGTGCGGATGAAGTGCAGGTAGCTCTTCACCCGGCGCAACGCCGAGGTATCGAAATGGGGAGCGAAGGGCTCGTCGGTGGACTGCACACGACTGATCGCGTGATCGACGGCGATCAGCGCACGCTCGAGGTTGCTGCCGTTCGGTTGCAGGAACAGCCGCACCAGCGCACGCCCCATCACCCGGATCGCCTGGCGCCATGGCTGGGATTCGGCATAGGCCGGATGCACCGGCAGTATCGCCTGCTCCTTGCGCAACTCGATGATCGCGTGGCCGACTTCCAGCACCACGAACATCCAGCGCAGCAAGTCCCGCTGCACTTGCGGTTGACCCGCCGCGAAGCCGTAGGCCTGATGCACCAGGTCGCGGGTGCGACTTTCGAAACTCGACGCCAGACCCTTGAGCTTGCCGCTGATGGCGTACACCACCTGAGCGCGCAGGTCCTGCTCCAGCCGGCGCCACAACCAGCGGCTATTGGGCGGCAGAATGATCGCCCCGGCCGCTGCGCACACCAGCATGCCGAGGACCATGGCGATGTAGTCGTTGATGAAGGTGTAGGGGTTGTAGACCGTGAGGTTGTCCGGCACCGAACCGGTGCTGAAAAAGATCAGCAAGCCCAGGCCGACACCGACATATTGCGGCCGCGAAGTCAGGAACGAGCCCAGCACGATCACCGGTGCGAGCATCACGCACAGCAACGGAAATCCGTCGATCCACGGGAAGATGAAAAACATCTCGACGAAGCCGATCAGCGCCCCGAGCAATGTCCCGCACGCCATTTGAAAGGCCATGCGTTTCGGGTTCGGGGTGGCGGCGGACAAGCCCACGGTCGCAGCGGCGATCAGGGTCATGGTCGCCCCGCTCGGCCAGGCGGTTGCCACCCAATAGCTGCCCAGTACCACCAGGATGAATGCTGCGCGAATCCCCGATGCCGCAGCGGCCATCCAGTTGGTTTGCGGGGTGAACGGCTCGTCCCAGCGTTCCCGTTCGTGACTGTGATCGGCCAGGGATGCGTGGGTCTGTGCATAACCGTGCAGGTCGTCGACAAAGCGATAGAGCAGCTCGTACGCGGTGTGGAAATCCAGTTGTTCGGCATCGCTCGGCTCGCTCTGCTGGAACGTTGCCCGCAGACAGCGCACTCGCGCCGGCAAGCCTTCCTTGTAGGCGCTCAGCACTGTGACCAGACGTGCCGCATCGGCGCTGGTCAGGGCACGACCGCTGAAGCCGTCGAGCAACTCGGCGAGGTCCTGCAGACCCGGCTTGATGGCCGCCACCACGGTGTCCGCTGCGCTGCTGCGCAAGCGTTCGAGCAACTGGTGCAAGGCATTGAAGCGCGTGGTGATGCTCATGAACTCGCTGTTCAGGCGACTGAGCCGGCCATTACGCCGACGCATGTGCGGGTCTTCAAAAACAGTCACGCTGCGCAAGCCTTCCAGGCCCACGGCTTCGGCGATGAAACGCACATTACCGGCCTCGAATGCCTCACGCTGACTGCGTCCGCGCAAGCCATCGGTGACGAACAGGGCGAATACGCCAAAGCGCTGATACAAGGCATTGCGCATCGCCGCGCTAGCCGATTGCGGCAGGATGGCGGCACTGATCAGGGTCGAACAGAGAATGCCCAACGAGATTTCCAGCACCCGCCAGACTGCCGCCATGAACGCCCCCTCCGGATGGGCCAGCGCGGGCAAGCCGACCATCGCCGCGGTGTATCCGGCGAGGACGAAACCGTAGGCGCGGAAGTTGCGGCAGCGGGCGGCGCCGGCCGTGCAGATACCGACCCAGATCGCCAGCGAACCGAGGAACAGTTCAGTGTTCTGCGCAAACAGCGCAATCAACGCGACCATCACCGACGAACCGGCCAGGGTGCCGAGAAAACGATAGAAGCTCTTGGCGAACACATGGCCGCTTTGCGGCTGCATGACGATGAACACGGTGATCATCGCCGTGCGCGGTTGCGGCAGTTCCAGGCGCATGGCCAGCCATAGCGTCAGGAATGCCGCGAACAGCACCTTGAAAATGTAGACCCAGGTCACGCCGTCGCTGCGTGCCCAGTCGAAGAACCCCCGGCGCCATTCCAGGGAATACAGCCAGCGCAAGGGTGCGGGCAAGGGAGTCATCAAATCCTGCTCAAAAAAATTAAGATCAGACTCAGGACCTGTGGGAGCGGGCTTGCTCGCGAAGAGGGAGTATCAGTCAGCATTTTTTCCGTCTGACAAACCGCTTTCGCGAGCAAGCCCGCTCCCACAGGGTTCGTGTTCAACGCAAAAGGCTCGGGGTTTTCGGCACTTGAGTCTGTTCGGTGTTCGGCACGTCATTGCCGGCACCGAGCCCACCGCCCAACGCCGTCACGAGTTCCGCATGGGCGCTCAAGCGCGCCGCCTGAACCTGCTGCTGCACTTGCTGCTGCTTGAACAGCAGGGTCTGGGCGTTGAGCACATTGAGGTAGTCGGTCAGGCCACGCTGGTAGGCGATCATGGCGATGTCGTAGGTCTTCTGCGCAGTGGCCACCGACTCGGCGGCGAAAGCCTGCTGCTTGTCCATGGACTCGCGGCGGATCAACTGGTCAGAGATGTTTTTCAGGGCATTGACCAGGGTCTGGTTGTACTTGGCCACGGCGATGTCGTACCCGGCGGAGGCTTCGCCCAACTCAGCGCGCAAACGTCCGCCATCGAAGATCGGCAACGAAATCGCCGGACCCACGCTGTAGTTGAGCTTCTTGCCGGTCAAGAACTCCAGCGCCCCGCCGCCGGTGGCCATGTAGCCGAGGCTGCCGACCAGGTCGACGTTGGGGTAGAAACCGGCATGGGCGACATCGATGCCCCGCGCCTGCGCCGCCACTTGCCAGCGGCTGGCAACCACGTCCGGGCGCTGCCCGAGCAACTGCGCCGGCAGCGCAGACGGCAGTTTCAGTGGCGCACCCAGCGACAGCGTTGGCCGCTGCAACTGCGCGCCTTCCCCCGGGCCCTTGCCGGCGAGAGCGGCGAGCTGGTTGCGGCTCAAGGCGATTTCTTCGTCGAGGGCATCGATCTGGCGGTGGGTTTCCGGCAACGGTGTTTCAGCCTGGCTGACTTCGAAATGAGTGCCGATGCCGCCATTCAGGCGCTTCTGTGCCAACTCGAGAATCTGCTGTTGCTGCTTCAAGGTCGCTTCGACGATGTCCCGCTGTGCGTAATGCAGCGAAAGCTCGATGTAGACCCGGGCGATGTTGTCCTGCAATTCAAGCTGGGCCTGACGAGCCTCGGCGACGGTCATGTGCGCCATGTCCACGGCGCGCTCGGTGGCATTGCTTTCGCGGCCCCAGAGGTCGAGGGCATAACTGAAGCCCAGCGCGGCGTTGTTGTCCCAGGTGGTGCTGTTGGCCAGCTCGCCGGGGCCATAGAACTGGTCGGTAGGCCAGTTGTGACGCTTGAGGATGGACTCGCCATTGATCTGCAGCGACTCGTCCGCTTGCGCCACGCCGGCCATGGACCTGGCCTGACGGACCCGGGCGGCAGCCATGGCCAGGCTCGGGCTGCCTTGCAGGGCGAGGTCGATCCAGCGGTTCAGTTGCGGGTCACCATAAGCCTGCCACCATTGCGCGGTGGGCCAGTGCGCATCTTGCGCGGCGCTCTGGATCGCTTCGTCGGTGGCCAGTGAATTGGCCTCCAGCGCCTTGTCCTGCGGGGCAATACCTCCGGTTCCGATGCAGCCGCTGATTGCCAGGGTTAAAGCCAAAACACTGAGCGGCTGAAGCGCTCTGCTGATGCGACGCGGCACTGCTGCGATTTCCTGAAATAGGGAGAGGTACGAGATTTTCTGGAAACTGGAGTTCCGCTTTTGTGGGAACGGGCTTGCTCGCGAAAGCGGTACATCAGTCGACATTGATGGTGAATGTCAGACCGTCTTCGCGAGCAAGCCCGCTCCCACAGGTTATGCGGTGGGTCGAGCCCCGGTTGCCCAAGTTGCGCAATTCTAGGGGGCGGCCTGAAAGGCGATAAGCTGGGATTCCTGTGAATCTTTGTTACCGTAAACGAGATAATCCTTAAGTCTGGGGTCTCAGACTCTGAAACTTCGTGTCACAATTTGCCATCGCACCCGAGAGCCCCCCATGGACACTTTGCAAAACATGCGCGCCTTCAGTTACGTGGCCGAAGCCGGCAGCTTCACCGCCGCCGCCATACAACTGGACACCACCACAGCCAACGTCTCGCGCGCGGTCTCCAACCTGGAAGCCCACCTGCAAACCCGCCTGCTCAACCGAACGACCCGCCGCATCGCCCTGACCGAAGCCGGCAAGCGTTACCTGTTGCGTTGCGAACAGATCCTGGCCTACGTCGAAGAAGCCGAAGCCGAGGCCAGCGACGCCCACGCACGCCCGGCCGGGCAACTGAAAGTGCACACCATGACCGGCATCGGCCAGCATTTCGTGATCGACGCCATCGCCCGCTACCGCAAGACCCACCCGGACGTGACCTTCGACCTGACCATGGCCAACCGCGTGCCGGACCTGCTCGACGAGGGTTACGACGTGTCCATCGTCCTCGCCCGCGAACTGCCGGATTCGGGTTTCGTCTCCCAGCGCCTGGGGATCACCTACAGCATCGTTTGCGCCTCGCCGGCCTACGTCAAAGCCAACGGCTGCGCACAAAAACCCAGCGACCTGCTCAACCACGCCTGCCTGCGCCTGGTCAGCCCGGTGATTCCGCTGGAGAAATGGGCCTTCGACGGCCCTGAAGGCCAGGAAATGGTCACCATCAACAGCTCACCGTTTCTGGTGAACTCCGCCGACGCGATGAAATCCGCGATCATCAGCGGCATGGGCGTTGGCGTCCTGCCGCTGTACGCCGCGATAGAAGGCCTGCGCAACGGTACGCTGGTGCGCGTGATGCCCAAATACCGCTCGCAGGAACTGAACCTGTACGCCATCTACCCGTCGCGCCAGTACCTGGACGCGAAGATCAAGACCTGGGTCGAGTACTTGCGTGGATCGTTGCCGGAATTGCTGGCCGCGCATCAGGCGGAATTGGCGGCGTATGAATTGAGCGGGAGCCTGGGTGGGGTTCGGGTGGCGAATTGAGCCTTTGTGGGAGCGAGCCTGCTCGCGAAGGCTTTGTGTCTGGCGACGTTGTTTTTGTGTACATATCCGTTTCTGCGGTAACGGCGGCTATTGGTTCCGCCCTTACGGCGGGTCACTTTCGAAGAGCGCGAAAGTAACCAAAGCGCTTTGCCCCTTACGTTCGGTGCCTCGCCAAGGCTCGGCATTCCCTCGCTCCGGTCCTGCTCCGTGGGCCTCTCGAGGGGGCAAGAAGATCAAAAGCCAAAGCAAAAGCGAGGCGGCCTGACAGCCGACCTGACCACAACTGAACGCGTTCCCCCCTGTAGGAGCGAGCCTGCTCGCGAAAAACACCAGGACACCGCGGGTATTCAGACAGCCCGCGTCATCGTTGACGTCCATCGCGAGCAAGCTCGCTCCTACAAGGCCGAGCGTTAGCTCGCCTGCCGCTCTTGATTTTGATCCACCCGCCCCCTCGGCAGGCTGAGTGGAGGTGTTCATCCGGGGATGGGCGCGCAGCGCCGTTCGACGCAGTCGAACTCATTGCATGCAGGTCGAGCGCAGCCGACCGGAGGGCAATGCCCCCGGATGAATGCCGGAGCGAAGGAACCCCGAGCCCTGGCGAGGGGCCGGACGTTCGGGGCGAGCGTTTTTTTGCTTACTTTTTTTAGGCGCTTGTAAAAAAAGTGAGTCGCCGTAAGGGCGAAACCACCAGCCGCCACAACCCAAAAAACGGATATATACACGGTCAACCAAGAATATGGTCGGCCCAGAGGCCGCCAAAGCCAAACTGACAGCGCCGTCAGTTAGCCGTCACCCTCCTGACCGGCAAACAGGTTTATAAAGGAAAATACCCACTTACCTACCGACCACCCAGCCCCGGCGCCCCACTCGCATGCGAATCCAGAAAAAACCCGCTCTGCTCGTCGCCCTTCTGATCGTCCTGGCAGCGCTGGGCCTGTGGTATGCCACCAAACCGGCCAAGGCCAAGCTCGCCGCCCCCACGGCCATCCCCGTGCGAGTGGTCGCCGTGGCAGAAAAAGACGTGCCACGTTACGTAAGCGGCATCGGTTCGGTACTGTCCCTGCACAGCGTCGTAGTCCGTCCGCAAATCGACGGCATCCTCACCAGACTGCTGGTCAAGGAAGGCCAACTGGTGAAAAAAGGTGATCTGCTGGCCACCATCGACGACCGGTCGATCCGCGCCAGTCTCGACCAGGCCCGGGCACAACTGGGCGAAAACCAGGCGCAACTGCAAGTGGCGCTGGTCAACCTCAAGCGCTACAAATTACTCAGCGTCGACGACGGGGTGTCCAAGCAGACCTACGATCAGCAACAGGCTCTGGTCAATCAACTCAAGGCCACCGCCCAAGGCAACCAGGCCTCGATTGATTCCGCTGAGGTACAGCTTTCCTACACACAAATACACTCCCCGGTCAGTGGTCGTGTCGGTATTCGCACAGTCGACGAAGGCAACTTCCTGCGCATGAGCGACGCCCAAGGCCTGTTCACCGTGACCCAGATCGACCCCATCTCCGTAGAATTTTCCCTGCCGCAGCAAATGCTGCCGACCTTGCAGGGCCTGATCAACGACCCACAGCACGCCCAGGTCAAGGCCTATATCGGCGCCGACACCGACGGTGAAACCGGCAACCTGCTCGGCGAAGGTCACCTGACCCTGATCGACAACCAGATCAACGCCAGCACCGGCACCATCCGCGCCAAGGCCGAATTCGACAATCCGGGGCAGAAGCTGTGGCCAGGCCTGCTGGTGACGGTAAAGATTCAGACTGCCCTGGACAAAGATGCGCTGGTGGTACCGCCGACCGTCGTACAACGCGGTCTGGACCAGCACTTCGTGTACCGGGTCAATGGCGACAAAGTCGAAGCCGTGCAGGTGCAGATGGTCTATCAAGGCAGCGGCCAGGACATCATCAAAGGCGTGAAGCCCGGTGATGTGCTGGTCAGCGATGGTCAGTCGCGGCTCAAGCCCGGCGCCACCGTGCAAGTACTGACCGAGCCGTCGCAAGTGGTGCAATCGGAGGCGGCGCAATGAAGGGCCACGGTTCGATATCAGCCTGGTGCATCGACCACCCGGTGGCCACGGTCCTGCTGACGTTCGCCCTGGTGCTGCTGGGCGTCATCGCGTTTCCGCGCCTGCCGGTAGCGCCGTTGCCGGAAGCAGAGTTCCCGACCATCCAGGTGGCCGCGCAACTGCCCGGCGCCAGCCCGGAAACCATGGCTTCCTCGGTGGCCACGCCCCTTGAAGTGCAATTCAGCGCCATTCCCGGCGTGACCCAGATGACCTCGAGCAGTGCACTGGGCTCGACCAACCTGACCCTGCAATTCACCCTCGACAAGAGCATCGACACCGCCGCCCAGGAAGTGCAGGCGGCGATCAATACTGCCGCGGGCAAGCTGCCCAAGGACATGCCGAACCTGCCGACCTGGCGCAAGGTCAACCCGGCCGACAGCCCGGTGCTGATCCTCAGCGTCAACTCCTCGCTGATGCCCGGCCCGGAGCTCAGCGACCTGACGGAAACCCTGTTGGCCCGTCAGCTCAGTCAGGTCGACGGTGTAGGCCAGGTCGCCATCACCGGTCAGCAGCGTCCGGCGATCCGCGTCCAGGTTTCGGCGGACAAACTCGCGGCCATCGGCCTGACCCTCGCCGACATCCGCCTGGCGATCCAGCAGACCAGCCTCAACCTGGCCAAGGGTGCGCTGTACGGGGAATCGAGCATCTCGACCCTGTCCACCAACGACCAGTTGTTCCACCCGGAGGACTACAGCCAGCTGATTGTTTCCTACAAGGACGGCGCACCCGTTCATCTGCGCGACGTCGCCAAAGTCGTCAACGGTTCGGAAGATGCCTACGTACAGGCTTGGGCGGGCACGCAACCGGGGGTGAACCTGGTGATCTTCCGCCAGCCGGGGGCCAACATCGTCGAAACCGTGGACCGCATCCAGGCCGCCTTGCCGGCGCTGGAAGCGATGCTCCCCGCCTCGGTGCAGGTCAAGACGCTGATCGACCGCACCCAGACCATCCGTGCCTCGCTGCATGAAGTGGAAATCACCCTGCTGATTGCAATCATGCTGGTAGTGGCGGTGATGGCGCTGTTCCTGCGCCAGTTGTCGGCGACCCTGATCGTCTCGGCGGTGCTGGGGGTTTCGCTGACCGCCAGCTTTGCGCTGATGTACGTCATGGGATTCAGCCTGAACAACCTGACGCTGGTGGCGATCGTGGTGGCCGTGGGCTTTGTGGTCGACGACGCGATCGTGGTGGTGGAAAACATTCACCGGCACCTGGAGGCCGGCGACGGCATGCGCGAAGCGGCGATCAAGGGCGCGGGCGAGATCGGCTTCACCGTTGTCTCGATCAGTTTTTCGCTGGTGGCGGCGTTCATCCCGCTGCTGTTCATGGGTGGCGTGGTCGGACGGTTGTTCAAGGAATTCGCCCTGACCGCCACCTCGACCATCCTGATTTCCGTGGTGGTGTCGCTGACCCTGGCGCCGACCATGGCCGCGCTGTTCATGCGCGCGCCAGTACATCATGCCCACGACAAACCGGGCTTTGGCGAGCGTCTGCTGGCATGGTACGAAAAAGGCCTGCGCCGCGCCCTCGCCCATCAGCGCTTGATGATTGGCGTGTTCTGCCTGTCACTGGGCCTGGCCGTTGCCGGGTACATTCTGATCCCGAAAGGTTTCTTCCCGATCCAGGACACCGGTTTCGTCCTCGGCACCACCGAAGCCGCTGCCGACATTTCCTACGGCGACATGGTGAAAAAACACCTGGCAATGGCGGAAATCGTCGCCGCCGACCCTGCGGTGGAAACGTTCTCGCACTCGGTCGGGGTATCCGGCAGCAACCAGACCATCGCCAACGGCCGCTTCTGGATCACCCTGAAAAAACGCAGCGACCGCGATGTCTCGGCCAGTCAGTTCATCGACCGGATTCGTCCGCAACTGATGAAAGTGCCGGGCATCGTCCTGTACCTGCGCGCCGGCCAGGACATCAACCTCAGCTCCGGCCCAAGCCGTGCCCAGTACCAATACGTACTCAAGAGCAACGACGGCGGCACACTCAGCACCTGGACCCAGCGCCTGACGGAAAAACTGCGCGCCAACCCGGCATTCCGCGACATTTCCAACGATTTGCAACTGGGCGGCAGCATTACCCACATCAGCATTGACCGCAGCGCGGCGGCGCGTTTCGGCCTGACCGCCAGCGACGTCGACGAAGCCCTGTACGATGCATTCGGCCAGCGCCAGATCAACGAATTCCAGACCCAGGTCAATCAGTACAACGTGATTCTGGAGCTGGACACCAAACAGCGCGGCAAGGCCGAAAGCCTCAACTATTTCTACCTGCGCTCGCCCCTGAGCGGGCAAATGGTGCCGTTGTCAGCCCTGGCCAAATTCGACGCGCCGACCGTCGGCCCGCTGTCCATCGCCCATGACGGCATGTTCCCGGCCGCCAACCTGTCGTTCAACCTGGCGCCGGGCGTGGCGTTGGGCGATGCGGTGATCATGCTCAACCAGGCCAAGGCCGACATCGGCATGCCGAGCGCCATCAGCGGCAATTTCCAGGGCGCGGCCCAGGCGTTCCAGAGTTCTCTGGCCAGCCAGCCGTGGCTGATTCTGGCGGCACTGGTGGCGGTGTACATCATTCTCGGCGTGCTCTACGAGAGTTTCGTCCATCCGCTGACGATCATTTCCACCTTGCCATCGGCGGGCCTCGGCGCGGTGATCATGCTGTGGATTTGCGGCCAGGACTTTTCGATCATGGCCTTGATCGGCCTGGTGCTGTTGATCGGTATCGTCAAGAAAAACGGCATCCTGATGATCGACTTCGCCCTCGAAGCGCAGCGCAATGCCGGATTGTCGCCTGAAGAAGCGATCTTCAAGGCCTGTCTCACGCGGTTCCGGCCGATCATCATGACCACCCTCGCCGCCCTGCTCGGCGCCCTGCCGCTGATGCTCGGCTACGGCACCGGCGCCGAGTTGCGCCAGCCCCTGGGGATCGCGGTGGTCGGCGGCTTGCTGGTGAGCCAGGCCCTGACGCTGTTCACCACGCCGGTCATATACTTGTGGCTGGAGCGGTTGTTTCACAGGCCCAAACCTTCGCCAGTGCCAGCGCTGGCAAGCACAGACTGAGGCAGGGTCATGCGCGTTCTGATTATCGAAGACGAGGAAAAAACCGCGGATTATCTGCACCGCGGTCTGACGGAACAGGGTTACACCGTGGATCTGGCGCGGGACGGGGTCGAAGGCCTGCACCTGGCGCTGGAGAGCGACTACGCGGTGATCGTCCTCGACGTGATGTTGCCGGGCCTCGACGGCTTCGGCGTGTTGCGCGCCCTGCGTGCGCGCAAGCAAACCCCGGTGATCATGCTCACCGCCCGCGAGCGTGTGGAGGATCGCATCAAGGGCCTGCGTGACGGCGCCGATGACTATCTGGGCAAACCGTTTTCCTTCCTTGAACTGGTGGCACGCCTGCAAGCGCTGACCCGGCGCAGCGGCGGCCATGAACCGGTGCAAGTGAGCATCGCCGACCTGTGGATAGATTTGATCAGTCGCAAGGCTACACGTGGCGGCACACGGCTGGACCTGACCGCCAAGGAGTTCTCGCTGCTCAGTGTGCTGGCTCGCCGCCAGGGTGAAATCCTCTCGAAAACCGCCATCGCCGAAATGGTCTGGGACATTAACTTCGACAGCGACGCCAACGTCGTCGAAGTCGCGATCAAACGCCTGCGGGCCAAGCTCGACGGGCCGTTCGAAGAGAAACTGCTGCACACCATTCGCGGCATGGGTTATGTGCTGGAGAGCCGTGGTGTCCAGTAATTCAATCGCCCTGCGGCTGAGCGGGATGTTCACGCTGGTGGCGCTGCTGGTGTTTCTGCTGATCGGCTGGGCACTTTATCAACAGGTGGATAAAGGCTTGGGCCTGCTGCCAGAAGCTGAACTCGATGCGCGCTACAGCGTGCTCGAGTCCACGGTCGGCCGATACGGTACGCCCGAGCATTGGGTGAAGATCAACAACAAGCTCAATCTGCTGAGCGAAGAAGACAAGCGCATCAGTTTCTGGATCATCAGCGGCGATCCGCACTATGAGTACGGCAACCTGACCCCACAGGTCCGCGCCTTTGCCCAAGGCCCGCTGGGCACAAGGGACATGCATCTGCCGGACCACCCATATCCGCTGAAAGTGCTGGTCAGCGAGTTCCCGGCCAAGGACCAGCGCCCACCACTGCGCTTCATGATCGCCATCGACACCGAAACGTTTTTCCATACCCAGCATCAACTGCTGATCGCGCTGATCAGCCTGGCGATCGTCGGCGTGCTGCTGGCCTCGGCACTGGGTTACTGGGTGGCGCGGATCGGTCTCAAGCCGCTGATCAAACTGTCCCAGGAAGCGCAGCGCCTGGCCCCGCCATTGCGCTCGGGGCGCTTGCGATTGTCACCGCTGCCGCCGGAACTCGATCAATTCGTCAGTTCGTTCAACTCGACCCTGGAACGGGTCGAGCAAGCCTACTCGCGCCTTGAGTCGTTCAATGCCGACGTCGCCCACGAATTGCGCTCGCCACTGACCAACCTGATCGGCCAGACCCAAGTCGCATTGACCCGTGGACGCTCCGCCGAGCATTACTTCGAAGTGCTGCAATCGAACCTCGAAGAGCTTGAGCGACTGCGTTCGATCATCAACGACATGCTGTTCCTCGCCAGTGCCGACCAGGGCAGCAAGGCGACCAAACTCACCTCCACCTCGCTGGCCGAAGAGGTAGCCACGACGCTGGAATATCTGGATTTCATTCTCGAAGACGCTCAGGTCCAGGTTGAGGTCAGTGGTGACGCGCAAGTGCGCATCGAGATCGCCCACCTGCGTCGGGCATTGATCAACCTGCTGAACAACGCAGTGCAGCATACGGCGCCCGGGCAGGTGATTCAGGTGCGCATTGAAGCGGAAGAACACCAGGTCAGCATCGGCGTCGCCAACCCCGGTTCGCCGATTGCCCGTGAACACCTGCCACGGCTGTTCGAGCGCTTCTATCGGGTCGATGCTTCGCGCAGCAACAGCGGCAACAATCACGGCCTGGGACTGGCCATCGTCAAGGCGATTGCATTGATGCATGGCGGCGATGTGTTCGTGCGCAGCGACCACGGGATGAATACCTTCGGCATCCACCTGCCCGTCTGATCCCTTTTCCTTTGTGGGTGCGGCCAATCAACTGTTGCCATAGACGCAACAGTCCTTTCATGAATCCGCTCTTTTTCCCTTCGCTCCAGATCCTTATCTTTGCCCGCACCAAACAGCACTTGCCAAGCAAGAAGGTTTTAAAGATGTCCAACAGTATGGGTATTGCCAGCGCTTTCGTTTTGTCCTCTTTGTTCCTGTCGCCATTGGCGATGGCGGAAGAATCGCAGACTTTCGTCGCGCATAACGCTGCACGCTCCGCGGCGTTCGAAGAGCACCGGATCGAAATGACGGCCAAGACTGCGCAAGATGCCCAGGCCCCGCAAGCATCCAGCACCCAGGCCCAGCCACGGGCCGAAAAAGACAGCTGATCCATACCTGTCGCGCCTGTTTCCCTCGACGCTTTTCATCGGCTCTTCCCTTCGAAAAGTTGTCTTCAAAGCCGCTGCTGTCAGCGGCTTTTTTTTTGTGGCGACTCAACTTTCGTTGCAATTGCTGCAACGAAAGTCACTGACACGAATGGCAATGATCAATCGTTCGAGCAACAGAAGCGATTCACTCGGCTGCTGCGTTTATGCAACTACGCTTACTACGTCCCTTTAGCAGACGTCAGCCCTATGACCGCAAGCCGCACCCCACATATTCAAGGCCCGCCCGGGCGACCGGAGATCATGGTGATCCTCGGCAGCACCCTGACCGTCATCTCGATCCTGTGCATCGTCACGTTCCTGCTGATCCGCGAACACGCCTATGCCCAGCAGACCGCCACACGCAGCGCGACCACCATTGCGCAACTGATCGATGCCGATGTCCTGCGTACGGTCGAGCTTTATGATTTGACCTTGCAGGGCCTGATCGCCGCCGCCCAACGGGACGACCTGAAACAGGTATCACCGCAGATCCGCCATCTGGTGCTGTTCGACCGCTCCACCACCGCGCGCTACAAAGGCGACATCCTGCTGCTGGACAAGCACGGCGACGTGCTGGCCGACTCATCATTGATCGAACCGAAACCGGGCAACTTCGCTGACCGCGACTATTTCCAGGCCCATGTCGCCAATCGCGACACCGGCATGTTCATCAGCCGACCGTTCAAGCCGCGCTGCGACTGCGATGACAGAGACGAATGGCGCATCAGTTTCAGCCGACGCATTTCCTCACCCACGGGTGAGTTTCTGGGGGTCGCGGTGGCGTCGATGCGCATGAGCTACTTCGATCAGCTGTTCAACAGCCTCGACATCGGCACCGGCAGTACGCTGGCGATCATCAACAATGACGGGATTCTCCTGGCGCAGAAACCGTACCGGGAACAAAACTCCATCGGCAAAAGCTTCTCCAACCGTCCCAACGTCGTACGCATACTGCAGGAGCGCAGTGGGACCTTCGAAAGCGTATCGAGTGTCGACCATCAACGACGCCTGTACACCTTTTCCCGGGTCGGCAATCTGCCGCTGACCGTCATCGTGGCCCTTTCCATCGATGAAGTGTTCGCCACCTGGAGCCGCACGGCCTATGTGATCAGCGGTGCTACCGGGGTTTTGTGCATCGGTTTGTTCTGGCTGACCTGGCTGCTCTGCCGCGAGCTGCGCCTGCGCCAACATGCCGAGCAGGAACTGTCACAACTGGCGGCCACCGATGCATTGACCGGTGTGGCCAACCGTCGATCCCTTGACCAGACGCTGCGCCATGAATGGTTTCGTGCACAGCGCAGCGGCAAGCCGTTGTCATTGCTGATGATCGATGCCGATCATTTCAAGGCCTTCAATGACCGGCACGGGCATCAGGCCGGCGACGATGCCTTGCGGGCATTGGCCGAGGTCATCCGCGCCAATGTCCATCGCCCGGCAGACCTGGTGGCGCGCTATGGTGGCGAGGAATTCTCGGTAATTCTGGCGGAAACCGGCAGTGAAGGCGCGCGGCAGATCGCCGAACATATCCGTGGGGCGGTGCAAAAACTGCCGCTGGTGGATCCGGGTGAGTCGCCGATGAGCGTGAGTATCGGCATTGCCACCTGGACGGCGACCAGCGATACCAGCCTGGAGCAATTGCTGTTCAGTGCGGACAAGGCGTTGTATCAGGCCAAGGACGGGGGGCGTAATCGGGTGGTGTGTGCCCGTTGAATTCCATACTGAATCGACTGGCCTCTTCGCGAGCAAGCCCGCTCCCACAGTTGACCGCGTCCCCCCTGTAGGAGCGAGCTTGCTCGCGATGAGGCCAGCCCAGACAATACAAACTTCAGGGCATAAAAAAAGGCCACCCGAAGGCAGCCTTTAAAAACTAGAGAGGTTTTTTGCTTACACGGCCGCAACCGGGCGCATGTAAGAGATCGGTGCAGTGCTGGCGTCTTCGAACGTCACGACTTCCCAGGCATCTGTCTGCTCAATCAACTTGCGCAGCAGCTGGTTGTTCAGTGCGTGGCCGGACTTGAAGCCCTTGAATTCACCAATCAGGCTATTGCCCAGCAGGTAGAGGTCACCAATTGCATCGAGAATCTTGTGCTTCACGAATTCGTCTTCATAGCGAAGGCCGTCTTCGTTCAGTACGCCATCGGCGTCGACCACAATAGCGTTTTCAACGCTGCCGCCGAGTGCGAGGTTGTGCTTGCGCAGGTACTCGATGTCACTCATGAAACCAAAGGTACGGGCGCGGCTGACTTCTTTTACAAACGAAGTGCTGGAAAAATCCACGCTTGCACTTTGTGTGCGGTCACGGAAAACCGGGTGATCGAAATCGATCTCGAAGCTTACCTTGAACCCGTCGAAAGGGACGAAAGTAGCGCGCTTGTCGCCATCTTCCACTGTCACTTCACGCAGGATGCGGATGAACTTCTTGGCGGCGTCCTGTTCTTCCAGGCCAGCCGATTGAATCAGGAATACGAAAGGTCCGGCGCTACCATCCATGATCGGGACTTCGGACGCGGAGAGCTCGACGTAGGCGTTATCGATGCCCAGGCCTGCCATGGCCGAGAGCAGGTGCTCTACCGTGTCCACTTTGACGTCACCGTTAACCAGCGTGGTCGACATAGTGGTTTCACCAACGTTTTCCGCGCGGGCAGGAATCTGCACCACGGGATCGAGGTCGGCGCGACAAAACACGATGCCGGTGTCGACAGGCGCTGGCTTGAGGGTCAGGTAGACCTTCTCCCCGGAGTGCAGGCCGACACCTGTGGCACGGATAATATTCTTCAGGGTGCGTTGTTTAATCATGGCATGGGCCGCTTCAGCGCAAATTGCGAACTGGTATCAACAAAGGCTGGCGATGATAGCAGACCAGGCCTTTGCTGAACACCAATCACCCTAATACCCCTGATACATTTCATCAATCGGCCTGTCGACGCAGGAAAGCCGGGATGTCCAGGTAGTCCAGGTCATCTTGCGGATTCATCTTCGCGGCAGCCGCAGCACCGGCCTGGGCCTGGTTGCGCATGACGGTCGGACGGTCCAGGTCACGGTAGTTCACCGCTGGAGCTTCCTGACGAACAGGGGCCTGTTGTTGTGGCTGTGCAGACATCGAGGTGTGGACGGTGTTGTCGATGACCTTCACAGGCTTCTCGATTTTAGCGCCCAGGCCTGTGGCAACGACGGTCACGTGCAGCTCGTCGCGCATGTCCGGATCGATAACGGTACCAACCTTGACCATCGCGTGCTCGGAGGCGAATGCCTCGATGATGCTACCCACGTCGGAGTATTCACCCAGGGACAGATCCGGACCGGCGGTAATGTTCACCAGGATGCCGCGAGCGCCTTGCAGGTTCACGTCTTCCAGCAGCGGGTTGCGAATGGCCGCTTCGGTGGCTTCGCGTGCACGGTTCGGACCGCTGGCGCAGCCAGTGCCCATCATCGCCATGCCCATTTCGCTCATCACGGTACGCACGTCGGCGAAGTCGACGTTGATCATGCCCGGACGCTTGATGATGTCGGAGATACCGCGAACGGCACCGGCCAGTACATCGTCAGCCTTGGCGAAAGCCGACAGCAGGCTTGCGTCTTTACCGAGGATGGTCAGCAGCTTCTCGTTGGGAATGGTGATCAACGAGTCGACGCTTTCGGAGAGCATGCGAATGCCTTCGTCGGCGATCTGCATACGCTTGCGGCCTTCGAACGGGAACGGACGGGTCACCACCGCAACGGTGAGGATGCCCATTTCCTTGGCCACTTCGGCGATGATCGGCGCAGCACCGGTACCGGTACCGCCGCCCATGCCAGTGGTGATGAACACCATGTTGGTGCCGGCCAGCACTTCGGCAATGCGCTCACGGTCTTCCAGAGCGGCTTGACGGCCGACTTCAGGGTTGGCGCCAGCGCCCAGGCCCTTGGTCACACCGGTGCCCAGTTGCAGGATGGTGCGCGCGCCGATGTTTTTCAGCGCTTGAGCATCGGTGTTGGCGCAGATGAACTCGACGCCTTCGATGTTGCTCTTGACCATGTGGTTGACAGCGTTGCCGCCGCCACCGCCGACACCGATAACTTTGATTACCGGGCTTGCGGGGATGTTGTCTACGAGTTCGAACATTTTCCCTCTCCTTTACATTCTCTAGTTTTTTCGCCTACTGCGTGCTTCGGTGGAACGGTGTAGCGGTAAATCTTCAGAAATTGCCCTGGACCCACTTCTTCAGGCGGTCCAGCAGCGGAGCCTGTGGCTCTTCGTTGCTGTAGCTGTCGCGGCTGCCGATGCCCGAGAACGAGATGCCGTCGGACTGCTTCTGCAGGCCGTACATCAACAGGCCGACGCCGGTGGAATAGATCGGGTTGCGTACTACGTCATCCAGACCCTTCACGCCGTGAGGCACGCCCAGGCGGACCGGCATATGGAAGATTTCCTCGGCCAGTTCGGTAGCGCCTTCCATCTTCGACGTACCGCCGGTCAGCACGATGCCGGCCGGGATCAGGTCTTCGTAGCCGCTGCGGCGCAGTTCGGCCTGGATCAGCGTGAACAGTTCGTCGTAGCGCGGCTCGACCACTTCGGCCAGGGCCTGGCGGGACAGCTCACGCGGCGGACGGTCGCCAACGCTTGGCACCTTGATGGTTTCACCGGCACCGGCCAGCTTGGCCAGGGCGCAGGCGTAGCGAATCTTGATTTCTTCGGCGTACTGGGTCGGAGTGCGCAACGCCATGGCGATGTCGTTGGTCACCTGGTCACCGGCAATCGGGATCACCGCGGTGTGACGGATCGCGCCTTCGGTGAAGATCGCGATGTCGGTGGTGCCGCCACCGATGTCCACCAGGCACACGCCCAGCTCTTTCTCGTCATCGGTCAGCACCGAGTACGCGGAAGCAAGCTGTTCGAGAATGATGTCGTCGATTTCCAGACCGCAGCGACGCACGCATTTTTCAATGTTCTGTGCGGCGTTGACGGCGCAGGTGACCACGTGGACCTTGGCCTCCAGACGCACGCCGGACATGCCCAGCGGCTCGCGGACGCCTTCCTGGTTATCGATCACATAATCCTGCGGCAGGGTGTGCAGCACGCGCTGGTCAGCCGGAATCGCCACGGCCTGGGCTGCGTCGAGCACACGCTCAAGGTCCGCCGAGCTGACTTCGCGATCGCGAATCGCCACGATGCCGTGGGAGTTCAGGCTGCGGATGTGATTGCCGGCCACGCCGACGAACGCCGAGTGAATGCGGCAACCAGCCATCAGCTGCGCTTCTTCGATGGCGCGCTGGATCGATTGCACGGTGGACTCGATGTTCACCACCACGCCTTTTTTCAGGCCTCGGGACGGATGGGTGCCGATCCCGACGATTTCCAGCGTGCCGTCGTCCGCGACCTCGCCCACCAGCGCCACCACCTTGGAGGTGCCGATATCGAGACCGACGATCATTTTGCCGCTTTGCACGTTTGCCATGGGTCCTGCCTCTCTTAATTCTTCGCGACAGCGGGTACGGCTGCCGTCGGCGCTACAGGTTCCCGCCAGCCAACAGCGAGGCCGTTGGCGTAGCGCAGATCGATGCGCGCAATGTTCGTAATCTGTTCTTTGAGCGTCTTGTCATAGATGGCAATGAAACGGCGCATCTTTTCCACCTGGTTGCCGCGTCCCAGCAGCAGTTCGATACCCGGGCCGGCACTGCCGGGGCCGGTAGTCAGGAACCAGCTGCCGCGATCACGCAGTTCCAGGCGTGCAATCGAGAAACCCAGCGGCCTGAGCATCTGGCTCAATACCTGGTATTGCTGCATCACTTGCTGTTGAGCCCGCTGCGGGCCGAACAGCTGAGGCAAGTGTTCGTAGTTCGCCAACTCACGTGGAGTGAAGGCCTGGCCCTGGTTGTTCAACAGCGACTCGTCGCCCCAGCGGGCCACCGGCAGTTGTTCTTCCAGGCGGATCACCACTTGATCCGGCCACACCCTGCGCACTTCGGCGTGGGCAATCCACGGCATTGTTTCCAGCTCGGTGCGCATGCTCGCCAGGTCGATGGTGAAGAAGCTCGACGCCACGTATGGAGCGATCCGCTGCTGCACCGCTTGCTGGCTGATGTAACTCAAGTCGCCCTGCACATTGATCTTGGTGATCGGCCGGTCGGCATACGGCAGCAGCCGAGTGGCGCCTTCGTAAGTACCGAACCCCAACGCCACCAGCACTACCGGCCAGAACAGGCTTTTCAGAAAGCCGAAATTGGCTTTCGGCAGGCGCGCAGACATCGGCTCTTTGGCCACCATTCGGCTGGCACCCCGCGGCACCGGCTTGCGGCCGGGTGCGGGAGGCTGATGTCTGAGCTGAGCGCCTTGCATGGCCTTAACCTCTCGTCGACTCTTGGTTACCGGCAGTGTTGCCGGCAACGCTCTCGGCCAGAATGGCCAGAACCAGTTGCTGGAAATCCAGACCGGCGGCACGGGCCGCCATCGGCACCAGGCTGTGATCGGTCATGCCTGGTGCAGTGTTGACTTCCAGGAACCAGAACTGCCCTTCGGCGTCCTGCATCACGTCTGCCCTGCCCCAACCGGCGATACCCAGCGCCTCACAGGCTTTGGCCGTGAGGTCCATGAGTTCCTGTTCCTTGGCGCTGTCCAGACCGCACGGAATGCGGTACTGGGTATCGTTGGCGATGTACTTGGCGTCGTAGTCGTAGAAGCAGTGCGTCGTGCCCAGGGCAATCGGTGGCAACACCTGGTCACGCAGGGTGGCGATGGTGAACTCCGGACCGTGAATCCATTGCTCGACCAACACTTGCGAATCGTAGGTACTGGCCGCTTTCCATGCGTCGATTAGCTCGGACGCAGAACTCACTTTGGCCATCCCGATACTTGAACCTTCATGGGCCGGTTTGACGATCAAAGGGAAGCCCAGTTCCGTCGCCGCCGAAATACAATCGGCCTCGCTGCTCAGTACTGCGTGACGTGGCGTCGGAATGCCCAGGCTGTGCCAGACCTGCTTGGTGCGCAGTTTGTCCATGGCCAGGGCCGACGCCAGGATGCCGCTGCCGGTGTACGGAATGCCCAGGCATTCGAGCAGGCCCTGCATGCTGCCGTCCTCACCGCCACGACCGTGGAGGATGATGAAGGCGCGGTCGATCTTTTCGCTCTGCAGACGCTGCAGCAGGTCATCGCCTACGTCGAGGCCGAATGCGTCCACACCGGCGCTCAGCAGCGCGTCGAGTACAGCGTTGCCCGACTTCAGGGAGACTTCACGCTCGGCACTCTTGCCGCCGAACAGCACGGCGACGCGGCCGAAATCTTTCGGCGCGATCGTGGAGACCAGGTTGGCGTAGGCAGCAGTCATTTCAACTTCCCCTTCTCCGGCGCGGCAACGGCCCCGGCGAACAACTCACTCTTCAGCAGTTTTGGTGCGAGACCGCCGATATCACCGGCGCCCTGGCACAGCAGGATGTCGCCGGCGCGCAGCAGCGGCTTGACCACTGGCGCGAGGTCGACACCACGCTCGATGTAGATCGGGTCGAGCTGGCCACGCTGACGAATGCTGTTGCACAGCTTGCGGCTGTCGGCACCCGGAATCGGCTCTTCGCCGGCCGGATAGACCTCCATCAGCAGCAGTACGTTGGCGTCGGCCAGTACATTGACGAAATCGTCGTACAGGTCACGGGTGCGGCTGTAGCGGTGCGGCTGGTAGACCATCACCAGGCGGCGCTCCGGCCAACCACCGCGTACGGCCTTGATCACGGCCGCAACTTCCGTCGGGTGGTGACCGTAGTCGTCGACCAGCATCACATTGCCGCCGTCCACCGGCAGTTCGCCGTAGACCTGGAAGCGTCGACCGACACCCTGGAACCCGGACAGGCCCTGGACGATGGCTTCATCGCTGACGCCTTCGTCGCTGGCAATGCAGATGGTTGCCAGAGCGTTCAATACGTTGTGGTTGCCCGGCATGTTCACTGAAACATCCAGCGGCTCGCGGTCAGGGCGCAGCACGGTGAAGAAGGTCTGCATGCCTTGCTGGCGCACGTTGATGGCGCGCACGTCGCAGTCTTCGCCGAAGCCATAGGTGACTGTCGGGCGTTTGACCAATGGCAGGATTTCACGCACCACCGGATCGTCCAGGCACACCACCGCCAGACCGTAGAACGGCAGGTTGTGCAGGAATTCGACGAAGGTTTTCTTCAGCTTGTTGAAGTCACCGTCGTAGGTCGCCATGTGATCGGCGTCGATGTTGGTGACCACGGCCACCAGCGGCTGCAGGTGCAGGAAGCTGGCATCGCTTTCGTCGGCTTCGGCGATCAGGTAACGGCTGGTGCCAAGCTGGGCATTGGTACCCGCGGCATTCAGGCGGCCACCGATCACGAACGTCGGGTCCAGGCCACCGGCCGCAAACACCGAAGCGATCAGGCTGGTGGTGGTGGTTTTGCCGTGGGTACCGGCAACGGCGATACCGTGGCGATAACGCATCAGCTCAGCCAGCATCTCTGCACGCGGCACCACCGGAATACGGCGTTCCAGCGCGGTAGCGACTTCCGGGTTGGACGTGTTCACGGCACTCGACACCACCAGCACGTCGGCGGCAGCGGCGTTCTCGGCGCGGTGGCCGATGAAGATCTGTGCCCCGAAGGACTCCAGGCGTTCAGTCACCGGCGAGGCCTTGAGGTCGGAACCGGACACGGCATAACCCAGGTTCAGCAACACTTCGGCAATCCCGCACATGCCCACACCGCCGATACCGACGAAGTGGATGCGACGGATACGGCGCATTTCCGGTTGCGGCATGGCTTTCTGACTCTCAACCATGGGCCACCTCCAGGCAGCTATCGACCACGTTACGGGTGGCATCGGGTTTGGCGAGGCGGCGTGCCGCGGTAGCCATTTCGTTGAGTCGTTGTGGTTGCATCAGGACCTCTGTCAGGCGAGCGGCAAGATCCGCTGCACCAGTCGTTCTTTGCGGCATCAGGAAGGCTGCGCCTTCACGGGCCAAATATTCGGCGTTGCGGGTCTGGTGATCGTCGATGGCGTGAGGCAAAGGCACCAGCATCGAGGGCAGACCGGCGGCGGCCAGTTCACTGATGGTCAGCGCGCCTGCGCGACATACCACCAGGTCGGCCCAGCCATAGGCTTGGGCCATGTCTTTGATGAAAGGCTGCACCTGCGCTTCGACGCCAGCCGCGCGATAGCGCTCTGCAGTCACTTCATCGTGGTTTTTGCCGGCCTGATGGAACACTTCCGGACGCAAATCAACAGCAACTTGCGACAGGGCTTCAGGCAGCAATTTGTTCAACGGTTCTGCGCCCAGGCTTCCGCCCAGGATCAGCAAACGCGCCTTGCGACCAGCCAGGGCTGGTCGCGATGTCTCGAGGAACAGCTCGGTGCGCACCGGATTACCGGTAGTCCGGCGGCTGTCCGACAGGGTAAAGGTGTCGGGGAACGCTTCACAGACTCGGGCGGCCAACGGCACCAGCAACCGATTGGCGGTACCGGCCACGGCGTTCTGCTCGTGAACGATCACCGGCACACCGGCCAGTTTTGCCGCAACACCGCCAGGACCGGTCACAAAACCACCAAAGCCCACGACGCAGACCGGTTGCAGACGGCGAATGATCGCCCGCGCCTGCCAGACCGACTTGAGCAACATGAACGGTGCCTTGAGCAGCGACAGCTTGCCCTTGCCGCGCAGACCACTGGCGTTGATCCGGTGCAGTTCGATACCGGCCGCCGGCACCAGGTCGTTCTCGATGCCACGCGGAGTGCCAAGCCAGTGCACGGTATAGCCGCGCGCCTGGAATTCACGGGCACAGGCCAGTGCCGGGAACACGTGGCCACCGGTGCCGCCGGCCATGATCATCACGTTAGCGCCCATGGTTCGGCTCCTCGGCGAAGTCGCTCTCATGGAACTCCATCTCCTCGCTGCCCAGGTGGGTTCGACTTTCCCACTCGATGCGCAGCAACAAGCCGAGACAGGCACAGCAAATAACCAACGAACTGCCGCCATAGCTGAGGAATGGCAAGGTCAGCCCCTTGGTCGGCAGCAAGCCCACGTTCACGCCGATGTTGATCAGGAATTGACCAATCCACAGGAAGGACAAACCGTAGGCGACATAAGCTGCAAAAAACTGCTTGGCCTTCTCGGCCCACAAACCGATGTACATGCCGCGGATACACACGAAGACGAACAGTGCCACGGTGCACAACGAACCCACCGCGCCCAGTTCTTCGGCCAGGACCGAGAACACGAAGTCGGTGTGGGCTTCCGGCAGGTAGAACTGTTTCTGTACGCTGTTGCCCAGGCCAACACCCAGCCATTCGCCACGACCGAAAGCGATCAATGCCTGGGACAACTGATAACCGGCACCGAACTGGTCGGCCCACGGGTCGGCAAAGTTGGTCAGGCGCGCCATTCGATACGGCTGCATTTGAATCAACAGCACCACCGCTCCGACAGCCAGGACCACCATCAGGGAAAAACGGAACAGCCCGACACCGCCAAGGAACAGCATCGCCGCCGCAGCCCCCATCATCACGACGGTGGCACCGAAGTCCGGTTCCATCAGCAGCAGGCCAGCCATCGGCAGCAACACGATGAACGGCTTGAAAAAGCCCATCCAGCTTTCCCGCACTTCTTTCTGGCGACGCACCAGATAACCGGCGAGGTAGATCACCACGAACACCTTGGCGATCTCGGAAGGCTGGACGTTGAAGAAACTGAAGCCGATCCAGCGCATCGAGCCGTTAACCTCACGGCCGATCCCCGGAATGATCACCATCACCAGCAAACCGAACGCACCCAGCAGCATCAGCCAGCCCAGGCGTTGCCAGGTGGCAATCGGGATCATCATGGTGACGATGCAGGCACCCAGGCCCAGCACCACGTAAATAAGGTGGCGAATCATGTAGTAGAGGGCGCTGCCCGACTGCACGGCCGCCACTTCGGTCGATGCAGAGGCAATCATGATCAGCCCCAGGCCGAGCAACGTCAGGCAACCGGCGAGCATCGGGAAATCGAGGTCGATACCGCGCCCGGTGATGATCGGCGACGGGTACGGCTTGATGATGCCTCTCAGGCTCATACCAGATCCTCCACGGCTTGGACGAACTGGTGACCACGGTCTTCGTAGTTCTTGAACATGTCGAAACTGGCGCAGGCTGGCGACAGCAGCACCACGTCGCCCGGCTGCGCGGCGGCGCGGCATTGCTCGACAGCTTCGATCAGGGAGCCGGCGCGGATCAGCGGCACGGCGTCGCCGATGGCCTCGCCGATCTTGTCGGAGTCGCGGCCCATCAGCACCACGGCGCGGCAGTTGGCCGCCACCGGAGCGCGCAGATCCTTGAACTCCGCACCCTTGCCGTCGCCACCGGCTATCAGCACGACCTTGCCCTCGATGTCCGCGCCCAGCCCTTCGATGGCGGCCAGCGCGGCACCGACGTTGGTGGCCTTGGAATCGTTGTAGTAACCCACGCCGTCGAGGTCACGGACCCATTGGCAGCGATGCTCGAGGCCGGCGAAGGTGCGCAGGCTCGACAGCATGGCATCGAACGGCAGGCCGACGGCATGACCCAGAGCCAGGGCCGCGAGGGCGTTGGACTGGTTATGGGCGCCGCGAATCTTCAACTCGCGCACCGGCATCAGGTTCTGGAATTCGAAGGCCAGGTATTTCTCGCCATCTTCCTCACGGATACCGAACGCCTTGAAGTCCGGTTTGTTCAGACCGAAGGTCCAGCACGGCTGGCCCTCGCCGATCAGCGGACGGGTCAGCGCATCCTGACGATTGACCACGAACTGTTTCGCGCCACGGAAGATCCGGTGCTTGGCCAAGTGGTACGCCGGCAGACCGCTGTAGCGATCCATGTGGTCTTCGCTGATGTTGAGCACGGTCGCCACTTCAGCATTGAGCTGGTCGGTGGTTTCCAGCTGGAAGCTCGACAGTTCCATCACGTACAGCTCGACGTCGTCACTGAGCAGATCCAGCGCCGGGGTGCCGAGGTTGCCGCCCACCGCGACGCGCTTGCCGGCCGCAGCCGCCATTTCGCCGACCAGGGTGGTGACGGTGCTTTTCGCGTTGGAGCCGCTGATGGCCACGATCGGCGCCTTCGCGTTACGCGCGAACAGCTCGATGTCGCCGGACAGTTTCACGCCACGGGCGGCGGCGGCCTGCAGGGCCGGGGTCGCCAGCGCCAGGCCGGGGCTCACGTAGAGCTCGTCGGCACGGCACAGGAACTCGACGTCCAGCTCGCCACAACGCACTTCCACGTGCGGATAGTCACGCTTGAGCGTGGCCAGTTCCGGTGGATTTTCCCGCGTATCGGCCACGGCAAACGCCACGCCCCGGTTCGCCAGGAAGCGAACCAGGGACATGCCGCTCTTGCCGAGGCCGACAACGATGCGGAAGTGGTCAGAAGCGATCAGAGACACGAATTTCTACCTCAGCTTCAGGGTGGCAAGGCCGATCAGCACGAGAATCACGGTGATGATCCAAAAACGGACGATCACGCGCGGCTCGGGCCAACCCTTGAGTTCAAAATGGTGGTGAATGGGCGCCATGCGGAATACGCGACGACCGGTCAGCTTGAAAGAGGCGACCTGAATGACCACGGACAGGGTTTCCATCACGAACACACCGCCCATGATGAACAGGACGATTTCCTGACGGACGATCACCGCGATGGTGCCCAGGGCCGCGCCCAGCGCCAGTGCGCCGACGTCGCCCATGAAGACTTGTGCCGGATAGGTGTTGAACCAGAGGAAGCCCAGGCCCGCACCGATCAACGCGCCGCAGAACACAATCAGCTCCCCCGCGCCCGGTACGTAAGGAATCAGCAGGTATTCAGCGAATTTCACGTTACCCGACAGGTAGCAGAAAATGCCCAGGCCGCCGCCCACCATCACCGTCGGCATGATCGCCAGACCGTCGAGGCCGTCGGTCAGGTTGACCGCGTTGCTCGAACCGACAATCACGAAATAGGTCAGGACGATGAAGCCTGCGCCCAGCGGAATGCTGTAGTCCTTGAGCATCGGCAGGATCAGCGTGGTTTCCACCGGAGTGGCGGCGGTCACATACAGGAAGATCGCTGCGCCCAGGCCAAATACCGACTGCCAGAAATACTTCCAGCGGCTAGGCAGGCCGCGGGAGTTTTTCTCGATGACCTTGCGGTAGTCATCAACCCAGCCGATGGCGCCGAACAGCAAGGTCACCAGCAGTACGACCCAGACGTAACGGTTGGTCAGGTCAGCCCAGAGCAGGGTGCTGACACCGATGGAGGACAGGATCAGCGCGCCGCCCATGGTCGGAGTGCCCGACTTGGACAGGTGCGACTGCGGGCCGTCGTTGCGAACGGATTGACCGATCTGACGGTTCTGCAACGTGCGGATCATCCACGGGCCATAGCACAGCGACAAGACCAGCGCGGTCAGTACACCGAGAATCCCGCGCAGGGTCAGGTACTGGAAGACCGCGAAGCCTTTGTAGAACTGTTGCAGATACTCCGCTAGCAGCAGCAGCATTAATGTTTCTCCAGACTGGACCCGCACAAGGCGGCGACGACGTTTTCCATCGCAGCGCTGCGCGACCCCTTGATCAAAATGGTGGTGTTTGTGTCTTGCTCGGCGTCCAGGGCCTTGATCAGCTCAGCCTGCGTGCTGAAGTGAAAAGCCTGAGGACCGAATGCGTTCACGGCGTGAGCCATCATTGGCCCGACGGCGTACAGCGCAGAAACCTTGCCACGGGCGTACGCACCCACGTCGCGGTGCCCCTGCTCCGCCCATTCGCCCAACTCGCCGATATCTCCGAGCACCAGGACGGTGCGACCGGAAAAGCCGGCCAGTATATCAACGGCAGCGCACATGGAGGTGGGGTTCGCGTTGTAAGTGTCATCGATCACGCGCATGCCGTTGCTGGCCAATTGCGCAACGGTGCGCCCCTTGACCGGTTGCACCGCGCCAAGGCCGGAGGCGATACCAGGCAGCGACACACCCAAGGCATGGGCAGCCGCCGCGGCGGCCATTGCGTTAGCGACGTTATGGGTGCCGAGCAGGTTCAGTTGAACGCGCTCCACACCTTCAGGACTGTGCAGATTGAACGCCGGGCAACCACGAGCATCGGTGGCCAGGTCACTGGCATGGAAATCTGCCTGAGTGTTGCTCAGGGCGAACGTCAGCACCTTGCGGGCGCCTGCGCGGGCTTTCCAGATGCCAAACGCCTTGTCATCGAGGTTGAGCACGGCGACGCCATCGGCCGCCAGCCCTTCGATGATTTCGCCCTTGGCCTCAACGATTTTCTCCGGCCCGCCGAACTCGCCGACGTGGGCGGTCCCTGCGTTGTTGAGGATTGCCACGTGTGGCTTGGTCAGCCCCACGGTATAAGCAATTTCACCCAGACGCGAAGCGCCCAACTCGATTACCGCCGCGTTGTGTTCCGGGGCGAGTTCCAGCAGGGTCAGCGGCACGCCGAGGTCGTTGTTCAGATTGCCACGGGTCGCCAGGACCGAACCGCGGGTACGCAGGATGCTTGCGAGCATTTCCTTGACCGTGGTCTTGCCGCTGGAGCCGGTGACGGCTGCGACAGGCTTGGTGAACGCCACACGATTCAGCGCGCCCAACTGGCCGAGGGCCTGGCGGGTGTCCTTGACCAGCAATTGCGGCAACGTGCTATCGGCGACTTCGCGCTCGACCAACGCCGCGACCGCGCCTTTGGCGGCGACTTCATTCAGATAGTCATGACCGTCAAAACGCGGACCGGCCAGAGCAATGAACAGTTGGCCCGGTTTGATCGCGCGGCTGTCGATGCTGACGCCGTCGAAACTGGCATCGGTGGACACCAGGCGAGCATTCAGCGCACCGGTCAGTTCGCTCAGTTTCAAGGCCTCAAGCATGGGCCACCTCCCAAGCGTTCAAGGCATGATCAGCCTCGACCAGATCGGAAAAGGCATGACGCTCGCCATTGATTTCCTGATAGTCCTCGTGACCTTTGCCGGCCAGGACAATCACGTCGTCCACCGAGGCACTGGCGATCAACCGGGCAATCGCCTGACCACGACCGGCAACGAACTCCACTTTATCCACAGCCGTGAAACCGGCGCGGATGTCATCGAAAATCACCGAGGGGTCTTCGGTACGCGGATTGTCGTCGGTGACCAGCACGCCATCGGCCAGGCGCTCGACCACTTCAGCCATCAGCGGACGCTTGCCGCGATCGCGATCACCACCGCAACCGAACAGGCACAGCAATCGGCCTCTGGCGTGAGGACGCAGGGCCATCAGGACCTTTTCCAGGGCATCCGGGGTGTGGGCGTAATCGACCACCACCAACGGCTGCGAGCCACCGCCCAGTCGCTGCATGCGACCGGCCGGGCCTTCGAGCTTCGGCAGCACCTTGAGGATTTCGTCCAGTGCGTAATCCAGACCGAGCAACGCGCCGACCGCCGCCAGGACATTGCTCAGATTGAAGCGACCGAGCAAAGCGCTACGCAAGAGATGCTCGCCCTGTGGCGTGACCAGCGTGGCGCGCACGCCTTCGTCGTCGAATTGCGCCTGGCGGCAATACAGGTAGGCACTGGAATCTTCCAGGCTATAGGTGATCAGTCGCGACTCGCGCTTGTCCGCGGCCAACTGCCGGCCAAACTCGTCGTCGAGGTTGACCACGCGGCATTTCAAATCATTCCACGCAAACAGCCTGGCCTTCGTTTCGCCGTAAGCCTGCATGGTGCCGTGGTAATCCAGATGATCGCGGGACAGGTTGGTCATCACCGCCACATCGAAGGCCAATGCCGTCACACGGCCCTGGTCCAGGCCGTGGGAAGAAACTTCCATCGCCACGGCTTTGGCCCCGGCCTTTTTCAGGTCCGCCAGGGTCGCTTGCATGGCAATCGGATTCGGTGTGGTGTGCAGACCGCTTTCCAGCGCGCCATAGAAACCGCAACCGAGTGTGCCAACCAGGCCGCAGTGCTGGCCAAGCAGGTCCAGTGCCTGGGCGACCAATTGAGTCACGCTGGTCTTGCCGTTGGTGCCGGTGACGCCCACCAGGTTCAGGTGATGGCTCGGCTCGCCATAAAAACGCCCGGCGATGTCCGACAACTGCGCCGCTAGCCCCTTGACCGGAATCAGCGGCACTTCAGCGATCGGCAGGACCGTGGCGCCTTCGACTTCATAGGCCACTGCAGCAGCACCGCGCTGCAACGCGTCGGCAATGTGCGCACGCCCATCGAACTTCCCGCCCGGCACGGCGAGGAACAGATCACCCGCGCGAACATTGCGGCTGTCCAGGGCGAGCTCGCGAATCAGCAGATCGTGGCCGGCGTGAGGGAAAATCTTGTTCAGGCTCAGAGACATCAGCCGCGCCCTCCATTGGCTTTCAGCGGAACGACCGGTGTAGCGTTCGCTTGTTGAGTAGGTGGCAGGTTGTCCGGCGTAATGTTCATCAGGCGCAGGGTGCCCGACATCACGCGGCTGAACACCGGCGCGGAAACCAGGCCGCCGAAGTAACCGGCCTTGGTCGGCTCATCGATTACGACCACGATGGCGTAACGCGGATCGCTCATCGGGCCGAAACCGGCGAACAGCGAACGGTAGGAGTTCTCGGCGTACCCCTTGGTACCAACCGATGTTTTACGAGCGGTACCGGACTTGCCGCCCACGTGATACGCCGGCACTTGCGCACGGAACACGCCGCGCGGGGCCTCGATCACTTGTTGCAGCATGCCTTGCATGGTTTTCGCGACGGCCTCCGGCAGCACCTGGGTAGTCTGCGGCGGCTTGTCGGTCTTGATCAGCGTCAAAGGTGCGAGGCGACCGTTGTTGGCCAGGGCCGAGAAGGCGTGGACCAACTGGATCGCGGTCACGGAGATACCGTAGCCGTAGGACAGCGTGGCGGTTTCTGCCTTGCGCCATTCACGGTAGTTCGGCAGGTTGCCGACGCGCTCGCCCGGGAAGCCCAGGCCGGTGTCCTGGCCAAGGCCGACTTTCTGCGCAAGGCGGAAAATCGTTTCGCCGCCGATGTCGAACGCGACCTTGCTCATGCCGACGTTACTGGAGTTGATCAGAATGCCGGTCAGGTCGAGCACCGGGCCTTCGGTCTTGGATACGTCCTTGATGGTGTACTTGCCGATCTGCAACGAGCCCGGATACACCTCGACAGTGTCGCTCGGCTTCCAGCGGCCGGTTTCGATCGCGGCGCTCATCGAGATCGCTTTCATGGTCGAACCGGGTTCGAACACGTCGATCATCGCGCGGTTACGCATCATTGCCGGCTGCAGGTTGCGACGGTTGTTCGGGTTGTAGGTCGGCTGGTTGACCATCGCGAGAATCTCGCCGGTCTTCACGTCCATGATCACCAGGCTGCCGGCCTTGGCGCCGTTCTCGATGATCGCGTTGCGCAATTCGCGGTTGGCCAGGTATTGCAGGCGCAGGTCAATGGACAACGCCAAGGGCTTGCCGGCCTTGGCGTTTTTGGTGACCTGGACATCCTTGATCAGCCGGCCGCGCCGGTCCTTGATCACCTGGCGCTTGCCGGGGACCCCGGCCAGCCATTCGTCGTAGGCCAGTTCGACACCTTCACGACCGTGATCGTCGATGTCGGTAAAACCGACCATATGGGCGGTGACTTCGCCGGCAGGATAAAAACGCCGGAACTCTTCGATGCCGTAGACACCCGGCACCTTCAGGTCGAGCACGGCCTGCCCCTGCTCCGGCGTCAGCCCACGCACCAGGTAGATGAATTCTTTGTTGGCCTGGGCTTCAAGACGCTCGGTCAGGGCTTTGGGATCTTGCCCCAGCGCTGCGGCCAGTGCTGGCCACTTGTCTTTCTCCAACTGCATTTCCTTGGCGTTGGCCCACAGCGTGGTCACCGGGGTACTGACAGCCAAAGGCTCGCCGTTACGGTCGGTGATCAGACCACGGTGAGCCGGAATCGGAATATGACGCACACTGCGCGCATCGCCCTGACCTTTAAGGAAGTCACGGTCGACCACTTGCAGATCGATGATGCGCCAGCAGATAGCAGCCACCATGACGCCCAGCAAACCCAGGACCACACGGAACCGCCAGGGAAAGAGTGCACCTTCGAGTTTCATCATGGCGCCACCATCTTCACGTCAGCGGCACCGGGGATGTGCATTTTCAATTGTTCGGTGGCCAGCACTTCGATACGGCTGTGGGCGGTCCAGGTGCTCTGTTCCAGAATCAACCGGCCCCACTCGGCTTGCGCCTTGTCGCGCACGCTCAATTCGTTGTACAGCGTGTTCAACAACTGGCGATTCCAGTGGGCGCTGTAAGACACGCCGATGGCCGAAACGAGCACGGCAACAAACAGCAGCAGCATGAAAAAGCTTCCGCCGGGCAATGGCTTGGCGAAAAGCTTGCTCACCGCAGCTTCTCCGCCACACGCATGACAGCACTACGGGAACGTGGGTTGGCTTTGAGTTCGGCGTCGGAGGCCGTCTGCGCTTTGCCATGGACTTTGATTTTCGGTTCGAAGGCGACGTGCCGAACCGGCAGGTTGCGCGGCAGGTTGTCGGCTTCGCCTTTCACCAGCTTGCGCATGAACAGTTTGACGATGCGATCTTCCAGCGAATGAAAGCTGATCACCACCAGGCGACCACCCACTTCCAGGCACTCCAGCGCGGCTTCGAGCCCGGTCTCCAGATCGCCCAGTTCGTTGTTGACGTGAATACGCAATCCCTGGAACGCACGGGTTGCAGGGTTCTTGCCCTTTTCCCACGCCGGGTTGGCGACCTTCAGGACTTCCGCCAGGTCACCGGTGCGCTCGAATGGCTTGATGTCGCGGCGCTCGACCACGGCACGGGCCATGCGACCGGAGAAACGCTCTTCGCCGTATTCCTTGAACACACGGGCGATTTCTTCCACGGGTGCGGTGTTGACGAATTCGGCGGCGCTGATGCCACGGGACGGATCCATGCGCATGTCCAGCGGACCGTCGTTGAGGAAACTGAAACCGCGCTCAGGGTCGTCGAGCTGAGGCGAGGATACGCCAAGATCCAGCAGAACGCCGCTGACCTTGCCGGCCAGACCGCGCTCGGCGACTTCCGAACCGAGTTCGGCAAAGCTGCGCTGCACAACGACAAAGCGGCCGTCTTCGGCCGCTAGCGTCTGCCCGGTGGCAATCGCTTGTGGATCTTTATCGAATCCCAGCAACCGGCCGTCGGGGCCGAGCTGGCTGAGAATCAACCGGCTGTGCCCGCCGCGCCCGAACGTGCCGTCCAGATAGCAGCCATCAGGACGTACGGCGAGAGCCTCGACGGCTTCGTCAAGCAGTACGGTGATGTGGTTAAAGCCGCTATCAATAGTCACAGGATCAAATCACGCAGTTCGTCAGGCATAGCGCCCGGTTGTTGAATAGCAGCCAGGTCAGCGGCAGAAACCGCGTTCCAGGCATCCTCGTCCCACAATTGGAACTTGTTCAGTTGGCCTACCAGCATTGCGCGCTTATCCAACTTGGCATATTCACGAAGACGCGGTGGAACCAGGAAACGACCACTGCCATCGAGCTCAAGGTCGACGGCATTACCAATCAGTAAACGTTGCAGGCGGCGGTTCTCTTCGCGAAGCGAAGGCAGTGCGCGCAGTTTGGTTTCAATAATTTCCCACTCATCGAGGGGGTAAACACACAAACAAGGATCAACGGCATCAATTGTTACGATCAATTGACCGGAACTACGCGAATCGAGCTCGTCACGGTACCGGCTCGGCATTGCGAGACGGCCCTTTGCATCGAGACTGATAGCGTTGGCTCCGCGAAACACGTCAGCGTTTCTCCAAATTCTAGCGTTTTGAGTTCAAAAAACCCACTTCATGCCACTTTCCGCCACTTGCGCACACTATAGGAATGCGCCCACCACACCGTCAAGGCGCGGATCAAAGGAAAACCCTTACAGAACTGAGATTTAGGAGCATTAAAGGAGGGGCAACGAGAATCCGGCACATGAAACTGCCCGATAACTTGAATCAGCGCAGGAGGCTGCATTCGGAAGTTAAAGTAATTTATTAAGAGTAAGATTTTTTCGGTATTACAAAAGTGGTTCTGCTGACGATTGTGCAAGGAGGGAAATGGCTACTACGTGGAGTTTATGCGACCACCCCAATTATGGGCTCATTGCTGCCACCAACGCCCTGCTCAACAATTCAAGCAGAGGAGAAAAAAAGGTGGAGAGTCGATCTGTAAGCCGGGTTCTGTCTTGAACAGTCATTCGTCTACGATGGCCATCACTGGACATCTTTAGCAACCTACCCGGTCCCAGCGCGGGCCACGCCTTGGGACCCTATTTGGTCTTGCTCCAAGTGGGGTTTACCTAGCCACGAACTGTTACCAGACGTGCGGTGCGCTCTTACCGCACCTTTTCACCCTTACCGGCGCCGAAGCGCTTAGGCGGTTATTTTCTGTGGCACTTTCCGTAGGCTCACGCCTCCCAGGCATTACCTGGCACTTCGCCCTATGGAGCCCGGACTTTCCTCCCCCCCCTAATTTTCATAGGGGGCAGCGACTGTCCGATCGACTCTCCGCCGCAAAGGTTACCGGCAGAGCGCCCGAAGAACAAGCGCTAAGCGCCCTTGAGCACGCCTGCGCATCGGGTTTTACTCGCCTTTCTGTTTATCCAGGGCAATCTGGTACAGCACATTCTTTCGCTCGCCGGTGATTTGCGCTGCCAAAGCCGCCGCCCGCTTGAGCGGCATTTCTTCGAGCAACAGGTTGAGGATGCGCATCGCCTCACTGCTGACGGCGCCCTCCTCCTCGGGGGCAGACCAGCCCGCCACCAACACCACGCACTCGCCGCGCTGCTGATTGCTGTCCGACTCGACGAACTCGCGCAGCTCAGCCAGCGGCAGCCCCTTGAGCGTTTCAAACGTCTTGGTCAACTCACGGGCAAGCAGCGCCGGGCGCTCGGGGCCGAACACCAGCTCCATGTCTTGCAGGCATTCCAGAATGCGATGCGGGGCTTCATAGAAGATCAAGGTGCGGGGCTCTTCCTTTACCTGCTCCAGACGCGCTCGCCGCCCCACAGCCTTGGCTGGCAGGAAACCTTCGAAAATGAATCGGTCGGAAGGCAACCCTGCCGCCGACAATGCTGCAATCAACGCGCAGGCACCCGGGACCGGCACCACATCGATACCCGCTGCCCGGGCCTGCCGCACCAGGTGATAACCCGGATCGGAAATCAGCGGCGTGCCGGCGTCGGAGATCAACGCCACGTTGTCGCCGGCAAGCAGACGAGTGATAAAGCGACTACCTTCATCCCTCTCGTTATGCTCATGACAGGCTGCCAATGGCGTCGAAATGCCGAAGTGTTGCATCAAGCGCTGGGAATGACGGGTGTCTTCCGCGGCGATCAAGGCCACTTCACGCAGAATCTTCAGCGCCCGCGCACTGATGTCATCCAGGTTGCCGATGGGCGTCGCCACCACATAAAGCGAGCCAGCAGCGGAATTCAAAGCACCTGGAGCAGTCAAAGCGCACACCTCATGATCGGTAAAAGTCGCCATTGTAGCGCGTAGCGAGACTCACGATACGCGCAAGCAAACGCGGTATCGCCGACCGTTTGTGCACTGACGCAACATTTACACCAGCTAAATTGATCGATTCACGCCACTAACATCGCGCCCCGGCCAGTGCTTGGGTACAATTCCACGCTAATTTGATCGAGTATCAGGAACGCTTACATGATCGCTTGCCTGCGGCTGTTATCTGCCCTCTGCCTCGCTGCCTTGCTGGCGGCTTGCGCCAGCTCGCCCTCCTCCAGCCTTGGCGAACTTCCACGGACACCGGACGCCAGTATCGAGCAACTGCTTGCGAAGGCCGCCCAAAGCAAATCACCGGAAGATGCCGCCCTGCTGCGCCTGAGCGCTGCCGACCTGGCCTATCACCAGGGCAATGCCGGCCAGTCCGCGCAAATCCTGCAACAGGTTCCGATCGAGCAGCTCAAGCCGGGCCAACAGATTTTCGCCAGCACCCTGGCGGCTGAACTGGCCATGACCCGCAACCAGCCCAAGGCAGCGCTTACTGCCTTGAGCCATCCGAGCCTGCAGCGCTTGAGCGAACTGCCCGTAGAGCAACAAGTGCGCACCGGCACCGTTCACGCCCGTGCCCTTGAAGCCGATGGCCAGACCCTCGCCGCTGCCCGTGAGCGCATCTTCATTGCCCCGATGCTCAAAGGTGAAGCCGCGAGCAAAAACCACGAAGCCATCTGGACCCTGATCGCTTCGCTGCCGACCGATCAGTTGCAGCCGAACACCACCGACGATCTCGGCGGCTGGATGGCCCTTGCGCTGGCCGTGAAATCCGCCGGCACCCTGGAGCAGCAGCAGGCCGCCATCGATAACTGGCGTGCGAAGAATCCGAAACACCCGGCCGCCATTCAATTGCCGCAGCCACTGACCCAACTCAAGGAGCTGGCCAGCCAGCCCCTGAACAAGATCGCCCTGCTGCTGCCTCAGGACGGCCAGCTGGCCTCGGTTGGCAAAGCGCTGCGCGACGGTTTCATGGCTGCTCACTACCAGGCACAACAGGCCGGGCAAAAGCCACCCGCCATCGAGTTTTATGACAGCTCGCACCTGACTTCCATGGACGAGTTCTACCGCAAGGCCCAGGCCGATGGCGTGCAACTGGTAATCGGGCCGCTGGAGAAGCCGCTGGTCAAACAACTGAGCACCCGCCCGCAATTGCCGATCACCACGCTGGCGCTGAACTACAGCGAAGGCGATCAAGGCCCGGCACAGCTGTTCCAGTTCGGTCTGGCCGCTGAAGACGAAGCCCGCGAAGTGTCGCGCCGCGCTCGCGCCGACGGCCTGCATCGCGCAGCCATCATGGTGCCGAAAGGCGAATGGGGCGACCGCGTGCTCAAGGCGTTCAGCCAGGATTGGCAAGCCAATGGCGGCACCATCGTCGTCACCGAACGCGTCGATCAACCGGTCCAGTTGGCCCAGCAGATTGCCGACATGTTCCAGCTGCGTCAGAGCGAAGGTCGCGCCAAGAGCCTGCAAAGCACTGTTGGCTCGCAAGTAGCGGCCCAGCCATCACGCCGCCAGGACATCGAGTTCATCTTCCTGGCCGCAACACCGCAACAGGCCCAGCAGATCAAACCGACCCTGAACTTCCAGTACGCAGGCGATGTTCCGGTCTACGCCACCTCCCACGTGTTCAGTGCCAGCGGTGACGTCAACCAGTACAACGACATGAATGGCATCCGCTTCTGCGAGACGCCATGGTTGCTGGACGCCAACGACCCGTTGCGTCGTCAGGTCACCGCCCAGTGGCCACAAGCCGCCGGCAGCCTGGGGCGTCTGTATGCCATGGGCGTGGACGCCTATCGACTGGCACCGCGCCTGGGCCAGCTCAAGTCTCTGCCGGACAGCCGAATCGACGGTGAATCGGGCAGCCTTGGCATGACTCAGAGCCAGCGTGTCGTACGCCAGCTGCCATGGGCCCAGTTCGCCAATGGCCAGGTCCAGCGCCTGCCGGACACCGCTCGCTGATGCCTGACAGGTCACGCTGGCAAAGCGGTAGGGATGCCGAGCGCCATGCGCTCGAGCATCTTCAACAACAGGGTCTGCGCCTGCTGGCGCAGAACTGGTTGTGTAAACGCGGCGAGCTTGATCTGGTCATGCTAGATGGCGATACAGTAGTATTCGTTGAAGTCCGCTACAGAAAAAACACTCAATGGGGTGGCGCGCTCGATAGCATCGATGGGCGCAAACGGCAAAAACTGATTTTCGCCGCGCAGTATTTTCTTCAGTGCGAGTCGCGCTGGGCCAATTCCCCTTGCCGCTTCGACGTGATTGCCATCGACAGCAATCTCGATCAGTTGAACTGGCTACAGAATGCCTTCGACGGCTGATCGCCGGCATTGCGAACCGGACACTATCACCCAACACTTTTGCTCTTTGCTTTGCGGGCTGCACATTCACGTGCCGAACAGCCGCGCTACTTAAGGTCACACAGATGGACATGCAATCCCGAATTCGCCAGCTTTTTCAGGCCAGTATCGACACCAAGCAACAGGCGATGGAAGTACTTGCACCGCACATCGAGCAAGCCAGCCAGGTCATGGTCAACGCCCTGCTCAACGAAGGCAAAATGCTTTCCTGTGGCAACGGCGGCTCTGCCGGCGATGCCCAGCACTTCTCGTCCGAGTTGCTCAATCGCTTTGAGCGCGAACGCCCGAGCCTGCCGGCCATCGCCCTGACGACCGACAGCTCGACGATCACCTCGATCGCCAACGACTACAGCTACAACGAAATCTTCTCCAAGCAGATCCGCGCACTCGGCCAACCGGGCGATGTGTTGCTGGCTATCTCCACCAGCGGCAACTCGGCCAACATAATTCAGGCGATCCAGGCCGCACATGATCGCGAAATGATTGTCGTAGCATTAACGGGTCGTGATGGCGGCGGCATGGCGTCGCTGCTGTTGCCCGAGGACGTCGAGATTCGCGTACCGGCCAACGTCACCGCTCGTATTCAAGAAGTCCACCTGCTGGCGATCCATTGCCTTTGCGATTTGATCGACAGCCAATTGTTCGGGAGTGAAGAATGACCCCTAATCGCCTTGGCCTGTTGGCCTTGACCCTGTGCCTCGGTATCAGTGGCTGCACCTCGGTCGTGACGGCCAGCCGTGAAGCACCGATTGAAGATGACCGCGGTACTCGCACACTGGGCAGCAAGATCGACGACTCCCTGATCGACACCAAGGTTGGCGTGAACGTCGCCAAGGCCGATCCGGCCCTGGACAGGGATTCGCACATCGTCGTCACCAGCTTCAACGGTGTCGTGCTGCTTGCCGGGCAAACGCCACGCGCAGACCTCAAGGCCAAGGCTGAACAGGCCGCTGCCGCGGTCCAGCGTGTGAAGCAGGTGCACAACGAACTGCAAATCCTGCCACCCTCCTCGTTGCTGGCACGCCAGAACGACACCTGGCTGACCACCAAGATCAAGACCCAGATGCTCGCCGATGCGAACATCCCCGGCTCGCGCATCAAGGTCGTCACTGAAAACGGCATCGTCTACATGCTGGGTCTGCTGACCAAGCAGGAAGCCGCGCAGGCGACCAACCTGGTGCAAGGGGTTTCCGGTGTGCAGAAGATTGTGAAGCTGTTCGAGTACATCGACTGATCTACAACCTGTAGGAGCGAGCTTGCTCGCGATGGACGTTTGGCGAATGCGTTCATTCAGACTGCACGCGTCATAGTTCACGTCCATCGCGAGCAGGCTCGCTCCTACAACGTAATAAAAAAGGCGATCCTTGCGGATCGCCTTTTTTATTACTTGACCACTTTCAGACTGGGCCGACCGCTTGGACGCGGCGGCTCGCTGTCCGGTGGTGGAAGATCGTCATCCGGTTCGATCTCTTCGTCCTCGCCCATCGGCGATTCCAGATCAAACACCATGCCCTGGCCATTCTCCCGGGCGTAGATTCCCAGGATCGAAGCGATTGGCACGTACAGGGTGTGCGGCACGCCACCAAAGCGCCCCTCGAAGCTGACCGCCTCGTTATCCATGTGCAAGTGACGCACGGCTTGTGGCGATACGTTCAGGACGATCTGCCCGTCACTGGCAAACCCCTGTGGAACCTGTACCGACGGGTACTCGGAATTGACCAGCATGTGCGGGGTGCAATCGTTGTCCACAATCCACTCATAGAGCGCGCGGACCAGATAAGGTCGACTGGAGTTCATAGCGGCTCCTTAAGCCTTAGCGCATGTCGCGTTCGACACCAGACAGACTCGCCTGGAAAGCCTCACGCGCAAACTGGCGCTCCATATAATCAAGCAGCGGCTTGGCTGGCCGCGGCAGTTCTATACCCAGAATCGGCAATCGCCAGAGTATTGGCAGTAGGCAGCAATCCACCAGACTTTGTTCCTCACTGAGGAAAAACGGTTTGTCGGCGAACAGCGGCGACACACCCGTCAGGCTTTCGCGCAACTCTTTGCGGGCCACGGCACGGGCCGCCTCCTTGGTCCGCGAATCCAGAATCAGATCCACCAGGCCACACCAGTCACGCTGAATGCGGTGCATCAGCAGGCGACTGTTGGCACGCGCCACGGGATAAACCGGCAGTAGCGGCGGGTGCGGGTAACGCTCATCCAGATATTCCATCACCACAGTCGACTCCCACAACGCCAGGTCGCGATCGACCAGGGTGGGCAAGCTACCGTAAGGGTTCACTTCAATCAGTTTAGGTGGCTGGCGTCCAGCTTCCACGTAAATGATCTCGGCGCTGACACCCTTCTCTGCCAGTACGATGCGCACTCGGTGGGAATAGTGGTCGGCGGGGTCGGAGTAACAGGCCAACCGATTGGTCACGCCCATGGCGATCCTCCTCGCTTGTAGAAATAATCGAACGCGGAAAAACGAGCGCGCCCAGAGGGCGCCTCCCGTAACGACTGGATAACCAGTTTCGCTACATCCTCAGAGGCGCCCTTGGGCGCGCGCGATTAACAGCAATAGCTTGAAGCTTTATCAGTGCACGTCTTTCCAGTATTCGCGCTTGAGCAGGTAAGCGAATACAAAGAAGAACGCCAGGTACAGCAATACATACGTACCGATGCGCTGATGTTGCAGCTTAACCGGGTTAGCCGAGTAAGCCAGGAAGGTTACCAGATTCTTGACCTTCTCATCGAACTGCTCTGCAGTCAGGGCACCGCTTTTCGGCACGATGGTCAACTGATCGCACGCTTCATGGGTCAGCGCCGTACCGGTCAGAGGATCATATTGCTTCTTGCCGTCTTCGACGATCTGAACCTGTTTGCAACCAACCACCTGGCGACCTTGCAGGCCGGCCAGGACGTTAGGCATACCCACGTTCGGGAAGACCTTGTTGTTCACACCCCATGGGCGCGCCGGATCTTCGTAGAACGACCTCAGGTAACCGTACAGCCAGTCAGTACCGCGAACACGGGCAACCAGGGTCAGGTCCGGTGGCGCCGCGCCAAACCAGGTCTTGGCGTCCGCCGGCTGCATGCCGATGCTCATGTGGTCGCCGATCTTGGCTCCGGTGAACATCAGCTTCTCCATCATCAACTCATGGGGAATGCCCAGGTCGTCGGCAACACGCTCGTAGCGCTGAAACTTGGCACTGTGGCAACCCATGCAGTAGTTGGCGAACGTACGCGCGCCGTCTTGCATGGCTGCTTTATCGGAAACGTCGATGTCGACTTTTTCCAGCTCGGGGCCACCGTGTTCAGCTGCGAAAGCGAACACTGGCAGCGCGGCAAGCATCAATACAGCAAATAGTTTTTTCATCAGCCAGTCACCCTTTCCGGAACCGGTTTGGTCTTCTCGAGCCTGGTGTAGAACGGCATCAGAATGAAGTAGGCGAAGTACAGGAAGGTACACACCTGCGACAGCAGCGTACGCTCAGGGGTTGGGGCCAATACGCCCAGCACGCCCAGGATCACGAACGCGATGCAGAACACCCAGAGCCAGATCTTGCTCAGCCAGCCCTTGTAGCGCATCGACTTGACCGGGCTACGGTCCAGCCATGGCAGGACGAACAGCACGGCAATGGCAGCACCCATGGCGATCACACCCAGGAGCTTGTCCGGAATCGCACGCAAGATGGCGTAGAACGGGGTGAAGTACCAGACCGGAGCGATGTGCTCTGGGGTCTTGAAGGCGTTCGCCACTTCAAAGTTCGGCTTTTCGAGGAAGTAGCCGCCCATTTCCGGGAAGAAGAAGACGATCGAGCAGAAGATGAACAGGAACACCACCACACCGACGATATCTTTCACGGTGTAGTACGGGTGGAAGGCAATGCCGTCCAGCGGTATGCCGTTTTCGTCCTTGTGCTTCTTGATGTCCACACCGTCCGGGTTGTTCGAACCCACTTCGTGCAACGCCAGGATGTGCAGCACCACCAGACCCAGGATAACGATCGGCAGGGCAACCACGTGCAAGGCGAAGAAGCGGTTCAGGGTAATGCCGGAAATCAGGTAGTCACCACGAATCCACTGGGTCAGGTCGTTGCCGATGACCGGGATCGCACCGAACAGCGAGATGATCACCTGGGCACCCCAGTAAGACATCTGGCCCCACGGCAGCAGGTAGCCCATGAAGGCTTCGGCCATCAATGCCAGGTAGATCAGCATGCCGAAAACCCACACCAGTTCACGCGGCTTCTGGTACGAACCGTAGAGCAGGCCACGGAACATGTGCAGATAGACCACGATGAAGAACGCCGAAGCGCCGGTGGAGTGCAGCAGACGCAGGATCGAGCCGTACTCGACATCGCGCATGATGTATTCGACGGAAGCAAACGCCTCCTCCGCCGACGGGTTGTAGCTCATGGTCAGCCAGACACCGGTAACGATCTGGTTGACCAGCACGAGCAGTGCCAGGGAGCCAAAGAAGTAGAAGAAGTTGAAGTTCTTCGGAGCGTAATACTTGCTGAGATGGTCTTCCCACATCTTGGTTGCGGGAAAGCGTGCGTCAACCCAATCCATGAACTTGCTCATCACGCTTTCTCCGTATCGACGCCAATGATAATGATCTCATCGGTCTCATAGGAATGCGGGGGAACTGGCAGGTTCAAAGGCGCAGGTTGCGACTTGTAGACGCGACCAGCCAGATCGTAGTGGGAACCGTGGCAAGGGCAGAAATAACCGCCCACCCAGTCTTTACCCAGATCCGCAGGTGCCACTTCAGGACGGAAGGTCGGCGAGCAACCCAGGTGCGTGCAGATACCAATCAGCAGCAGAACCTCAGGCTTGATCGAACGGGTTTCCGGATCAACGTAAGTCGGTTGTGTCGAGTTCTTGGAGGTCGGATCAACGAGCTGGCCCTCGATCTTCTTCAGATTCCCCAGGATTTCCGGTGTACGGCGGACAATGAACACCGGCTGACCGCGCCACTCAGCAATCATCTGCTGGCCTGGCTCGACTTTGCTGACATTCACTTTCACCGGTGCACCTGCGGCTTTCGCCTTGGCACTGGGAAACCATGACCCCACGAACGGGACCGCAGCCCCCACCGCTCCTGCAGCACCCACCACGGATGTGGCTGCTACCAAGAAGCGACGCCGGCCTGCATTCACGCCGTCATTGCTCATTCAGTCCTCTCCCATCAGCTTTGTGGCCTGTTAAATCAGGCATCTACTAAGTAAATCTATGTACTTATAAAAATTTTGCCGAATGGTAATGAAAAGCCCCAATCCTGACAAGGTAATTACCGGAGCCCATCACCCCCAAGCCTTGTAGTATAGGGCGCCTACGGATGTGGCAAGTTGTCACAGCGCAATTCTTTGATAAATCGCAGACATAAAAAAACGCCCAGCTCCGTGAGGATACTGGGCGTTCTTTTTTGAACGTGAAAGCGAATTAACGCTTCGAGTACTGCGGACGCTTACGCGCTTTACGCAGACCGACTTTCTTACGTTCAACTTCACGAGCATCGCGGGTTACGAAGCCGGCTTTACGCAGGGCGCTGCGCAGAGTCTCGTCGTAGTCCATCAGAGCGCGAGTGATGCCGTGGCGGATTGCGCCAGCCTGACCACTTACACCACCGCCGATCACGGTGACGTAGATGTCGAACTTCTCGACAGTCTCAGTCAATTCCAGCGGCTGACGAACTACCATGCGGGCAGTTTCGCGGCCGAAGAAATTATCCAGCGAACGGTTGTTGATGGAGATGTTACCAGTACCCGGACGCAGGAAAACGCGTGCGGTTGCGGTCTTGCGACGGCCAGTGCCGTAATTTTGAGTCGCCGACATAATGAACTATTCCGTTAAATCTTCAGTTCTTGGGGCTGCTGAGCAGTATGAGGGTGTGCAGCGCCCGCATAGACTTTCAGCTTACGGTACATGTCGCGACCCAGCGGGTTCTTAGGCAGCATGCCTTTGACCGCGGTCTCGATCACGCGCTCAGGGGCCTTGGCGATCAGCTTTTCAAAGTTGATCGACTTGATGCCGCCCGGGAAACCGGAGTGGGAGTAGTACATTTTGTCAGTGGTTTTAGCACCGGTAACACGGATCTGCTCGGCGTTGATTACGACGATGTAGTCGCCGGTGTCAACGTGAGGAGTGTACTCAGGCTTGTGCTTGCCACGCAGACGGCTCGCGATTTCGGTGGCCAGACGACCCAGGGTCTGACCAGCAGCGTCGACGACAAACCAGTCGCGCTTTACTGTTTCCGGTTTAGCAGTAAAAGTTTTCATTCTTTATAGCCTCAGGGGCCGCCCTGTAAATTAGACGGCGGATCTTACTGAATAGTGCGTACTTTGACAAGTCAAAGGCAGCCGGATACAGACGCTTTCGGGGGCTCGGGTCGGCGCGTCCGTTCAACGGCAAGATTCTTCGGCGGCGGCGCATCACTTCCACTGCAGAAAGAGGTGCGCAATTATGCAGATTGCGAAAAATAATTCAACCTGCTTTTATGATTGTTTTGCCCAAGGAGCACCCGATGGATTATCGCCAGCTAGGCCGAACGAATCTGAACGTGAGTGCCATCTGCCTCGGAACCATGACCTGGGGCGAGCAAAACAGCGAGGCAGACGCCTTCGCCCAGATTGAGCGGGCCAAGGCTGCCGGGATCAACTTCATCGACACCGCCGAAATGTACCCGGTGCCACCCAAGGCCGAAACCTACGCCACCACCGAACGCTATATCGGCAATTACTTCAAGAGCCGCGGCGACCGCGCCGACTGGATCCTGGCCAGCAAGATCGCCGGCCCCGGCAACACCATCGACTACATCCGCGATAAAAACCTGCGACACAATCGACAGCACATCACCGCAGCGGTGGATGCCAGCCTCAAGCGCCTGCAGACCGACTACATCGACCTTTACCAGTTGCACTGGCCGGAGCGCAGCACCAACTTCTTCGGCCAACTCGGCTACAAGCACAAGATCGAAGCCAACCTGACCCCGCTGGAGGACACCCTCGAAGCGCTGGACGAGCAGGTCCGCGCCGGCAAGATCCGCCACATCGGCCTGTCCAACGAGACGCCATGGGGCACCATGCGTTTTCTCGCCCTGGCCGAAGCCCGAGGCTGGCCGCGCGCCGTGTCGATCCAGAACCCGTACAACCTGCTCAACCGCAGCTTTGAAGTCGGCCTGGCGGAAATCGCCATCCGCGAGCAATGCGGCCTGCTCGCCTATTCGCCACTGGCGTTCGGTTTCCTGTCAGGCAAGTACGAAGGTGGCGCCCGCCCGCCAAAAGGTCGCCTGAGCCTCTACAGCCGCTTCAGCCGCTATTTCAACCCGCAGTCGGAAGCGGCCTGCAGCCGTTACGTGGCATTGGCCCGCGAGCACGGTCTGGACCCGGCGCAAATGGCCCTGGCGTTCGTGACGCAGCAGCCGTTCGTGACCAGCAACATCATTGGCGCCACGACCATGGAACAACTGGAGAGCAACATTGCCAGTTTCGATCTGAAACTGTCGGAGGAAGTGCTGGAAGGGATCGAGGCGATTCACAAGGATCATCCGAATCCTGCGCCATAACCCCCACTTGTAGGAGCGAGCTTGCTCGCGAAAAACCTGAGCACACCGTTGGGTGTCAGGTTTTCAACGTTATCGTTGACGACCATCGCGAGCAAGCTCGCTCCTACAATGATCTGGCAATAATCTCCTTCATGATCTCGTTAGTCCCGGCATAGATCCGCTGCACCCGCGCATCCGCCCATGCCCGTGCGATCGGGTATTCCCACATGAACCCGTAACCACCGTGCAATTGCACACACTCGTCGAGCACCTTGCATTGCAGGTCGGTGCCCCAGTACTTGGCCATCGCCGCCGTCGGCACGTCGAGCTTGCCTTGCAGGTGCAGTTCCAGGCAGCGGTCGACGAAGACGCGGCCAATCTGGATTTCCGTGGCCATCTCCGCCAGTTTGAACCGGGTATTCTGGAAATCCGCGATCGACTTGCCGAACGCCTTGCGCTCGCGGGTGTAGTCCAGCGTCCATTGCAGCGCCGCTTCAGCTGATGCCAGCCCGCCAACGGCCACGGTGAGGCGCTCCTGGGGCAACTCCTGCATCAGGTAGGCAAAACCCATCCCGGCCTGGCCCAGCAGGTTTTCCTTGGGCACTCGCACGTCCTGGAAGAACAGCTCCGAGGTGTCCTGGGCTTTCATCCCCACCTTTTCCAGGCGCTTGCCCTTGTCGAAGCCCGGCGTGTCGGCTTCCACCAGAAACAGACTGGTGCCCTTCGCGCCGGCCTTCGGATCGGTCTTGGCGACGACGATCACCAGATCGGCCAGGTATCCGTTGGTGATGAAGGTCTTGGAGCCATTGATCACGTACTCATCGCCATCGAGCACGGCCGTGGTTTTCACGCCCTGCAGATCGGAACCGGCGCCCGGCTCGGTCATGGCAATCGCGGTAACCATCTCGCCGGACACCAGTTTCGGCAGGTACTTATGCTTCAGTGCTTCACTGCCGTAATGCAGGATGTAGGGCGCCACGATGTCCGAGTGCAGGGAAAAGCCGATGCCGGTCAGGCCAAGTCGCCCCACTTCTTCGATCACCACCGCACTGTAGAGAAAGTCCGCCCCCAGACCGCCGTACTCTTCCGGCAGGTGCGAGCAAAGCATCCCCGCCTCCCCTGCCTTGTTCCACAGCTGTCGGTCGATATAGCCTTGTTTTTCCCATTGCGCATGGAACGGCACCGCCTCCTTTTCGAGAAACGTTCGCACGCTGTCGCGGAAAAGCTCGTGCTCGGGACTGAACAAGGTTCTGGGGATCATGCGGCACCTTTTCTTTGTTTTTAGAAGGAGTTGACCTTCAGAGACTATGCCTCGCTTCCGATACAGGACACTGGACACATCCGACAAAAAATAAGACGATCCAGCCGTCTGGTGACCACTTCCCCCTATAAAAATAAAGTTGAATTATGTCTAAGCAAGCCTCCACGCCCCTGCGGCGCGTCAGCATCCTGGCCATCGACCGGGTTTTCGCTTCCACCCTCATGCAAGCCAAGGATTTCTTCCATCTCGCCAGCCTGCGCTACGGCAAACAGCTGGGCCAGGGCCTGACACCGGCGTTCGAAACCCGTCTGGTCAGCCCCGATGGCAAACCGGTCAACACCTTCAGCGATGTGATGATTCCGGTGGATGGCGGACTGGAAAACGCCGACATCATCGTTCTTCCCGCGTTCTGGGACGATTTCGACAGTCTCTGCAAACGTTACCCGCAAGTCCTGCCCTGGCTACGCCAGCAACATGCACGCGGTGCCGTGCTGTGCGGCGAGGCCACCGGTGTTTTCTGGCTGGCCGAAGCCGGGCTACTCAATGGCAAGGAAGCGACCACCTACTGGCGCTTCTTCAATGCCTTCGCCGAACGTTTCCCCCAGGTCCAACTCAATCAGGACAAGCACCTGACCGACGCCGACAACCTGTACTGTGCCGGCGGCACCACCTCGGCGTGCGATTTGTACATCTACCTGATCGAGCGCTTCTGCGGTGCCAACGTGTCCCAGGCCGTAGCGCGGGACATTCTGTATGAGGTGCAGCGCAGCTACTCGCCTGGACGCATCGGTTTTGGCGGCCAGAAGCTGCACCAGGACGTGATCATCCTGCAGATCCAGCACTGGCTCGAAGAACACTTCGCCGACAAGTTCCGCTTCGAAGACGTCGCCCGCGAACACGGCATGAGCATCCGCAACTTCATGCGCCGCTTCCAGACCGCCACCGGCGACAAGCCGCTGCATTACCTGCAACGCCTGCGCATCGAAACCGCCAAGGGCTTGCTGTCCGGCAGCCGCAAGAGCATCAAGACCATCAGTTACGAAGTCGGTTACGACGACGCGAGCTTCTTCGCCCGGCTGTTCCGACAGCACACGGAATTGTCACCGAACCAGTATCGGCAGCAATTTCAGCAGGCTGCTTAGCCGGACACAAACCGAATGTGGAAGCGAGCCTGCTCGCTTCCACATTGAATCTTGCGCCGGCCACGCAGTTCTTTAGCTGTGCATTTTCCTACGCAAAAAGCGGAATACAGAGCGCTAGAGCACCCAACCCTGCTCACAGACGCAGCCCCTTAAAAAACTCAATATTTTCCCTGTAAACACCATCAGGGAAGATCATCAATGACTATCGGATCAAGCTACAACTACCCTTCATACATCGCCAAGGAAGCCGCCCGAACAAAGCGCTCGGCTAAAAACAAATGGGCGGCTCGCTTTCCCAATCCGCCGGACTTGTGCTTTGACTATCGTGCACTGGTAGAACAGGAAAACGGCATCGCCAGGGCAACTGACCCGCAACATAAAATCTGCATCATCGGCGCCGGTGTCACGGGCCTGACTGCCGCCAGAGAACTCTATCGCTGCGGCTTTACCCATATCACTCTCATCGAACAATCCACACGCATCGGCGGCAGGCATCTGACCGTTCCCGGTAGCCGAAACTCGGCAGCAAGCCATACACCGTTTGAAATGGGCGCCATGCGCATGCCCTTCTTCAACCGGGCGGATGAGCCACCGACAGAAGGTCGGTCGCTGATGGCTTACTACACCAATCAATTTGAATTGGCGTTTTCAGACTTCGCCAACCCCGGTAGCCAATGGGTCAGCTCGACAGGCATCTATCTCCGGGAGGGCAGCATGGGCGGCGGATCAGCACCGCAAATGTTGATATGGAAAAACGAAGACGGCGTCACACCGCCTCCCGGCGCTGAATTGCAAAAGGTTTATTCCAAGTGGAAAGCCTTTGCCGATCGCATGACCCGCCACGTTGCCGAGCTCTACGCGAGCCAGGAATGGGAAGCTGTATGGGCTTCTATCGTCGAAAAATACGAGAGCGTCTCGTTCCGAGACCTGGTCAGCATGCCGGCACTGGAAGCTTGGGATGACCGCTCACCCGGGGATTTCGGCGGAATGGGAATGTCTGCGCAAGAGTCCGCAATTTTTTACGCGATAGGTATAGGTGACGGTAGTTGGGGAGCTTTTTATGACGTCTGCTGCCTCTACCCTCTGCGTACCGCGATTTTCGGTTTCAGCAGCCAATTGCAACTGATCCATGGTCGAGTGGACTCAAACGGCGATCCACTGGATTCGCCCTACCTGAATAGCGAAGCCGTTTTTGACTCAATGGGGCAGCGTTTCGACAGCCCCCGCTACATCGGCCTCGCCGCGTTGGACGAATGCCTGTTGTTTGTGAAAACCGACGAAACCGGAAAGTCCATCTACGAACATAGCCTCGAAAGAAGCAATGGGCTTCTCACCGACTCATCCGTCACAAAACTGGAAAAGCTGACCAATCAAAAAATACGCGTCCATTACAACTGGAAACACAGTCACCCCGAGCAAATCCGGGAGCAATTTGACGACTTCGACTCGGTCATCATGACACTACCTTCCTGGCTGATTGAAACTCGACTCAAGCTCGAAAATTTCACTCGGGAGATGCTGCCTTTCGAAACGATCAACGCCTACAAGACCGCACACTGGGAAACCAGCTGCAAAGTGTTTGCACCGCTGAAAAAATCATTTCTCTCGAAAAACAAAAACATCCCGCAAGCCATCGTAACCGACAGTTTTATCCACGATGTCTATACCTACCGCTACAACAACAACTACAGCTATGACTGCATCCTGCTGAGTTATACCTGGGAAGATGACGCAACCAAGCTCGCCTCATTCAGCGATAAGGAGTTGGTATCAAAATGCGCCGAAGAGCTGGATCGCATACTCATGAACTCTGCCAACATCCAGGAGAAAATTTCTCCCTACATAGGCATTGATCAAGCGGTGGTTCAGCGCTGGATCACTGATAAAAATGCTCTGGGCTGTGCCAAGCTTTACCGACCGGGCACCTACTACGATGCCGTCGGCCTGATGAAGTACAACCGGGACTTCGCGCATGTCTCAGGCTTGTATTTGTCCGGCGAGTCATTTTCCGTCGACGCCGGTTGGACGGAGCCATGTTTTCGCGGTGCTGTCGATGCAGTGATCCATATCTGCAACAAAACCGCCGCGAACTTCAATGGCGGATTTTCCTTGAGCGACTACCCGCACTACCAACTCAAAACCTGATCACATCCCCGCTCCAGAGCCATGCTCGCAATACATGGCTCTACCTCTCGCGCCTGCTACCCACTGCAATCAAACATCACGTTGATCCATTTTCGGACAAGGACTACGACCTAAACGGAAGTAGCTGACTTACGCCCCATTCCTGATTCCCCTCTTATAAACACGCCATTTAACACCTTGAAAAACAATTAAAAGAGGAACGCCGGAATGACCGAGCCAACAAGCCCTGTTCGTGTAGCAGTCGTGCAATTCGATCCACAAGTCGGCATCGAGAAATGTGTAGGTAATCTGCGGTGCAGCCTGGAATTGGCGCTTGAAGCGGTAAACGGCGGTGCGAATCTCATCGTTCTGCCCGAGCTTTCCAATACCGGCTATTTCTTCAGCAATCGGCAGGATGCCTTCGCCCATGCAGAAGCGGTTCCCGACGGGCCAAGCGTGCAGCGCTGGATCGACTTCGCCCGCGAGCACAACGTTTACCTCGTGGCCGGCCTGGCCGAACGCGACGGCATGCGACTCTTCAACACCGGCGTTCTGGTGGGACCAGACGGTTTTATCGGCAAGTATCGCAAAGCCCATCTGTGGAATATGGAGAAGCTCTGGTTCACCCCCGGCGACCTGGGTTTCCCGGTTTTCGACACACCCATCGGCCGCATCGGGCTGTTGATCTGCTGGGACATCTGGTTCCCGGAGGTGCCTCGGATCCTCGCCCAGCAAGGCGCGGACATCATTTGCAGCCTGAACAACTGGGTCTGGACACCGCCGCCGCTGTTCGACGATGCCGGTAAGTGCATGGCGTCGTATCTGACGATGACGGCCGCTCACGTCAACAACGTATTTATCGCTGCCGCCAGCCGGATCGGCGAGGAGCGCGGCGCGCGCTACCTGGGTTGCTCGTTGATTGCCGGAACCAACGGCTGGCCGATTGGTGCCGTGGCTTCCGCAGACAAACAGGAAATCCTGTTTGCCGATGTCGACCTGACCAACTCCCGCAGCGCGCCCATCTGGAACAACCTGAACGACCTGCATCGTGATCGCCGGGCCGATCTTTACGATCAGATGCTCGGTTACACCCAACACCCTTGCCTCCCACGCTGATCAGGAGGCCTATCGCATGGAAGTTACAACCGACAAAAACCAACCGTCGCGCAAATCGCCGATTGATACAGCCGTCGTCCTGCTAATGATCGGCGCGACACTGCTGATCGTCTGGCTTTCTTTCAGCAACCGGACTTTCTGGGGAGCGCATTGGCCCGGGTACGGTGACATGGTATCGCTGCTACCCGAACCGAGTGCCTGGTTGCGCTGGGTGTTAGGTGACATCAGCGAGGTGGCTTTCTACAAGCACGAGTTCGCCTCGATCGGCCTGCTGGCGGGCGCTTATCTGGCTTACTGGGCGAATCGAACGGGGAAATCCTGGCAAGGGTTTGCCATCTCCTATGGAACCGGACTTTGGCCCTGGCTGGTCACCAGTTCGTTGCTCGGGCTGCTGCTGAGCAATCTGCTGTGGGGCTGGACGGTGACAGCCACAACCTGGCAACCCACATTCGTAGCGTTCGTCTCGCTGCCAGCGGCGATGGTGCTGATGTTTGGCGCAGGCTGGAAAATCACGATCAACGGCGCACTCATGGGCGCCGTACTCGTCACACCGATGTGCCTGCTGATCGTCAACTACGTGTGCCAACCGCTGGCCTTGCCTGCGGTGATCGGCAATGTGCTGGGCATGGCGGTTGCCAGCGTCCTGGCGTTTCTGTTCTGCCGCTATTGGCCGAACCTGGTGAAATCCAGGTCGTCGGAAACACCACCCACCCCGATCGCCCCCGCCAAGGTCCCCGACTATGGCGTCATCTGGAGCCTGCGCAGGATTCTGGCGGACTTTTCCGAAGCACCGTTCTTCGGCAATGAACTGGCCAGCCTTGGCCTGATACTGGGGGCATTGCTGGCGTACAGCTTGAACCCTTCAAGCCCCGCGTACGGATCGGGCCTGTTGCTGCACATCATCGGCGCGCAGGCATTGGCCTCGGCCATCGGCGTGCTGATCTGGCGTCGACAATGGATGTTGCGCGGCTGGTATCCCACTTACATCCCGCTGGTTTCAGTGGTGCCCGCGGCGATCCTGGCCTATGGCGGCAGCTGGCAGATTATCGCCTCAAGTGCACTGCTGGGGGCATTGCTCGCACCACCGCTGGCCTGTGTGATTGCCAGGAAATTACCGGCCGACATGCACGCCTACATCGCCAATGTATTGTCGATGGCCATCAGCACACTGCTGATCGTGCCGCTGATCGGCTTTCTGATCGCTGATTGATGTCCCAGCCATTCGGCTGTATCGCGGCCTCAAAAGCGGATACAGCCACTTTTCATTACAAACAAGCGAGGTAACCCATGGACCTGCCCAAACTGTCCATCGCGGCACTTGGCGGCACGGTAAGCATGCAAGCGAGCAATGCCGGTGAAGGTGTCATCCCGACCGTCAGCGGCGAAGCCCTGCTGACTTCCATACCGGAACTGACGACGCTGGCCGAAGTCACTGTCGAGACCCTCGGCCTGCTGCCCAGTGCGTCCCTGGATTTCGGGTTTTTGCTGAACGTATTGTCCTGGGCTGAGTTTCAGGTCAAACAGGGCGCCGTTGGGGTCGTGATAACCCAGGGCACTGACACCCTCGAAGAAGCCGCGGTGTTTCTGGATTATCTGTGGCCCTACGGCACCCCCTTGGTGCTGACCGGTGCCATGCGTTCCGCAGCACAGCCAGGTGCCGATGGACCGGCCAATCTGCTGGATGCATGTCGCGTTGCCCTGGCGCAGAACAGCCGGCAACGCGGTGTCCAGGTCGTGATGAACGGACAGATTCATCAAGCGTGCAGCGTACGCAAAACCGATTCGCTGGCATTGCAGGCGTTTTCCTCTCCGGTCGTGGGACCCGCGGGCCTGCTGCTGGAAGACCGTGTTCGCTACCTGCGCCCGCCGGGGCCGCGCACGGTGTTGCCGTTGCCGCAACAGACCACGCAGAAGGTTGCGCTGCTTGAGGCCTCACTTTCGGCCGACACCCTGCTACTGGAGAATATTCTCGCACTCGATTACGACGGACTGGTGATCGGCGGTTTTGGCGCCGGCCACATCTCGCAGCGCTGGGCGACAATGATTGAGCATATTGCCAAACGAATCCCCGTGATCATTGCGACCCGAACCGGTTCCGGCTCCACTGCACTTGCCTCTTACGGTTTTGGTGGCGGTGAGATGGACTTGATCCGCAAGGGTGCATCGATGGCGGGTTTTCTCTGTCCGCGAAAAGCCCGGATTCTGCTTTGGCTGTTGCTCGGTTGCCAACGGCAGCACGAGCTTGCGCGGTATCTCAACGAAGACATTTGACTTCAAGACAATGTACGAGCTTGTGGGAGCGGGCTTGCTCGCGAAAGCGGAGTGTCAGCAAAAAGAGCATCAACTGACACGACGTCTTCGCGAGCAAGCCCGCTCCCACAGGGTATTGTGATGAACCCATGGGGTTCTTCCGCGTACAAAAAAAGGGCCTGCATTTGCAGGCCCTTTTTCATTTTCCGAATCGTCCTACGGCTTATGCGCCCGGGACAGGAATTCGTGGGACTGCATTTCCAGCAGTCGGCTGAGGGTCCGCTGGAATTCAAAGTTCAGGCGACCACCGGTGTACAGATCCTTGAGCTCGACTTCGGCAGAAATGATCAGCTTCACGTTACGGTCGTAGAACTCGTCGACCATGTTGATGAAGCGGCGGGCGATGTCGTCGGTGGTGACGCTCATCTGCTCGACATCGCTGAGCAGCACGGCGTGGAAGATCTTGCCCAGCTCGATGTAGTCGTTCTGGCTGCGCGGGCCGTCGCACAGTTCACGGAAGTTGAACCAGGCCACGTCATCGCAGGTGCGCAGGGCACGAATTTCACGGTTTTCGATCATCAGCACGTCATTTTCGACCGCTGCCGTGCATTCCGGTGTCAGCGCACGGAAGCTCTTGCGCAGGCTTTCGTTGGCGGCTTCGTCGAGTGGATAGTGGAACAGCTCGGCTTGCTCGAGGTGACGCAGACGATAGTCGACGCCGCTGTCGACGTTGACGATCTCGGTGTTCTGCTTGATCAGCGCAATGGCCGGCAGGAAGCGCGCGCGTTGCAGGCCATCCTTGTACAGGCCGTCCGGCACGATGTTCGAAGTCGCGACCAGGGTCACGCCGTTCTTGAACAGCTCTTCCATCAGGGTGCCCAGGATCATGGCGTCGGTGATGTCGGAGACGAAGAACTCATCGAAGCAGATTACCCGGGCTTCGGTGGCGAAACGCTTGGCGATGATGGTCAGCGGGTTTTTCTCGCCGCCCAGGGTTTTCATCTCTTCGTGCACGCGCTTCATGAAACGGTGGAAGTGCGTACGGGACTTTTCCTTGAAGGGCAGCGCTTCGAAGAAGGTGTCCACCAGGTAAGTCTTGCCGCGACCTACGCCACCCCAGAAGTACAAACCCTTGACCGGGGCCTGATCCTTCTTGCCAAACAACTTGCCCAGCAGGCCCGGCTTGTTTTGCTCGGCCGCGACCAGGTCGTCGTACAGGCGCTGCAAATGACGCACGGCGGTTTCCTGCGCGGCATCATGGAAGAATTCCGGGCGTTTCAGATCAGCTTGATATCGTTCTAGGGGCGTCATAATTCGTTAGCAAGGCAACAAAAACGGGCCGACACTGTAGCGACGGCCCGCAGGAATGGCAATCGGCCCTTGGTCAGGCCGAACCGTTGTTTATTCCTGAACCGGCGTCAGGGCAATGCGCAAGGCTTCAATGGCCGCGTCGCGTGCGGCGCTGTCGGCGAAGGCCGGGCTGTCGGCAACACACTCGCCTTCCAGCCAGAGGCTGAAGCACAGTTCGTCACTGCGCACGTCCAATGCCTGGCCCGCTTGCAGTTGCTTGGTCACCTGACCGGCGGTTTTACCATCGGCGAAGTTGCGCGACAGCAGCAGCTGTTCGCCATCGGCCGCCAGCAGACGGAAGCGGAAACTGCCGTCGTCTTCGCGGAAGCTGACAAAACGTGCGGCCTTCACGGCTTTCTTTTTGGTAGTCGCCGCCACTTGAGTCTGGGCAACGAAGGAGCGCAGGCCCACCGCTTCACGCAGTTCGTGGAGGAACGGCGTCGCCACCGCACGGGCCTTTTTCGCGCCGTGTTGCAGGATGTCTTCCAGATCCGCCGGACGCTCGATCAGCTGGTTGTAGCGCTCGCGGGATTCGCCCAGTTCGGCGTCCAGCAGCTGGAACAGACGATTCTTCGCCTCGCCCCAACCCAGGCCCTGCAACAGCTCGCTGCGGAACTCGTCGGCCTGCGCCGGGGTGGCGAATGCCTGGAACAGGGTGAACAGGTGCGAATTGTCCGGATCCTTGGCTTCGCCCGGCGCGCGGGAGTCGGTGACGATCCGCGAAATCGCGTCCTTCATCTCTTTGGCGCTGCTGAACAGCGGAATGGTGTTGTCGTAGCTCTTCGACATCTTGCGGCCATCCAGGCCCGGCAAGGTGGCGACGCTCTCTTCGATCAGCGCCTCGGGCATGGTGAAGAATTCCTTGCCCTGGCCAAACAGGTGGTTGAAGCGCTGACCGATGTCCCGCGCCATTTCCACGTGCTGGATCTGGTCACGACCGACCGGCACCTTGTGCGCGTTGAACATCAGGATGTCCGCGGCCATCAGCACCGGGTAGCTGTACAGGCCCATGGTGATGCCCGCGTCCGGGTCTTCACCGGTCTCGACGTTCTTGTCCACCGAAGCCTTGTAGGCGTGGGCGCGATTGAGCAGGCCCTTGGCGGCGACGCAGGTCAGCAGCCAGGTCAGCTCGGGGATTTCCGGGATGTCGGACTGGCGATAGAAGGTCACGCGATCGACATCCAGGCCACCGGCCAGCCAGGTCGCGGCGATTTCCAGACGCGAGCGCTGGATGCGCAGCGGGTCATCGCACTTGATCAGGGCGTGGTAGTCGGCCAGGAAGTAGAACGAATCGGCATTGCTGTCACGGCTGGCAAGGATTGCCGGGCGGATGGCGCCAGCGTAGTTGCCCAGGTGCGGCGTGCCGGTGGTGGTGATGCCGGTGAGGATACGGGTACGAGTCGTCATGGGTAATCGCTTGTCAGACTGCAATCAATTCGAGAGACGCGGCAGGATCAGATCCTTGAGATCGGTCAGCTTGCCATGAAAAAAGTGTCCGCATTCTGCCACTTTCAGCAGCTCATGGGGGCGTTCGAGCTTGTCGGACCATTCGTAAACGACTTGTGGATCGATCACTTCGTCGGTTTCCGGCTGGATCAAGGTCAATTCGCCGTGCTGCGGCAACCGATCCTGATCACCGAGGCGCATGACCGCTGGCGCGACCATGAACAGATGCTTGAGCTGCTCACCCTTGGCCTCGAGGCGCCCGCCAAGGCTTGCTGCAACAAAACCGCCGAAGGAAAAACCGAACAGGGTCAGCGGCAATTCCGGGTGTCTGGCGCGAATCCATGCGGCGACAGCCTGGGCATCATCGACTTCACCGGTGCCCATGTCGTGGGAGCCTTCGCTGGCACCGACGCCACGATAGTTGAAGCGCAGGGTGATCAGTCCGGCGTCGCGCGCGGTGCGCTGCAGGGTCGAGACCACCTTGTTGAGCATGGTGCCGCCTTGCACCGGGTTCGGATGGCAGATGAGCGCCAGGCCACGCGGTTGCTCATTGTCCAGGTACAGTGCTTCCAGTTGGCCGACCGGGCCATCAATCACTACAGGGGTTTCGCGCATAAGCAAGGAAGGAACTCCGTGACCTCGAATCGGGTCGACTCGTCTAGCAAATTGTCTGTGGCTGTCTATTGCGAGTGAATCGCGGTATACAGCGCAGGTTCGAGCCGTTAACGTAAAGCAAAGCCGTTTATAGAGGAAGGACTCGTGGAACACTCGCTCTTAGTTTGGTTGTTACCGACTCTTGCCCTGGTTGTGGGTGTCGCCATTGGGTTTCTGATCGCTCGCCTTGCGCCGAATGCCGCGCCTAGCAGCACGCAACGTCAGCTGGACGACATTCAGGAACGTTTCGACAGTTATCAGAACGAAGTGGTAACTCACTTCAACAGCACTGCAACGCTGGTCAAGAAACTGACTGCGAGCTATCAGGAAGTGCAGGACCATCTCGCCGAGGGCGCCAACCGCCTGGCCCTGGACGAACAGACTCGCCAACGCCTGCTGGCCTCCCTTCACGCCGATGCGGCGCAGGCTCCACGGGAACGCCTGACGCCGCCACGCAATCAGGAACCGCCTCGCGACTACGCACCGAAAGCCCCGAACGCGCCGGGCATGCTCGATGAGCATTACGGCCTGAAGAAGTAAGCAGACCTGCGCAATGAAAAGCCCCCGGACAAATGATTGTCCGGGGGCTTTTTTGTTTCTGATCCAATATTTTCGGTGTTTGTCAGGGCCCCTTCGCGGGCAAGCCCGCTCCCACAGTATCCGTGATCGACCCAGAACCCTGTGGGAGCGGGCTTGCCCGCGAAGAGGCCGGAACTGACAGCACAAAAAAACCGTTCGCCCCCCATAAGGACCGAACGGTTCTTTTACACCCGGGATTCAGTCAGACGCTTATGGATACTGCTGAACTGTACCCTGCTGCTGAGCACCATACTCCTGACCCGGAATCGCCTTGAGGTTGACCTCTACACGGCGGTTCTGCGCCCGGCCATTGACGTCGCCGTTGCTGGCAACCGGGCTATCGGGACCTGCGCCGCGAGCGCTCAGGTTGGTCCCGCTGACACCTTGCGAGGTCAGGTAGGTTGCCACGCTTTGCGCACGACGCTGGGACAGGTCCATGTTGTGCTGGCGGCTACCGGTGCTGTCGGTATAGCCGACGATCTCGATCTGGTTCTGGTTGAACTCTTTCAGCGAGCCCGCCAGGTTGTTCAGCGGTTGATAGAAACCTGGAGCAATGTTCGCCGAATCGGTAGCGAACGTGATGTTACCCGGCATGATCAGTTTGATCTGGTCGCCCTGGCGCTGCACTTCAACACCGGTGTTGGCCATGCTGGCGCGCAGCTTTTTCTCTTGCTGGTCGGCGTAGTAGCCGTAACCGGCGGCGGAAGCACCGACCACTGCAGCACCGATCAGCGCACCCTTGCCACGGTTATCGTGGTTGATGGCAGCACCGGCCAGCGCACCGGCCAGAGCGCCGAGGCCACCGTATTTCGCGGTCTTGCTCATGCCTTCGGAGCCGCTTTCCGCCTGGCCCTGAGCCTGGCCCTGACCGCCGTAAGGGTTAGGCGAGGCACAACCGGACAAAACGGCCACAGCTGTAGCGACAATAATCAAACGACGCGTGGTGAACATGTAAAGCTCCTACGTTTTTGCATTCTGTGGTGCAACGGACCAAGGCATCAGCCTTTGCGGGCGTTGGATCACTTCCTGGATTAAAAATTCCGCTCGTTACAAATCATGCCCGTACAAACGGGTTTTCGCGCATTTCATCGCCCAGACGAGTGTCAGGACCATGCCCGGCTACCACCGTCGCCTCTTCGTCGAGGGTGTACAGCCGCTGCTTGATCGAACGCACTATGGTCGCCTGGTCGCCACCCCACAAGTCCGTGCGCCCGACTCCGCGACGAAACAGCGTGTCGCCGGCAATCAGCAGCCTGGCCTCGGAAAACCAGAAGCTCATTGAGCCCGGTGTATGACCCGGCGTGTGCAACGCCATACCGCAGCCGCAGGCCAGTTCTTCATCATCGGCCAGCCAGCGATCCGGTGACGGCACCGGGGTATAAGGCACACCGAACATCTGGCACTGCATTTCCAGGTTGTCCCACAGAAACTGGTCTTCCTTGTGCAGATGCAGTGTCGCGCCGGTTTTCTCCTTGAGTTGACCGGAAGCGAGGAAATGATCGAGGTGGGCATGGGTATGGATGATACTGACCACTTTCAGCCCCAGGGCATCGAGACGCGCCAGGATCAGCTCATGATTGCCACCCGGATCGACAACGATGGCCTTTTTCGTCACCGGATCGCCGATGATTGTGCAGTTGCACTGCAAAGGACCGACGGGGAAGGTTTCGCGGATAAGCGCAGGTTTGACAGCGTCCATGGGCGTTCCTGGAGTAAATGGATGGCCTATTCTGGCACAGCCCGCCGACATCGCCGATGCCGTCCGCCGCCTATCACCTGCCTGATTGCAGAATCCACCTACATCATTCAAGGAAACGTCTGATTTAACTCCCGTGCCGCCAAGCCTAGCGTGCTCGTCCCTGCAAACAACACAAGGACTGAATCATGGGGCGAGGAACAGCTAACGGGTTAGGACAAGGATTGCACGGCGACCTGACCACGACAGGAGCCATGTGTATCAGTAGCTTGCCCTGTGCAACGCATGGAGGGCGTGCTGTGCTACGACTCGGGGACAAGACCACTGCGTGTAAAAAATGCGGCAGAACCGGCGTTATCGTTGACAGCCTACCCGCTATGAAATGGCACGGCGTTCCAACTGTACTGGACGGTGCAGAAGTTCACTGCGGCTGCCCACCAGGTACCAATCGGCTGATTGCTCCCGCACCTTCGCCTCGCGCCACCCGCTCCGAGCACACTCAAAGTGTTGCTCATCCGACGAGGCATTCTGATCAAGTATCGACGACAAAATCTCTACAAAGTGATCAAAAAACAGTTGAGATAAAAACGCGACCTGTCGTTTGCAACGACCCGGACATGATGGAAGAGGTAGCGAGCTACATTGCCGGGGAAATGAACCGCAATATTACTCATCCGTCCGTAGTGAAGATGAAGAACCTCAACAATTTTGACGCTGATGGTGAGCAAAAGAAGTTCAGAAAACTACCTTGGTACGCACGCCTTTCCCCACCCAACTTCAAAGCAATTGAGTCAGGAAACAGGGTGACGGCCATGGCTCTTTGGGCAGAGCGCGTAGGTCAGAACAGACCCTGGGATCACAAGGTCACGATAGGGCTACAGTTTGGCGGCCCCTGGCAGAAACAAGGTATGTTCGACTACTTCTACGACATATGGTCAAACGTGCACTATGGGTACGTAGGGATGGCGGGAGGACTTTCCGAAAGTCTCCTTTTGGATGGAGCTGGAGTCGAACAAATTGCCTCAGATTCCATCCGTAAAATACAAAAATGGGATAAAAGACCGGGGCCACGTCGGTCGACGGACATCGAAGGGATGCGAGCGTGGGACGACATCGGAGACAGGGTATCTATCAGCATTGGCATCAAACTCTACAGACTTCAACCGAACGGCGGGATAACAGTGAAGATGCTGATGGATGAAGTCTTGGGTTTACCACGCACAAGCTGGGGTGATGGTATTCGTGACCATATCTGTAAATAAGCCCCATTCCAGGAATACATGGTGCGGTTTGGTCATTCTATTGCTCGCACCCATCCTCTTTTGGTACTTCGCCGCACCTCAGGTGAACTTCTACTTTTCTGAAAAAGGCCAAGGGCGCCTAGGCTACATCCTGAATGTGCAGCACGAGATCTCGAAGGGAGAACTTTACCCTGGTGAAGTGACTGGAGGCCCCGGTCATATCTTCCCAGACGCGAAATTTTTTATGGAGTTTTACTGGAATAACGGAGGTAAATCACACTGCATACGGGTCAAACCGAAATGGCCAAACACAGATATCTACATTGGGCCAGACGGAGAAATTGAGAGTCGCACTGAGAGTAGCCGTATTGAACAATGTGGAGCGCTCCCGGGCTGATTGCTGGCCAATGTTTTCAAATTTGGCCCGTTTTTTTGACCACAACTCCCCTCTTGCAGTACAGAGTCACTAATACCAGCCCCCCACGCTGGAAAGTCCGCTGCACGTTACACCAACACCCCCAGCTCCTTGGCCCGCGCCACGGCCTGAGTACGCCGCTCGACCCCGAGCTTGCTGTTGATGTGGCTGGCGTGGGTCTTGACCGTGTGCAGGGAGATAAACAGCTGATCGCTGATTTCCTGGTTTGAACAGCCCTGGGCAATCAATCGCAATACCGCCAGTTCCCGCGTGCTGAGCTGTTCCGCGGCGACGCCGGACTCCTGGCCGGAGCGGGCAGCCAGTGCCGGCAGTTTTTCACTGAGGCTCAGGGAAACGGGGGTTGGCGGACAGAGTTGAAGTTGCCCACGCAGCCAGTCCGGGTAATCGGTCAACAAGCACTCAAAGGGTTGCAGCACCCCGCCACCGGCGACGTCCAGCGCCTGAGCCAGGGCCTTGCGTGCTTCCGGTTCCCGTCCGGTGCCCAGCAATAGCGCCACTTTCTGGGTCAACGCCATGGCACTGAGCATCTGTCGACCGCTTTGCTGGCCATGTTCAAGCAGCGCATTCAAACGCCCTTCAGCCAGCATCGGTTGGCCCTGGATGGCATCCAGCAAGGCTTGCTGCAATTCGATATGCAGCGGCAATTGCGGGTGGAACTCTGGCGGTGCTGCCCCGTATTCACCGTTATAGGTCTGGCCCAGACGCGCCAGCCAGGCTTCAGCCAGATCGGTGCGCCCCTGGGCCAGCCAGAGTTCACATTTGACCAGGGTAATCATCGCCAGGTAGTAGATCGGCGGCACATCCCAGATGTGCATCAGCCGTTCGGCTTCGGCAAGTTCGGCAAAGGCCTTGGCGAACTCACCGCTGCAGCCTTCCAGCCTGGCAATCACGCAGTGGCCGATAAGCACGCTGATGTCACGACAGGCACGCGCCTCGCTCAACCCGGCCTGCAAGCGCACCCGGGCCAATTGCGGCTGCATGCGCTGGGCCAGCAAAAAGCCTTCGTACAAGGTCAGCCGGGCGCGAACCGCATACAGCCGTTGCGCAGACAGGCTCTGCAGGCGCTGCATTCCCTGACGGACCTCTTCCAGCGCCCGACAGATTTCCCCGCGCGCTTGCAACACCCGGGCACGGTCGTAGTGCGCCAGTGCTTCGAACAACGGGTTGCCGACCCGTTGCGCCAGCTCCAGCGATTCGCGGTTCAGCCCCCGCGCCTGCCACAAATCACCATCGGCAATGGCCAGGTTGGACAGGGTCGAGAGGCACATCAGGCGCTGGCCGTAACGCTTGGTCGGAAGACTCTCCAACGCTTCGCGGCAGTACCGCAGCGTCAGTTCGCGGTTGCCGCGCCCACGGGCAATGATGCCGCTCAATGCCAGCCATTGAGCCAGCATGGACTTCTGGGCGGTGGCTGACGGAGCAGGCAGGAAGCGGCTCAAATGGCTGGCCAGCTCCTCGGCGGCATCCAGCTGGCAAGCCATCCCCAGCGCCCAGCTATACAGCACGATCAGTCGCGGCGTGCTGATCAGCAAGCTGTCAGGCAAGTCCATTTTCCAGCGCAGCAACATGCCGACATTCTGCTCGGCCAGCAGTTGCTCTTCGGAGAGGTTCTGCACCAGGTTCGCCGCGACGTCCAGGTGACCGGCACGCAGGGCCTGCTCCACGGCCTCATCGAGCAATCCCTGGGCATTGAACCAGCGACAGGCACGCAGGTGCAGGCTGGCGGCCGGGACCATCGACTGGGAAGTCGGCCGCGTGCGCAACAGATCGGAAAACAGGTGGTGGTAACGATACCAATGGCCATGCTCGTCCAGCGGCACCAGGAACACCTGGTGAGCCAACAGGAAACGCAGGATCTCTGCGCTGTCATGGGCGTCGCGGACGGCATCGCACAGTTCGCTGCAAAAACGTTCCTGGGGCGCCGTGTCATAGAGGAACGACTGGACCTCGGCGGGCAGGCAATCGATGACTTCTTCGAGCAGATAATCACGGATCAGCCCTTCCCCACCGTGCAACGATTGCGGCAGCGTCCCATCGGTGCCCGCCTCCGAAGCGGCCAGTAGCCAGAAGCGTAACCCCGCGACCCAGCCTTCGCTGCGCTGGATCAGACTCTCCAGTGCCTCACCGCGCAAGGAACTGCTGTGCCGGTCGAGCAGGCTCAAGGCCTCGTCACGGGTCAGGCGCAAATCCTGTTCATGCAACTCAAGCAGTTGTCGCGACAGCCGCAGCCGCGCCAGGTGCCAGTCGGGACGTTGCCGACTGGTGACCATCACCAGCAAGCCATCCGGAAGATGATTGAGGAAAAACTGCAGGCAACGGTCCAGTACCGGCCCCTGGGCCAGATGGTAATCATCCAGCACCAGCAGCAATGGCCTCGCTGTGGACAGGTGCACGGCCAACTCGTCGAGCAGGCCGTCCAGCCACTCTTCGAACGCGAACGGCTGATGGCGCTGGCGCATTTTCAACAGCCCGAGGGATTGCCTGCCCAGGTGCGGAAAATAGTCCTGAAGGCCTTCGAGCAGGCGTTCGAGAAAACGCCCCGGGTCACTGTCTCTCGGGCTCAACCCCAGCCAGAGACTTTGCCAGTGCTCTGGCAAGCCCTGACAAAACTCCACCGCCAACGAACTCTTGCCGAACCCTGCCGGTGCGCTGACAAGCAACAACCTGCCTGCGAGCCCGGCATTCAGCCGTTCGCACAAACGCGGACGCAGCACATGGCCGTCGGGCAACGGCGGGCGGAAGAAGCGCCCGTCCAGTGTCGCGACGGCAACATGAGCAGAACCTGGGGGTGTAGACAAATCAGTCATAACCGGCTCTTGTTTGAATTGCGGGTGGCGGCGTTGCAGATGTCCGCAGACTAGCCGTAATCGGATAGGGAATGAAGGTAATTGCTACAAATGGCTACAAAAAGACTACAAGCAAAAAAAAACGCCCCGAACCAGTCGGGGCGTTTTCAGAGGGTGCGTCGCTACTCAGTTCACCTTAGCGAACACCATCCTGACGCAAGGCTGCCGGGGTGAAGTCGCTGGTGGTGGCGGTGAAGCCGAAGTCATAGGCCGACTTCTCTTCGTTCTTCATGCCGAGCGCCAGGTAACGACCCGACTGCAGGTCATACAGGGCTTCGAGGGCATACCACGGCACTTGCTTGTCGTAATAGTTCTCGGCGTGGGCCTCGGCGACGCGCCACAGTTGACCGCGACCGTCGTAGTGATCGATCACCGCTGCTTGCCAGGTGTCTTCGTCAATGTAGAAGTCACGCTTGGCGTAGATGTGACGCTGACCTTCCTTCAGGGTTGCAACCACATGCCACACACGACGCAACTCGTAACGAGCCAGGTCCTGGTTGATGTGGCCGGCCTTAATGATGTCGGCGTACTTGAGCTTCGGATCATCGAGTTTGTAGGCATCGGAGGCGATGTACATCTCTTTCTTGCCTTCGAGCTTCCAGTCGTAGCGATCCGGCGCACCGTTGTACATGTCCAGGTTGTCGGAGGTACGCAGGCCATCGGCTGCAGTACCCGGGCCGTCATAGGACACTTGCGGTGCACGGCGCACACGACGCTGACCGGCGTTGTAGACCCACGCCGAGCGCGGCTCCTTCACCTGGTCGAGGGTTTCGTGCACCAGCAGCACACCACCGGCCAGACGTGCCGGCGCGGTCACTTTCTGCTTGAAGTAGAACAGGATGTTGCCCGGGTTTTTCGGGTCGTAATCCTTCATCTTGTCGCGGAACACGAACTGGTCCTGGAAGTAGACCAGGCTGAACGAACCGTTCGGCTGTGGTGTGGCCTGGGTCACGAGGCGGGTCACGCTGCCCCCGCGATAGCGGGTGATGTGGTTCCAGATGACTTCCACGCCGCTTTTCGGAATCGGGAACGGCACGGCCGTTTCGAAGTTTTCCAGACCGTTACCGCCGGACACCAGGTTGGTGTTGGTGGCGTTGCGCTTGATGGCGGCGAACACGTCATCCGGCACGGTGGCACCGCGATGGGACGGGTACACCGGCATCTTGAAGGTTTCCGGGTAGCGCTTGAACATCGCGTACTGGCCCGGGGCGAGCTTCTCTTTGTACTGATCGACGTTCTGCGCCGTGATGGTGAACAGCGGCTTTTCGCTGGCGTACGGATCGGACAGGAAGCCCTTGCTGTCAGCGGTGCCGGCATTCTTCGGCATCGGCTTCCAGGCCGGGATAGAACCGTCGGCGTTACCCGCCATTTCGGCGCCCATCGGGGTCAAGCTCTTGCCCAGCTTGTCAGCCTCGGCCTGGGGAACCGCTGCCATGACGCTGGTCGCCAGCAGCGAAAGCCCCAGAACACCGGCGTGGAACAGACTCTTTGTTATTTTCATATGTGCGTTCGTCCTGAGAATACAGTGCTTAGAAGTTCACGCCGACGCTGAGCGCAACGAAGTCGCGGTCATCCACGGTGGTGTACTTGCCGTCGAAGAAGTTGGTGTACGCCAGGCTCGCGGTGTAGGTGTTCTGGTACTCGGCGTCGACACCCAGGCTCACCGCCTTGCGGCCTTCCTCGAAGTTGCCGCCAGGGCCAGGCGAGTAACCGCTCACGTCATGGGACCAGGCAACGTTCGGCTTGAGGTTCACACCGGCAAACACGTCGTTGTATTCCCAGATGGCGCGACCGCGGTAGCCCCACGAAGTCGGGGTGGTGAAGCCTTCGTTGGTGCAATTGCGGCTGAGGTTGTTGGTTGGAGTACCCGGGCCGGCCCCGCGGATGGTGCCGGCGTTAAGCGTCACGCAGGTATTTTGGCCGTTGGTAGCAGGCAACTCACCCGGGCCGTAGACCGGGTCACGGCCGTAACGGACATCGGAGGAGCTTTCCAGCCCGCCGACATGAGTCACGCCCACTTCGCCCACCAGGGTCAGACGGCTGGCGCCCATGACCTGGTCAAAGAAGTGCGTCAGGGTAGTCTGGAACTGGGTGATCTCTTTACGGCGATAGCCGTGCAGGTCAGTACCCGGTGCAGCGGACAGCAGCGACGCGTTGCCCAGGCCGTTCAAAGGACGTACACCAGCGAACAGGATGTCGGTGGTATTGAGCTGCACCGGAGCGTTCGGACGGTAGCTGATCTCACCGCTCCACGCCGTACCGGTAGGCAGGGTGGTGGAGAAGCTCAGGCCGTAGAGACGGATGTCTTCCGGGTATTCGATGAAGTATTGCGAATTACCCGCCACCAGCAATGGCGCCAGCGCGGCGAACGGACCTGGGAGTCCCGCTGCCGTGTTGTAGACCGACTGCGGCGCACCAGTGGCGCTGAAGATCGGCGCACGGCTGTGGTAGTTCATGAAGTAGGCGCCGAACTCGGTGTCCAGCGGATCGAACATGTACTTGAAGGACGCGCCCCACTGACCGCTGTCACGGGCATCACGATCGGGGCCACGACGCACCAGAACACCCTCTTCGTTGACGTCGACGCCGTTGGCGGCCAAAGGCCCCAGGGCAATGGCCGGAATTTGCGAGCGCTTGTTCAGCACGCGCAGGTTGTTGTCGCAGCCGTCGGCAACAATGTCCGGCTGGGAGAAGAACGTGCCGCAGTTATCGACGACGGTCTGGTCCCATTCCAGTTGGTAGAAGGCTTCGGCCGAAAGGTTTTCGGTCAGGCTCTGGGAGATGTAGAACATGTTGACCGGGATCAGGCCTTCCTTGATCTCGGCACCCGGACGGCGGAACGCGGACACGTCGATCGGGTTGATCGAGTTGATGCCGCCGCCGATGAAGGTACTTTCACCCCAGCTCACGACCTGCTTGCCCAGGCGCACGGAACCTGGCTGATCGGCAATGGAGTAGTTGTGGTAGACGAAGGCGTCGAGGAGTTGAGTGCCAGCGGACTTGGCGCCTTCTTTGCGGCCGTCGTCGCTGATGTCCTTGAACGGACGGCTTTCGTCTTTCAGTTCAAAGTCGTACCAGTATTTGCCACGGACGAAAACACCGGTATCGCCGTATTTCAGTTCAAGGTCATGGATGCCCTTGAAGATCTTCGAGAAGGTTTCCCCGCTCTTGAAGTTCAGGTGACCGTCATCAGAAGTCTGGGACAGACCCTTGCCACCGTTGTTGACACCGATGAGGTTCTTGTTCGGCTGCTGAGTAGACCAGCTGGCACCAATCGACAGGGATGAGTCGAACTGACCTTCGATTTCACCTACGTTGAAACTGACGCCGAATGCTGGCCCGGCGAGCGTAGAGGCAAGACTGACAGCCAGGGGCAGTTTCGCCCGGCGCCAGAACTGGTTTGCTGATGTCATCGACGCTACTCCATGTGCATTTTATTGTTATGGCAGTGAGCACTTCTAAAAACGCTGTGGATAACCGGGAGCCATGGCATCCCAAAGTCATTCCAAAGTTGCATCGCCCCGGTTTGTGCGGTTGCCCCGTTCTTAAAAATCCTTGAGCGGACTATAGCCAGCAGGTAGTAGTGCTTGATCCCTCTAAAGTGTGATTTGCAGCTGCCAGCCACTCTGGAACAGTCCTTTCGCCAGTCCGACGCCCGTCGGCCCGGCAAGAATGGCTGAAATTTTCGATTTGACAAGCCAAGCGCTTGCTTGGTGGGGCTGGCGTGCCCTTTCGGGCACGCCAAGAGGCGCTTAAAGCGTCGAGAGGAAGGTGCTGTTGGTGGCCTGCCATTCGGTGATGTCGACACGAATGCGCTTCTTGTCGAGTTTGCCGACACTGGTCTTGGGAATTTCAGTAACAAGGGCGATCTGGCTCGGAATCGCCCACTTGCTCAAGTGCCCCAGTTCCACAAACGGCTTGAGGTGTTCCTTGAGTTCCCGGGCCCCGATTGTGTGCCCCTCACGGAGCACCAGCAGGGCAAACGGTCGCTCGCCCCATTGCGGATCAGGGATCCCCACCACTGCTACTTCGCGTACCGCCGCATGACGGCTGATCAGGTCTTCGAGGTCCAGGGAGGAAATCCACTCGCCACCGGTCTTGATCACGTCCTTGATGCGGTCACGAATGTCTATCACACCCATGCTGTCCAGGGTCGCCACGTCGCCGGTGTGCAGCCAGCCGCCGGCCCAGAGTTCGGCGCCCTTCTGCGGCTCGTTGAAATACCCCTCGGTCAGCCACGGTGCGCGCAACACCAGCTCGCCCTGGGTCTCGCCGTCGGCAGGCAGGAAGTTACCCTCGGTGTCGACGATCGCCGCCTCTACCAGCGGCCCGGGTACGCCGGCCTTGATCCGGTAGGTGGTGCGCTCGTCTTCAGTGCCGGCCATCAATTCGTCGTTGAGGTGCGCGCACGACACCAGCGGCCCGGTTTCCGACATACCGTACGCTGCGGTCAACTGAATGCCCTTGGCTTTTGCCGCTTCGTACAGCGTGCGGTTCAGGGCGCTGCCGCCGATGACGATTTTCCAGCCGCCGAAGTCGACGTTCTGCGCGGCCTTGGCATTGAGGACCATCTGCAAGATGGTCGGTACGCAATGGGAGAACGTGACCTTCTCCTTGCGCCACAACTCCACCAGATACTCCGGGTCATAGCGACCGGGGTACACCTGCTTGAGTCCGAGCATGGTCGCCACATACGGCAAGCCCCAGGCGTGCACATGGAACATGGGGGTGATCGGCATGTACACGTCGTTGGTGCCCAGCAGGCGCACGCTATCGATCGCGCCCATGATGGTCGACACGCCCATGGTGTGCAGCACCAGTTGCCGATGGGTGAAGTACACGCCCTTGGGATTGCCGGTCGTGCCGGTGGTATAGAACGTGGTGGCAACCGAGTTTTCGTCGAAATCCTCGAAGTCGTACTGCGGGCTCGCCGCGGCCAGCAGCTGTTCGTATTCGCCGACGAGGTTCGGCAGGTCAGCGGTCTTTTCCGGCAGGTCAGTCAGCAGCAGGGTTTTGTCGACTGTGGTCAGATGCCCTTCGATGGCCTTGTAGAGCCCGACGAACTCGCTGTTGACCAGCACAAAGCGGTCCTCGGCGTGGTTCATGGTGTAGAGGATCTGTTCCGGCGACAGGCGCACGTTGATGGTGTGGATCACCGCACCGATCATCGGGATGGCGAACATGCATTCCAGGTAACGATGGCTGTCCCAGTCCATCACACCCACCGCATCCCCGGGCTTGACCCCGGCCGCTGTCAGCACGTTGGCCAGACGCGCCACCCGCTCGATCAGGGTCGGGTAGCTGTAGCGCAACTTGTCGCGGTAGATGATCTCGCGGGTTTTCTCATAACGGGCACCGGACATCAGTAGCCGTTTGATCAACAGCGGGTACTGGTAAGCGCCTTCGGCCGGGGGGATAACGCGAGTCTGCAACATAATAATCCCTTTAATCTGACTGCACGGTCGTGACTGAAAGTACGCACTGTAGTGCCCTTGATCGTCAGCCAAATCAGCCAAAGGAATGATTTGCAGAGCCCCACCAATGCTAGCGTTGCGCCATCACTCATAGGGCTTGATTACCCGTAGGAGCGGGCTTGCCCGCGATGAACCCGGGATTTTCGCGGGGTGTCAGATATCAAGTGTTATCGTTGACGAGCATCGCGAGCTCGCTCCTACAAGGACAGATATCTGATCAATGCATCTCGGTAAAGGCGAGCTTCACGCCAATCGCAATCAGCACCGCGCCCATGGTCCGGTCGAACCAGTGCCCCATGCGTGCGAAACCGGCGCGTACGCGTTGCTGGCTGAACAACATCGCCACCAGACAGAACCAGGTCGCCGTCGCCACCGCCAGGTAAACCCCATAACCGGCCTGCACGGCCAGTGGTGTGTGCGGGTTGATCACCACGGTGAACAGCGAGAGGAAGAACAGCGTGGCTTTCGGGTTGAGACCATTGGTGACGAAACCTGAGGTGAAGGCACCACGGGCCGTGCGCTCCCCGGCTTCCTTGTGCAGATCGTCCGCCACAGGCTTGGCCGGTTGCGCGCGCAGTGCCTTGTAACCGATGTACAGCAGGTAAGCGGCGGCGGCCCATTTCAAGGCATTGAACAGCACGATCGACTGGGACACGATCAGGCCGATCCCCAACAGGGAATAACCCACGTGCAGGAAGATCGCAGTACCCACGCCCAGCGCAGTCCAGGTGCCCGCGCGGCGACCGTGGGTGACACTCTCACGCACCACCACGGCAAAGTCCGGGCCGGGGCTGGCCACGGCCAGCAGGTGAATCAGGGCAACGGTCAAGAACTCTGTCCAGTACATGGGGGCTCCTTTAGGCCAAGCGTAACTATTAATTCCATCTGGTAGGCTCGGCAGGTTACGCCTTCAGTTCATTGCACAAAAGGTACAGTTGATGACGAACACTCGCCGCGCCGTTTTCCTCGACCACCCGTCCCTGGACCTCGGCGACCTTGACCTCAACCCGCTGCGCAGTTGTTTCAGCGAACTGCAGCTGTTCGCCCAGACCTTGCCCGATCAAGTCATCGAACACCTCAAGGGCGCTACCGTCGCCATCAGCAACAAGATCCTGATCGATGCCGCCGCCATGGCCGCCAGCCCTGATCTCAAGCTGATCCTGATCACTGCCACCGGCACCAACAACGTCGACCTCGCCGCCGCCCGCGCCCACGGGATTACCGTGTGCAACTGTCAGGGTTACGGCACGCCATCGGTGGCGCAGCACACGATCATGCTGCTGCTCAACCTGGCCACGCGCCTGGCCGATTATCAAAAAGCCGTCAGCGATGGCCGCTGGCAGCAAGCCAGACAATTCTGTTTACTGGATTACCCGATTGTCGAGCTCGAAGGCAAAACCCTTGGCCTGCTGGGCCATGGCGAATTGGGTGGCGCAGTCGCACGCCTGGCTGAAGCCTTCGGCATGCGCGTTCTGCTGGGGCAAATTCCCGGGCGCCCTGCCCGGCCGGACCGCCTGCCACTGGATGAACTGTTACCGCAAGTCGATGCCCTGACCCTGCACTGCCCGCTCAACGAACACACCCGGCATTTCATCGGCGCCCGAGAACTGGCCTCAATGAAGCCCGGCGCATTCGTGGTCAACACTGCCCGCGGTGGCCTGATCGACGAACAGGCGCTGGCCGACGCCTTGCGCAACGGGCATCTGGGCGGCGCCGCCACTGACGTACTGAGTGTCGAGCCTCCGATCAATGGCAATCCGCTGCTGGCCCACGACATCCCGCGCCTGATCGTCACCCCGCACAACGCCTGGGGCAGCCGCGAAGCGCGCCAGCGAATCGTTGGCCAAGTGACCGAAAACGCACTGGGATATTTCAGCGGTAAGGCGCTGCGGGTCGTCAGTTGATAAACTGCGGCACTTTTTTTCACGGGAGCAGTTATGGATCCGCGCAGTGAAGTACTGCTTCGTCAGGCCGAGTTATTCCAGGGTTCGGTGCTGTTGGCCGGTTTGCCCGCCGACGACTTGCTGGGCCGTCTGCCCGAGGCTCATGGCTGGTGCTGGCACGCCGGCGATCAGGCCGCGCTGGAAGCCCGCTTTGCCGGGCGCAGCCATTTTGGCGTGAACGCGCCTGAGCGCGGGTTCGATAGCGCCGTGGTGTTTTTGCCCAAGGCCAGGGACCTGACTGATTACATCCTCAACGCTGTGGCCTCACGGCTGCAAGGCCGCGAGGTGTATCTGGTGGGCGAGAAAAAAAGCGGCATCGAAGGTGCAGCCAAGCAACTCAACCCTTTCGGCAAGCCACGCAAGCTCGACAGTGCGCGGCATTGCCAGCTCTGGCTGGTCACCGTGGCCGATGCGCCACAAGCCAAACCGCTGGAAAGCCTGGCACAGACCTACGAACTGCCGCTGGCCGAAGGTCCGTTGAAGGTCATCAGCCTGCCGGGGGTGTTCAGCCACGGTCGCCTCGATCGCGGCAGCGCGCTGCTGCTGGAGCACCTGGACAAACTGCCCGGCGGTCACTTGCTCGACTTCGGCTGCGGCGCAGGGGTCTTGGGCGCGGCGGTGAAACGTCGCTATCCGCACAATCAGGTGACGATGCTGGATGTGGACGCCTTTGCCGCCGCCAGCAGTCGCCTGACACTGGCGGCCAATGGTCTGGAAGCCGAGGTGATTACCGGTGACGGAATCGATGCGGCACCGATGGGTTTGAGTGCGATCCTGAGCAATCCGCCGTTCCATGTCGGCGTGCACACCGACTATTTCGCGACGGAGAACTTGCTGCGAAAATCGGCCAAACATCTGAAAAACGGCGGCGAACTGCGCTTGGTGGCGAACAGCTTCCTGAAGTACCAGCCACTGATCGAAGAGCATCTGGGCCCATGCACGATCAAGGCCGAAGGCCAGGGTTTTCGCATCTACCGGGCTAAACGCGGCTAAGGCTTTTTTGAAAAAGAAGGCTTGCCGAATGGATTTTGCCTAGGCAGAATCCGCTCCGTCCTAGGGGAGTAGTCTCCCACGAGCGCCACGCTCGTCCGGCATGCGTCAACATACTTGGTCCTCAGACCATGGCGCATGCGACCCAAGCATCCACATCAGATGGATCGCAGGGTTTGACAAGACCTATGACACGAACACCTTACCCGGGGCGGGAAGGCTGTACGTGTCATAGCCGTGTCGACCCGCCCCTTAGGAAACCCCCTGATGCTGGATTCACTACTCGTACCTACCGCAATCGTTGCCTTGGCCGAAATCGGCGACAAGACGCAACTGCTCGCGCTCATTCTCGCTGCCCGATTCCGCAAGCCCTGGCCGATCATCGCTGGTATCGTCGCCGCAACCCTGGCCAACCACGCGGCCGCCGGTGCAGTCGGTGCCTGGGTCGGCAGTTTCTTCTCGGATACGATGCTGCACTGGATCCTCGCCGCAAGCTTTGCAGCGACCGCACTGTGGACTCTGGTGCCGGACAAGATGGATGACGACGAAGCCAGTACCGCCCGCAAGTTCGGGCCATTCCTGACCACGCTGATCGCGTTCTTCCTGGCGGAAATCGGCGACAAGACCCAGATCGCAACCGTGATGCTGGCTGCGCAATATCCGGAGTTGTGGCTGGTGATCATCGGCACCACCCTCGGCATGCTGATTGCCAACGTGCCCGTGGTATTGGCCGGTAACTTTGCCGCGGACAAATTGCCGTTGACCCTGATCCGTCGACTGGCGGCGTCGGCGTTCTTCATTCTGGCGATTGTTGCGGTGTACAAGGCGATGCAGAGCAGTGGGTGGGTTTGACGCGCCCAGTAGGTAATACCGTATAACCGTTCTTCGCGAGCAAGCCCGCTCCCACATTTGATCTCCAGTGCAATCAATGGAGATTCAGTGTGGGAGCGGGCTTGCTCCGGGCGGCGTTCCGACGAAGAGGCCCGCAGCCTCACCGCATGACTATCAGTACTTCCTGGCCTGCTCGTACAGCGGCATCACCTTCGGAATCGCCGCCTGCAACGCAGCGGTCCGGCTGCTGGAAGACGGGTGAGTGCTCATGAACTCCGGCGGCGCGCCTTCGCTGGCCTTGCTCATCTTGCCCCACAGGCTGATCGCGGCGTTCGGGTTGTAGCCGGCGCGTGCAGCCAGCTCAAGGCCAATCAAATCCGCTTCGTTTTCGTTTTCACGACTATTGGGCAACGTCATGCCATAGTTGGCTACCGTGTCCGCCAGTGCCAGACTGTCCTGGCCCAGCCCCAACAAGGCGCCGGCGCCCTGCTTGGCCATCTCGATCCCATAAGCCTTGGACATTGCCTCACGACCGTGCTCGCGCAGGGCGTGGGCGATTTCATGGCCCATGACCGCGGCAATTTCATCATCGGTCAGCTGCAGTTTGTCGATCAACCCGGTGTAGAAAATGATCTTGCCGCCAGGGCCGCAGTTGGCGTTGAGTTCATCGCTCTTGATCAGGTTGACTTCCCACTTCCACTGGGCCGCGTCCGGACGGAAGTTCGGCGCCTGGGCAATCAGCCGGTCGGCAATCGCCTGAACCCGCCGGGCTTCATTGCTGGACTTGTCCAGCACACCTTTGCTGGACGCTTCGCCCACGGTCTTCTGATAGGACTGGGCATACATCTGGTCGACCTCTTGCGAGGACAACATGCTGAACATGTACTGCTTGCGCTCAACGCCGACAGCACCGCCACTGGTGGTATTGACCGACTGGCAACCGGCGAGCAGCAGGCCTGCGCTCAGCGCACACAAAGCCAATGTCTTGTTCATCGAAAAACTCCCTGAAAACATGCCGCGTATCCTAGGCGTGGAATTGTATCGACGCCAGATACAACGGACATAAGACGCACAATTCAGACAAAGCTCTCGTCGGTGCAGGAAAAAATTCACATTCCGCGGCGAGCCGCAGCCCATCACGCCGCGCATTGATTCATTTGCGACATCCGCCACGCAAAAACAGCCATTTCAACGGCCCGCGCTCATGCTCGCCCGACACCCTGCCGATACACCTCCGCAGACGTCCTTTCGCGCGCGGAGCCCCCATGAAATTCAAGTCGATCCAGTTTTCCGTGGCGGCCCTTGCCGGCGCCATCGTCCTTAGTGTCGTGGCAGCGCTGGTGGTGTACGCGCTGTTTTCCGGCGCCCGCACGCAAGACATGATCCAGGGGCGGACCCAGGCCCAATTCGAGCAAGTCATCGAACAGCGCCTGACGTCCCTGGCGCAAACCCAGGTCAGCCAGATCCAGCGTGAACTCGAAGCACCGCTGCTGATTGCCGGCGGACTGGTGCGGGTCAATGCCCTGATCGGCACACCGGCTGCCGATGGCAAGCCCGCCCTGAGCCTCAGCCGCGAGCAACTGATCGGCCTGATCAAGGAAAACGTGGTCAAGAACCCGAAAATCCTCGGCACCTACATCGGCTGGGAAAAAGACGCACTGGATCACAACGATGCGGCCTACGTCGGCACCCAGGTGGTCGGCATCGACGCCAGCAACGGGCGCTTCCTGCCCTGGTGGTTCCGCAACGACGACGGCACCCTGGGGCTGGACAAACTGGTAGACGTCGACGACCAGAAGACCCTGTCCACCGGCGTGCGCGCCAGTGAGTACTACCTGTGCTCGAAAGAAACCAGAAAATCCTGCGTGATCGATCCGGCGCCTTACAAAGTGGGCGACAAAATCGTCATGCTTGCCTCCTTTATTGAGCCGATCATGCTCAACGGAGCTTTCCAGGGCATCGTCGGCGCCGACCTGTCGGTGAACTTCATTCAGGAAATGCTCCTTGGCGCCAACCAGAAACTCTACGGCGGCGCAGGTGAAATGACCCTGGTTGGCGGCAATGGCCGGATCGTTGCGTACACCAAGGATCCGAGCAAATTCGGTGAAAAAGTCAGTGACATCCTCGACAGCAAACAGATTGCCAACATGGCCAATCTCAAGCGCGGCGAAGTCACCTACAGCGTCGACAAGGCCCAGGGCCGGATCGAGCTGTACCTGCCTTTCGGCATCGGCCAGACCGACGCCCGCTGGACCTTGATGCTGCAACTGCCGCTGAACGCGGTGATGGCCGACCTGCAAAAACTCCAGGCCGACCTGAACGCACAGCGCAAATCCGACACCTTCGGCATGGCGATGGTCGGTCTGGTGATTGCCGGTATCGGCTTGCTGGTGATCTGGCTGGTAGGCCACGGCATCGCCCGCCCACTCAAGCAGATGGTGGCCATGCTCGACGACATCGCCCAGGGCGAGGGTGACCTGACCCGGCGCCTGACCAGCGACCGCGCCGATGAGCTGGGTTCGATCGCCAAAGGCTTCAACACTTTCCTGGCCAAGTTGCAGGCGATGATCACCCAGGTGGTGACTTCGGTGCAGAGCGTCAGCGATTCCTCGGAACACACCGCCGACATCTCCATCCGCACCAACACCGGTGTACACAAACAAATGGCCGAGATCGATCAGGTCGCCACCGCCGTGCAGGAGATGACCGCCACCGCCCAGGACGTGGCGCGCAATGCGACCCAGGCCGCACAGGCCGCCAGCCATGCCGACCAGGCCGCCAGCCAAGGCATGCAGATCGTGCGTGACACGTCGGACTCGATTGGTGCCCTTGCCGTGGAGATCGGCCGGGCCGTCGGTGTGGTGCAAACCCTTGCCAAGGACAGCGAAAACATCAATGCCATCCTCACCGCCATTCGCGGGATCGCCGAGCAGACCAATCTACTGGCCTTGAACGCAGCCATCGAAGCCGCCCGTGCCGGCGAACAGGGCCGAGGTTTTGCCGTGGTGGCAGACGAAGTGCGTAACCTGGCGCAGAAGACACAAAAGGCCACCGAAGAAATCCAGACCATGATCCAGCAACTCCAGCAAGGCACGCGGGATGTGGTGCGAGTCATGGAGGACAGCCAGAACCGCACGGACGAAAGCGTACTGCACGCCTCCAAGGCCGCCGAAGCACTGGAAACCATTACCCAGGCGGTGTCAGTGATCAACGACATGAACACTCAGATCGCCAGCGCGGCCGAGGAGCAAAGTGCGGTAGCGGACGACATCAACCGCAACGTGATCAACATCGGGCAAGTGGCCAATGAAGTGGCCGGTGGCGCGGATGAGTCGAGTGCAGCCAGTGCAGACTTGACCAAACTGGCCGAGCAGCAGCGGCGGTTGATCAATCAGTTCAGGGTCTGATCCGAGGGCCTCTTCGCTGGCAAGCCAGCTCCTACAAGGGATCTGCGGTGTTCACAAATCCTCTGTAGGAGCTGGCTTGCCAGCGAAGGCGTCAGCACACCCAACACATCAACCCGGCGTCAGACACTCAGGCCCATTGAGCTTCGGATCATTCACCATGTTCGCCAACACCCGCTCGCGCAACGCGGCGGGCTCACTGGCCAGCAAGGCTTGCAAAGCATGCAGCGGCGTATCCGGATCCAGCCATGCCGCCTGCCCCGCCTCATCGAGTATCAACGGTCGACGCTGACTGGCGGCTGGCTGGGTAATGACCGCCGTACTCAGCCACACCTGCTCCTGTACGGGATACGCCTCCCAGATCGCCGCAAAGAACAATGACGAGCCCTCCCCCGGCGTCAGCCAGTACGGCCGCTTGCGGGTGGTGCCGCGCCATTCGTAAAAACCATTGGCCGGCAACAGGCAGCGGCGCAAGCGCAGGGCTTCGCGGAACATCGGTTGTTCGGCCACGGTTTCGGCTCGGGCGTGTGCCGGGGTCCGCGACAGGTCGGTCAGCCAAGGCGGCGTCAGGCCCCAGCGGGCGCGGGCCAACGTGCGCTGGCCGTCCGGCCCGGCCCGCAGCATCAACACCGAATCATTGGGGGAAATGTTCCACTGCGCCTGCTGGTCGGCGGGAAAACCGGGCAGCGCCGCGAAGGCGGGATTCCAGCGAAACAGGGCATAACGTCCACACATGGGGCAACACGGCTCTTGATCAAACGAACGCCAGCCTAACAGACCAGCGTGCCGGGAAAACTGTCCGGTTCATCACCGGACAGCGGCAGCGCGGCATTGTACGCGGTGATCAGCTCGCGGGCGTATTCGGCCTGGTCGTTCTCGACCGACAGCCCGAGCAGGCCATAGATCGGCAACTCGCCGCTGCCCCCGAGCAAATCACGACCGACCAGATGCGCCTCGATACCCTCGCTGGCGAGCATGCCTTGCAGCAACTCGCCTTCCATCAGGTTTTCCGGATCGTAGATGCGCTGCATACACGCTCCTCACTCGTTTTCACTGAACACTTCGAGATGCCATTCCTCTCCATGAACCTGCAACACAAACGTTATCGGCCGGCAGCATACCTGGCAGTCCTCGATGTAGGTCTGATCGCCACCGGACAAATCCAGAGTAGTCTCTACCTCCTCACCACAATACGGACATTCATACAGCGCGTTTTCCAGCATCGCGGTCTCCCAAGTGACTTGTGCGTATAATCGCCGGTCTATTTGCAGGGCTATTTTTGTCTGGCTACTTTTTCAGACCGTGCCCCGCCGGTTTTCGATCAAAACCTTTACTTACCCTAGCCGTTTCTAACAAGAGAGCATGATGGGCGAATTCGATGCCATCCGACCTTACGACGACAGTGAAGTCCCGGCAGTGCTGGCACGGCTGCTCGGCGACAAGGCGTTTCTAGATATCCTCACCCACTTCCGCTTCCCGCGTTTCGCCGGCGCTTTAGGCTGGGCGCTCAAACCTCTTATAGCCCATCGGCTGCGCCGTGAGTTTGCCGGCGTGACCTCCGTGGCCACATTACAGGACAAAGTCGAGCATTACGTCGACCATACCATCGAGCGCGCCACCGACGGTGTCACCTATACCGGGGTAGAGCAATTCAAGTCCGGCAGTGCCTACCTGTTTATCGCCAACCACCGCGATATCGTGATGGACCCGGCCTTCGTCAACTATGCCGTGTACCACGCCGGTCTGCCGACCCCGCGCATCGCCATTGGCGACAACCTGCTGCAAAAGCCTTTCGTCAGCGACCTGATGCGCCTGAACAAGAGCTTCATCGTGCACCGCTCGATCAGCGGACGTCGGGAGAAAATGGCGGCTTATCAATTGCTGTCGGCGTACATCAACCATTCGATCCGCAATGATTGCGCCTCGATCTGGATCGCCCAGGCAGAGGGGCGTGCCAAGGACGGTGACGACCGTACCGAATCGGCAATCCTCAAGATGTTCCACATGAGCCGCAAGGACGAGCCGTTCGGTGAAGTCATTCAGTCGCTGAACCTGACCCCGGTGTCGATCAGCTACGAATACGACCCGTGCGATCAGGCCAAGGCCCGCGAGCTTTACATCCGCGCCACCACCGGCAGCTACACCAAAGTGCCGGGCGAGGATGACGTGAGCATCGCCAAGGGCATCACCGGCTACAAGGGCCGGGTGCATGTGAACTTTGCCGCGCCGATCACCGACCTGTTCGAAGATACCAAGCAATTGGCGGTCGAGATGGACAAGCAAATCCTCAGCGGCTATCGCTTGTTCCCGGTGCATTACCTGGCTTATGCGCAGTGGAAGGACGCTGACCCGCAACTGCAGGTACCAAAAGCTGCGCAAGTGTTCCCGGCCGAGGAACTGGCCAAGGCCCAGGAAGAATGGCAACGCCGCCTGGACGCCTGCCCCGAAGAGCATCGTCCATTCCTGGTGTTGCAATATGCGACGCCGGTACGCAATCAGTACCGGGTGAAGGCAGGGTTGCCGCTGTAAGCGGTTTCGGCCAGATGCAAAAACGGCGCCTTCGAGGCGCCGTTTCTGTTTCTGCGAGGGTGCTGCGTCAAGACTTCAGACCTGCGTACTGATCCACGACACCAGCAGCGCCATCCCCATGCAGGCAAAACCGAAAATGTAGAAAAACCGGTTCCTGCGCAAGGTCGCCCAGTCCAGCGTGGGCTCTACGCTGGGGCTGCTCTGGCGCTGCGCCTGCAAACTGGCCATCGCGCGCAGTTCGCGACGACGGGTGGCGTGCAACAACCAGCCGCCCGGGAAGGCTAAGAGCAAGGCCAGCAGATTGATCAATTTGGCGGGATGGGCGGTAAACAGCGTCATCAAGTGCAGCGACATCACAGACCTCAAGTAAAACAGGTGGCAGGTGCCGGACCGGCGACCGCGGCGCGGATTCTACCGAAACCCTGCGCCCCTGCCCTCTGTTTCCGACAAATAACGAAGCAATTGACTAATGGCTGTCCTGAGTCACGGCTTCGTCATCTGTATCGGCGACCATGCGCGCCTCGAAACCGACACGGACCTCGTCATGCTCCACGCCGAAAACCAGGATCGTCTTTACCTCATCACCCCCAGCGAAGAACAACAAGCCCTCGTCGGCAGCCTCGCTTTCAATGTTCAAGACCGCCATTGGCTGGTGTATTGCGCCCTGGGTGGACATCAACATGCGGATTTGCCGGAAACGGATTTGCTGACCGGTGTGAGCGTGCTGGATTTCTACTCGCAAGCCGCGTGATTCCCTTGCCCCCTGTAGGAGCGAGCTTGCTCGCGATGGACTTGAGGACGCCGCGGGGTATCAGATTCCCCGCGTAATCGTTAACGTCCATCGCGAGCAAGCTCACTCCTACAGTGGGCTCGCATTACTCGCCGAGAATCTGGCCCACGGTCGGGTCCTTGAACAGGCGGGTCAACGCATCGCTCAACACATCGCTGACCAGCTTGGTGTTGGTTTCCTGGTTCGGCGCCATACCGAAGCGCTGGTCCAGGGACGAACCATAACGGCCGCTGTAGCGACGGTTGGCGTTCTGTACATCCGAGCGGAACGTCGCGCCGATGGTGGCTTCGGTCACGTACATGCCTTCCTTGGGCGACTGGTACTTCAACTCTGCCAGGGTCACGGTCAGTTGCGGTGCATTCATGGCATTGTTCGTCGGGGTAAAGCCCAACAGACGCACGGCGGCTTCAGCCTGGGCCTGCAGTTTCGGCAGGATCTGCGCGCCCTGCACGGTGATCGCGCTGGTCTCCGGATACAGGCCGCCACGGGTTCCCAGGGTTGGCGACGGACGACCGTCCACTACACGTACCACAACGGGCTGGCCATGGCCGACCGGGGCCAGCTGGGCGGTCAGCTTGGGTTCCGGGCTCAGTTGTTGCGGGCTGTGGGCGCAGCCAACCAGGGTCAAACTGGTCACAGTGATCAAACCGAACAACAGGCGTTGCAACATGCTCTTCTCTCCAGAATCAGGCACAAACAGGCCAGCAGTATAGCGGTGCGCCACCGCGGGGAACCAGCACCTCACCGTGTTTGATGAAATCTCTGACAACTCCCTGGGAAAGCGGTTCTTGTCACCTATCTGTCATCGCCCATACACTTGCACGTAACGGCTAGTGGGCTATTTTCACAATAACCGCCCTACAAGGTAATTTGCCATGCGATACCTCGTCTCGTTGTTCGCACCACGCCCACTGCACCGCTGCTTTGCCCTGCTCGACAGCAATGGCCATTGCCAGGCGTTCAAGCAGTGCAGCCTCCAGCCCATGGGTGATGGCTGGGTTGAAATCGAAGAAATCCGCCTGAACTGGCTGAATCAGCCGCTGCCGGCCGGTGCCCGCGTCGTTTCGCAACAGCAGCAGCCACGCTCGCGTGCACAGCAATTGATGACGACCTGACCAAACACCTAATAAAAGTCATTAAACACGACCAATTCCCTGCGTTTCTTAGATACAATCTCCCCCCGATTATAAGGACGTCTCCTGATCGGGCCTCGCAGCATCGTCAATGCGCTTGTGTTGACACCCCGCACCGCCCACAGAGAGCCGCCCACACAGATCGAGTGAAGCTGGCGCGCTTGCTGTTTCGTTGAGCAAAACCTCCACTTTTCGCGAATCTGCAGAGCTGTCATTACGCTCGGTCACTGAGCTGTTTGCCCGTTTTGCCTGCCCTGTATCCCATGGCGGCAATCCATCCGGGCACGGTGCCAGGCTGGGACAGCCCTTTTTGAGGTTCACGTCTTCAAAAGAGCGTGAAAAAAACGGGTTTTCACAACTTCACAAGAGTGTGGCGAGCAAATGAATAGTTTTGCGTCTGAACATGCACCATTAGCGTCTACAACAGCCCAACGACACAGGACCGAGTATTCCTCTAACACCGGAGCCTGAAGCCTGTCCGCTACGGATTTGGTTGCACAAACGGATGTATCGACCATAAGTCGAATTGCCTCCCGCGCGCTGAAATGAGTTCATATGGCTCATAGGCCCGGCAGGTAGCGTCCGTCGAAGTTGCGATAAATTGCGAAGATTCGGACATGGCGACACTGCCATGGGTACCTGGGGCAACACTGACACGCCCCGTCACTCCTGGCAGCCATGCCGACAATTTGGTGCTGCAGATTTTGGAGACGCGTTAAATGGCGCATAACGAAGCAGTCGACGTAGTACTGGTTGGGGCCGGCATCATGAGTGCCACCCTGGCGGTACTGCTCAAAGAGCTCGACCCCGCGATCAAGCTGGAAGTCGTCGAGCTGATGGATTCCGGTGCTGCGGAGAGTTCCAACCCGTGGAACAACGCCGGTACCGGTCACGCCGGGCTGTGTGAGCTCAACTACACGCCGCAGGCAGCCGATGGCGCCGTCGACATCAAGAAAGCCGTGCACATCAACACCCAGTTCGAGGTGTCGAAGCAGTTCTGGTCGTACCTGACCCGAAAAGGCACGTTCGGCTCGTGCAAATCGTTTATCAGCCCGGTGCCACACCTGAGTTTCGTGCAGGGCGACAGCGGCGTGTCCTTCCTCAAGGAACGCTTCAGGGTGCTGAGCAAGCACCACGCCTTCGCCGACATGGAATACACCGAAGACAAGGCCAAAATGGCCGAGTGGATGCCGCTGATGATGCCTGGCCGCGATCCTGGCGAAACCCTCGCCGCGACCCGCGTGATCAATGGCACCGACGTCAACTTCGGCGCCCTGACCAACCAGTTGCTCAAGCACCTGACCAGCGCACCCGATGCCCAGGTCAAGTACTGCAAGCGCGTGACCGGCCTCAAGCGCAGCAACGGCGGCTGGACCGTCAGCATCAAGGACGTCAACAGCGGCAATACCCGTGAAGTCGACGCCAAATTCGTCTTCCTCGGCGCTGGCGGCGCGGCACTGCCGCTGCTGCAAGCCTCGGGCATCGAAGAAAGCAAAGGCTTCGGCGGCTTCCCGATCAGCGGCCAGTGGCTGCGCTGCGACAACCCGGAAGTGGTCAAGCACCACCAGGCCAAGGTCTACAGCCAGGCCGCAGTAGGTTCGCCACCCATGTCCGTGCCGCACCTTGACACCCGCGTAGTCGATGGCAAGAAGTCCCTGCTGTTCGGACCGTACGCCGGCTTCACCACCAAGTTCCTCAAGCACGGTTCCTTCATGGACCTGCCGATGTCGGTTCGCGCCGGCAACATCGGCCCGATGCTCGCCGTGGCGAAAAACAACATGGACCTGACCAAATACCTGGTCAGCGAAGTGATGCAGTCGATGGAGCAGCGCCTGGATTCCCTGCGTCGCTTCTACCCGCAGGCGAAACCCGAAGACTGGCGTCTGGAAGTGGCCGGCCAACGGGTGCAGATCATCAAGAAAGACCCGAAAAAAGGCGGCATCCTGCAATTCGGTACCGAACTGGTCGCGGCCAAGGACGGTTCCCTGGCGGCACTGCTCGGCGCTTCTCCAGGTGCCTCAGTGACCGTTTCGATCATGCTCGAGCTGATCGAAAAATGCTTCCCGAGCAAAGCCAAGGGCGAATGGGCCACCAAACTGGCCGAAATTTTCCCGGCCCGGGAAAAAGTTCTGGAAACCGACGCTGCGCTGTATCGCAAGATCAACGCGCAGAACAACGTTGCCCTGGAACTGGTTGAAGCCAGCAGCGAGACCGAAAGCTACGCTTGATTCGGCGCCATGAAAAACGCCCCGTTCTCGGTGAGAACGGGGCGTTTTTTTATGGCTGAAATTTACTCAGCCGCGAGCTTTCTCGATCAGCTCGATGTAATCCGCCGCGTTGCGCTGATCCTTGATCAGGGCAACGAAGTCATTGCCGTGCTCATCCTTGCCATTCACGTCGTAACCCGCTTCGACGAAGAACGTCAGGAAACGCTCGAAATCGTCGATGCGCAGGCCACGGTAGGCCTTGACCAGTTTGTGCAGGGACGGAGAAGTCGCGTCGACCGGTTCGAAATCGAGGAACAACTTGATCTGCTCATCGCCGATCTCGTCACCAATCACTTGTTTTTTATCTTTACGCATTGCCGACTCCAGCTCGCAGACATTTCACGGGGCGGGCAGTTTACCCCTGCGCAGGCACAGGGCTCAACGCGGACGAGTGCTGCCGGTGTGCAGATCGGCCCAGACATGCCCATTGGCGTAGCTGAGAAACTGGCAATACACCGTGTCGTTGCGCAACAAGTCGATCACCACCCGGTATTGCGCCAGCGGGTAATAGAGGGTCAGGGTCTTGCTCGGCGCGTCATAGACCGGCTTCTTCAGGCTTTTGCTTTCGCCGTCGAAATTGACCAGCACCTGACTGATGCTGGCGCCCTTGTTCAGGGATTTGCCCTTGAGTCGAATCAGCAGGGGCGAAGTGACCGGAATGGGCTGTTGACTGGATTGACGCTGGCTGCCGACCACCACCGAATACTCGGTAACCTGCAGCAGTTGTTGCTGCTCGGGATCAGCAGCGCGCAGAGTGAGATCGTCCGGCGGCAGAAATTGACTGTGCATGGGCGCCGGGGCCGCGGCAAGTGGCAGGCTGAGGGTCAGCAACAGGGCGGCACAGCAGCGGATCGAACGGCTCATGGCAGGCTCCAGAGGACGGGTGTAGGAGCGAGCTTGCTCGCGATGTAATTGAAGGCGACGCTTTTTCCAGACAAGCGTCATCGTTCACGTCCATCGCGAGCAAGCTCGCTCCTACAAGTGGTGTATATCAATCGAACTGCGCGTGCATCCAGGCCTGATACTCGGCAACACCGGGCTCGCCTTCGCGTGGAGCCCAATGCGCCAGTTCACCTTCACCGACCGGACGGTAAGGGCCGGCCTTGCATTCGAACATCAGGCTGTCGGCCTCCAGCACCACCAAGCCGTGGAACACACCGGCCGGCAGGTCCACGCCAACACAGTCGCCACCGGCCTGAAGCACGGTCTTGCTCAGCACCGTACCGGTCTCGTCAAAGATCAACACACCCAGCCGCCCCTTGAGGACCAACAGGGTTTCGGCCTTGTTGTCGCCCAAATGCCGGTGAGGCGGGATATACGTGGACGGCTGCAACCCCACCGCCATGCGATGGCAAGCGTCCTCCATCTGATGGAAGTTGTGATGCTGGCGCCCACGAGGATTGGCCGCGGCTTTCCCGGCCAACTCGGTGAACAGGGTCTGATCCAGAAAGCGAGGCGTATCCATGTCTTACATTCCTTTAACGGCGAAAATCCCGTTGGCGTTACGCCAGTAGCCTTTGTAGTCCATGCCGTAACCGAAGATGTAGCGGTCGATGCACGGCAGACCGACGAAATCGGCCTTGAGATCCGGCCGGGCCTTGCGGTCGTGGTCTTTGTCGATCAACACGGCAGTGTGCACTTTACGTGCGCCAGCGTGTTTGCAAAAGTCGATGATCGCGCCCAGGGTGTGCCCCTCATCGAGGATGTCGTCGATGATCAGCACATCACGGTCGATGAAGGACACTTCCGGCTTGGCTTTCCAGAACAGGTCGCCGCCGCTGGTTTCGTTGCGATAGCGGGTGGCGTGCAGGTAGGACGCTTCCAGCGGGAACTGCAGATAGGTCAGCAGCTTGCCGGAGAAAATCAGCCCGCCGTTCATCACGCAGAACACCACCGGGTTGCTGTCGGCCATTTGTTCGTTGATTTGTGCACCGACGCGGGCGATGGCCGCCTCGACTTCAGCTTCGGTGTACAGGCAGTCAGCCTCTCGCATGATTTGACGGATATGCTCGAGATCAGCGGACATGGCGCTCTCCAGGGGGTTGGAAGTCAGGAAAAGCGGGCAAAGGTACGCATCCCGCACGGCCAGATCAAGCGTTTGTGGACTAACGTACTGTATGTCTATAGGACAACACCCTCGGATAGATTAATCTAGGCCGGTTTTTTTGCCCGCCGCCGGAGCCTTTCCCCATGCCCATCCATGAGATCCGCCACCCGCTGATCCGTCATAAACTTGGCCTTATGCGCCGCGCAGACATCAGCACCAAGAATTTCCGTGAGCTCGCTCAGGAAGTCGGCGCCCTGTTGACCTATGAAGCCACCAAAGACCTGCCGCTGGAGTCCTACGATATCGAGGGCTGGTGCGGCACCGTATCGGTCGAGAAAATCGCCGGCAAGAAAATCACCGTGGTACCGATCCTGCGTGCCGGCATCGGCATGCTCGAAGGCGTGCTCAGCCTGATCCCGGGCGCCAAGGTCAGCGCCGTCGGCGTGGCTCGCAACGAGGAAACCCTTGAAGCCCACACCTACCTGGAAAAACTGGTACCGGAAATCGACGAACGCCTGGCAATGATCATCGACCCGATGCTTGCCACCGGTGGCTCGATGGTTGCCACCATCGACCTGCTGAAAAAAGCCGGCTGCAAGGACATCCGCGCCATGGTGCTGGTCGCCGCGCCAGAAGGCATCGCTGTGGTCGAGAAAGCTCACCCGGACGTGATCATCTACACCGCTTCCATTGATCAGAAACTCAACGAGCACGGCTACATCATCCCAGGGCTGGGCGATGCCGGTGACAAGATCTTCGGCACCAAGCAGAAGGACGCGTGAGCATGCAGCAAGAGTTCAACGATCCGCTCTGGCGCACGGTGCTGTCGGGTGCGCAGATGCTGTTCGTGGCCTTCGGCGCTCTGGTGTTGATGCCGCTGATTACCGGTCTCGACCCGAACGTGGCGCTGTTCACGGCCGGCCTGGGGACGATCCTGTTCCAGATCGTCACCGGGCGTCAGGTGCCGGTGTTCCTGGCATCGAGCTTTGCTTTCATTACCCCGATCATTCTCGCCAAGGGCCAGTTCGGCCTGGCGGCGACCATGGGCGGTGTGATGGCGGCGGGATTCGTCTACACCTTCCTCGGCCTCGCGGTGAAGATCAAAGGCACCGGTTTCATCGACCGCCTGCTGCCGCCGGTGGTGATCGGGCCGGTGATCATTTCGATCGGCCTGGCCATGGCGCCGATTGCCGCCAACATGGCCATGGGCAAGGCTGGCGATGGCAGTGAATTGATTCATTACCAGACGGCGATGATGATCTCGATGCCCGCGCTGCTGACCACGCTGATCGTCGCGGTTTTCGGCAAGGGCATCTTCCGCCTGGTGCCGATCATCTCCGGCGTGCTGGTCGGTTTCGGCATGTCGTTCTACTTCGGTGTGGTCGATGTTGCGAAGATTGCTGCGGCACCGTGGTTCGCCATCCCGAACTTCACCGCGCCGGAATTCAACTGGCAAGCGATCCTGTTCATCGTTCCGGTGGCCCTGGCCCCGGCCATCGAGCACATCGGCGGCGTGATTGCCGTGGGTAGCGTGACTGGTCGCGATTACCTGAAGAAGCCGGGCCTGCACCGCACCCTGCTCGGCGACGGCATTGCCACCACGGCGGCCGGCCTGTTCGGCGGCCCACCCAACACCACCTACGCCGAAGTGACCGGCGCGGTCATGCTGACCAAGAACTACAACCCGAAAATCATGACCTGGGCGGCGATCTTCGCCATCAGCCTGGCGTTTATCGGCAAGTTCGGTGCACTGCTGCAAAGCATTCCGGTGCCGGTGATGGGCGGGATTCTCTGCTTGTTGTTCGGTTCGATTGCGGCGGTGGGGATGAACACGCTGATCCGCCACAAGATCGATCTGGGCGAGGCGCGCAATCTGGTGATCGTTTCGGTGACCCTGGTATTCGGGATCGGCGGCGTGCTGATCGGCACCGGCACCGGGCCGGACGATTTCGGCCTCAAGGGCATCGCGCTGTGCGCGGTAGTGGCGATTGGTTTGAATCTGATCCTGCCGGGCAATGACAGCTGGAAGCACAAGAAGGCGAATGAGCCGCTGATCTAAGCAGACTCGGATTCTTCGCTGACTGAAAGACCCACTTCGCGAGCAAGCCCGCTCCCACAGGTTAATCACCGACCCTGTGGGAGCGGGCTTGCTCGTGAAGCTTTTAAAGCGCCAGAGGCGCTCGCTCGCACAACGCACTCAACGCCTTCGCCCAATGCGGGTCATCGTTGAGGCACGGCACCAGCACCAGGTCCTCTCCCCCTGCTGCGCGGAATTGCTCCTTCCCGCGATCACCAATCTCTTCCAGTGTTTCGATGCAATCGGCCACGAATGCCGGGCACATCACCAGAATCTTTTTCGCGCCGCTTTTGGCCAACTCATCGAGGCGCGCTTCGGTGTAGGGTTCGATCCACTTGGCGCGCCCCAGACGCGACTGGAACGACACCGACCACTTGCCCTCCGGCAATCCCATGCGCTTGGCAAACTCTGCCGCCGTACGCAGGCATTGGCCGCGATAACAGGTGGCGACCACCTCGGGTGGCGCCCCGGCGCAGCAATCACCGCCACCCTCGAAGCTGTGCCCGGGGTTGAGCTTCTTCAGATGCCGTTCCGGCAACCCATGAAAACTCATCAACAGGTGATCGAAGTCCTGCTGCAAATGCGGCCGGGTCGTGGCCACCAGCGCATCGAGGTACTCCGGTTGATCGTAGAACGGCTGGAGCACCGACAGCTGTACGTCGAGGCTCTTCTCGCGCACCACACGTCTGGCTTCCTCAATGACGGTAGTGGTGGTGCTGTCGGCGAACTGTGGATACAGCGGCGCCAGCGTGATTCGCTTGTGCCCCGCGGCGGCCATGCGCACCAGCGTCGATTCAATCGACGGCTCGCCGTAGCGCATCGCCAGTTCGACCGGGCCATGCTGCCACTGGCCGGTCATGGCTTGTTGCAGGCGGCGGCTGAGCACCACCAGCGGCGAGCCCTCGTCCCACCAGATCGAGGCATAGGCGTGGGCCGACTGCTCGGGGCGCTTGATCAGGATCAGCGACACCAGCAAGCGTCGAACCGGCCATGGCAGGTCGATCACGTACGGGTCCATCAGAAATTGATTGAGGTAGCTGCGCACATCCGCCACCGAGGTGGAGGCAGGTGAACCCAGGTTGACCAGAAGCAACGCGTGATCGGTCATGCAACGTCCTATTTCAAAGGCGACCGGACAGATCGTCCAGAGCCGCGCGCAAATCCGTGAACTGAAAAGTGAAACCCGCCTTCAACAGGCGAACCGGCGTGGCCCGTTGGCCACCCAGCAACAGCAAGGACAACTCGCCCAGCCCCACCTTCAATGCGAGGGCCGGCATCGGCATGAACGCCGGGCGATGCAGCACGCTGCCCAGCGCCTTGGCAAACTCGCGGTTGCGCACCGGTCTGGGCGCGCACGCATTATAGGGACCGCTGGCCTCGTTGCGGTGCAGAAGAAAATCAATCAGGGCGATTTGATCGTCGATATGAATCCACGGCATCCACTGCCGGCCGTTGCCGATCGGCCCTCCCAGGCCCAGTTTGAACGGCAGTAACAGCCGCGACAAAAAGCCGCCCTCCGCCGATAGCACCAACCCGGTACGGATGAGAATGACGCGAATGCCCAGCGTTTCAGCCCGCTGTGCAGTCTCTTCCCAGGCGATGCATAACTGGCTGGCGAAATCTTCGCTGACCGGCGCCGTGTCCTCGGTCAGTTCGCGCTCGCCACCATCGCCATACCAACCAGCAGCCGAACCGGAAATCAAGACCCTTGGTTTCTGCTCGAGGCTTTCAAGCCACGCCAACAGGGTTTCAGTCAGCGTGATCCGGCTGCTCCACAACAAGGCTTTGCGCTTGTGCGTCCAGGGACGGTCGGCAATTGGCGCTCCGGCAAGGTTGACGATCGCATCCACCGGCTCCTGCCCCAGATCCTCCAGCCGAGCAACTCCACGCACTTGGGCACCACATATTTTCGCGACCTTTTCAGGCTTGCGACTCCAGACTGTCAGGCGATGGCCCTGCCCTGACCAGTGCCGGCAGAGCTGACGTCCTATCAAACCAGTACCGCCGGTCAGCAATATGTGCATGACTTCTTCCTCGCGTGGCGTTTTACCCTGTCCATTAGTCTATTTTTATAAGCAGGGATCTTTGGTATCGAGCAGGCGCTATGTTTAACAATAGGCCAAGCTGTCAGAACGAGAACGCTAAAAGTTATACCAAAAAACAATATTGTACAGGTTTCAACCCCGGCGTAGTCTGTACAGAAAGGTAAACGAGGCCCCTATGACTGTACCTATCGCAATCATTGGCACCGGCATTGCCGGACTCTCCGCCGCCCAGGCCCTGACCGACCTCGGGCACGTGGTTCAACTGTTCGATAAAAGCCGCGGCAGCGGCGGGCGCATGTCAAGCAAGCGCAGCGATGCGGGTGCTCTGGACATGGGCGCGCAATATTTCACCGCCCGCGATCGCCGCTTTGTCACGGAAGTCCAGCGCTGGCAAGCCAACGGCTGGGTCGCCGAGTGGACGCCGCAGCTGTACACTTACCATGGCGGCCAGCTCAACCTGTCGCCGGACGAGCAGACCCGCTGGGTCGGTACGCCCCGCATGAGCGCCATTACCCGCTCCCTGCTCGGTGACCTTGAAGTGCATTTCGCCTGCCGGATCACCGAGGTCTATCGCGGTGAAGAACACTGGCATCTGCAGGACGCCGAGGGCTTCACCCACGGGCCGTTCAGCCACGTGGTCATCGCCACGCCAGCCCCACAGGCCACGGCTCTGCTGGCATCTGCGCCGAAGCTCGCGGGCGCCGCCGCCGGGGTGAAGATGGACCCGACCTGGGCGATTGCCCTGGCCTTCGAAACACCGTTGGAAACCCCCATGGAAGGCTGCTTCGTACAGGACAGCCCACTCGACTGGCTGGCCCGCAACCGTAGCAAACCCGGACGCGACAACACCCTCGACACCTGGGTGCTGCACGCCACCAGCTCCTGGAGTCGCCAGCACATTGACCTGCCCAAGGAGGCTGTGATCGAACAGCTGCATGGCGCATTCGCCGAACTGCTGCACGACTCCATGCCCGCGCCGAGCTTCAGCCTCGCCCACCGCTGGCTCTACGCCCGCCCTGCCACCAGTCACGAATGGGGCACCCTGGCCGATGCCGACCTGGGGCTGTACGCCTGTGGCGACTGGTGCCTGTCCGGACGCGTCGAAGGGGCCTGGCTCAGCGGTCAGGAAGCTGCCCGCCGCTTGCATGAACACCTGCAGTAAAGAGCATCGATCCGAGCAAGTCGCTGCTGTCGTCATGGACAGCAGCCGGTCAAAATACCTATACATATAATTTGACTTGTACAACTTTGAATCTATGATGAAGTTGTCTTGTACAGACTCGAATGTTTGTACAGGTTCAGATTCGAGGTGCTCCGATGCCCCACTCCCCCGCCAAACCGAAAATCGCCATCAGCGCCTGCCTGCTGCACCCGGATTTGCCGGTGAAGGAAGACGGCCGGCTCAACGATCCGGAGCTGCGGGAAAACTTCCTCACTCGCGTATTCGCCTGCAGCGCCTGGCAGCGGCTGTGCCAGGAAGGCCTGACCCGGCGCGGTCTCACGGACTTTCACTCGCGCTACAAATACCTGTTGATGGCGCACAATCCACAGCAATACAAAGTGCTCGGCAACCTGCTGGGCAACATGGGCCATACCGATCCGAAGGAGCTTGGCGCGCGCTATTTCATTGAACTGATGGCGGCCCTGAAAAAGTGCGCCACCCGCGGCACTCATGCCAATGTCCTGCAACACCTCAGTGGCTACCTGAAACAGGCCATCAGCCGCGAAGACAAGCAGGAGTTGCAACACGTGATCAGCCAGTATCGCCTGGGCATCGTGCCGTTGGTGGTGCCGTTGACACTGCTCAAACATCACTTTAACCGACACCCCGATCCGTACATCGCACAGCAGGTTTACCTGCAACCGCCCCCGGAAGACCTCAGCCTGCGAAACGCCATCCAATGAAAAAAGCACCCGACACCAGCGCCCGCGATGACCTCGGCGATGACTTTAACAAGGCGCTGGACGAAGGTTGGCTGCCGATCCGTGAAGTGGCGCGGCAAACCGGCGTCAATGCCGTGACCTTGCGCGCATGGGAGCGGCGCTACGGCCTGATCGTGCCGCAACGCACGCCCAAGGGGCACCGGTTGTTTTCGGCCGACCATGTACAACGCATCCTGACCATCCTCACCTGGCTCAACCGTGGCGTTGCCGTCAGCCAGGTCAAGCAATTGCTCGATACGCCGCAAGCCTTCAGCGAGTCCGTCGACAACGATTGGCACGCCTTGCTGCAAACGTTGCTGCAGGCGGTCAGCGGATTACAGGAACGCGCCCTGGATGACAGCGTCAATCAGGCGATGGCGCTGTATCCGCCGCGAACCCTGTGCGAGCAATTGCTGATGCCCCTGCTGGCCGCTCTGGAGCTACGCTGGCAAAGCCAGTTCGGGGCGCAGATGGAGCGAGTCTTTTTTTGTGCCTGGTTGCGCAGCAAGTTCGGCGCACGCATCTACCATAACAATCGTCAGTTGCGCAGCGCACCACTGCTGTTGATCAACCACTCGGACTTGCCCATGGAGCCTCAGCTGTGGCTAACGGCCTGGCTGATCAGCAGTGCCGATTGCCCGGTGGAGGTCTTCGACGGGCCACTGCCTGTCGGTGAACTGGCACTGGCGGTCGAGCTGCTGCGACCCCGCGGGGTTCTGCTGTACTCCAGCAAGGCCATGAACCTGGCGCAACTGCCGAAACTTTTCAAAGGCATCAGTTGCCCAAGAATGATTGCCGGACCAACGGTATGCATCCACCACGCCGAGTTGTCCGCAAGTACTCCCGAGATCGCTGATTTGTACCTGGCCGAAGATCCATTGTCGGCACATCAGGCACTCATTCAGCGCGGGCTGATTTAAATGAATCGCGTGGATACCAACATGCAATTGATCTGGTTGCGCAGCGACTTGCGCCTGCACGACAACACCGCCCTCTCGGCCGCCGCGGCCCGCGGGCCGTGCGTGGCCGTGTATCTGCTGAGTCCGGAACAATGGCTGGAACACGACGACGCGCCCTGCAAAGTGGACTTCTGGCTGCGTAACCTGCGCGAATTGAGCCGCGAACTGGGTCAACTGAACATTCCCCTGCTGGTCCGCCGGGCACCGCGCTGGGAGGATGCGCCAGCCGTGTTGCTGAATCTGTGCCGGCAATGGCAGATCGACGCGGTGTACCTCAACGAAGAGTACGGCATCCATGAAACCCGTCGCGATGCGGCGGTCGCCAGGACACTCGGGGCCGAAGGCATCGAAGTTCACCGCTACCTCGATCAATTGCTGTTCAAGCCCGGGAGTGTGCTGACCCGGACCGGCACTTACTTTCAGGTCTTCAGCCAGTTCCGCAAAGTCTGCTACGAACGCTTGCACCACTCGCTGCCCAGCCTGGTCCGCGCACCACACAGGCAAGCGCCGCTGAACATTGCCAGCGATGCGATCCCCTTGAGTGTCGAGGGTTTTACGACGCCCGGTGATAACCTGCGCAGCCTGTGGCCGGCGGGCGAAGCCCAAGCCCGGCAGCGCCTCGACAGCTTCAGCGATGCACAGATCGACCATTACCATAACGAGCGCGACTTCCCGGCAAAACCCGGCACCAGTCAGCTCTCGGCCTATCTCGCCGCCGGAGTGATTTCTCCCCGCCAATGCCTGCACGCCGCCTTGAACAGCAATCAGGGTGAGTTCGAAAGCGGCAAGACCGGCGCCGTCACCTGGATCAACGAACTGCTGTGGCGCGAGTTCTACAAACACATCCTGGTGGGCTACCCACGGGTGTCCCGGCACCGCGCGTTTCGCCCGGAAACCGAAGCGCTGGCCTGGCGCGATGCCCCCGAAGAACTGGCCGCCTGGCAACAGGCGCGTACCGGTTTGCCGATCATCGACGCCGCCATGCGCCAACTGCTGGCTACCGGCTGGATGCACAACCGCCTGCGTATGGTGGTGGCGATGTTCCTGACCAAGAACCTGCTGATCGACTGGCGCGAAGGCGAACGCTTTTTCATGCGACACCTGATCGATGGTGACCTGGCGGCGAACAATGGTGGCTGGCAATGGAGTTCCTCCACCGGTACCGACTCGGCGCCTTATTTCCGGATTTTCAACCCGTTGAGCCAGTCGGAAAAATTCGACCCCGAAGGCCTGTTCATCAAACACTGGCTACCGGAGCTGGCGGGGCTGAGTAAAAAAGACGTGCACAACCCCGCCAGTCTCGGCGGCCTTTTCAGTGTTGTGGATTACCCGTCACCGATCGTCGACCTGAATGCTTCGCGTACACGCGCCTTGGCCGCATTCAAGAATCTGCCGTCACGGCAACTGTCCGCCGAACTGGCCGGGAGTGCCTGTGAGTAGTTTCCTGCAGCCGTATGCCGGCAGTTCATGGCGCTCGACAAAGACAACCTGCAACATTTAGCGGACCGGGCTGTTGCCTGGCTGAAAAGGAGCTTGGGATGAGTCGTACACCTCCTCGCCGTTATTGGCTGACCGGCGCCAGCAGCGGTATTGGTGCCGCGCTGGCCGAGAAAATCCTGAAAACCGGCGCGCACCTGGCGGTAAGCTCAAGGTCAGTTGCGCCACTGAAAGTCTTGTCGCAACGTTATCCGGGACAAGTGCTGGTGGTCGCCGGAGACCTGACCAATAGCCAGACCGTGCGCGAAATCGGCGAGCAAATTGCCGAGGATTGGGGTTCGCTGGACACCGTGATACTCAACGCCGGCACCTGCGAGTACGTGGACGCCAGGCAGTTCGATGCGTCGATTGTCGAGCACGTGGTGCGCACCAACCTGTTGGCCAGCAGCTATTGCATCGAGGCTGCCCTGCCTTTGCTACGGGCTGGCACCGCACCGCATATGGTGCCCATGGCCAGTGCGGTGACTTACCTGCCGCTGCCCAAGGCAGAAGCCTGCGGCGCCTCGAAGGCCGGGTTGCGTCATTTGTTCGAATCCCTGCGCATCGACCTGGCTCCCGAAGGCATAGAAGTCACGGTGATCAGCCCCGGTTTTGTTGAAACGCTGCTGACGACGAAAGACGACTTCTCCATGCCCTTGAGCTGGCCGGTGGCGAAAGCCGCACGGTACATCTTCGAAAAGCTCAAGGACCGCCCGCTGGAAATCGCTTTCCCGGCAGCGTTCATGGCTACCCTGTGGCCGCTCTCCAGACTGCCGGACCATGTGAAACTGGAGATAGGTAAACGCATGGTGCGCAGCCAGCCGCCGTTCAAGGATCAACCGTGAAAATCGCCATCATCGGAAGGGGAGTTTCGGGGGCGGACCTGCGTCCGTCCGACCTTTCACACAGCACCCGGTGACTGCCTTACACTGCGCGCCATGAATACCATCCCCCATACGCAAATCGCGGAACCCGCGGTCACGTGTTCGACCTGCGCAGCCTGCTGCTGCCAGCTCGAAGTCATGCTGATCACCGATACGGGTGTGCCTGAACGGTTCATCGATACCGATGATTGGGGCGGGGAAGTCATGCTGCGTCTGGACGACGGCTGGTGTGCCGCACTGGATCGCAACTCGATGATGTGCACCATCTACGAAAAACGCCCGCTGATCTGCCGGGAGTTCGAGATGGGTGCACCGGAGTGCATCGACGAACGCCAGGGGATTTCGACGGCGTATCGCTAGTTTGAAGTCACCCAAATACAAATGTGGGAGCGGGCTTGTCTCCGGGCGGCGATCCGACGAAAGCGTCAGATCAGTCAATTACAGTGTCGACTGATCCACTGCTTTCGCGAGCAAGCCCGCTCCCACATTTAGTACAGCGTCGTGTCTTACAACGGCAACGTGTAATGCAGCGAGTAGCTTTCTACACCGTCGTTGGAACTGGCGAGCCCGGCGTTGGAATAGTGCGTTGCGCGGATCCCGACTTCATGGCCACCGTTGAAGCGCAGGCCAAAACCGAGCCGGTCTTCAAACTGGAAAGCACCGCCGATGTTGTTGTCTTCGAGTCGGGTATGGGAGAACACCGCCACGCCAATGCCAGCTTCAACGAACGGTTTGACGTTCTGGCCGGCAAACTCGTAAACGAACACCGGAGAGAACGACAGGCTGTTGTTGCTTGAGGTCTTGTCGCCTTCCCAATAGGTGTAGGCACCGCTCCAGTAGCCGGTCATGCGACCGACGTCACTCTGCCACCAGCTCTGGTCCCAATCGAATTGCATGCCCAGTCGATACGTCATGGTCGAATCGCTGGTCTGACCAACCGCGAACTCCACACCTGCCGCCTGCGCAGTAAAGGTGTGCCCCATTAATGCGGCCGCAATCGCGGCCAAACAGAATAGTCGCTTCACGAGAAACTTCCTTTTCCGAACGATTTCGTATGATTTTTTTGTTGCCCAGCCCTGCAACGCTGTAGAAGTCAGCGATCAATCAGAAGCTCACCCGATTTTTCGTATTCCCCCGGTCAATCTTTTACCTGTTGAAGCTTCGCACAACGCCACAGCTATTCCACAGTTTCGGCAATATATTTCTGAAATGCTGCGGATCGGCGCTGGTCCAGAACTGCGCCTCACGGGTAGGCCCTTCGGCGAGCAGTTCGCCTTCGGCCAAAAGCCGCTGGAGTTGCCGTGCGACGGCGGCACCGGTGTCGATCAGGCTGATGTCCTCGGGGATCATCTGCCGGAGCATCGGCTTGAGAAAGGGGTAATGGGTGCAGCCGAGAATCAGCGTGTCCGCGCCGGCGGCCAGCAGCGGCTGGACATACCTGGCCAACAGCTGGCGAAGCTCGGGGCTATGCAGATCGCCGTTTTCAATCAGCTCCACCAGCCCGGGGCACGGCTGGGTAATGACTTTCACGTCCGCGGCGAAACGGTCGAGCAATGCAGCGAATTTGGCGCTCTGCAAGGTGCCGGTGGTAGCCAGCACCCCCACCACACCGGAGCGGGTTGCGGCGGCGGCCGGCTTGACTGCTGGCTCCATGCCGACGATGGGCCATTCGGGATAGTCTCGGCGCAAGTCGGCGACGCCGGACACCGTCGCCGTGTTGCAGGCCAGCACCAAAGCCTTGGCGCCCTGCTGCTGAAAAAAATCGGCCATCACACTGCAACGCTGCCGGATGAATTCCGGGGTTTTCTCGCCATAGGGAACATTCCCGCAATCGGCGACGTACATCAGCGTCTCGTTGGGCAACAAGCGCTGGATCTCGGCGAGCACCGAGAGCCCACCGACACCAGAATCGAACACGCCGATTGGCGCCTCACGCATGTTTCGATCCACAAACGCTGCAGCCCGGATCACGCTTGACCCGCAATTCGCGAAAGCGCGTACCCAAGGCATCGATCAACAGCAGGCGCCCCACCAGCGGTTCGCCGAATCCGGCCAGCAACTTCAGCGCTTCAAGCGCTTGCAGACTGCCGACCAGCCCCACCAGCGGCCCGACCACCCCGGCTTCGCTGCATGTCAGTTCGGCTTCGCTGCCGTGCCCGTATAAACAGTGGTAGCACGGGCTCTCTGGCCGACGCGGATCGAACACCGACAATTGCCCTTCGAGGCGAATCGCCGCGCCGCTGACCAGCGGTTTGCCGGCGGCCACACAAGCGCCGTTGACCGCTTCACGGGTGGCGAAATTGTCCGAGCAATCGAGCACCAGATCCACGGCGGCGACAGTAGCGGCCAGGGAATCTTCATCCAGCGCCGCACGATGAGCGATCAACCGTATCTCGGGATTGATCGCCGTCAGGCGTTTGATCGCCGAATCGACTTTGCCCATGCCGATGCTGTCGGTGTCGTGAATGATCTGGCGCTGCAGGTTAGTCATGTCGACCGTATCGAAGTCCGCCAGATGCAACTCGCCGACCCCTGCGGCGGCGAGATACAGCGCCACCGGCGAGCCGAGGCCACCGAGGCCGACGATCAATACGCGGCTGTCCTTGAGGCGCAACTGGCCGTCGATATCGATGTGTTGCAGCAGAATCTGCCGACTGTAACGCAGCAACTCCTGATCATTCAGCACGGCAGGCGCCCCAGACTGATGCGTTGGTGACCGCCCAGATCGGTGCGGCTGTGAACTTCCTCGAAACCGCGGGTCAGCAGCAAATCGCGGACCGCCTCGGCCTGATCATAACCATGCTCGAGCATCAGCCAACCGCCAGCGTCGAGATGGTCCGGTGCCTGGGCGACGATCAGACGCAGATCGTCGAGCCCGTCGACACCGGCCACCAGTGCGCTGGCCGGTTCAAAGCGCACATCGCCCTCGACCAGATGCGGATCGGCCGCTGCAATGTAGGGCGGGTTGCTGATGATCAGTTGAAAACGCTGACCTTCCAGGGCGCTGAACCAATGGCTGCTCAGCACCTTGGCGTTATTCAGATGCAGGCGCTGGCGATTGCGCTCGGCCAGGGCCACGGCTTCCAGCACGCGATCCACGGCAGTGACGCTCCAGGCCGGACGCTCGCTCGCCAGCGCCAGGGCAATCGCGCCACTGCCGGTGCCCAGGTCGAGGACCTTGGCCGGTGTGGCCGGCAGCAACTCCAGTGCAGCCTCCACCAGCAGTTCGGTGTCCGGGCGCGGGATCAGCGTGTGCGGTGCCACTTCCAGATCCAGCTTCCAGAAACCTTGCTGGCCGAGGATATAGGCCACCGGCTCGCCGCTGCGGCGGCGCTGCAAATACTCGGCGAACGTCAGCGCCGCTTCGCTCGGCACGATGCGTTCCGGCCAGGTATGCAGGAAACTGCGGGACTTGCCCAACGCCGCCGCCAGCAGCAATTCGGCATCCAGACGCGCCGTCGGCGAGTCGGGTAAATCGGCGGCGCGCAACAAACTGGCAATGATCGTCATTTACTCACCTATCGCTGCCAGTTGATCGGCCTGGTACTCGGCCAGCAATGGCTCGATCACCGCCTCGACGCCGCCGGCAAGGATCTCGTCGAGGGAATACAGGGTCAGGTTGACCCGGTGGTCGGTGACCCGGCCCTGGGCAAAATTGTAGGTGCGGATGCGCTCGGAGCGATCACCGGAACCGACCAGCAACTTGCGCTCGCTGGCGATGGCGTTGGCCGCGGCCGAGGTCTGCTGATCGTTCAGCTTGGCCGACAACCAGGACATCGCCCGGGCACGGTTCTTGTGCTGTGAACGTTCTTCCTGGCACTCGACCACGATGCCGGACGGCAAGTGCGTGATACGAATAGCCGAGTCGGTCTTGTTGACGTGCTGGCCACCGGCGCCGGAGGAGCGATAGGTATCGATGCGCAGGTCGGCCGGGTTGATCTCGATGGCTTCCTGCTCGTCCGGCTCGGGCAATACCGCCACGGTGCAGGCCGACGTGTGGATGCGGCCCTGGGATTCGGTCGCCGGCACCCGCTGCACGCGGTGGGCACCGGATTCAAATTTCAGCTTGCCGTAGACGTTATCGCCTTCGACCCGGGCAATCACCTCTTTATAGCCGCCGTGCTCACCCTCGTTTTCCGAGAGGATTTCCACCCGCCAGCCACGACGCTCGGCGTAGCGCGAATACATGCGGAACAGGTCGCCGGAGAAAATCGCCGCCTCGTCGCCGCCGGTGCCGGCACGGATTTCGAGGAACACGTTGCGCCCGTCGTTCGGGTCCTTGGGCAGCAGCATGCGCTGCAGGTCGGCCTCGAGCGAGACCAGGCGTTCCTTGGCCTCGCGGACTTCTTCCACGGCCATTTCACGCATGTCCGGGTCGCTGTCCTTGAGCAGAGCCTGGGCGCCTTCGAGGTCGGCCTGCACTTTCAGCAGCTGTTTATAGGCGTTCACGACCGGTTCAACTTCCGCGTACTCCTTGGAATAGGTGCGGAACTTGTTCTGATCGGAAATGACCTCGCCGTCGCCCAGCAGGGCGGTCAATTCCTCGAAACGATCCTGGAGAATATCCAGCTTATTGAGCAGTGACGCTTTCATTGCGGTTTTTTATCCGAAAAGCTATCCGATGAGCCCTCACCGAGGGCAAAGAGTTCCTGGGCCATCGCCAGCGCATCCAGGCGACCTTCGGCAGAGAGCTTTTTCAACTGCACGCTCGGTGCGTGCAACAGTTTGTTGGTCAGCCCACGAGCCAGTTGCACCAGCACCTCTTCGGCACTGGTGCCGTTGGCCAGCAGGCGCTGGGCCTTTTGCAATTCTTCGTCGCGCAGGCGTTCGCTCTGTTGACGATAGGCCTTGAGTACATCCACCGCCGCCAATTCACGCAGGCGGACCATGAAGTCTTCGGCGCCGACCGAGACCATCTCTTCGGCAGCCTGGGCTGCGCCCTGGCGGCTCTTGAGGTTCTCGGCGACCACTTCGTGGAGATCGTCGACGCTATAGAGGTAAACATCGTCCAACTCGCCGACTTCTGGCTCGATGTCACGCGGAACGGCGATATCCACCATGAAGATCGGTTTGTGCTTGCGCAGTTTCAAGGCGCTTTCCACTGCACCCTTGCCCAGAATCGGTAACTGGCTGGCGGTGGAACTGATGACGATATCGCTGCGCACCAGCTCCGCCGGAATATCCGACAGCAACACGGCATGGGCGCCGAACTGTTCGGCCAGAATGCTGGCGCGCTCCAGGGTACGGTTGGCGACCACGATGCGCTTTACACCCAGGTCATGCAGATGGCGGGCGACCAGGGTGATGGTCTCGCCGGCGCCGATCAACAAGGCCTGGCTGCGCTGCAAGTCGCTGAAAATCTGTTTCGCCAGGCTCACCGCGGCAAACGCCACCGATACCGGGTTCTCGCCGATGGCCGTGTCGGTGCGCACCTGCTTGGCCGCGTTGAACGTGGCCTGGAACAGCCGCCCGAGCAATGGCCCGATAGTGCCGGCCTCGCGGGCCACGGCATAGGCTGACTTCATCTGGCCGAGAATCTGCGGTTCGCCCAACACCAGCGAGTCGAGCCCGGAAGCCACCCGCATCATGTGACGAACTGCCGCATCATCTTCATGCACATAGGCGCTTGCGCGCAGCTCGTCGAAGCTCAAATGATGATATTCGGCCAGCCAGTGCAGCACGACGTCCGCCGACAGGTGATCCTGTTCTATATAGAGTTCACTGCGATTGCAGGTGGAGAGGATCGCAGCTTCGCGGCTGTCGGTGAGTCGGCAGAGCTGCTGCAAGGCCTCAACCAGTTGCTCAGGGGTAAAAGCCACGCGCTCGCGGACGTCTACTGAAGCAGTCTTGTGGTTAATACCGAGTGCAAGGAAGGCCATTCAAAGTCGCTGATTGTGACGTGAAGCCGGTAATTGTCCTACTTCGACGGAGTCAGAACAACTACTCGATATCTATTGGCCCGGTAGGCGTCGTCGCATACTGAGAGCGGTTCTTGTTTCGCATCCCTTTGTAGGAGCTGGCTTGCCAGCGATGGACCGACAGGCGCCGCGTCTTTGCGGTTAAAACGCGTCATCGTTAACGACCATCGCTGGCAAGCCAGCTCCTACACAAGGACCCGGTGTACACGGGTAAATTGGCGGCTCGGTTATGTTTGGCCGAAAGCTTGTGTCATGATGATCTGACCGCAGGTTAGTCGTCCTCTTCCTATATGAATAGATCTTCCGCGTTGCTCCTCGCTTTTGTCTTCCTCAGCGGCTGCCAGGCCTTGGCACCCGTTTCGTCGGACGGTACGCCGCCGGTTGAAGACAGCACCCCGGCCCCTGAAAAGCCCAAGGTCTACAGCTCGTTCAGCGAGGAAACCATCTTCAGCCTGTTGAGCGCCGAACTGGCTGGCCAACGCAATCGTTTCGACATTGCGCTGGACAATTATGTGACCCAGGCCATCAACACCCAGGATCCGGGCATCTCCGAGCGGGCATTCCGTATCGCCGAATACCTGGGCGCCGATCAGGCAGCCCTGGATACCGCGCTGATCTGGGCCAGGAACGCCCCCAGCGACCTCGAAGCGCAACGCGCAGCCGCCGTGCAACTGGCGCGCGCCGGGCGTTATGACGACTCCATGGCCTATATGGAGAAAGTCCTGCAAGGCAAGGGCGACACCCATTTCGACTTCCTCGCGCTGTCCGCGGCCGACACCGACCAGGACACCCGCAACGGCTTGATGAAAAGCTTCGACCGTTTGTTGCAGCGTCACCCGAACAACAGCCAGCTGATTTTCGGCAAGGCGCTGCTGATGCAACAGGATGGCGACGCCAAAGGCGCGCTGACGCTGCTGGAAAACAATCCACCGGATGACGGCGAAATCGCTCCGATCCTGCTGCGCGCACGCCTGCTGCAAACCCTCAATCGCGGTGACGAAGCCCTGCCGCTGCTGCAGAAAAGCATCAAGAAATACCCGGACGACAAGCGCCTGCGCCTGACTTACGCACGCATGCTGGTTGAACAGGACCGCATGAACGACGCCAAGGCCGAGTTCTCGAGCCTGGTCCAGCAATACCCGGAAGACGACGAACTGCGTTACTCCCTGGCGCTGGTCTGCCTGGAAGCCAAGGACTGGAAGGAGGCCAAGGGTCATCTTGAAGACCTGATCGCCCGGGAAAGCCATGTCGACTCGGCGCACCTGAACCTCGGCCGCATCGCCGAAGAACAAAACGACCCGCAAGGCGCACTGATCGAATATGCCAAGGTTGGCCCGGGCAACGACTTCCTGCCGGCGCAATTGCGTCAGGCCGACATCCTGATCAACAACGGCAAGACCGCCGAAGCGCAACGCAAGCTGGCGGCAGAGCGCGATGAACAGCCGGATTACGCCATCCAGTTGTACCTGATCGAAGTCGAAACCCTGTCCGCCAACAATCAGGGCGACAAGGCCTGGAATGTTCTGCAACAGGCCTTGCAGAAATACCCGGACGACTTGAACCTGCTCTACACCCGCGCCATGCAGGCGGAAAAACGCAATGACCTGGCGCAGATGGAAAAAGACCTGCGCACGATCATCAAGCGCGACCCGGACAATGCCATGGCGTTGAACGCCCTCGGCTACACCCTGTCCGACCGCACAACGCGCTACGCCGAAGCCAAGGCCCTGATCGAACAGGCGCACCAGATCAGTCCGGAAGACCCGGCGGTACTCGACAGCCTTGGCTGGGTGAATTACCGCATGGGCAACCTCGACGAAGCCGAGCGCCTGCTGCGCCAAGCCCTGGATCGCTTCCCCGATCAGGAAGTCGCCGCTCACCTGGGCGAGGTCCTGTGGGCCAATGGCAAACAGCGCGAAGCCAGACAGGTCTGGGGCAAGTTCCTCAAGGAACAGCCTGACAGCCCTACCCTGCGCGGCACCATCAAACGCCTGACCGGATCAGAGACTCTTTAAGATTATGTTTTTGCGCCATTTCATCGTTTTCAGTTTTATCGCCCTGCTCGCCGGTTGCGCCGGACTGGGTCCCCGCGAATCGGTCGAGGGACACGGCAATCCAGCCCAATGGCGTGAGCACAAACAGCAACTGACCAGCCTCGATGGCTGGCAGATCGACGGCAAGATCGGCATCCGCGCCCCGAAAGACTCGGGCAGCGGCACGCTGTTCTGGCTGCAACGCCAGGATTACTACGACATTCGCCTCTCCGGCCCGCTGGGTCGTGGCGCGGCACGCCTGACCGGACGGCCGGGCAAGGTTTCGCTGGAAGTCGCCAACCAGGGGCGTTACGACGCACCGAACCCTGAAGTGCTGCTCGAAGAGCAACTGGGCTGGAAGTTGCCGGTGTCCAACCTGGCGTGGTGGGTCCGCGGGCTTCCGGCTCCGGACAGCAAAAGCCACGTGACACTGGATGCCGACAGTCGCCTGGCCAACCTCGAACAGGATGGCTGGCAGGTCGAATACACCGACTACACCCAGCAAAACGGCTACTGGCTGCCCGAGCGAATCAAGCTGCATGGCACCGACCTTGACGTCACACTGGTGATCAAGGCCTGGCAACCGCGCAAACTGGGGTCGTGACATGCCAGCCAATCGCCTGACTTTGCCGTCTCCGGCCAAACTCAACCTGATGCTGCACATTCTCGGTCGCCGCGAAGACGGCTACCACGAACTGCAAACGATGTTTCAGTTTCTCGATTACGGCGACGAAATCACTTATGCCCTGCGCGATGACGGCGTCATTCAACTGCACACCGAATTCGCAGGCGTCCCCCACGACAGCAACCTGATCGTCAAGGCCGCGAAAAAACTACAGGAACAGTCCGGGTGCACGCTGGGCGTCGATATCTGGATCGAAAAAATCCTGCCCATGGGCGGCGGCATTGGCGGCGGCAGTTCGAATGCCGCAACGACTTTGCTCGGCCTCAATCACCTGTGGCAATTGGGTTGGGATGAAGATCGCCTGGCTGGCCTGGGATTGACGCTGGGTGCCGACGTCCCGGTTTTCGTGCGTGGCCACGCGGCTTTCGCCGAGGGCGTGGGGGAAAAACTGACCCCTGTCGACCCGGAAGAACCGTGGTATCTCGTGCTGGTGCCGCAAGTCTCTGTAAGTACGGCAGAAATTTTTTCAGATCCGTTGTTGACACGTAACACTCCTCCCATTAAAGTGCGCCCCGTTCCCAAGGGAAACAGTCGAAATGACTGCTTGCCGGTGGTAACAAGGCGTTATCCAGAGGTACGTAACGCTTTGAATTTGTTAGGTAAATTTACCGAAGCAAAACTCACCGGAACTGGAAGTTGTGTGTTTGGGGGCTTCCCAAGCAAAGCTGAAGCTGATAAAGTCTCGGCCCTTCTTACAGAGACCCTTACAGGGTTTGTAGCAAAAGGAAGCAACGTTTCGATGTTGCATCGCAAGCTGCAAAGTCTGCTCTAAAGGAACCGATTACAGGGTAATCGTTGCAACAGATACAGGGGCGTCGCCAAGCGGTAAGGCAGCAGGTTTTGATCCTGCCATGCGTTGGTTCGAATCCAGCCGCCCCTGCCATTTTCCTATACTCATCCAGGTTACCCTCAGCCTTCAGGTACTGCGCGTGTCCAAGATGATGGTCTTTACGGGGAACGCTAACCCCGATCTGGCTCGGCGTGTCGTACGTCAGCTGCATATCCCTCTCGGTGACATCTCTGTCGGTAAATTCTCCGACGGCGAAATTACAGCCGAGATCAATGAAAACGTCCGCGGTAAAGACGTCTTCATTATTCAGCCGACTTGCGCTCCGACCAACGATAACCTGATGGAACTGGTAGTGATGGCTGATGCCTTCCGCCGCTCCTCGGCTACTCGTATCACTGCTGTTATTCCTTACTTTGGTTATGCCCGTCAGGATCGCCGTCCGCGTTCCGCACGTGTGGCTATCAGCGCGAAAGTCGTGGCTGACATGCTTACCGTAGTCGGCATCGACCGTGTTCTCACGGTTGATCTGCATGCTGACCAAATCCAGGGTTTCTTCGATATTCCGGTAGATAACATCTACGGCTCCCCGGTTCTGGTGGATGACATCGAAGATCAGCGCTTCGAAAACCTGATGATCGTGTCCCCGGACATTGGTGGCGTCGTGCGTGCACGTGCCGTTGCCAAATCCCTGGGCGTGGATCTCGGGATCATCGACAAACGCCGTGAGAAAGCCAATCACTCTGAAGTGATGCATATCATCGGTGATGTCGAAGGGCGTACCTGTATTCTGGTCGATGACATGGTCGATACCGCCGGCACCCTGTGCCACGCGGCCAAGGCCCTGAAAGAGCATGGCGCAGCCAAGGTTTTCGCCTACTGCACGCACCCGGTACTGTCAGGTCGGGCGATCGAAAACATTGAAAATTCCGTGCTGGACGAGTTGGTGGTGACTAACACCATTCCTCTGTCCGCTGCAGCACAAGCCTGTGCGCGTATCCGCCAACTGGATATCGCACCGGTAGTTGCCGAGGCGGTCCGCCGCATCAGCAATGAAGAATCGATCAGCGCGATGTTCCGCTAAGGGCCCTGCCCTTCTCGAAATGTCTCGTTGACGAAAAGCGCCCCGCCCCGGCATTCCTGTCGGGGCGGGGCTTTTTTGCCCATATCGCCTTTAGCGCTGGTCGCAAACGCTGGGGCGAGTGTGGTTATTTTGGAGATACAACATGAACGATTTTACTCTGAATGCTGAAGTGCGTTCCGACCTGGGGAAAGGTGCGAGCCGCCGCCTGCGTCGTCTCGCAAGCCTGGTTCCAGCTGTAGTTTACGGTGGCGACAAAGCCCCTGAATCCATCAGCATGCTGGCCAAAGAAGTTGCCAAACTGCTCGAAAACGAAGCGGCTTACAGCCACATCATCGAGCTGAACGTTGGTGGCACCAAGCAGAACGTCGTGATCAAAGCCCTGCAGCGTCACCCGGCCAAAGGCCACGTGATGCACGCTGACTTCGTACGCGTAGTCGCTGGCCAGAAACTGACCGCTATCGTTCCAGTGCACTTCATCAACGAAGAAGCACCGACCAAGAAAGGCGGCGAAATCTCCCACGTTGTTGGCGAGATCGAAGTTTCCTGCCTGCCGAAAGATCTGCCTGAGTTCATCGAAGTCGACCTGGCTAACGCTGAAATCGGTTCGATCATTCACCTGTCCGACCTCAAAGCTCCTAAAGGCGTTGAGTTCGTTGCTCTGGCACACGGCGATGACAAGGCTGTTGCCAACGTCCACGCTCCACGTGTTGCTCCAGAAGCTGCAGAAGGCGCTGCAGAGTAATTTTACTCTGTACGCCGGAGTGACCGGAAACATCGCGGACTAGAGCGTAGCGAGAAAGCGGGCGAGAACGCGGAGTTTACATCATGGTAAATGAGCAATTTTCGTCCACTTTCGCCGCACTCCCTGATTGCGGCGATGTTTTCCACCACTCCAATGAAGGGCCCCTATCGTGACTGCCATCAAACTGATCGTTGGCCTGGGAAATCCAGGCGCTGAATACGAACAGACCCGGCATAACGCAGGGGCCCTTTTTGTTGAGCGCATCGCGAACGCACAAGGCGTGAACCTTGTGGCGGACCGCAAATATTTCGGCCTGACCGGGCGCTATTCGCATCAGGGTCAGGATGTTCGCCTGCTGATTCCCACCACGTACATGAACCGCAGCGGCCAGGCCGTGGCGGCCCTTGCAGGTTTCTTCCGCATCAAGCCTGAAGAAATCCTCGTGGCACACGACGAACTCGATCTGCCTCCGGGCGTCGCCAAACTCAAAGTGGGCGGCGGCCATGGCGGTCACAACGGGTTGCGCGACATCATTGCGCAACTGGGCAACCAGAACACTTTCCACCGCCTGCGGCTTGGCATCGGTCACCCGGGCGTCGCCAGTATGGTTTCAAATTTCGTCCTGGGTCGTGCGCCACGCGCCGAACAGGAAAAACTCGATGCCAGCATCGACTTTGCCCTCGGCGTGCTGCCGGATATCCTCGCCGGGGAATGGAACCGCGCGATGAAAAACCTGCACAGCCAGAAGGCCTGACTCTTATCCGAGGGGAAACACCATGGGATTCAATTGCGGCATCGTCGGCCTGCCTAACGTCGGCAAGTCCACCCTGTTCAACGCCCTGACCAAATCCGGGATCGCGGCCGAGAACTTCCCCTTCTGCACCATCGAGCCGAACAGCGGTATCGTGCCGATGCCGGATCCGCGTCTGGAAGCCTTGGCGGCCATCGTCAATCCAAAGCGCATCCTGCCGACCACCATGGAATTCGTCGACATCGCGGGCCTGGTTGCCGGCGCGTCGAAAGGTGAAGGCCTGGGCAACAAGTTCCTGGCCAACATCCGTGAAACCGATGCCATCGCCCACGTGGTCCGCTGCTTCGAAGACGAGAACGTGATTCACGTCTCCAACAGCGTCGACCCGAAACGCGATATCGAAATCATCGAGCTGGAACTGATTTTCGCCGACCTCGACAGCTGCGAGAAACAACTGCAGAAAGTCGCGCGCAACGCCAAGGGCGGTGACAAGGACGCAGTGGTCCAGAAAGGCCTGCTGGAGCAACTGATCGCTCACTTCACCGAAGGCAAGCCGGCGCGCAGCCTGATGAAGAACATGGGCACCGACGAGAAAGCGGTGATCAAGGGCTTCCACCTGCTGACCACCAAACCGGTCATGTACATCGCCAACGTCGCTGAAGACGGTTTCGAAAACAACCCGCACCTGGACGTGGTCAGGGCCATCGCCGAAGAAGAAGGCGCCGTGGTTGTTCCGGTGTGCAACAAGATCGAAGCGGAAATCGCCGAGCTCGATGACGGCGAAGAAAAAGACATGTTCCTCGAAGCCCTGGGCCTCGAAGAGCCTGGCCTGAACCGCGTGATCCGTGCCGGCTACGAAATGCTACACCTGCAGACCTACTTCACCGCCGGTGTCGAAGAAGTCCGCGCCTGGACCGTCCGCGTCGGTGCCACCGCACCACAAGCCGCTGGCGTGATCCACACCGACTTCGAAAAAGGCTTCATCCGCGCCGAAGTGATCGCCTACAACGACTTCATCCAGTACAAGGGCGAAGCCGGTACCAAGGAAGCCGGTAAATGGCGTCTGGAAGGCAAGGATTACATCGTCAAAGACGGCGACGTGATGCACTTCCGCTTCAACGTGTAACGGTGACCGTGGATTTACACGGAACCCGATAGACTGAAAATCCCCGTAATCACTCGCTGATACGGGGATTTTGCTTTTTGGGATCGTGGTAGCGCGCAGCCCTCTCACATGTGCTCTGCTAGACTAAAAACGGCTCATCCGTGATCTGGAGAACCGTCATGCTGGATAAATTTGAACGCTATCCACTCATGTTCGGCCCTACGCCGATTGAGAAACTGAATCGCCTATCGGCGTGTCTCGGGGGCAATGTCGAGCTCTATGCCAAACGAGAGGATTGCAACTCCGGGCTCGCGTTTGGCGGTAACAAGATCCGAAAGCTGGAATACATTATTCCCGATGCCATTGCCTCGCAGGCAGATACGCTGGTGTCCATCGGTGGCGTCCAGTCAAACCACACGCGCCAGGTCGCGGCTGTTGCTGCCAAACTCGGCATGAAGTGCCGTCTCGTTCAAGAAAGCTGGGTTCCGTTCCCGGATGCGGTCTATGACCGGGTTGGGAATATCCTGATGAGCCGCGTGCTGGGGGCCGAAATTGAATTCGTCGACGAAGGTTTCGATATCGGCATCCGCGAGAGCTGGGAGCGGGCGCTGGAAGATGTTAAGGCGAAAGGAGGTAAACCGTATGCCATTCCCGCCGGCGCTTCTGTGCACAAATTTGGAGGTCTCGGCTATGTCGGCTTCGCCGAAGAAGTACGCGAACAAGAGACCAGGATGGGGATCAGGTTTGATTACATAATCGTCTGCACTGTGACCGGCTCCACGCATGCAGGCATGTTGGTGGGATTTGCCAAGGATGGTCGTGCCCGCAATGTGATTGGTATCGACGCCTCCGCCACACCTGAACAAACCAGGGCACAAGTGCTGGCCATTGCTCAGCAAACGGCCAGACTTATTGGGCTTGGCCAGGAAATCACAGCTGACGATGTTGTCCTTAAAGAAGAATATGCCTATCCGGCCTACGGCATCCCATCAGAAGAAACCAATGCAGCCATCCGGTTGTGCGCTCGCATGGAAGGCATGATGACGGACCCGGTCTACGAGGGAAAATCCATGCAAGGCCTCATTGATCTCGTCCGCCAGGGGTTTTTCCCGGATGGGTCGAAGGTGCTTTATGCACATCTCGGTGGTGTACCGGCGATTAACGCGTACAGCTATATCTATCGAAACGGCTGAATTTTTAGAGGTCCTGAAACCGGCGTAAACCATATTCAGGACGCAACACGACAGAAATTTCGGCCACACCACCGCCCCCACACTCGATGGTTGTTGGTTCAGGCCTTTTTGGTACGCGGCAAAAAGATCGCCAACCCCCCAAACAACGGCAGGAACGAACACAGGTAGTACACGTACTCGATGCCGTGAATGTCCGCCAGATGGCCCAGCAATGCCGCGCCAATCCCGCCGAAGCCGAACATCAGGCCGAAGAACACCCCGGCGATCATCCCGACATTGCCCGGCACCAATTCCTGGGCGTACACCACGATGGCCGAGAACGCCGAGGCGAGAATGAAGCCGATGACCACGCTGAGAATGCTGGTCCAGAACAGGTCGACATGCGGCAGCAGCAAGGTGAACGGTGCAACGCCGAGGATCGAAAACCAGATCACCGCCTTACGCCCGATCTTGTCGCCGATCGGCCCGCCAAAGAATGTCCCCGCCGCTACCGCGCCCAGAAACAGGAACAGGTGCAACTGTGAACTGGCGACCGACAGGTCGAATTTCTCGATCAGGTAGAAGGTGAAGTAGCTGGTGAGGCTGGACATGTAGAAATACTTGGAGAACACCAGCAACCCGAGCACGACCAGCGCGCTGATCACTCGCCCCCTGGAAAGGCCGTGAGTCGCCGCCTGACCCTGCTTGAGCTTGAACAGGCTCAAGTGGTTGGCGTACCAGCGGCTGATCCGGTAGAGCACGAACAGCGCAAATACCGCGAACAGGCCGAACCACGCCACGTGCCCTTGACCGAAGGGAATGATGATTGCCGCCGCCAGTAACGGGCCGAACGCCGAGCCTGCGTTCCCCCCGACCTGGAAGGTCGATTGCGCCAGCCCGAAGCGCCCGCCTGAAGCCAGGCGCGCCACGCGGGACGCTTCGGGATGGAAGGTCGAAGAACCGATGCCGATCAACCCCGCCGCCAGCAGAATCAACGGGAAGCTGCCGACCACCGACATCATCAGAATCCCGATCAAGGTACAGACCGTACCCGCCGGCAGTAGCCACGGCTTGGGATGGCGGTCGGTGTAGTAACCGACCCACGGCTGCAACAGCGAGGCCGTCAACTGGAACGTCAGGGTGATCAGGCCGACCTGGGTGAAGGTCAGGCCATAGTTGGCCTTGAGCATCGGATAGATCGACGGCAGTACTGACTGGATCAGGTCGTTGATCAAATGCGCCAGTGCCACCGCGCCGATGATGCGCATCACCAGGGGGGGGCTGCTTTGGGGCGTAGCGGACGCCGGCACTGAACCGGTCTGGGCATTGCTGATAGCCATGGGGTTTTCCGTACAACAGGTGGGTGCAAACGGGCAGGTGCGCCAATGTGCCATTTTTCAGTGCAGCAACGCCATCCCCTTAGCCTGCTAACGACTTCGATTTTCATCGCCACATTGTTGATGGCGCATAGCCATGGTCTGAATCTTGCCTTACTTGTCTGCTTGAACGCGGCTTCCTTACAAAGGGGGCCGACAATGGGAAGTTTCGCCACAGAGTCAGCCTACAGAGCGGACAAGGGTGAACTTTCGAGGCCTTTTTAGAGGGCACGAGTCGGCGGTGCAACAACCTCCGACGCACGCCTATGGTGCGTGGTGTCCAGAGGAGTCATGGGGCATGCAGGCTTTTTTATCACCGGGGATCGGGTTGCTGGGGCGTTTCGGCTTTGCACGCAAATTCCAGCTGTTGTTTCTGCTGTTTATCCTGCCGCTCGCCGGCAGCCTGTGGATGATCGGCCAGGACTATCGCGACAAACTCAGCCTGATTTCCGGCGAACGCGCCGGGGTGCGGCAACTGCTCGCCCTTGATGCGCTGGATGACCTGCTCGCCGCCCAGCGTGATCGCGCCGCCCGGTGGCGCGCCACGGAAACCAATCGTCAGCCAACGCCGGCCACCCTCGCGGCGATGGCTGCGTTCGATGCAGCTCAACCCGCCGTCAGCCAGGCCACTGCCGAATTGGGCAATGCCCTGCAAAAAGAAGCTGCCGAGAGTGAAACGCTATCGCGTTATCAGGCCCTGCAAACCGCCCTCGATGGCCTCGACTCAAAAAGCCTGAGCAATGTCGGCTGGTGGCCGGATGGCTACGATCGCTTCACCAACGCCTTGAGCGCCCTGCAAGCCTTGCGCGAGCAGATCGCCATGGACAATCGCCTGACGCTGGCACCGTGGCTGGAAACCTACTTGCTGACGCAGATCTCCACCCAACATGCGCCAGACCTGATCGAGCGAGTCGGTCGCCTGGCGGCGGTGGGCCAGGCGTCGGTAGTGTCCGGGCAGTTCACTCTGCAAAGCCGCTTGCAACTGCGCGACTTGCGCAGCCGCATCGGCGATGCGCGCGAGCAGCTGGTGAAAACCGCAGGCCTGCTCGAAGCGCGCCTGCCCGGCGCCCTGCAAACCTGGGCCGGGCAATACCATGACAGCCTCAAGCACCTGGACGCCGGCCTGAAGGTGCTGGATGACGGCGTGTTCGGCGGCAGCATCAACCTCAAGCCGGAGGACTTCGAACGCAGTCTCGATGCCCTGCTCTCTGATCTCGCCTCGTTGCGTCAGCAGTCGCTGGTGTCGCTGGATCAACGCCTTGATTACTACCACGGCTCGGCGATCCGCCAGTTCATTGTGGTGGCCACAGTGCTGGGCTGCCTGCTGTTGGCCGCGCTGTATCTGTTCATCTGTTTGCAGGCCTCGATCCGCCGCAGCGCCAGCGGTATCACGCTACTGGCCGAGGCCTTGCGCGATGGCAATCTGAGCCTGCAAGTAGCGGTTCAAGGGCGGGACGAACTGGCGGCCATCAGCACCGCGTTGAACGTCGCCGTGGTGCAACTGCGCACCAGCCTGCAAGGGGTGGATCACGAAACCCTGCAATTGAGCCACGCCGTGCAAACCCTCAACCATCACTCCAGCGACGCCTTGGGCGAAGTCGAAGCCCAGCAGTTGCAGATCAGCCAGATCGCCGCGGCTGCGACGCAACTGGCCGCCACCTCACAAGGGGTGGCCCACAGTTGCGAACAGGCGTCCGGGAGCGCCCAGCACACCCGGCGCATTGCCGCCGACAGCAGCCGTGACAGCCAGCGCACCACCGCGAGCATCCAGCAACTCAACCAACGCCTGAATGAAACCGCAGCGGCACTGGGCCGGGTCAGCGAGCAGGGGCAGCAGATCCAGTTGGTGGTCGACACCATTCGCGGCGTCGCCGAGCAGACCAACCTGTTGGCGCTAAACGCTGCAATCGAAGCGGCGCGGGCCGGCGAACAGGGTCGCGGCTTTGCGGTAGTGGCCGATGAAGTGCGCAGCCTGTCGCAACGTACGCAATCTTCGACTGCGCAGATTGCCGGTACCGTCGATAGCTTGCGCAACACAGTGAACGAAGCCGTGAGCCTGATGGAAGCGGCCTGTGGTCAGGCGCAATCCGATGCACAGGCAGTGACAGGCCTGGGTGAGCGGCTCGGGGAAATCGCCAGCGCGGTGCAAAGTGTCACCGATACCCTGGCGCAAATCGCCACGGCGGTGGAGGAGCAGGCCAGTACCGCCGACGAGGTCAGCGGCAATATCCAGCAGGTCGATCAAGCGGCGGTGCGTTTGCTCGAAGGTGCGCGCGCGGTGAACCAGGCAGCGGACACCTTGAGCCACGGCAGCAAGGCCCTCAGCGACAACACCGGGCGCTTCCGCTTGAGTTGAATCCGGCAGCGCTGCTCAGGCGCGGATCACCGCCTCCGGGAAGTCCTGCTCCAGCTCGGTCTTGAGCCAGTCGATAAACCACACCACGTCCGCCGAGAGCTCGGTGGACGGCGTGAGCACCCGATAGCTTTCCAGCTTCACTTGCGCGTCCACCACCCGCACCAACTTGCCGCTGTGGAGTTCTTCGCGCACCAGCACTTCGTTGGCCAGCGCAATGCCCTGCCCGCTCTCGGCCACCGACAACGCGTGGTCGTTGTTGACGTAGAGCATGTCCGAATTGAGGTGCATGTCGAGGTCGTTGGCGGCGAACCACAGGTTCCACCACTCACCGTCATCGACGTGGATCAGGTTGTGTTTCACCAGGTCCGCGGGGCTGTCGATGGGCCCGACGCTGGCCAGATATTCGGGGGAACAGATCGGAAACACCCGAGGACAAATCAGGCTGGTGCGGGAGTGGGCATATTGGCCGTCCAACCCGTAGACGATGCCCAGGTCAGCGCTTTTGCCATCCACTTCGGTGAAGGTCGAATTGGGTTCGATGGCGAATTTCAAACCCGGACGCAGATGGCGCATGGTCTCTATGCGTGGCATCAGCCAGCGCTTGGCGAACCCCGGCACCACCATGATGCGCAACCAGCGCTCGGCGTGTTTGGGCTGCGCCTCTTTTCCGGCTTCGATGATCAGTTGCAGGGCGGCGCTGATCTTGCGGTGGTACTTCTCCCCTGCCGCCGTCAGGTTGACTCCGCGAGAGGTGCGCTCGAACAGTTGGATGCCCAGCCAGTCCTCCAGCAGCTTCACATGGCGGCCGATGGCCGGCTGGGTCACGTGCAGGGCTTTGGAGGCTTCGACATAGCTGCCCAACCGGGCCGCGGCATCAAAGGCACGCACCGCGTTGAGCGGCGGCAAACGGTGGTCAGGCATGGTTTTCGGACGCCTTGTGCTGTTAAATTTTTTAACAGCCCCTATGTTAAAATTGAAGTTTCGCCCCCGCAACCCCTCGCTGATAATCGAGCCACAGCAGAACAAAAGAACAGCTGGTTACAACACTCGAACGCAATCTCGATCCTGCCCAGAAAAATAATATCCATGGTCCGACGGCTCCGCTGTTTACAGCGCTCGCGGACGATGGGGGAATCGGAGGTAACGCATGAATGCCCTGCATTCGCTGCAAACGCCGGCGGTGTCCATCCGCTCAGTGCGCAAAGTCTACGGTGATCCAAAGACTGGCCCGGTGGCGCTCAAAAGCATCGACCTGGACATTCGCGACAACGAATTCTTCACCCTTCTCGGCCCTTCGGGCTGTGGCAAAACCACGCTCCTGCGGATGATCGCCGGGTTCGAATTCCCTACCGAAGGCGAGATTCTGCTCTACGGCGAAAACATCGCCGACCGCCCGCCATTCCAGCGTCCGGTCAACACGGTGTTCCAGCATTACGCGCTGTTCCCGCACATGACCATCGCCGAGAACCTGGCCTTCGGTCTTGAGTCCCACCCGATGGGCAAGATCCTGAACAAAACGCAGATGGCCGAACGGGTGCGCGAGATGCTTGCCCTGGTGCAGATGGAGCGCTTCGCCAACCGCAAGCCGGCACAACTGTCCGGTGGTCAGCAACAGCGCGTCGCCCTCGCTCGTGCATTGGCGCCACACCCGAAAGTGTTGCTGCTCGACGAACCGCTCTCGGCCCTGGACCTCAAGCTGCGCCAGGCCATGCGCGAAGAGCTGAAAACCATCCAGGCGCGTACCGGCATCACCTTCATCTTCGTCACCCACGACCAGGAAGAAGCCCTGACCATGTCCGACCGCATCGCCGTGTTGTCCGAAGGCGAAGTGCAGCAGGTCGGCCGCCCGGAAGACATCTACGAGCGCCCGCGCAATCGTTTTGTCGCGGACTTCATCGGTGAAACCAACTTCATCGAAGGCACCGTCACCCGCGTCGAAGATGGCCTGGCCTGGTTCGCCGGCCCGGCCGGTCACCCGCTGCCTGCGCAGCCGTGCAGCAATGTGCGGGTCGGTGCCAACGTCGCGTTGTCGGTGCGCCCCGAGCGTTTGCATCTGGTGCCAGGCAATACCGACGGTGCCTTGCCGTGCCGGATCGAAGCGCAGATCTACCTCGGCACCGACCTGCAATACCAGGTCAGCCTGAGCAACGGTTCGCGCCTCACCGTGCGCACCCCCAACTGCGTCGACCAGAGCAAACGCTTCGCACCGGGAAGCCAGGCCGGCCTGTTGTTTGACCAGGGTAGCGCCAGCGTCCTGCACGATTGAGCACGAGGAATTGCCATGCACGCTTTACCGATTGCCAATACCCTGGAACGTCGGCGGGCTTTCCAGAGTTTTCTCGGTGTCAGCCCCGCGCTGATTGCCATCGGCCTGTTTCTGATCGTGCCGATCCTGATCGTCATCGGTTACTCGCTGATGGAAGCCAACCCCTACGGCGGGGTGAACAAGGTGTTCAGCAGCGACGCCTACACCTCGCTGCTGTTCGAACGGCAACTGGATGACAGCCTGGCCTTCGCCGACTCCTACCTGATCATCGCCTTGCGCTCCATCGGCATCGCCGGACTGACCACCGTCATCACCTTGCTGATCGGCTTTCCGGTCGCGGTGTGGCTGGCCATGCAACCGGCCCATCGCCGAGGCCTGCTGATCTTTCTGATCACTGTACCGTTCTGGGCGAACCTGTTGATCCGCACCTATGCGTGGATCCTGCTGCTGCGTAACACCGGGGTGATCAACAACAGCCTGATGGGGCTCGGGGTCATCGATCAGCCGCTGCAACTGCTTTACACCGACGGCGCGGTGCTGCTGGGGCTGGTCTACACCTACGCGCCCTTCGTGGTGCTGCCGATCTACGCCACCCTGGAAAAAATGGACATCCGCCTTCTCGAGGCCGCTCAGGACCTCTACGCCGGGCGCGTGCGTACTTTGCGCAAGGTGGTGTTGCCTATCGCCAAACCGGGGATTCTTGCCGGCGCCATCCTCACCTTCGTGCCTTGCCTCGGAGCGATGATCGCCCCGGAACTGCTGGGCGGCGGCACGCGAATGATGCTCGGCAACCTGATCTTCCGGCAGTTCAGCGATGCCCGTAACTGGCCCTTCGGCGCAGCCCTGTCGCTGGTGCTGATGGCAGCGGTGATGTTGGTTCTGACGGTCTATGCCCTGCGTGCCGAACGCCAGCGCATCGCCAAAGGAGGTGCGTGATGATCGGCCTGTTCAAACGCAACACGCTGGGTGTGCAGGATTTCCCGGGCTTCGGCGGATTCAGTTTCCTGTTCTACCTGTATCTCTACGCGCCGATCGTGGTGCTGGTGGCGTTCTCGTTCAACGCCAATCAGTCGGCAACGGTATGGACCGGGTTCAGCCTCGACTGGTATCGCGCTGCGTTCGCCAACCAGGCCCTGCGCCAGGCGGCCGGCAACAGCCTGTTGATCGCGGTCTGCGCCAGCATGGTCGCCACGGCCATCGCCACCCTCGCCGCCCTCGGCACGTCACGGGGGGCGAAATTCAAAGGCCTGCAATTGTCCATGGGCGCAATCATGCTGCCCCTGGTATTGCCGGAAATCGTGGTCGGCGTCGCCACCCTCGCGCTGTTCTCCACCATCGGTCTGTCCCTGGGCTACGGCAACCTGATCATCGCGCACACGGTGTTCTGCATTCCGTTCGCCTTTCTGCCGATACGGGCACGCCTGAACGACATGGACCTGTCCCTGGAACAGGCCTCGGCCGACCTCTATGCCGGCCCGTGGCGGACCTTCCGCAAGGTGACCCTGCCGCTGCTGATGCCGGGGATTTTCTCCGGGCTGATGCTGGCCTTCATCGTGTCGCTGGATAACTTCGTGATCTCGATGATGGTCTCCCAGGCCGGCACCACCACCTTGCCAATCTTCATCTTCGGCCTGTTGCGCATGGGCGTGACACCCGACGTCAACGCCGTGTCGACCCTGATCCTGGGCGTCTCGGTGCTGTTCGTCACCCTTTCTTATCTGCTGGGCAAAAAGAAATCCTGAACCTTCTACGCACTGTGGGGAAATAGCATGAGCAAGTGGATTAAAAGCATCGGCACGTCGTTGTTCCTGACCTTGCCGCTGACCATGGCCGGCAACGTTCAGGCCGCGGAAAAACTCAATGTGGTGAGCTGGAGCGGTTACTTTTCGCCGGAGATCCTCGCCAAGTTCCAGAAGCAGACCGGCATTGAAGTCACCGTCGACTCCTACGACTCCAACGAAACTCTGTTGGCCAAATTGAAACAGGGCGGTGCGGGTTACGACGTGGCGATCCCATCCCACCAGTTCATTCCGATCCTGATCAAGGAAAAGCTGCTGGAGCGTTTCGACCCGGTCAACGAGCCCTACTATGCCGGCGTCGTCGACAACCTGAAAAAACCCACCTGGGACCCCGAGGGCGCCTACTCCGTGCCGTTCATCTGGGGCACCACCAGCGTGGTGCTCAACACCGAGCGCTACAAGGGCCCTGCCGATACCCTCAAGGTGCTTTACGAGCCACCGACCGAGCTGCAAGGGCGAATCAACATGTTCGACTCGGTCAGTGATGTGGTGGACATGGCCAGCCTGTACTTGAACATTCCGCTGTGCAGTGAAGATCCGAAGCAGATGCAGCAGATTCTGACCCTGCTCAAGGCGCAGAAACCGTTCGTCAAGACCTACAGTTCCAAGGCGGGTTCGATCCGCGAAAACCTGGCGTCCGGTGAGATCGACATGTCGACCTTCTGGGGCGGTTCGTCGATGCGCGCCCGGGAAATGAAACCGAGCCTGAACTACCTGTACCCGAAAGAAGGCGTACTGGCCTGGGTCGACAACATGGTCATCCCGACCGGCAGCAAGAATCCGGCGAACGCCAAGGCGTTCATTGCGTTCCTCAGCCAGCCTGAAAACGCGGCAATGACCCAGAACTTCCTCAAGCACCAGAGCCCGATCAAGGGAGTGGAACCGTTCCTCGACGCAGGCCTCAAGGATGCGCCGGAACTGCACATCCCCGAAGGCACTCCGGTGGTGTTCAGCAAGACCTGCGGCGAAGGCGCGATCCGCCTGGCCGACCGTCTCTGGACCAACCTGATGCGTTGATCGCTACCGCCCCGACGCAATGGCGGGGCGTTTTTCCAGCCGTCTGAAAGGCCGCTTGCAATGAACTCTAATAACATCAGCGAACTGGTCCTGTTGCAGGCCCACGAGCTCGCCGAACGCATCCGCCTGCGCCAGGTTTCCTGCCGGGAAGTGATGCAGACTTATCTTGCCCATATCGAACGCTTCAATCCGCAGGTCAATGCCCTGGTGAGCCTGCAAGCGCCGGAGGACCTGCTGGCCGAGGCCGATCAGCGCGACGCCGAGTTGGCCCGTGGTGAATACAAAGGCTGGATGCACGGCCTGCCCCACGCGATCAAGGACCTGTCCCTCACGCGCGGCATCCGCACTACCTTGGGTTCGCCGCTGTACAAGGACTTCATCCCCGAGCGCGACGGCATCATGGTCGAGCGGATCAAGGCCGCCGGAGCGATCATCATCGGCAAGAGCAACACCCCGGAATTCGGCCTCGGCTCGCAAAGCTACAACCCGCTGTTCGGCGCGACCGGTTGCGCCTACGACCCGAGCAAGACCGCTGGCGGCAGCAGCGGCGGCGCGGCGGCGGCGCTGGCCATGCACCTGGTGCCGGTGGCCGATGGCAGCGACATGATGGGCTCGCTGCGCAACCCGGCCGCGTTCAACAACATCTTCGGCTTCCGTCCGTCCCAGGGCCGCGTGCCCTTCGATGACAGTGCCGACCTGTTTATCGACCAACTCGGCTACGAAGGCCCCATGGCTCGCAGCGTGCGCGATGCGGCGTTGCTGCTGTCGGTGCAGGCCGGGGCCGATGCGCGGGCGCCGCTGTCGATTGCCGAGACCGGAAACGCCTTTGCGGCACCGCTGGAGCGGGACTTCAAAGGCACTCGCCTGGGCTGGCTCGGCGACTTCAACGGCTACCTGCCGATGGAAAAAGGCATCCTCTCGCTGTGCGAAACGGCCTTTGCCGATTTCGAAAGCCTGGGTTGCCATATCGAGCCCGTACAGCCGGAATTCGCGCCAGAGAAGCTGTGGAGCAGTTGGCGGACATTGCGCCACTGGATGGTCGCCGGCTCGTTGGGCGCGACCTATGCCGACCCGCAAAAGCGTGCACTGCTGAAACCGGAAGCCTGCTGGGAAGTGGAAAACGGCCTGAAACTTTCGGCCACTGACGTGTTTGCCGCGTCGGTGATGCGCAGCGACTGGTATCGGGCGATCTCCAGGCTGTTCGAAAAATACGACTACCTGCTGCTGCCGAGCGCCCAGGTATTCCCGTTCGATAAAACCCAACCGTGGCCCGCCTCCATCGAAGGCGTGAGCATGGACACCTATCACCGTTGGATGGAGGTGGTGATCCCCGGCACGTTGTCCGGCTGCCCGGTGGCTAACGTACAGGTCGGCTTCAACGCCAGCGGCCTGCCCATGGGCCTGCAAATCATCGGCAGACACCAGGCCGACTTCGCTGTCCTGCAACTGGCGCACGCGTACGAACAGGCCAGCCGCTGGTTCCAGCGCTGCCCTTCACCCCTGCTCAGAGGATAGATTTTGATAAACGGTTGAAAGCGCAGAGAAATATTTTAGATTTGTGCTTGACGCATCCCCGTTACCGGTGAATAATGCGCGCCACTTGGCTACATAGCTCAGTTGGTTAGAGCATAGCATTCATAATGCTGGGGTCCGGGGTTCAAGTCCCTGTGTAGCCACCAAGTACTAAAAACGGCTTACCGCAAGGTAAGCCGTTTTTTTATGCCTTGAAAAAAACACGCTGCGGTTGCAGGAAATCCTCAACCGCATGCGCGCATCGATCAGACGCCAATGGTCGACAATGCAGACAACGCCCGCTCCCAGATCTGCCACGTGCGCAACCAGACCATCGCCTGCCAATCGCTATCCGCCGGATAGAACTGCTCCAGCAGATTCAACTTGATCCCGCGTCCCGTTGCGTCACTTGGGTTGCCATGCAAATGCAGCCAGTGGTCATCACGCAGATGCCGGTGAACGTCCGGCCCGGGATAGGTCCCGCACTCGATGACGAAAGGCATCAGCCGTACCTGCGGCAGTGCATCGATCAACGCCTGTGAGGTATAGCCGGTGGCCGTCGCGGCCACGCCGGTTTCGCTGACAGTCTCGGCGCCGGTTTGCAGGCTGTAGAGCCATGGGCCGTAAATCGCCTGCGCATCCGCCAGCGCCGGATAGGCGGACTCGGTGATGGTCAGCAACATCGGATGACCGTACTCGCCCGCGCCGGTGTGCAAGTCGAAACACATGGCGACCTCGGCATGGCTCACGTGCTTTTGCACGATTTGGTGCAGCGTGCGGTTCGACCAGCTCGGCGCCAGCCCGCCGTAAAACAGGCCATCGGGATGAGCATGCTGACCGCCCTCGACAATCGACATCAACGCCGGCCAGCCATGCAGGCGAATCTGCTCGTCGAGCAAGGCATCGGCACGATCACGCTCCGGGCCGTGCAACTGCGGACAGGCATAGATTTCATGCAGGGCGTTGTACGCCTGGTTGTCTGGCAGCGGGCGCTGGAAGTTCAGGTGATTGCGGTTCAGGTCGATGTTGTCTTCGTTGACCCGGCGCAACCACGCCATGCCCCAAGGGTTGATGGCATGGATCATGACCACGGCGACATCCGATGGCAGGGAACGCCTGCCCAACTCCTGCAGCCATTTGATCTGGCACCCCGAGCCGTAGAAACCTTCAACCCCGTGGGTGCCGCTCAACGCAATCAACAAGCGCCTGGCGCCCGGATCACCGAGTACCGCCACATCGGTACTCAACGATTCGCCGAACGGGCCTTTGAGCGGGTGTGGATATTCAGTCAGCGTTGCGCCTGCGGTAGTCGCGGCGGCCAGGAACTGTTCACGCTGGGTGCGATAGCCGGGCTGGGTGGGGAATTCGGTTTGCATGTCTGCCTCTTGTTGATTTTCTGGCCTGCCTGTTGGCAACGACCCTACAGAAAATCCTGCCATTGATGAAGGACAAAAACGTCAATGCCACGGGACCTGGTTTGCGTCCCTTCCGGTCGGCCGATACAGTCCACTGATCGTAGATCCAACGGACGGAGTGCCCCACGTGTTTTCAGCCTTCCCCTTGCGCCGCTATCGCCTGCCAGCCCTGGTTCTGCTCGCCAGTGCCTTGACCCTGGCCGCATGCCACAACGCTTCGGTGCCAACATTACCGCTCGCTCCGGAAAGCGCTTCCGGGTTCCGCACCGACCTGCGCACCCAACACGCCGAAAAATACATGGCAGCGGCGGCCAACCCGCTGGCGGCCGAAGCCGGGCGGGAGATGCTGCGCCGGGGCGGCTCGGCCATCGATGCCGCGATTGCGATGCAAGCCGTGTTGACGCTGGTCGAGCCGCAGTCTTCGGGCATCGGAGGCGGCGCATTGATCGTACTCTGGGATGGCAAGGCCGTGCGCACCTACGACGGCCGTGAAACCGCCCCGGCCGGCGCCACCGAGAAGCTTTTCCTGCAGGCCAACGGACAACCGATGGGGTTTACCCAGGCACAGATCGGCGGTCGCTCGGTGGGCACGCCGGGCGTACTGCGCGCCCTCGAACTGGCCCATCAAAAGCATGGGCGCCTGCCCTGGGCGCAGCTGTTTGAACCGGCCATCCAGCTCGCCGAGCAAGGCTTCGCCATTTCGCCACGCCTGCACCAGTTGATCGCCGCAGATTCGTCCATGTCGCGCTCAGCGGAAATGATGGCTTACTTGCGCAATGCCGATGGCAGCCCGAAAGCCGTCGGCACAAACCTGAAGAACCCGCCGCTGGCCGCCGTGTTCAAACGCATCGCCCATGAAGGTCCCGATGCCCTGTACAAAGGCCCGGTCGCCGAGGAAATCGCGACCAAAGTTCAAGGTCACGCCAATCCCGGCAGCCTGTCCCTGAACGACCTCGCCCACTACCAGGCCAAGGAACGCGCTCCACTGTGTACTGACTACAAGCGCTGGCAAGTCTGCGGCATGCCGCCGCCGTCGTCGGGCGGGATCGCCGTGGCGCAGATTCTCGGCACACTGCAAGCCCTGGAGGCTCGCGACAAGCACCTGGCGCTGGCACCGCTGAAACCGGTCAAGACCACGGCCCCGGCCGGCATCGAACCCGCCCCGCAAGCCGTGCACCTGATCTCGGAAGCCGAACGCCTGGCCTACGCCGACCGCGCACAGTACGTAGCCGATACCGACTTCGTACCCGTGCCGGTCAAGGGCCTGGTGGACCCGGCCTACCTCGCCAGCCGTGCCGCCCTGATTGGCGAACGCAGCATGGGCACAGCCAAACCCGGCACCCCACCGGGCATTCAGGTGGCCTACGCGCCGGACCGTTCGCCGCTGCGGATTTCCACCTCGCAAGTGGTGGCCGTCGATGACGCAGGCGGCGCCGTGTCGATGACCACCACCATTGAGTCGGCGTTCGGCTCCCACATCATGGTTCAGGGGTTCATGCTCAATAACGAGATGACCGACTTCTCGTTCATTCCCGAGGAGAACGGGCAGAAAGTCGCCAACCGCGTCGAACCCGGCAAACGCCCGCGCTCATCCATGGCCCCGACCCTGATCTTCGATCGCCAGAGCGGCGAATTCCTCGCCACTGTCGGCTCCCCCGGCGGCTCGCAAATCATCGAATACGTCGCCAAATCCACCATCGGCCTGCTCGACTGGAACCTCGATGCACAAGCCGCCATCAACCTGCCCAACTTCGGCAGCCGCAACGGCCCCACCGAGCTGGAACAGGGACAATTCAGCCCCGCGCTGATTCAGGCGCTGAAAGACAAAGGGCATAGTGTGAGCGAAATCGACATGACCAGCGGCACCCAGGCGATTGTTCGGGTCAAGGACGCCCAGGGGAAAGCATCGCTGACCGGAGGTGCCGATCCGCGGCGTGAGGGACAAGCGTTGGGGGATTGAGTCGTACACAGGTGTGAGAAAGGGCTTACCGGTGGGTAGGCCCTTTTTATAGGTAAAGAGTCCAGGTCGCCTCTCTCCCGCTGCTTTTTCCTACCCGCAAATAATTGCGTCCTGGTTAGAGTTTCCACGCCTCCACAGACTTGCATCAGTCCCACAATGGGACTAGGATCATGCCATGAGAATCATCGCCATCAATCAGTTGAAGCAATTTTGGGAGAGATACCCGAGCGCAGAACAACCCTTGCTGGCCTGGATTGACGAGGTAAGAAATGCAGCCTGGAAAACACCTGCCGACATAAAGCTGCACTTCGCTACAGCCAGTATTCTCAAAAGCCGCAGAGTCGTGTTCAACATCAAGGGTAACGACTTCAGGCTGATAGTCGCCGTGGCTTATCGCTTTGGCGCCGTGTACATAAAATTTGTCGGCACTCACAAGCAGTACGACACGGTCGACGCTGATAACGTCGAAATGGAGTAACCCATGAACATTCACCCGATTCACACCGACGAGGATTACCGCGCCGCTCTCAAGAGCGTGTCTGCACTGTTTGAGAATGAACCTGAAATTGGCACTCCCGAGGGAGATTACTTTGACATCATGATTACGCTGATCGAGTCGTATGAGTCGAAGCACTTCCCCGTCGACTTACCCAACCCTATCGATGCGATCAAGTTCCGGATGGAGCAGTCCGGGTTGTCCGCCGCCGATCTTGCACCCGCCATCGGCCGCACAAATCGTGTTTATGAAGTACTCAATGGCAAGCGAGCGTTGACGCTTCCGATGATCTGGAAACTGCACGAGCTGTTCGGGATACCCGCCCAGAGCCTGATCAAACCGGTCAAGCACGCTTGATCAGGGTCGGCTCTTGCAAGCATACCCACCGATAATACGGGCGATGCAGAACTCCACTTACCGACTGATCTTCAACCCCTGCCGAACGTGGTGCTTCTCCAGCGCCAGCTCGATCAGTCGCGTCACCAGTTCGCTGTAGGTCATGCCGGTGGCCTGCCACAGTTTCGGATACATGCTGATGCGGGTGAAGCCGGGCAGCGAGTTGATTTCGTTGATCAGCACTTCGCCGCTGTCGGTCAGGAACACATCGACGCGGGCCAGGCCGGAACAGCCCAGTACCTGGAACGCTTCGACGGCCAGGGCGCGAATGCGTTCGCTGGCCTCGACGCTGATATTGGCCGGCACCACCACTTCAGCCGCCTTGTCGTCGATGTATTTGCTGTCGTAGGAATAGAACCCGCTATGCACCACGATCTCGCCACAGCCACTGGCGATGGCCTCTTCATTGCCGAGCACCGCGCATTCGATCTCGCGGCCGCTGACGGCAGATTCGATCAACACCTTGGTATCGAAACTTAACGCCAGTTCCACCGCAGCGGTGTATTCGACCTCGTCGGTGACCTTGCTCACGCCCACGGAGGAGCCCTGGTTCGCCGGTTTGACGAACAGCGGCAAGCCCAGCTTGCCCTGCACCTCGGCAAATCCGGTGCGGGCCGCCGTGGCGCGGGTCAATGTCACGAACGGCGTCACGGCCAGGCCGGCATCGCGCAGCAGGCGCTTGCTGACGTCCTTGTCCATGCACACGGCCGAGCCGAGTACATCGGAGCCGACAAACGGCAAATCGGCCATGCGCAGCAAGCCTTGCAGGCAACCATCTTCACCGAGGGTGCCGTGGACAATCGGGAAGATCACATCGACGTGGCCGAGCATTTCCTGGCTGGAAGTTTCCACCAGTTGCTGGCTGGCCTTACCCGGCACCACGGCCAGTTCGCGGTTGGACTGGTTGAGGGCGATCAGCGCCGGGTTTTCCTGATTCAGCAAAAAATTCGAAGGATCGTTGAGGTGCCAGTGGCCCTGTTTGTCGATGCCGATCAGCACCGGCTCGAAGCGCGAACGATCCAGCGCATCGACGATGTTTTTCGCCGATTGCAGCGACACCTCATGCTCAGCCGAACGGCCCCCGAAAATGATCCCCACGCGCAACTTGCTCATGACCTGGCCTCATCCTGACAAAAAGAAAAAACGACCTGCAGAGAATGCGTCACACAGTGCAGTATTTGCCCTTGGTTTTCTAGCGTACCTGTCGCCTTGCGATCAGAAGACAGCGAGTCGCTGACTGGGTTACCGTGCTGCGCATCGAGCTCAAGACAATCATCACCATGGCCAAGTACCCGCCTCGCACTGACTGGTTCCATCGCGCGCCCGATGTCGGTGGGCTACAGCGTTTCGAGGCGTTTTTTGCCGGCCATGGCTACGATCTTCACCGCCACGATACCTATGCCATCGGCCACACCCTGGCCGGGGTGCAGAGTTTTCAGTATCGCGGTGGCTGGCGGCACAGCCAGCCTGGCGCAACGATCGTGCTGCACCCGGACGAAGCTCACGATGGCGAGGCTGGCACCGAGTCCGGTTTCCAGTACCGGATGATGTACATCGAACCGGCGCTGATCCAGCAGATGCTCGGCGGCCAACCGCTGCCGTTCATCAAGACCGGACTGTCGAACGACCCCCGCCTGTTTGCCGCCACGGGAGCCTTGCTGCGCAGCCTTGATTGCCCGCTCGACCCACTGGAAGAACAGGATGCGCTGTTCGATCTGGCGCAAGCCTTGAGCAGCGTTTCCGGCGTGCCAACCAAACGCTCGGGTTTCGATTACGTGGCCGCGCAACGCGCGCGGGAATACATCCACAGCGCCCTCGATCGCACCGTGACACTCGATGAGCTGGCGCAACACAGTGGTCGGGATCGCTGGAGCCTGTCCCGGGATTTTCGCCTGTTGTTCGGTACCAGTCCCTATCGCTACCTGACCATGCGACGCCTGGACATGGTTCGCGCGCTGCTGACTCAGGGACAGACACTGGTCAGCGCCGCGCTGATCGCCGGCTTCACCGATCAGAGCCACATGACTCGGCAATTCAGCAAAACCTACGGCTTGCCACCGGCCCGCTGGCTGAGCCTGCAGCGGCGCTGAGCCACGCACAATCGTTCAAGAATCGCGCCGGGTGGCTGGCTATCGTGGGTTCACATACAACCGCGAGAGCTGTTCCATGAACACATATGAAAGCCTGAACTTCGCTGAAAAACTCGCCCGGATCGATACGCACTGGTCGCCCCGGGTCATCGCCGAAATGAACGACTACCAGTTCAAGGTGGTGAAACTGCTGGGGGATTTCATCTGGCACGACCACCTCGATACCGACGAAACCTTCATCGTTCTGCAAGGCCAGTTACGCATCGACTTTCGTGACGGCCATGTGCTGGTGAACGCCGGGGAAATGTATGTGGTGCCCAAAGGCGTCGAGCACAAACCCAGCGCCGGGCAGGAGGTAAAACTCCTGCTGATCGAACCCAAGGGCGTGCTCAATACCGGCCGCGAAGGTGGCGAGCGCACGGCCGAGAATGATGTCTGGATTTGAGCGCTGCCTGCCTCACGCCTGCAAGCTCTTGCCGTCCACCGGGTCACCAATGGTCAAGAAGTGCCCGCCCGCCACGTGGTGCAAGGTGCGCAAGGCGTCCTGCCCTTCGAAATGCCAGCGGCCTTCGCTGAACACGCGTTCGTCGGCCTGGGCGGCAATCACTTCGGCCAGGAACAGGTCGTACTGCTGGTGATTGTTCGGCTCCGGCAACAGGCGACATTCCAGCCAGGCCACGCAACCTTCGAGCATCGGCGCATCAACCGCCTGGCCGGCGAACGTCTGCAAGTCGTAGGTTTCAAACTTGTCGCGCCCCTGACCCTGGGTCAATTCCAGGCCGGAGGTCGAACCGACGGTCTGCACAATGTCGGCCTGGGCAGCGCAAGGAACGTTCAGCACAAAAGCGCCCGAGGCTTCCAGCAACTGGCGAGTCCAGGTGGACTTGTCCAGCACCACGGCAATTTTCGGCGGCTCGAAATCCAGCGGCATGGCCCAGGCTGCCGCCATGATATTGCGCTGGCCACCGTGGGCTGCGCTGACCAGCACGGTCGGGCCATGATTGAGCAGACGATAAGCCTTGGACAAGGGAACCGGACGGCGGTGGGAAATGCTCATGGAAGTCTGCTCCTGGGGGGAAATGAGCCGATTGTAGCGGCATCCCAAATGAAAAGATCACAGCCTGCGGCAGCTCCTACAGGATGAACGCCCATCGCCAACCGTAACTCTCAACGTGAATGCGTCGAACGCTTCCAGTTCTTCATTCGCTGCATGTCGTTGCTTTCGTTCAGTACCAAAGGAAAGCCTTCAGTCAAGCACGCTGACAACCGGAGTTTTCGCGATTCAATGCACTGGACCACTGGCCGAATCACCTCGGCTAACGATAATTGCGTCGTCATTGGTGATTGTTTGCTCAATGTTTTGACCAGTGACTCCCATCACTTGACCATCTTGTGAATACGCACCTCGACATGACCGCCGCCAAAAAAATCCATGCGATAAATACGCACCTGATCCTCGATTCGCACTGTAAATGATTCAATATGGGACAAATCCCGGATACCTACCGATTTGGGGATAAGATTTTCGATGGACACACCACCGTCATTCATGATTATCGTTGCCCCGTCCGGGCGAGTGATTTTCATGCCTCCTTCAATTTTCTCCACCACGTTGCCAGAATTCGCACTGTAACAAATAACACTGGAAAATTATCGAAATTAAATCTGTGCGCAGACTCTAACCAGATATTCATCCAGTAATCACTTCCGCACGTAAAAGCTAATAGCTATGCTTCTTTTGTTCAGCGCGCTGACGGCGTTCCAATTCAAGCGTGAGTAATAGTGTAGCGTCACTGGGACGAAACTCCATTTGTTTAGGAAGGCGGCGGGCGAAATCCGGAAGCTCACTTATTTCATAGCTCCAGTTATTTCCATAAAACCTCTTAATCAGCTCAAGTTCAGGCGTTGTGTTTCTTGACATTAAATCTTCCTCTATCGGGCGCAGTGATGGGTTGTTACTGGCTTTGCTCACTGTGAGGTCACTGGAACTGGAATTAAGCGTCCTGGCTATGCTCTCCACATGCATCAGGCATGGTTCACAGCCTTCGTTGACTCCTTTTATCCATAGTCGATAAGCATCCAACCGCCGACCCTCCATATCCGCCAGGATGCCAAGTGATTTATAAGCATTTGCATGATTTTTACTCACTGCACACTCAAGCATCAACTTGCCGATGGGCCGTAGCGCCTTCGACTGTACTACTATCGTTGATCCTACCGCTGTCATCGCGTCGACGCTTCCTCGGTCGATTGCGGCATCAAGCCAATAATACATGCCGTCGTCCTGCCTCCCGAAATAAGTTCCTATCTTGTAAGCTGCGATGGGAATCCCTTGTCCGCCGAGTTCGACGAGGCGGGCAAAGGCTTGTTTCTTCGAATCACCGGCTTTTGTATGTCGATATGACCATACGCTATCGAAGTATTTTGCTTTCCAGCTCCCAGATTTAATCGCCGTCTCTAACAAGTCTTCACGCTTCTTTCTGTGAGCAGGGTCTATAAAAAAGTTTTCAATTTGATCGGCGCGAGAAACATACTCAACGAATTTACTGAAGGTGTCGGATGCCGCGGCTTTTTCTGTAGGCGTGAAAGTTTCTTCATCACGACAGATGAAGTTTTTTCCCTGAAACGGCCTTGTCAAACTTGGATTGTCGCTGGTTTCACCCGAACTGTTTTCCCATGCGGGCGAACTATTGAATTCCTCCAGACTTTTGTTTAATGGTTGTGCCGAAACCAAGCCAGCGAAAATCAGAAGTAGAACCGTTGTGAGTGTTCGCACGAATTTTCCTTTTTCATAAAATTAATAAATATGTAGCTGTGATGATTCGAACGACATTCTGATTTAATGCAAAAATTCGGACTTTTGAGTACTTCGCCAGTTTTCTCGCGACATCAGAGCGCAACGCATCATCCGAGCAACCCCCATGTCACACCCCGCTGAGTCTTTACGACCTTTACGGACAGTGGCCACATACGCTCGCGATCGAACTCGACTTTGGCCTTCGGCATGATCTCGCCTTGTTTGAAGTAGCGAGCGGTATTCGCTTGCGCCAAGTAATAACGCCCGTGGCCGTCCCACCTGATTTTCCAGTAGCCGCTTTCCGGGCAGGCTTTGCCGCTGCCACAAGTCGGTTCCAGAAAGTGGTTTTCGCTGAACGAGGGAGAGCCCGGCATGGGTTTGCCCGTGGCAGGATCGAGCACCATGGCCTTGGCCAGTTGGTTGATTAGTGCGGTGCCGGGGTTTTCTGGCGGGATGTTGGCCAGGCGTGCTTCGAGCCATTGGAGTTTGCCGTCCCAGGCGGGCAACTGGGCGGGGGGTAATGGGAGGATTTCGTTGATTTCGGGGACAACGGGGTTGGCATAGGAATAGTTGGCGAGGATTCGCCAGATTTTTCCGTAGCGCTCGGCGCGTTCGAGGTCTTCTTGTTGGCCGAGGTAATTAAGTTCATCGGAAGGGGGGGGATTGCGAAAGCCTTCTGCTAATCGAGAAGCAGAGGTGCTGTTACCAGCAGCAACGCCCATCTGTAAAACTTCCATTGCATCCGTGTATTTCTCTTCGTCCATAAGATAGATCGATAGCATGGAAGCTGCTTTACCGTGGCCCTGCTCGGCAGCGCAGCGACGCATCTGACGAGCAATGTCGGGAGCCATGTTGCTTGGCGACAGCTTGTCGCCCACATAGGCCTGGGCTTGGGCACTGCCCATATCGGCCGCCTTGCGGTAATAACGTAAGGCCATTTCCGGGTCTTCCTTAAGCCCCGCCGAACCCTGCTGCAGAAAGATCCCGATAAAGTAATAACCCGTCGCCACTCCTTCGCTGATCAGTCTCTCGCTCAAGCGCAAATGCTCATCGCCACGCAGTTGGAAATGCCCACGCATGGCACCGTTCTGCAGATTGATGTTGGCCTTGTAATGACCATTTTCGGCAGCGATGCGGTACAGCCGTTCGATCTCGGCATCGACGCTTTTATCCTCTTTGAGTTGATTGTTTTTCTGTAGCCAGCGGGCGTACTGGAACAGCACATCGGCTTCGGCGGAGGGTGCGGGAATCTGCTCGTGCTTGCAGGTGAAGGCCAGATCAGCCTTGATCTCGTTCAGTGATTTCACATGAGGGTCCTTCTTCATATAGGTAAAGGTGCTGCGGCTGTCGCAGGCCGTCAGGAGCAGGAAAGACAGCAGGAAAATTCGATGCATCAGTCGATGTTCCTCAGCGTGGCGGTGTCGTAATAGAACTCGACGAGCGGGGCGTAGGGCACTCCACCGTATTTGTCGTCCTGGAGCTTTTTGTTTTTCTCGATGATCTTCTGCCATTCGTCGAACGCCTTCGCCGGATCATCCTGCGCCCCCATCCCACCCGTATGCAGATCCCACAATCTGCGCCGTAATGCCTTCGTCACACTCGCCCATTCATGAATAATGTTCAGCTCGCTATCCACCTGCATGCTGCGGGTGTTGATGTTGGCCGAGCCCTGAGTGGTGAACACATCATCGACAATCATCAGCTTGGAATGGACGTACACCGGCATCCAGTTACCGGGCGTTGAGTCGGGAGCGACCAGTGAGCACAGGTGCACCTTCAGGCCCGTACGGCCTTCTGCCTTGACCGTGCTTTCCTTGATTACGCGGATTTGCCGATCCAACTGGTACTCCCAGTCGTCAAGCTCCCGCTGGCCGACCCGGTCACGAGGCTCGAAGGTCGGCCGGGGCGGGGCGTTTTGTTTCACTTCTTCAATGCGCTGCAGTTTGGTGACCTGGGGAATGAGTTCGCCCCGTCCCAAGCTCTGGAGCACGCGCTGAGTATTGAGCGCGCCGGGTTTTACACTGTCGTCGCCGGCATTGGTGATCACGAACAGGTGCAAGTTGCCGTAGATGCCTGGGTCGCGTCCCGCGCGAGTCTGGCCGGCGGCAACAGCCTTGATCAGCTCGGCCAATGGCGGCCAGCGAAAATACTGGTTCTCGATATAGATGAACTGGGTCGCGTTGTTGACGGCTTGCAGATACGCCCGCTCGATGTCGCGCTTCCCCTCCTGGGCCTGGGTGCGCACGATCTGCGCGATTTGCCGGGTAGTATCCGGGGTGCATTGCAGTTGCGGACCGGTCTGCATGGACTGGCGCGAGGCAATCAGGTTTTCGCCGGTTTCCTTGCGCCAGGCCTTGGCGAAGTTGTTGTGCAGGGCTTCCAGAATCGGCCCGCTAACGCGGCTGGAAATGTCCTGGCGCGGGGTCTTGCCACGCGGGCCTCTGTTGGGTGGTGGCTTACGCTCCTCGGACCGGTTCAGCGCGGAATGGTCGTCGGTGTCCCAGTACTCGTCGAGCATGTTGTGGCCCATGACGAAACCGACGGCGCGGTCCGGCAATTCAAAGTCGACCAGCACGGTTTTTTGATGGTGCGTCGCGGTCGCTGCCAGGGTAAAGCGCGTAGCGCTACTGGCCTGCGGGTCAAGACGCGCGCGCCGCACTTGATGTTCGATTTCCGCCCGCTCAGTCAGGTCGAAACCGCGACTGACAAACACCGGCAACCCCTGCGCGCCATGCTGGGCCGCTTTATCGTTCGAGACCGCGCACTCGGCAAACCACTGGCGGTCATAGTCGTATTGCGCCTGGGTGGAACTCTGCAAGGCCCGATCATTGACGCGGAACATGCCTTTGCCTGGCAAGTTGGCTTCACCCGCCATGCCTGCCGCATTGAAAGGCGCCTCCCACCCCAGTATCCGGACCTTGATGCCTTTTTTGGCCTTGGCCTTCAGTAACTCGCCGATGCACGACGCCTTGCCATCGCGGATGAAATACATCGATGGCTGGAAACCCCAGCATATGATGTCGACCGTTTCCTTGGCGTTGAAAATAGCCTCGTGAACCGCCCTGAACGCTTCTTCACCGTTGATCAACGGTTCATAGGTCGCCATGGCAGGCAGGTACTCGGTGTCCTGCACGTACCAGGGCGGGGTACAGGTCACCTCCTGGGTATGTTGGAGTGCGAGCGGTGAGACGATCTCGTACTGGCTCATGGTGTTTTCCCTTCCTGATCGCTGATTCCGTGCAGCACCGCGTCGTACAACGCGCGGTGATCGGTGTGTGAGGTGGGTTGGCTCATCTCCGAATCGGGCTTCGCGTTGTGGTTGTGCAAACCACGGTTGGCCAGATGCGCCTGCTCGGCATTGCGGTATTCGGTGGGCACCGGTATGTGGTGGGTCACGCCGTTGGCCATGACCAACCGGTAGCCCCGCGTAACAACCTGATGATCGATCAGCAGCTGCCCAGTCTTGTCCAATACGCCTCGTTTGAGTTCGGCACCGTCGGCGTAGAGCGTGTACGGCATGCCCGCCCAGGCTTGGCGGGTGGCATTGGGGGCTTGCGATACGCTGAATCGCAGCGTTTGTTTGGACAGGCTTACCGGGTAGTCCGGATGGGTGGCGGTCATGCTGGCCGGGCCGCTGTATTCGAAGTGCGCGGCCTTGACCTTGTGGTCGCCCATCGTTCCCGATTCGATACCGCCCTGCTCCAGGGTGAAGTAGCTGCCCCCGCCATTCAGAGTGATTTTCTTCTTCGCCGTGATGCGGATTTCATCCTCGGTGCTGGTGATGTCCAGGCCATGGCGGGCGAACAATTCCAATTTGTCGTTCTGCGCCTGAATCTGCACCGGCCCCTGATTGGCAATCAGCTTGATCCCCAGCTTGCGCACGAACAGGCTCAGGCCCTGGCCGACGCCGATGAACAAGCGCTTGACCACGCTGATGTCGGCTTCGCCGCCGGCGTTGAGCATCAGGTTGTGCTGCGCCGCCAGTTGCAGATGCTGGCCGCTGGTCAGGGCGATGCCCTGCGGGGCGCTGAGCAGCAGGACTGAAGACTTCAACGCTTCCAGATCTTTGCGCAGCAGTTGCAGTTGTGCCGCTACATCCGCCGGCTCGGCGCTGGCGGCCTGGGCGTCGACCGAGAGCTTTTGCAGTTGTTCGCCGGCCTGTTGCAGGCGGTCCACGGCGGCGCTCATGTCCAGCACTTGGCCTTGCGCCTTGGCCTGACTATCCGCACTGATGAACAGGCCCTTACCCGCGCGTAGCGCCCCCCAATCATCCGTGCGCAGCTCAAAGCCTTCCCCGCGCTTCTGCTTCTCGGCATTCACCAGATGCCCCAGGTTGAGCTGGCTCTTGCCGCCGTACTCGGTGCTGAGTTTGACGTGCTCCTGCCCCCGCTCGTCTTCCATGCGCAGCTTGTTGTTGGCCGGGGTGCGCAGCACGTTGCAGGTGTAGTCGCGCTTGCGCAGGGTCACGTGGTCCGGGTGTTCGCTGTCGTGCAGGGCGTGGGCGATGTACGGGCGGTCGGGGTCGCCCTGTTCGAAGGCGATGGCCACTTCGGTGCCGCAGATCAGCGGCAGGTGCAGACCGTGGGTGTCGCCGGCGTAGGGTCGGGCGAGGCGCAGCCACAGGCTTTCCTGGCCGAGTTTCCAACTGTCGCGGTCGAACAGGAAGTTGACCTTGTAGCGGCCTTGCATGTCGATCTCGGCGTATCGGTCGCGGGCTTGGCCGCTGGTGACCCGGGCCGGGACGGTGCCGGCGATTTGCGGTTTGGCCAGGATCTCTGGGCGGAAGCACAGGTATTCCGAATACGGCATGGCCTCGAACTTCGCTTCGAAGCTGGTATCGCGGGCGGCGCTCGTTGTGAGGCCAATGATCGTGCAGCGCGGGCTGAAGGCCCGGGGCGCGCCGCCGCTGATGCTCAGCACCTGGCCCGGCGCCAGGGTGGCGCTGCTGCTGGTGCCGCTCAGGAGGGTCTGCCGGTTGAGGTAGCGCTCGTGGGCCAGGCGGGCGTAAAAGTAGCCGCTGTCCGCGGGCAGCTCGTGATAGAACTGGTAGCGGTCGCCGAGCCGGGTGTAGGGCTCGGCGTAGTGATAGGCCTCGCCGTAGGTGGTCGTGGCGCCGCGGGTCTGGTCGACGTCGGCGTCGAGGTGGGCGTAGGCGTCGCGGTGCTGGTAGGCGCGGATGCTGACGTGTTTTTCCACCACCTTGTGGCGGGTCTGCAGGGCCCACACGCCGTCCTCGCCACTGGCCAGCTCGGCCGGTGGGCGGTACGGTAACTCGACGTCGAACTGGTAGCCGCGCTGGTCGTCGCAGAAATTCACCACGTCGATGTTCAGCCGTTGGTCGCTGGCGATGCAGTACCAGATGCCGACCTCGGCCAGCAGCCGGCTGATGAAGACCAGGTCGCTTTCACCGTACTGCATGACCTGTTCGCGCCGGGGGTATTCGCGCGACAGGTCGAAGACGAAGTCCTGATACGCAAACTGGTGGCGGCTGCGCAGGACGTGTTCGACGATCTCCGGGACCGACTGATGCTGGTAGATGCGGTATTGGCGGCCCCGCCCGAGCAGAGCCAGACGCGGTTGCAGGGTGACTTCGTAGCGCGCTTCGTCGGCGGAGGCGGACAGGCGCTGCAAACCGGTGATCACGCCGTGCAGGGTGCGCAGCGGTGTGATTTCAGGGATGGGCAGGCCTTTGATGACCGGTGGTTGGTTGGCGGCGTACAGGCTGAAACGCGCGTCCTTGCCGAGCAGCTGTTCGGCGGCGAGGTCCTGCTCGGTGCTGGTGAATTCGATGTGGTAGCTGAAGGGCTGGCTCAGGTGTTCCTGGCCGTCAAAGGCCAGGACGTCGAGGCGGGCGTCGAGGTCGCGGACCCAGAGTTTGTGGCGGCTGTGGTCGAAGAAGACGGGCAGAATGGTGTTCAAGTACGAACCTCCCTGGGGCATTCGGGGAGGTTTCATTTCCATCCCCGTTCAAGCGCTCGACAGCTTTCTGGAAGCTGATAAGGGTTGAAATCGGAGGCTTCCGATATGCGCGTAGGATGCGTCCGGGATGCTGGTGTGTCGGGTCTGTAGGATTTCTTCGGCGTATTTGAAGGGGGGCGAGTCGAGGGTTTTTCGATCCCTCTCGGGAGCTATTTGGCGGGCCAGTTTTTGCGTGTTTAAAAGTCCGTCAAGTTACTTCGCGAAAGCCACAGCGCCTTGCGTCGTTGCCTACAGGTACGCCAGAATCCGCCGGCTTGTGCGGTCCGGAATCGGTCGGTAACTTGAATTGGGTCACTGATGGTCAGTGATCGGGTTTAGTCGCCCGGCTAAGGTAAAGCGGTCGCACAAGCATCATCAGTCAGGTATCCACCTGCGCTTGATGGTAGCTGTGCGCTTGGCGTCTTCGGGCGCGCCGGTTTTTGCTTTCCTTGCCGGTCGACTAACTTGCGCACAGCTGCCACCCTTTCGTTTAGTCGCGAGATGGTTGCCGCCCTACTACAGAAGGGAAGCATCTATGTTCAAACCTAGTCCTAATCCGCCGGGATCTGATCCGGCATCGCCGTCCGCAAATCCTGAATCAAACAACTCCTGCGATCCCTCCAGGCGCATCCCTTCAACCGCCGACATCCGCGCCACCCCACGCAAACTCTGCACGATGTTTTTCGTCAACCCAGAGTTGGATACCGAAACCCTGCTGGCCCATGCCTGCGAGTCGCTGGCCTCAGCCAACGTCATGACCATGGATCTGGCGGATCGTACGGAGGGGACGAGTCGCAATACGCTGTTGGGGATTGCCCAAGTCATCCTGCTGGGGGAACTGGCGGTGAACCGGGCGCTGTATCGGATTGATCCGCCCGAATAGAAATCAAAAGATCGCAGCCTGCGGCAGCTCCTACATTGGACTGGCGTACATCCTGTAGGAGTTGCCGTACGCTGCGATCTCTTAGCGATCAGACACTAGTTGGACAACTGATTGGCAAACTGCCCCACCGCATCGACCACTTTCTGCGCGCCGTCCTGGATCTCGACAATCACCGTACCTGCTTCCGCCGCCAGCGCCAGGCCCTGTTCTGCCTGAAGCTTGCCGTCGGTCATCAGTGCCACGGCGTTGCGCGCCATGTCCTGGTTCTGCCGCACCACGAGGACAATTTCGTCGGTGGCCTGGCTGGTCCGCGAAGCCAGTTGCCGGACTTCATCCGCCACCACGGCGAACCCTCGACCCTGCTCGCCCGCACGCGCCGCTTCGATGGCCGCGTTGAGCGCCAGCAGGTTGGTCTGCTCGGCGATGCCGCTGATGGTCTTGACGATGGTACCGATCACCAGCGACTGCTCGTTCAAGGCTTCGATGCCATCGCCAGCGGTTTGCATATGCCTGGCCAGGTCACGCATCACGTCCACGGCCTGGGTCACCACGGCGTTACCGCGCTGGGCGCTTTGGTCGGTTTGCTTCGACGTGCTGTAGGCGATGTTGGCCGCCTCGGCGACGGCTTGCTCCTGATTGACCTGATCGGTAATCACCGTGGCGAACTTCACCACTTTGTAGAGTTTGTTGTTGGCATCGACCACCGGGTTGTAGGACGCCTCCAGCCAGACCGTACGACCATGGCTGTCGATACGTTTGAAACGGTCGGCGACGTATTCGCCCGTGTTCAGGCGACGCCAGAAGTTCTGGTACTCGGCGCTGTTGTACTCTTCCGGCAGGCAAAAGGTGCGGTGATGTTTGCCCTTGATCTGCGCCAGGCTGTAACCCATGCCACTGAGGAAGCGGTCGTTGGCGGTCAGCACATTGCCGTTGAGGTCGAATTCGATCACCGCCGTGGAGCGAACCAGTGCGCCGATCAGGTTCTCGTGTTCACGAGAGGCCTCGATGGTGCGGGTCAGGTCGCTGGAGAAGATCGAAAATTGCTTTATCCGCCCATCTGCCGAGCGCACCGGTTGCAGGATCGAGCGCAACCACGCCTCCTGGCCCGTACCGCGTAGCAGGCGCACTGCGCCAGCGAAGTGCTCGCCACGGGTCAGCGCGTTCTTGAAACGCAACTGGAATTCATCGGATTTGACGTGATCCGGGACGAAGTCGTCGATGTGTCGGCCGATCAGGTCAGCACTCTTGTAGTGCATCTCGCCAAGGAAGTTCTGGTTGACCGACTGAACCCGCCCGTCGCTGTCGAGGGTCAGCACCAGCATCTCGCTTTCAAGACTTTCCTTCACTTGCTGGAGGCTGGAGAGTTCTTCACGAAGAGCCGACAGCTCCTGCTTCAAGCGTTTATTGAACATGGGAAAGCACCGATGGACAGGGGTAGAAAGCGATATGCAGCCTAACCATCGGCCTTGGAAACATTTTCTTAAGCGTGCTTCAGGTTTGTCCTACAAAAATAGTTACGACATGCCCGATCAATGCGCGCCAGCGGCAGAACAGCCTGCGATTCTCGGCATCCGCGCACCGAAGTACGCCGCACTGCCCACGCCCACTGCGCCCATCACCGCACTGAACATCACACAAATCCATGGACTCCACGGCATCAGACCGATCAACAACAGCGGTGTGATGCTCGCCCATGCGGCGTAGGCAATGTTGTAGGTGAACGAGATGCCCGAGACACGAATTCGCGCCGGGAACAGGCTGACCATCACCGATGGCACCGCGCCGACCACCCCGCAGGCCAGCCCTGCCACGGCGTAGGCCAGGCCGATCCAGTCGCCGCCCATGATCAGGCAGGCATACAGCACGCCGATGCCCAGCGGCAGCAGCAGGCTATAGAGCATCACCGTGCGCCAGGCGCCGATGCGGTCGACCAGCAGCCCGGCGAGTACGCAGCCGATGTTCAAAAACACGATACCCAAGGCGCTCAAGGCGAAGGTACGGCTGGCGGTCATGCCAAAGGTTTTCTGCATCATGGTCGGGGTGATGACCACGAACACCACCACGGCCGAGGTCAGCACACAGGTGAGAATCATCGCCGGCAAAATGGCCAGCCGATGCTCACGCAAGACCGTGCGCAACGGCAGCTCGCCCGCCGCTTCGCGTTGCGCCTGCATGGCCATGAACACCGGGGTTTCGCTGAGCCAGCGACGCAGCCACACGCCAATCACCCCAAACACGCCGCCGAGCAGGAATGGGTAACGCCAGGCGTAATCGAGGATTTCCGCCGGGCTGAATGCCTGCGCCAGGAAGGTCGCGGTCAATGCACCGATCAGGTAACCGAAGGTCAGCCCCGCCTGCAGGAAACCCAAGGCATAACCGCGATGGGCGATGGGCGCGTGCTCGGCGACGAATACCCAGGCACTGGGCACCTCACCGCCCACCGCCGCGCCCTGGAGGATGCGCAGGGCCAACAGCAGCAACGGTGCGAAATAGCCGATTTGCGCGTAGGTCGGCATGATCCCGATCAGCAGGCAGGGCAACGCCATCATCAGGATGCTCAGGCTGAAGACTTTCTTGCGCCCCAGACGGTCGGCGAAGTGCGCCATCAGGATGCCGCCCAACGGTCGCGCCAGGTAACCGGTGACGAAGATCCCGAAGCTTTGCAGCAGGCGCAGCCACTCGGGCATTTCCGGCGGGAAGAACAACTGGCTGAGGGTCAGCGCGAAAAACACGAAGATGATGAAATCGTAGATTTCCAGGGCCCCGCCGAGGGCGGCGAGCCCCAGGGTCTTGTAGTCCGAGCGGCTGAACGGCGCCGGGCGCGAATCGGTGTTAGTCATGAAAAGAACTCTGGCACAGGCAAAAACCAAGGCGCTCATGGTCTACGCAAATGCACCGGCGGACAACCCGTTAGACCAAAGTCCCATAGCCACGAAACAGCCCCACAAAAATCCTCGGCTTGAATTAATGTTGGCGCCTGTCCAGACGGGCCGCTACTGCCCCGAAGACCACAACAAACATAAAAATCCGAGGTACCCTCCGTGGCCGCCAAGATCGAAGATAGCCGCTCCGCCCGCTTTGCCCTGCGCTGCTCAAGTTTTGCCGAACGCTGGTTTCCCGACTCCTGGGTGTTTGCTGCCCTGGCGGTGATTATCGTGGCCCTGGCCACCATGGCGATGGGAGCCAAACCCACCGACGCCGCGATGGCCTTTGGTGACGGTTTCTGGAGCCTGATCCCCTTCACCATGCAGATGGCCTTCGTGGTGATCGGCGGTTATGTGGTCGCCAGTTCGCCGCCAGCGGTGAAACTGATTGATCGCCTGGCGAAAATCCCGAAAAACGGCCGTTCTGCCGTGGCTTGGGTCGCCCTGATCTCCATGGTCGCGTCGCTGCTGAACTGGGGTCTGTCGCTTGTCTTCGGCGGCCTGCTGGTGCGCGCCCTTGCCCGTCGTACCGATCTGAAAATGGACTATCGCGCCGCCGGTGCCGCCGCCTATCTGGGTCTCGGTGCCGTGTGGGCACTGGGCCTGTCGTCGTCCGCTGCACAATTGCAGGCCAACCCGGCGAGCCTGCCGCCATCGATTCTGTCGATCACCGGGGTGATTCCATTCACCCAGACGATCTTCCTCTGGCAATCCGGTGTGATGTTGCTGGCCTTGATCGTCATCTCGCTGATCATTGCCTACGCGACCGCCCCCGGCCCGAATTCGGCGCGTGACGCCAAGGCTTGCGGCGTCGACCCGAGTTTCAACCTGCCGCCGCTGCAACCACGCACCCGCCCCGGCGAGTGGCTGGAACACAGCCCGCTGCTGACGATTCTGCTGGTGCTGCTGGCAGCCGGGTGGCTGTTCCACGAGTTTTCGACCAAGCCGGCCATCAGCGCGATCTCCGGGCTGAACACCTACAACTTCCTGTTCATCATGCTGGGTGCCCTGTTGCACTGGCGTCCGCGCAGCTTTCTGGATGCCGTATCCCGTGCGGTGCCGACCACCACCGGTGTGTTGATCCAGTTCCCGCTGTACGGCTCGATCGCCGCACTGATGACTACGGTCAAGGGCGCCGATGCACAGACCCTGGCACACCACATCTCGACCTTTTTCGTCAGCATTGCCTCCCACGACACCTATGCCCTGCTGATGGGCGTGTACTCGGCGATCCTCGGTTTCTTCATTCCGTCCGGTGGCGGCAAGTGGATCATCGAAGCGCCGTACGTGATGCAGGTGGCCAACGACCTGAACTATCACCTGGGTTGGGCCGTGCAGATCTACAACGCCGCCGAAGCCTTGCCGAACCTGATCAACCCGTTCTACATGCTGCCGCTGCTGGGCGTGCTGGGGTTGAAGGCGCGGGACCTGATAGGCTTTTCCTTCGTGCAGTTACTGGTGCACACGCCACTGGTGCTAGTGTTGTTGTGGGCACTGGGGACGACGCTGGCGTATTTGCCGCCGGTAATGCCGTAACCATGAAAAAGGGCCGATATTGAAATCGGCCCTTTTTGTTCCGCCCTGTCTGTTTCAGTATTTGCTGGTCTTAAACGCTGAAAAGGATCTGAGCATGTTCAAACTCGCGGCACTCACCCTCGCAGCCCTCACCCTGAGCACCACCGTCCACGCCGATGCCAATTTGAAGCTGGGCACTACCGAACGCGTTACCCGCCTCTTCGCCTACCCCAACAATTGCAACGTGATCTGCTTTCGCAACTGGACGCTTGAGCAAACCGTCGAGCATTACCTGACCCAGAGCGTGCAGCGCGATGGCTACGGCGACGCGAAGGTTCTGGTCAAAACCGACAATGGTCAGCTCTACGCGGAAATCATCGGCGTGCCCAACGGCTATGAAAAACCTTTGGCGGCACTGCTTGATGCCGGTGACCTGGCCTATAACGGAGCCAGCAAACTGAATGCCGACGGCAAATGGGCGTATAGCTGGTACCTGTTCCTGCCGCTGGGCATGGCCCTGGAGAACCGCAAAAGTGTTGAGTTGCTGCACTTCCCGCCCGACTATTCGTTGACTCAGGCCCAGGATTACCTGAAGTCCGCCACTACGGATCGTTGGGCCACGCTGCTCACCGCCAATGGCATCCCGGCCGAGCAGACGCCAGGCTTTCAGACCATTGTCGACATCGCCCCTATCGCCGCCCCATCCAATGCTGGCAAGGACCTGGAGGGCGTCTACAGCTACTTCAACAACTACCAGACCACCATGGTCAAGAATGTCAGCCTGCACCCCAGCGGTGAAACATTGCCGATGGTCGCCTTCGGCGCACCGGTGCGTAGCTGGATCAAACAACAATACGGGGCGACCGTGAACGTGCTGGGCCTGGCGACAATCAGCCCGAGTGACGGGGTGAACGTGCGGGTGCTGGGTTCCAACCACCCGAGCTACATCTGGTACGCCGCCGACCCGGCGAACTATTCCGGCAACGATGCCAAGGCCAAGGCTGATGCGGCGGGCCTGAAAGTCATGGGCCAGGATTTGAGTGCCGCGTGCTGGCAGGCCGTCATGGGCCGCCAACCGGACAGCAATGCTGATGTCGAGCTGAAAACCTGCACTCAAACCTGGCAAGTGGCCGAGAAAGAAAAAACCTGCGAGCTGTTCTACACCTCGATTCGCAACCTGACGCCAGGCCAGGCAGCGGCCAAATGCTCGACGGCAGCGATTCAATTGCAGCTCAAACAGCTCAAGGCGCCAGCGCCAGCCACTGCCCTGCCCGTTCCACCGTTATAAACCGATTGCGGGCGGTCGACCTGTCAGTTATGACAGTAGACCGCTCGCGATATCTGCGAGAGGCTTGGGCCGTACCCACGTGCTGCAGCACTGACAGGATCGTCAGTCGATGGAAGTCGCAGCACCCAGCCGACAAGGATCGTTATGAGAACTCACGCCTTTCACGGAAAACACCCACATTCTGCGCAAGGTGTTTACCCCTTTTCGGAGCTGCCCGTTCGTCTGGGATTTCCGTCCCTGGCCGACTTCGAAATCATTGAAAACGCCAACGGCCAAGCCACAGCCATTGCAGCACGGCGCGAATTCCCGCGAATCACTCGTATCTGCCGGGCGTCGGGGCATTTGCTGCCCTATCGCTGCCGCCATACCCGCCAGCTCGCGCCAGGCGTGCATGTCTACGACCCGCGCTTCTGCGGACTGCTGCGACACTCCTGCGACCCCAATGTCTTTCTCGACATGAGCGAGTTGTGGTTATGGGCGCTGAAGGACATCAGCCAAGGTGACTGGCTGACCATGGACTTCGCCGCCACCGAAGACAAACTGCAACGCCAGTTCGCCTGCCAGTGCGGCTCATACGATTGCCGCGGCTGGATTACCGGCTACGACGAATCGCCAAACGCCGACGGCCAGGCGTTTCTGCAACACTGGCGTCGGCGAAGCCACGATTGACGGGCCTTATTGCGAATCGATCGGTCGCAGGCGGTACTGCGGCGGCAATTGCTCGAAGCCGCTGATGGTGGTGTTCAGGCTTTTCCAGCGACCGTCCTTGATGCCGTAGATGCAACCGTGGATCGACAGGCTCTGCCCGCGGTGCCAGGCATTTTGCACAATGCTGGTATGGGCGACGTTGGCCACTTGCTGAATCACGTTGAGTTCGCAGAGGCGGTCGACCTGTTCCTCTTCAGTGGCCAGTTTGGCGAGTTCTTCGCGCTTCTCGTAGTAGAGATCGCGAATCGAACGCAGCCAGCCGTCGATCAGGCCGAACTGGCGATCCTGCATCGAGGCGCGCACGCCGCCGCAGCCATAGTGGCCGGTGACGAGGATGTGCTTGACCTTGAGTACGTCGACTGCGTACTGAATCACCGACAGGCAGTTAAGGTCGGTGTGCAGCACCACGTTGGCCACATTACGGTGTACGAACAGATCGCCCGGTAGCATGCCGACGATCTCGTTGGCCGGCACCCGGGCATCTGAACAACCGATCCACAGATACTCAGGCGTTTGCTGGCGGGCCAGTTTGGCGAAGAAATCCGGGTCTTCCTTGGTGATCGCGTCAGCCCAACGCTCGTTGTTATCAATCAGGTCTTGTAAGTCGTGCATGCTGTAAGGCCTCAAGAAAGATGCGCTGCTTTGACAGACGACCGCCCGTCGGGGTCACGCAAGAACCGTAAGTGTTTTCGTTGGAATTCTCGTGTGTCCGGTGAGTCCACCCTAGTAAGGCCCACAGTATGAGGAATTGCCATGACTGATTCACGACGTCCGTACGATGCGGTGCAACCGGAGCCCATCGATGATAACGAAGACCGCATGGGTTCGGTGCGTGAGCTGGATTTCGATGCCGAAGAACCCGGCGCCAGAATCGGTGACGAACTGCCGGACCAGGAGCGCGAGCAACTGATGCCACGCCGGCGCGTACGTGAAGCGGGCCTGACCGGCGCCTCGACCGACGACCATCAACCTACCGACGATGACTTGAGCCCGGAAACCCTGATCCGTGAAGACGGCGCCCGGGATGCCCATGAGGCGGGCAGTGATAGCCGAGCGGATTGGGACCTGAGCATCGTCGACAAGGACGATATCGGTGGCGGGTATGGCCTGGATGAGGCTGAACTGGCGCGGCGGGATCCGATCGACAGGAAGCGTTGATTGTTGGCGTCTGACAGATCGCTTTCGCGAGCAAGCCCGCTCCCACAGGATATTTGTCGTTCACAACATTTGTACACGACACAATACCTTGTGGGAGCGGCGGTGCGACGATTCGACTTGCTCGCGAAGCTTTTTGGTCTCAATCGACCAAAGTACAGGCCATGACCACCGCATCTTCGCGCCCACCCACCGCCGGGTAGTAATCCCGACGCCGGCCGATTTCGTTGAAGCCATAGCGTTCGTACAGCTTGAACGCCGCGGTATTGCTGTCGCGCACTTCCAGGAAACACTCCCGGGCGTCGGCCTTGCAGGCAATCGACATCAAGTGCTCAAGCAAGGTCAGCCCCAGGCCCCGGCCCTGGTTTTCCGGCTTGACCGTAATGTTCAGCAGGTGCGCCTCGTCGAGGATGATCTGCACTACACCGTGGCCTACCTGTTGCTGGCCTTCGAACATCAGCCAGATCTGATACTTGCCCAGGCCATCGAGGAAAATCCCGCGAGTCCACGGGTGACTGTAAGCCGCGTATTCGATTTTCAGTACAGCTTCCAGGTCTGCCTCGGTCATCGGGCGAAACGATACAGCGTCACTCATTCGATTCTTTCCAGCGCGCCATCAGCCGACGCATGGCTTGCCACACGGCGGCCTTGCGCTGTGGCTCTTCCATTAATAATTCCAGGCCCGGCACCGCCCAGGCCGCGCCCAGTCCTTCGATCTGCAACTCGCGATTGAATGCCCCGGCATCCGCCTCACCGGCAAACCGCACCGCGGGCAGGCCGATCAGCCACAAGCAGGCGCATGGCGTTTCTTCCATCCGCACGGAAAGGAAACCCTGTACGAAGTCCCGCGCGGCTTCCGGTCCCTGATCCATCGTGCCACGCACCAGCAGCGGCCAGCGTACCGGCTCACCGACGATCTGCGGGCTGTCCGGCAGACCGGCGGCGCGCAGCATGTCCTTGAGCAGCAGGTAGGCAGGATCGCGGGTCTGGAAGGATTCGCCTGTGGGTAACTCCACCAGCAGCAGGCAGCGCCCGGCCCGCAGCAATTGCAGGGCGAAACGCGGGGGCGGCACGATCGGCGCCTTGACCACCACGGGCGCTTCTTCGGCCTCTTCCACCGGTTTGGCACCGGTGCGCGTGCTTGCCAGCGATGGCCGCGGTACTTCGATCTTCGCCCGCTCGGCCGGCCTGACCACCGGCGCTACGGGCGTTTCAGCCACGACAGCCGGCACGACAGGCGCGAGCGCAACTGGCTCGGGCGTCTCCAGCAGTTCGGGCCGCGACGGCGCAGCAAAGGGCAATTCGGTGCGCGGCAGCCAGTTGACCACCTGCATGGCGGCCAGATAAGCGCGACGACGGGACTCGATAAGCAAAGGTCGGCCACTTGTGGATAACTAAAGTGCGCTGATTCTACCGCCGTTCGCTGAAGATCGCCCGCAGTTGATCGATGCACCTTACCGAAAAGAAGGCGACAGTCCGTCCCGAGAGTGAATCGCATTGCCCCCGATGCAGTACAATCGCGGCTTTTAATCGCCAACCAGCCGGCCATTCCGATGATCGAACCCAAGCGCGTCTTGCGCGCCCTCGCTGAACACTGGGCACTTCTGGAGCCACTGTGCGAGCACTTCGACCAAGGCACACTGAGCCTGAACGAACTGCGCACGCAACTGGCCGCCCAGCAACTCGACAGTACGCCGCAGGACATCACCAGCCTGCTGGATGTGTGGATTCGCCTCGACATCCTGGTTCCCGTGGCCAAAAGCCCGAACCGTTTCGAGCTCAATGCGCAGATTCACGACTTCCTCGCCTATCTGCGCCGTGAACACCGTCTGGGCCTGTGCCTGGAGATCGAAGCCTACCTGCGCCACCTGGAGCGTCTGGCCGGCTATATCCAGGACGCGTTCGATATCCGCGACGGCAATGACCTCGCCCGCCAGTTACGCCTGCTCGACATGCGCATGCGTGACGTGCTGAAAAAACTCGATAACGACGAACAGGCACTGGTGGCTGTCGCCGAACGGGCGAAAACCAGCGACCGGCAGATTCCGTTGCGCCAGCGTTACGCTGAAGTGCTGGCGACCTGGGACGAATACGTCGAGCCGATGATTGATCTTGTGAACGCCGACGGCGCCTTCGAACAAGGCGTGCGCAAGGTCGAAACCGTCCTGCTGAAGATGCTCAGCGAACAGCAACGCCTCGGCCACCTGGTCGACGACGACATGCTGCTGCGCACCCACGCGCGCATCCTCGAAATGCAGACCAGCGCCCAGTTGACCCTGCGTCATGCCCGCGAATTGCTGTTGCCGCTGCGTGAAGAAGCCCGCCGGCACAACGCCGTGACCCGCGGCGCGGCGCTGGCCTTGTCGATGATCCGTCGCAAGGGCCTCGACGCGGTGCCACAAGCGGCAATGCCGATGTTCACCCGCCCGCAGAGCACCTTCCTTGGCAGTGCCAGTCAGGTCGAAGCCTACGTTTATGCCCTGGCGCGTTTCGAACCGAAACCGGCGCGCTTCCCCAAGGCGCACAAGACCCACAAGGGCGGCGATGCACCACGAGCGCCGCGCACGGTTCGGGAAATGCTCGAACGCTGCGAAGACGCCTTGCCGATGCCAGACCTGATGACCTGGCTGCTGGAGCAGGAACCGGACGGCGCCACCGACGAATTGCTGTACTGGTTCTCGCGCCTGTCGCGGGAAAAACGCTTCACGCGCGAGCGTCTGGAACGTCGCGAATACCATACCCACGAGCATCAGGTCAGCCTGCGCTCCTTCGCCCTGCTCTCGGTCAGCGATGACGCCGCCGAGAATTCTGCGAGCATCCCAAATGCATCTTGATCTTTCCGAACTGTCCCAACTGGCGCCGATTTTTCGCGAGCTGTTCAAGGGTTACCACGTCAGCCGCCGCGATCCGGAGCTGTACGCACAGTTGTCGAACTTCCAGGACCAGTACCGCACGCTGTTCAAGGCCCTGGGCTTCGAACTGGTCTGCGACACCCGCGGCTTCTACTACTTCGTGCCGGACCTCGCGGCGGCGGCGGTGAACAAGACCGCCCAGCGTCTGGCGCTGTTCACCTTCATCCTCGTCGAGCACCTGGCCGATCAGGGCCGCGACCCGATCGCCGTGCTCGACGGCGGCAGCCTGGGGCGTGATGAGTTGCCGTCGCTGCTGGAAAAATACCGCGACCTGTTCATCCAGGCCGAAGTGCAGACCCAGGACGAACTGGAAGAAAAGATCATGCGCCGCATGACCCAGCTCGGTTTCGCCAGCGAAGAAAACGGCGTCTACCGTTTCCTGCCGCCGATGCACCGCTTCCTCGATGTGTGCCTGTCGGTGCAACAGGACCGCGATCTGGCTGCCAGCCTGCACAGCGTCCTGCCGTTGCCGGTACCGGTGCTGATCGACGAAGACAGCGACGAAAAACTGCTGCAGACCGACGACCCGCTGGACCTCGCGGAATTTGAGGATGAAAGCGAAGAAGATGCCTTGGCCCGCGCCATCGCCGAAGAACAGGAGCTCGACGCATGAGCAAGGAACGTTACGGCATCCGCCGCTTTGCCCTTCTGAATACCGCCGGCTACAGCCTTGGCCTGTTCCCGCTGGAAGAACCGCTGTCGGTGTACGGCGCAAACAACCTCGGTAAATCCGCCTCGATCAACGCCTTGCAGTTCCCGATCCTGGCGCGCATGTCGGACATGAGCTTCGGCAAGTACAGCCTGGAACAATCCCGGCGCTTCTACTTCGCCTCGGACACCAGCTACATCCTGGTCGAAGTGAACCTGCCCCACGGCCCCCATGTGATCGGTGTGGTCGGTCGCGGCCCGGGTGGCGGTTTCGGTCACCAGTTCTTTGCTTACGCCGGCAAACTGGACCTGGCCCACTACCAGAAAAACGACACCTGCCTGCGCCAGAAAGAACTGTTCACCAACCTTGAACGCGAAGGCCTGAAGGCCTACGAACTCAAGCCGGATGAACTGCGCCGTTTGCTGGTCGGTGGCCACACTTCGATCCCGCTGGACCTGACGCTGATCCCGCTGCGCTCCACCAGCGAGCAAAGCCTGAAGACCTTCCGCGCGCTGTTCATCAACCTGCTGCACATGCGCGAAATCACCGCGGCCAAGCTCAAGCAGCTGTTCCTCGATGCCTTCGAGCACAGCCTGCGTTCCGGCAGCGTCGATTACATTGCCGCGTGCGAAGAAGCGTTCCGCGATGTGCGACGCATGGAGCAGGACTACAACTCGCTGGTCGCCGCCGGCCCCTTGGTCGAAGCCCTGGCCAACGGCGTGAAGCAACGCGATATCCTGCGCGGCAAACTGCACCGGATCTCGCCATTGCTCGACTCCTTGCTCGGCACCTGGTCGGACTACGCGAGTGCGCGCAAAGAAGAGCTGACCATTCAGGCCGAACACTACCGCAACGAGCAGGATGCCCTGCAAAACGACCAGCGCGGTGGTACTCAGGAACTGATGCGCCTGGAGCGGGAAATCACCGGCATCCAGCGCTGGCTCGGCGAATTGTCGGTGCTCAAGCATCGCTTTGCCCTGGTCGATGACGTCAAGGTGCTGGAACAGCAACTGCTGGCCGCGAAGGACGCCCACGACGAACTGGCCGGTGCACTGGCACAATCGCGCCAGTTCAGCGCCGAAGACCTGGATGAGCGCCTGCGCGACCTGGAAAAACGCCTGAAGTCGGTCAAGCAGCAACTCGATCACGCCGATAACAACAGCTACGCCCGTCTGCGCGAAGAGTTCTCGCAGCAAGACGTCGAACGCCTGATGCGCCTGTTCAACAGCGCACTGTTCAGCCTGCCGCTGGGTGAACACGGCATCACCCTTGACGACGATGGCGAATGGGTCAAATCCGTGGAGTTGATCCTCGACGGTTTCAAAGGTGAACGCTTCGAGGTGCCGGGCCTGTCCATCGACATCTCGCACATCGAACCACCGGCGTTACAGGCCCTGGCTGACCGCGCAGCCCTGCGCGACCAGAAAGAACGCCTGGAAAAAGAACTCAAGCAACTGAAAACCCAGCAGGCCGTGGCTGCCGACCGCGCCGCGAGCAAGACCCAGACCGAAGTGCTGTACCAGCAAGTGCTGGATGCGCAGAAAGCCCTGGAAGATTTCCGTCGCGCGCAAACCCTGAGCGCCGAAGAAGGCGACAAGCTGGAACAGATGGCGCAGATGGAAGCCGCGCAGGACGAATTGAAGCGTTCCAGCGATGCCTTTACCGAGCGCGTCCAGCAACTGTCGGCCAAGCTGCAACTGGTCGGCCGGCAGATCGGCGACATGGAAGCCAAGCAACGCACCCTCGACGACGCCCTGCGCCGCCGTCAGTTGTTGCCGGCGGACCTGCCGTTCGGCACACCGTTCATGGACCCGATCGACGACTCCATGGACAACCTGCTGCCACTGCTCAATGACTATCAGGACAGCTGGCAAGGCCTGCTGCGGGCCGATGGCCAGATCGAAGCGCTGTACGCCCAGGTGCGCCTCAAGGGCGTGGCCAAGTTCGACAGCGAAGACGATATGGAGCGTCGCCTGCAACTGTTGATCAACGCCTATGCGCACCGTACCGACGAAGCCCTGACCCTGGGCAAGGCTCGCCGTGCCGCCGTGACGGACATCGCCCGGACCCTGCGCAACATCCGCAGCGACTACGACAGCCTCGAACACCAGCTGGCACTGTTCAACCGCGAGATCAACAAACGTCAGGTCTCCAACCTGCAAAGCTTCCGCATCGTGCTCGCACCGAACAAGGAAGCGCTCAAGCACATTGACCAGATCATCCACAGCGCCGGTCAGTACGAGGAAGGCGAAACCCTGTCGGTCTTCGACCTCAGCCAAAGTGCCGAGCAGGACAACAAGAACGAAGAGGCCAAGGAATACCTGGCACGGCTGGTGGCGGCCAACCACAACCAGCTCGGCCTCAAGGACTTGTTCGAACTGGCGTTCGAAATCACCAAGGTCAACGGCCAGCCGGTGATCCACACTGACATCGACGGCGCGGCGTCCAACGGCACCACCATGACCATCAAGGCGCTGACCAACATGTACTTGTTGCTGCACTTGATGGACCGTGACCAGGCCGGTCGCGTGCGCCTGCCGTACTACCTCGACGAGGCGGCGGACATCGATGAGAAGAACCAGGCCGCATTGCTGGAAACCAGCCTGCAACTGGGCTTCGTGCCGATCCTGGCTAGCGTGAAGCCGCAGGTCTGCGCCAGTGTCGCCATCGACCTGGAAGGCGGCAGCGGGCCTAACGGGATCTACATCGACGAGGCGGACTGGAAGTACATCCGACGTCACGACCAGGTGAAGGCGACAGTCAACGAACAAGCAGATGAACCGGAGCTGGACGCGGTCTGACGCTTGAATCGAAGGCAATGAAAAGGCCGCGGTCCAATGGATTGCGGCCTTTTTTCTGGCAACTGAAAACTTTCAGTGAATTTCAGGGCCTCTTCGCGGGCAAGCCCGCTCCCACAGGAAATTGGGTGTACACAATATTTGCGACCAACCAAGAACCCTGTGGGAGCGGGCTTGCCCGCGAAGGCGTCATCACTGACGCCACACAACCCTCAGACTATTTACCGAGGGAAATCTTCGGTGCCCAGGTCAGCCATTCCTCTTCGAACTTGTCGAACAGCGCGAACGTCTGCTCCGGTTGCGCCGGGTTGCCCATGCGCTCGCCGTCCGGCGTGGCAAAGGCGACACCGCCCTGAATCATCGTCTCCAGGGATTCAGTACGCACCGTTGCACCTCTGAACAGGCCGACATCGAAGTCGAATCCGCTGGTGTTCCAGAACCGGGTGCCGCTGCGTACCAGTGGCGCGTACTTCGGCTCGATCAGGATATGTATCAGGACACGGTCAGCGGTCTGACCCAGTTCATAACCCGTCACCTTGCCCACGGTGATTTCGCGATACGTCACCGGCACGCCGGCTTTCAGCGATCCACGACGAGCGGCGCTCAGTACCAGACTCAGTCCCGCCTCCTGCTTCGCCGTTTCCGGCACAGTGGCCAAAGCCACGAAGTTCTTCTGCGGCCCAAGATTCTTCGGCGCCGGTTGCACCTCGATGTATTGCCCGGTCACCAGGGTTTCGAGGTTGGAGGTCTTGATCAAACCCAGCTCAGGCTTGACCACCCAGAACTGACTACCGACCCGGGCAATGCGCTCCGGCACTTCCGTAATCCGCGCGGTCAGCAGCACCGATTGCAGATCCTCGCTGAGATCAACGCCTTCCACCTTGCCGACATCCAGACCCTTGAAACGAATCGGAGTGCCGGTACGCAAGCCATCAGCACGATCCAGCCTGATCGTGATGACTTCGCCTTTTTGCGTGGCATCGTCATGGCTGGCGAACAAGCGGAAGCGTGGAATGCGCTTCTGCAGCGGCGCCTTGGCTTCCGGGGTTTCAAACGCGATACCGCCGGCCATCAAGCTTTGCAGCGATTCACTTTTGACTTGAATCCCACCGGTCAGTCCGCCCGTGAGCGTGATGCCGCTGGCATTCCAGAAACGTGTCGAAGCGTTGACCAGATCCTCGTACTCCTTCTCGATGTGCACGCCGATGATCAACTGCTTCTTGGTGCGCGAGAACTGATAGCTCTGTACCGAACCGACCTTGACCTGCTTGTAGAGAACCGGGCTGCCGACTTCCAGCGAGCCGAGATTTTCCGTGAACAACACCAGGTGCAGACCAGGTGCACGCAGATCCAGCGGAGGCGCCTTGGCCCGTGCCACGAACTCCCGTTGTGGCGCCGCCCCCTTGTCGCCAGGGCGCACAGCGATGTAGTTACCTTTGACCAGCGCTTCCAGGCCGGTGATCCCCGCCAGGGAAATCGACGGTTTGACCACCCAGAATTGCGTACCGTCCACCAGGTAATCTTCGGCCAACGGGTCCATCGTCAATTCGGCGGTGGCCCCGGACAGATCGGGATCGACCTTCAGCGCCTTGAGATTGCCGACCTGAATGCCTTTGTACATCACCGGCGTACGACCGGCCTGCAAGCCTTCGAAGTCGCTGAGCTTGACCTTGACCCGGATACCGGCCGCCGCTGCATCGAAGTCTTCGTAGAGCCTGAACGGCAGGCTTGGATCAGTAGGCGGGCTGTCCTTGCGGTTTTCAGGTGTAGCGAACGCAATACCACCGGCGACGATGCTGGCCAACGACTCGCTGCGCACCTTCACACCCGACAGGTTGGCATCGATGCTGATGCCGCTGGCGTTCCAGAAACGCGTATGTTTGCGCACCAGTTTGGCGTAGGTCGGCTCGATGAAAACCTTGAGCTCGACGGTGCTCTGATCTTCGGAGAGCACGTAACTCTTGATCTGCCCCACCTTGATCTGTTTGTAGAACACCGGGCTGCCGCGGTTCAACGAACCCAGGCGATCAGCCTTGATGGTCAGGTGCAGACCCGGTTGGGCATCGGAGAGCGGTGGCTCCTGAGCCAGGGCCTTGAACTTGCGAACCGGCTCACCCTCGCCCGGACTGATGGCAACGTAGTTACCCGAAACCAGCGTCTCAAGACCCGTAATGCCGGCCAGCGTCACGCTCGGCTTGACCAGCCAGAAGCGCGTGCTGGTTCGCAGGTATGGCTCTACGTCCTTGTTCATTTCGATGCTGGCAATCACACCTTTGGAACTGCCCTCGTCATCGAGCTTGAGGTTTTTGACCTTGCCGACCGACATGCCCTTGTAGACGACTTCCGTCTTGTTGGCCTGAATGCCTTCGCCACTTTCAAAGCGCACCTGAATCTCGATGCCATTCTCGGTGTAAGCACGCCAGCCGAGCCAGCCACCGATCATCAAGGCGATCAGGGGCAACACCCAAATGGCAGACCAGTTGGAGGCCGGTCGGGTTTTCGCTACAGGCAAATCAGTCATGGTCGTCGTCCGACTCCGTGTTATCCCAAATCAGTCGGGGATCGAAAGTTACGGCGGCAAGCATCGTCAGAATCACCACAGTGGCGAAAGCGATGGCGCCAAGATTGGCTTCAATGCTGGCAAGCCGTCCAAAATTCACGACCGCCACCAGGATGGCGATCACAAAGATATCGAGCATCGACCAGCGGCCGATGAACTCGATGAAGCGGTACATCCAGATACGCTGGCGAGCCGAAAGGGGCTGACGACGCTGCACGGAAAACAGCAGTAATGCGATGCCTACCAGCTTGAAGGTGGGCACCAGGATACTGGCGATAAACACCACGGCCGCAATGGGGAACATTCCGTAGTGCATCAACTCGATCACACCGGCCATGATCGTGCTGGGCGCACCTTTGCCCAAGGAGTTCACGGTCATAATCGGCAACAAATTGGCCGGTATGTAGAGAATGGCGGCGGTAATCAGCAATGCCCAGGTCCGTACCAGGCTGTTCGGGCTGCGAGCATGCACCAGCGCTCCGCAGCGCGTACAAACTTGCTCATCGGTATCAGCTTCCTGCCTGTTCAATTCATGACACTCCTTGCAAATCAGAATGCCTGCATCAATCGCCCGCATGGGCATCCTCTCCTGATAATGCTTGCCAGATCTGGTGAGGCGACATCACGACTTCCAGCCAGACTTGAATCAGCAACAAACCAATGAAGCACGCCAGGCCGAGGCCTACGGTGATTGCTGCCATATCTGCCAGCTTGACGATCGCTACGAGTACACCCATGAAGTAAACCTCGAGCATCCCCCATTCGCGTATATGGTGATAAATGCGATAGAGCAACAGGCCGTAGCTGCGTCCGACATCAAAACGGATGCTCAACAATACGGCCAATTGGCACAGTAGCTTGAGCAGCGGAATCCCCATGCTGCACAGGAACACGATCACTGAAACGCTTTGCATGCCTGTGTCAAAAAGCGCGACAACACCGCTCCAGACCGTGTCTTGCGAAGATTGCCCGAGCAGATTGAGTTGCATGATGGGTAAAAAGTTCGCCGGAATAAACAACAGCAGGGCGGCAATGACCAGGGCAAGGCTGCGCTGTACGACGTTGTAGCGATTGGCATAAAGCTCGTAGCCACAGCGCGGGCACAGGGCTTTTTCGCCATGGGCGAGTACTGGCTTACGCATGAGCAGGTCGCACTCATGACAGGCAACCAGATTGTCTAGCGGTAATTCTGACAGCCCTTGGGCGTCAACCGGATCCGGCATAAAGGCTCTGAGTCTGAAAAAGTTGGCCCTATTCTAGTGCCATGAACTGAAAATAACTGTGCAAAATGTGCAACAGCCAGCCCTGTTTTTTCACGCACAAAAACAAAACCCCTACCTGCGTACGCAGATAGGGGTTTCGGAATTTAATCTTGACGATGACCTACTCTCACATGGGGAAACCCCACACTACCATCGGCGATGCATCGTTTCACTGCTGAGTTCGGGATGGGATCAGGTGGTTCCAACGCTCTATGGTCGTCAAGAAATTCGGGTACTGAGTCGTGACCGGAGGGCCTCGCTTCAGCAAATTGGGTATGTGATGGAAATCGGTGTTTTGTGAGCGTCGAACTTTCGGTTCTTTCGTCTTCACACACCGCAATCTGATGCTTCTTTCGAAGTAAGCAAATTGCTTGGGTGTTATATGGTCAAGCCTCACGGGCAATTAGTATTGGTTAGCTCAACGCCTCACAGCGCTTACACACCCAACCTATCAACGTCGTAGTCTTCGACGGCCCTTCAGGGAGCTCAAGGCTCCAGTGAGATCTCATCTTGAGGCAAGTTTCCCGCTTAGATGCTTTCAGCGGTTATCTTTTCCGAACATAGCTACCCGGCAATGCCACTGGCGTGACAACCGGAACACCAGAGGTTCGTCCACTCCGGTCCTCTCGTACTAGGAGCAGCCCCTCTCAAATCTCAAACGTCCACGGCAGATAGGGACCGAACTGTCTCACGACGTTCTAAACCCAGCTCGCGTACCACTTTAAATGGCGAACAGCCATACCCTTGGGACCGGCTTCAGCCCCAGGATGTGATGAGCCGACATCGAGGTGCCAAACACCGCCGTCGATATGAACTCTTGGGCGGTATCAGCCTGTTATCCCCGGAGTACCTTTTATCCGTTGAGCGATGGCCCTTCCATACAGAACCACCGGATCACTAAGACCTACTTTCGTACCTGCTCGACGTGTCTGTCTCGCAGTCAAGCGCGCTTTTGCCTTTATACTCTACGACCGATTTCCGACCGGTCTGAGCGCACCTTCGTACTCCTCCGTTACTCTTTAGGAGGAGACCGCCCCAGTCAAACTACCCACCATACACTGTCCTCGATCCGGATAACGGACCTGAGTTAGAACCTCAAAGTTGCCAGGGTGGTATTTCAAGGATGGCTCCACGCGAACTGGCGTCCACGCTTCAAAGCCTCCCACCTATCCTACACAAGCAAATTCAAAGTCCAGTGCAAAGCTATAGTAAAGGTTCACGGGGTCTTTCCGTCTAGCCGCGGATACACTGCATCTTCACAGCGATTTCAATTTCACTGAGTCTCGGGTGGAGACAGCGCCGCCATCGTTACGCCATTCGTGCAGGTCGGAACTTACCCGACAAGGAATTTCGCTACCTTAGGACCGTTATAGTTACGGCCGCCGTTTACCGGGGCTTCGATCAAGAGCTTCGCGTTAGCTAACCCCATCAATTAACCTTCCGGCACCGGGCAGGCGTCACACCCTATACGTCCACTTTCGTGTTTGCAGAGTGCTGTGTTTTTAATAAACAGTCGCAGCGGCCTGGTATCTTCGACCGGCGTGGGCTTACGCAGTAAATGCTTCACCCTCACCGGCGCACCTTCTCCCGAAGTTACGGTGCCATTTTGCCTAGTTCCTTCACCCGAGTTCTCTCAAGCGCCTTGGTATTCTCTACCCAACCACCTGTGTCGGTTTGGGGTACGGTTCCTGGTTATCTGAAGCTTAGAAGCTTTTCTTGGAAGCATGGCATCAACCACTTCGTCACCCAAAGGGTAACTCGTCATCAGCTCTCGGCCTTAAGATCCCGGATTTACCTAAGATCTCAGCCTACCACCTTAAACTTGGACAACCAACGCCAAGCTGGCCTAGCCTTCTCCGTCCCTCCATCGCAATAACCAGAAGTACAGGAATATTAACCTGTTTTCCATCGACTACGCTTTTCAGCCTCGCCTTAGGGACCGACTAACCCTGCGTCGATTAACGTTGCGCAGGAAACCTTGGTCTTTCGGCGTGGGTGTTTTTCACACCCATTGTCGTTACTCATGTCAGCATTCGCACTTCTGATACCTCCAGCAAGCTTCTCAACTCACCTTCACAGGCTTACAGAACGCTCCTCTACCGCATCACTTGCGTGATACCCGTAGCTTCGGTGTATGGTTTGAGCCCCGTTACATCTTCCGCGCAGGCCGACTCGACTAGTGAGCTATTACGCTTTCTTTAAAGGGTGGCTGCTTCTAAGCCAACCTCCTAGCTGTCTAAGCCTTCCCACATCGTTTCCCACTTAACCATAACTTTGGGACCTTAGCTGACGGTCTGGGTTGTTTCCCTTTTCACGACGGACGTTAGCACCCGCCGTGTGTCTCCCATGCTCGGCACTTGTAGGTATTCGGAGTTTGCATCGGTTTGGTAAGTCGGGATGACCCCCTAGCCGAAACAGTGCTCTACCCCCTACAGTGATACATGAGGCGCTACCTAAATAGCTTTCGAGGAGAACCAGCTATCTCCGAGCTTGATTAGCCTTTCACTCCGATCCACAGGTCATCCGCTAACTTTTCAACGGTAGTCGGTTCGGTCCTCCAGTCAGTGTTACCTAACCTTCAACCTGCCCATGGATAGATCGCCCGGTTTCGGGTCTATTCCCAGCGACTAGACGCCCTATTAAGACTCGCTTTCGCTACGCCTCCCCTATTCGGTTAAGCTCGCCACTGAAAATAAGTCGCTGACCCATTATACAAAAGGTACGCAGTCACCCAACAAAGTGGGCTCCCACTGCTTGTACGCATACGGTTTCAGGATCTATTTCACTCCCCTCTCCGGGGTTCTTTTCGCCTTTCCCTCACGGTACTAGTTCACTATCGGTCAGTCAGTAGTATTTAGCCTTGGAGGATGGTCCCCCCATATTCAGACAAAGTTTCTCGTGCTCCGTCCTACTCGATTTCATGACCAAGAGATTTTCGCGTACAGGGCTATCACCCACTATGGCCGCACTTTCCAGAGCGTTCCGCTAATCTCAAAGCCACTTAAGGGCTAGTCCCCGTTCGCTCGCCACTACTAAGGGAATCTCGGTTGATTTCTTTTCCTCAGGGTACTTAGATGTTTCAGTTCCCCTGGTTCGCCTCTTGCACCTATGTATTCAGTACAAGATAACCATCTTATGATGGCTGGGTTCCCCCATTCAGACATCTCCGGATCAAAGTCTGTTTGCCGACTCCCCGAAGCTTTTCGCAGGCTACCACGTCTTTCATCGCCTCTGACTGCCAAGGCATCCACCGTATGCGCTTCTTCACTTGACCATATAACCCCAAGCAATCTGGTTATACTATGAAGACGACATTCGCCGAAAATTCGCACTTGCTCATAGAGCAACTCACAAATTTTACCTTAGCCTGATCCGCTACCAGTGAAAGTAACGTTCAGTCTATCTTTCTATCACATACCCAAATTTTTAAAGAACGAACTAGTCAAAGACTAGAAATCAACATTCACCATCATCGATGGAATGCTCATTTCTAAGCTTTACACAATCAGAAGCAGTAGTGGTGGAGCCAAACGGGATCGAACCGTTGACCTCCTGCGTGCAAGGCAGGCGCTCTCCCAGCTGAGCTATGGCCCCGTATTTCTACAGGCGTTTCCCACACAAAATTGGTGGGTCTGGGCAGATTCGAACTGCCGACCTCACCCTTATCAGGGGTGCGCTCTAACCAACTGAGCTACAGACCCAATTTCGGGCTGCTTCTTATCGTCTTCTTCAATGAATCAAGCAATTCGTGTGGGAACTTATGGAGCAGCTGAGTCGTCGATTAAGGAGGTGATCCAGCCGCAGGTTCCCCTACGGCTACCTTGTTACGACTTCACCCCAGTCATGAATCACACCGTGGTAACCGTCCTCCCGAAGGTTAGACTAGCTACTTCTGGTGCAACCCACTCCCATGGTGTGACGGGCGGTGTGT